>DGAQ01000052.1:39201-63782 GCA_002382445.1 Porticoccaceae bacterium UBA4026 | reverse complement strand
ATGGCTTGGGGCGTGGGCGCTAACGATGTTGCCAACGCTATGGGCACCTCAGTTGGTTCAAAAGCGCTAACGATCAAGCAGGCTATTTTGATTGCTATGGTGTTTGAATTTGCCGGCGCCTATCTGGCTGGAGGCGAAGTCACTTCGACCATTCGTAAAGGTATCGTTGATGCCGAAGTCTTCACTGACTCGCCTGATCTGCTCGTCTTCGGGATGCTCTCAGCGCTCCTTGCGGCCGGCACCTGGTTAATGGTTGCAAGCTTTATGGGCTGGCCGGTATCAACGACCCATTCTATTGTTGGCGCCATCGTTGGATTTGCTGCGGTAGGGGTCTCAACTGACGCGGTCAATTGGAGTAAGGTCTCCACTATCGTCGCTAGCTGGGTGGTCTCTCCAGTTATTGCCGGGACTATGGCGTTTGCTATTTTTCGCAGTGTACAACATCTTATATTAATTCAAGACGATCCTTTCGATAAGGCTAAGAAATACGCCCCCATGTATATGTTTCTAGTCGGCTTTTTAATGGCAATGGTGACAATACTCAAAGGTTTAAAACACGTATTTAAAGACATCGGCATCAGCATGAGCTTTGGAGAATCTATCGTTTGGGCAATTATGTTTGGTATTTTTGTGGCCATTCTGGGTTCTTTTCTGCTCTCAAAGGTCAAGCGAGACGAAGCTCTTGAAGCTGGCAACCGATTTGCAAATGTCGAAAGAGTATTTGCCGTTCTGATGATCTTTACTGCCTGTAGTATGGCCTTTGCTCACGGTTCAAATGACGTTGCCAATGCGGTTGGTCCTCTTGCAGCTGTAGTCAGTGTTGTTAGCTCTGGTGGTGACATAGCCGCCAAAAGCGCAATGCCAAGCTGGATTCTTTTGCTCGGCGGTGCCGGTATCGTGTTCGGTCTAGCGACCTATGGCTACAAAGTAATGGGCACCATCGGACGTAAAATTACCGAACTAACCCCTAGCCGAGGATTTTCTGCTGAGTTAGGCGCTGCAGCCACTGTCGTTTTTGCTTCGGGAACTGGATTGCCCATTTCTACCACTCATACCCTAGTGGGTGCCGTTCTCGGCGTCGGTCTCGCGCGTGGTATCGGCGCCCTGAACCTGCGTATGATTGGGTCAATTTTCTTATCTTGGGTGGTGACCTTACCCGCTGGAGCCGGACTCGCGATTATATTTTTCTTCTTCTTTAAAGCTGTGTTTGGCTCAGTATAAGCAGGATATTAGAGCTTCTTTAATCGCCTAGGGGATGCGGAATCTACTGGGCTTTTTTATGTGGACTACTTCTTTATCTTGCCTTTTGACTACTATTATTTTGACCTTGCTTGTGACCCTATTGTTTGCTCTTTTGTGGTTTTGAAAAAAAGACAAATGGAATCGCCAAAGGTCCAAATAGAATTCCCATCCAAACCCAAAAGCGAGCATCCGCACGGCGCTCTCTAGCTATGGTGTAACAGACGTAAGCGCTGGCCAAGGTAGCGAGGATTACAGCTCCAAATGGCATCAGTCCCATTTAAACATTGGCCTAAGATTTCCATTTATCGCAAAATAAAAGCACAAAAAAGTTGATATGCCGCGGGAGAGTAACTTCCAATGGCTCGAGGGATCAGACCAAGTCCGCCAGAGGCAAGATAATAAGTAAAAGCCAAGCAATGCCGCAATAAAACGAAGAGCTATTTTAACATACATCAATGATTCCTTAAGAGGCGCACTCGGTAGACTTACAGTAATCCTCAATAGCGTAATCAGCTGTCGTCGCCGCGACGACAAATACTGTGGCACTCAAGGCCATTCTGCCAGCAATTTTAGACGCCGTCATAAGCCATCTACCAGTTTTTCCAAGTAGTTACCCTTCACTTTTACCGAACGTTGGTAGCCATTTAAGGTGCCATATAGCCTACGTTGGCCGTTTCCCATAGTGGCCTCTTTTCTAACAAATTCCAAGACGGCTCCTGCTCCATCTGAAGCGACACTGACAACTGATCCCCTGCTTGCCGAGTCTACGACAGCAAACACCATAGATAAGGGCATATTAAAATCTCATTATTTGAGTGTGGCTAGATAAAAATACTATAGCGATAAGCGTAGACCCGTGCTGGCAATGTTATAGCCCTCGGCACGTACGATTTTTGCCTGTTCGCTGTTTAAATTAAGTAACGGATTGGTGTGATTCATATGAATGAACCAGACTTTGGCCCGGTGCTCTTTAGATAGATTAGATAAAGCGTCCATGGTTTCAGTGACAAGAGGGTGGGGGATTTTTGACATATCTCGCCCTGGCAGTTCTCCATTGTTAAAAAATGTAGCGTCAATTAAAGCGTAATCTGAGGCCTGTACCTGATCTGCAATATCTCTTTCCCACTGAGACCACTTATTAATGTCAGGGATGAAAAGTGCCGTTTTGTTTGGCCCTTTTATTGAGAATCCTACGGTTTCTGAAAACTCATCTCGGTGGGGTACGATAAAAGGCGTGACTTGTAAGTTCGAAAGTTCAACCACCGAGCGATTATTGAGCGTCATTAGCTCTATATTATTTAGGTCGATAAGCTGACTCCAGGGACCATTATTAGTCAGATATCGTTTCATCTTTGGCATCACATACACCGGCATTTGATCAGCTCCGATAACTTCACGGCCCAGATACATAAGTCCCGTGTAATGCCCGATATGAGCATGAGTAATAAAGATTCCGCTCAATTCAAATTCATCTGTCGACGCCTCCTGCTCCAGCATAAAGAGCTGCTCTGGAAAGTCCGGTGTCGCCTCAAAAATATATTTCTTTTTGCTAGCAGGATCAATTAGAGCCAGTGATGTGGCACCAATTTTTGTCTCTGGCTTTTCCCACCCCGGCATGCAGTGGGGTTTGTAACAACCTGCCTGGGGAAATCCAGCATCTTGAGCAACACCCAGGACATAAAGATAGGGCGGCTCATCTGCCGCAGTTGAGATTGCGACGACTGAAACTAACAAAACGAGACATGCTTTTAATACTAGGGTCATTAGGTCATCCGATAAGTGGGTAATACATAGTCATTCAATCCGTCTGGACCTGTCTATAGAGATTAGTTTTCGTCTAGATTGCCCGTCTGGTGGCCTAAAAATAGGCCCTATAATTTCATAGAAAGACCGCGCTTGTCGAATATCTTTGATTATGGCGGTCCAGCTATAAAAGGTAATTTTTAAAGGGTTATTAGTGTTTAAGTTTCCTACTAGCCCAAAGATAACTGGGGCCTGTTCTTTAGCATAGGTGTCAAAAAGGCGATCCCAAATTATAAATCAATTCCCATAATTTCTGTCTATGTATTCAAGATTGGTGTCCTAATGGACTCGATGTGTCGCAGGAGTATTGAATATTTTATCCAGCCACCCATGCTTATCAATCCACTGAGTATGGCCCACGACGCCCCATAGAGTCGAGCATAGCCCCGCAACTACGGTAATGCTCGGATCAAACCCAACAAAGGGCATGACCATAAAAAAGGGAACTTTTGAAATAGGCCCGAACCAAGACTGACGAAAGACGACAGAGAAATTCATTTCGATACTGGAGTGGTGATTCATATGAATTGCCCATAAAACCCGGACTCTATGGGAGGCCCGGTGATACCAGTAAAAAATAAAATCTATCGCCAAAAAAGTGATTGCCCAAACTTGCCAAGGCGCCAAGATATCGCTGAGGCTCAAAAGTCTGAATTGACAAAGGTAAAAATAGAGGCCAACTATAGTGCTCTGAATTGAAACCGACGTAAATATACTGCCGAAAAGCAGACCCATCGTTCCACAGGTGTCACCAAATTCATAGAAGCGGAGCTTTTTACGCTCTGAAACAATAGCCTCAATCAAAATAAGGGTCAAAATAATGGGAACCCCTTGCAACTATTCTCTCCCGCGACGTTAGACTGCGCGTTTAAATCTAACCAACTAGGGTTACATTATGTAATGGAGCCATGCTTTTTCACAGCTATTTAGATTGGATGGCCTAGATGATTAAAAGCAGACACTGGCGTTCAAGGCATCAGGTTATCTTAGGAATAAATTTTGAAGCCTAAATCAGTGGACTTGAGAACCGATTCTGTAACTGCAAGAGAATCTCTACCGGCATCCTTAGCTGCATGAAGTAGCTTATTTGCAGCTAAAAGCAAATCTTCTGGTTTATTGTTTTTGTTTGGATAGATCTCTGCAAGCCCAATGCTTAAGGTTAAAATTGGCTTAGCCTTGACTTGCTCATTAGGAATTTTTAAAGCACGGATATTTCTCAATAACTTTAGCATTAACGAGTGAGCGCCCTCCTTTTCTGTGCCACCCAGTAATATAGTAAACTCATCCCCGCCATATCTTGCGCACATATCATCTGGCCTATTGGCAGATTTAGAAAGAATATCCCCTAAAGACCTTAAATATCCGTCTCCTAGAGTCCGACCATAGGTATCATTTATCTTTTTAAAATGATCTATACCAAGCCTCGCCAAAGATATTGGTGTTTTCATTCTGATCGCGCGCACCCATTGCTGATCTAAGAACTCACCAAACACTCTTCGATTTGGAATTCCAGTTATATCATCTACCGAGGTAAGCTTTGAAACCTCCTGTTCTGCCAATTTTTGCTCGGTGATATCTCGGTGGGAGATAACCAAAAACTGAGTGTCAGACAAGATAAATTGACTGACTCGCATCATAAACCACCGTTGATTTAAAGGGCTATGACAGGGGTATTCCAGATAATAAAGGTCTTGCTCGGCGCGCGACACCTTGCGTATTCCTTTCGCCGCTCTGAGCGCAAAAGAATCTCCAGCTTTACCCGCTTCATCACAGACTTTAAGATAGTTGACGCCTTTCCAACCACCATACTCAAACCAAGGTTCGACTCGTCCTGTCTCGTCCCAGCTATGGTTGGCAAACTGAATATCACCATCAGAATCTATTACAACAATACCTTCAGATGCAGTATCCAGCACTGCTTTTACGAAATCATATGATTCAATCACTCATAGAGTCCCAAAATATTCATTATTGTCGCAGTTGTTACTCAATTTTTTATGTTGTCTGCAAACATCATAAAGAGAAAGGCCGCTAAAATCAGTTGATCTTAGGGTCTAGCTCTCCGCTTTCATAGCGAGCGGTCATAGCGTCCAAACTAAGGGCTCGAATTTTGGATGCATTGCCCGCTGTTTCGAAGGCCTCATAGCGCGCAGCTGCTATATCCTGCATGGCTGTAATAGTTTCTTTCAGATAGCCACGAGGATCAAAGGCGCTGGGATTTTCCGCCAAAAAACGCCGTACGGCTCCTGTCGACGCCAGACGCAGGTCAGTATCGATATTAATTTTTCGCACGCCGTGCTTAATACCTTCACGAATTTGTTCGACAGGGACACCGTAGGTTTCTGGAATCTCACCACCGTACTGATTAATGATCGCTAGCCATTCTTGGGGGACCGAAGAAGATCCGTGCATAACCAAGTGAGTGTCTGGAATACGCTGATGAATTGCTCTAATGCGATCTATGTCGAGAATATCTCCGGTAGGCGGCCGACTAAATTTATAGGCTCCATGGGATGTGCCGCAAGCAATAGCCAAAGTGTCGACCTGCGTCTTGGCGACAAAGTCCGCAGCCTCTTCAGGGTCGGTTAACATTTGGTCATGGGACAGTGTTCCTGCTGCTCCGACACCATCTTCTTCGCCTGCCTGACCCGTTTCTAGTGAACCGAGGCAACCAAGCTCACCCTCTACAGAAACGCCGCAGGCATGAGCCATTTCAACAGTGCGGCGCGTTACATCAACATTGTAGTCATAGCTTGATGGCGTTTTACCATCCTCTTCAAGAGATCCATCCATCATTACCGACGTGAACCCAAGCTGGATAGAGCGCTGGCAGATGGCTGGACTGGTACCATGGTCTTGGTGCATACAAATGGGAATATGTGGCCATTCTTCTACTGCGGCCTGAATTAAATGCCGCAAAAAAGGGGCTCCGGCATATTTACGCGCACCTGCCGAGGCTTGCACAATCACCGGACTATCTGTCTGATCTGCGGCCATCATAATGGCTCGCATCTGCTCAAGATTATTAACATTAAATGCAGGTACGCCGTAACTGTATTCTGCAGCGTGATCAAGCATCTGTCGTAGTGAAATAAGTGCCATAGCTAATGTCCTTTTTAACTTTTTTTGATAATGTAGTCACCGATGTAAATACTCTAATGTTAAAGCTAACCGTTGCCCCGCCGCTTAAGAATAGCGACAGCGGGCAGCTCCTTGCCTTCAACATACTCTAAAAATGCACCCCCACCAGTGGAAATATACGATATTTTGTCGGCTACCGCATATTTATCCACTGCTGCTAGAGTATCTCCACCGCCCGCAATGGAGAACCCTTTACTTTCTGCGATAGCTTTAGCTAAGGTTTCTGTGCCTCGCCCGAATTGCGCAAACTCAAAAACGCCTACTGGGCCATTCCAAATAATAGTGCCCATTGTCACCATCAACTTTGCCAAATAGTCAGCCGTTTGAGGGCCTATATCGAAAATCATATCATCTTCGGCCACCTCATCAACTGACTTCACTATGGCCTCTGCAGACTCTGAGAATATTTTGCCGACAACCACATCTGTCGGTAGCGGAATATTGGTCTTTGCCATGAGAGCTCGAGCTACCGGAATTAAGCCTGGCTCATAGAGTGATTTTCCAACCGGTTTCCCGGCTGCGGCTAAAAAGGTGTTGGCGATACCTCCTCCTACGATTAACTGGTCGACCTTTCCTGCTAGGCTCTCTAATACCATTAGCTTGGTAGACACTTTAGACCCGCCAACGATAGCCGCGATGGGCGCTTTAGGTGTGGCAAGTGCATGTGCTAAAGCATTAAGTTCCTTGGCCAGAAGAGGACCAGCACAGGCAATTGGCGCATATTTAGCAACACCGTGGGTCGATGCTTGTGCACGGTGCGCTGTGCCAAAGGCGTCCATAACAAAAATGTCACATAGGGCGGCATAGGCTTTAGCCAGATCGTCATCATCATTTTTTTCACCGGTATTAAAACGGACATTTTCTAGCATGACCACTTCGCCGTCTCGGAGGTCGATACCTTCACGCCAGTGCTCCACCAAGTTAACCGTTTTTCCCAGCTGTTCACCAATAAATTTAGCAACTGGCGTTAGACTATGCTCTGGGCTTACTGTCCCTTCAATGGGCCTACCTAAATGAGACATTAAGATAACCTTGGCGCCTGCCTGGAGTGCCAACCTAATAGTTGGTAAACTTGCTTTTATTCGGGCGTCGCTGGTCACTTGGCCATCTTTAATGGGCACATTTAGATCTTGGCGTATTAACACTCGACGGCCAGTTAGATTTAGCTCCGTCATTAATTTTAAGGTCATTCTCCAGCATCCTTTTGGGTCTATTCGACTTCAGCGAGCTCTAATTAGAGGATTTTCCCAGACCAATAGTGCACCGTATCTAGCATTCGATTAGCATAACCCCACTCATTATCAAACCAAATCAGCACCTTGACCAATTTTTGCTGACTTACTCGTGTTTGGCTCGCATCGACAATACCACTGCGGGGGTCGTGATTGAAATCACAGGAAGCTAAAGGCTCTTCAGTATAACCAAGAATTCCTTGCAAACTTCCCATCGTAGCTTCAGCTAAAACAGCATTGACTGTCGCCACATCAACCTGGGTATTTACCATCACGGACAAATCAATCGCCGAAACATTGGCTGTCGGTACTCGCATAGCCTGAGCTTCGAAACGCCCAGCCAGCTCGGGCAACAATCGATCGATACCAAGCGCTAAGCCCGTTTCCACTGGAATGATTGACTGCATCGACCCTCGAGTTTTACGGAGATCTGTGTGGTGGTAGGCATCAATAACCGGCTGATCATTCATCGCAGAATGAATGGTCGTGATAACGCCACCGTCGACGCCAAAGCAGTCATTGAGTATCTTTATCACTGGAACAACGCAGTTGGTGGAGCAAGAGGCACTGGAAATAATCGTTTCCAAACCATTGAGTATTTGGTGATTAACGCCATAAACAATAGTTGCATCCACGCTAGGTTCTGCGGGTTGCGAAAACAATACGCGCTTGGCTCCACTTGTTATGTGCTGCTGAGCAGTAACACGGTCAGAGAAACTACCGCTACATTCCAGCACTACATCAATGTCCAACTCTTGCCAAGGCAGTTGCCGCAAGTCTTTGTAATTAACTATCTGTATAGAGTCATCATTGACGGTCAGGGTCTGCCCGTCTAGTTCAACAGTGCCAGGAAACCTACCATGAGTTGAATCATAGCGAGTTAAATGCGCTATGGTTTTAGTTTCAGCAGGCTCATTGATAGCGACTACCCGAGCCCAATCGCGCGCGCCAGATTCATAGAGCGCCCGCAACACCGAGCGCCCAATTCGTCCATAACCATTAATAGCAATGCGTACCACTAGCTAAGTGACTCCATAACATTAGCTACGACATTCTCAACAGTGAAGCCAAACTCTTTCATGAGTATTCCGCCTGGTGCTGATTCTCCAAAGCTTCGCATGCCGACAACCCGCCCATCAAGGCCGACGAACTTATACCAATAGTCTGCATGCAATGCTTCAACAGCGACTCTCGCCCTAATTTCAGGGATCAATACTGAATCACGATAGTCAGCGTCTTGAGCCGAAAAAATTTCCGCGCAAGGCATGGATACTACCCGAACTTGAACACCCTGATCAGTCAATTGATTAGCTGCAGAGATCGCCAATTCCACTTCTGAACCAGTGGCAATAATAATGGCTTGAGGATCAGTACAATCTTGTAAGACATAGCCCCCTTTAGCGATCGCTGCGACCTGTTGGTGTGTTCTTGGCATCGGGGCTAAACCCTGCCTGCTAAATACTAATGCGCTAGGTCCCTGTCGATTCTCAATGGCACTTTTCCAGCATACCGCCGACTCTACGGTGTCACAGGGCCGCCAAGTATTTAAGTTAGGCGTGGACCGAAGAGCACTCAGTTGCTCAACGGGCTGGTGAGTTGGTCCATCTTCTCCAAGACCAATAGAATCGTGTGTATAAACAAAAATACTCTGCTGCTTCATTATCGCAGCCATACGCACAGCGTTGCGTGCATACTCCATAAACATCAAGAAGGTGGCGCCGTAATTAATAAAGCCGCCATGCAAAGCGATACCGTTCATCATCGCGCTCATGCCAAATTCACGAACACCATAGTAAATATAATTACCCTCAGCATTTTCACTGCTGATACCTTTTGACCCTGACCAGATGGTGAGATTTGATCCCGCCAAATCAGCTGATCCTCCAAGTAATTCAGGCAACATTGGACCATAGGCATTCAAGCAATTTTGAGATGCTTTGCGAGAGGCCACTTTCTCCATTTTGTCTTGGCACTGTTGAATATAAGCATCAGCTTTGCTGCTAAAGTCTACTGGAAGCTCACCACGAGTTCGTCGCTCAAATTCAGCGGCTAAATCAGGATGGGCGGATCGATAAGCGTCCAAGGTTGAATTCCATCCGCTCTGAGCTGCAACGCCCTTATCCACCGCATTCCATCCCGCATAGTGTCCTGCAGGTATCTCGAATGGCCCATGAGTCCAGCCCAGTTGCTTGCGGGCCAAAATAATTTCATCGGCCCCAAGAGGTGCACCGTGACAGTCTTCTTTACCCTGCTTGTTGGGCGATCCGAAACCAATAATAGTTTTGCAACAGATCAATGTTGGTTTGGCTGTTTCCGCACGAGCAAGTTCTATTGCTGCTTTAATCGCATCGCTGTCATGACCGTCGACATCGGCCACCACGTGCCAACCGTAAGCTTTAAACCGGGCGGGGGTATCATCATTAAACCAACCCTCAACCTCACCGTCGATTGAAATACCATTGTCATCATAAAACGCAGTTAATTTACTTAGGCCTAAAGTACCCGCCAGAGAACAAACCTCATGGGAAATGCCTTCCATCAGACAGCCATCACCTAAAAAGGTGTAGGTCTGATGATCGACCACATCATGGCCTGGTCGATTAAATTGGGCAGCCAGAACCTTCTCGGCTAACGCCATGCCAATTGCATTACTAATACCTTGACCAAGAGGGCCCGTAGTTGTCTCTACCCCAGGCGCGTAACCATATTCGGGGTGCCCTGGTGTCCTAGAGTGTAACTGCCGAAAATTTTTCAGTTCCTCAATTGGCAAATCATATCCACTGAGATGAAGCAGGGAATAGAGGAGCATAGAACCATGGCCATTGGACAGTACAAATCGATCTCGATTAACCCACTTAGGATCTGACGGATTATGTTTTAAATAGTCATTCCATAGTACTTCGGCAATATCTGCCATGCCCATTGGCGCGCCCGGATGCCCACTGTTGGCTTGTTGCACAGCATCCATACTGAGCGCTCGAATAGCATTGGCAAGGTCTCTGCGTGAGGCCATGGGTTGTTACTCCTGAAAGGGGGAATTTTAATCTGTCATTGTCTCTCAGACAAGCATGCCAGTAAACCGATATTCGCTATTGATTAGGCTGCAACAGCCAATAAAGCAGCAGAGCTTTAGCTTTAATCCTTATATTAAAATATCTTGATGTATGATTTTAGCGTGATATAGTACGCAGATGTTGTTATCAAGCCTTTTTAGCAGTGAAAATCGATCAGCTACTGACACTGGCGCTATTACGGCTTTGTGTAAAGCGGCCGGAGATCCACTGCGCATGCAGATTTTAAAACTACTGCAACAAAACGCCTATGGTGTTTTAGAAATGTGTCAGGTTTTTGATATTCGACAACCGGCCATGAGCCACCATCTCAAAATTCTTGCCAACGCGGGTTTAGTGGCTACCCGGCGAGAAGGAACGACTATTTTTTATCGTCGCAATGAGATGCATCCTGATACTGACCTGCAAGCGTTGCAGCATAGCCTTTTTCATACCATTGATGCGGCGGCGCTTGACCCAAATCTACGCAATCGACTAGCCGAAATAAACGGCACCCGTGCTGCAGCATCTGTTGCTTTTTTTAACCAAAATGCTGCCCGCTTTGAGGAAAATCAAGACTTAATTGCCAGCTGGTCTGACTATGGCGACAGTGTCGAAAGTTTTTTGCTTAATAATGCTGCCAGCACCCAATCAGCTCTGGAAATTGGCCCAGGTTATGGCCAGTTCTTATCTCGGCTGTCGGTTATTTTTGATCGAGTGACTGCCCTAGATAATTCCGAAGAAATGTTGCAGCAATGCCGAAACCGATCTGCTGTTCACGGCTTAGCTAACGTAAACTTTATGCTCGGCGATACTGACAGCGCCATCGGCAACGGTGTTAAAGCCGACTTTATTTCATTGAATATGGTATTGCATCACAACCCAACTCCCGCAGAAATAATCGCTGACTGCGCACAACTTATGAACAAAAACGGTACTTTGTTAATCACCGAGCTTTGTGCACACAATCAAGAATGGGTAAAAGAATCCTGTGGCGATCTTTGGTTAGGGTTTGAACCAGAATCGCTAACCCAATGGTGCTCAGCGGTTAACTTGGCCGAAGGCAACAGTCAGTACCTCACGCAGCGCAATGGTTTTCGCATACAGTTAAGGCAATTTAATTTGGACACTAATTAATTTAAAGGAAAAGCTTATGTCTACATATAATTTATTCACCTCTGAGTCGGTCTCAGAGGGGCATCCAGATAAAATGGCAGATCAAATCTCTGATGCAATACTGGACGCCATCATCAAGGACGACCCCAACTCCCGCGTTGCCGTCGAAACTATGGTTAAAACCGGAATGGCCATCATCGCAGGAGAGGTCCGAACCGACACCTACGTTGACCTAGAAGAAGTTGTTCGAAATGTCATTATCGATATCGGCTACGACAATTCAGATGTCGGTTTTGACGGCAATACATGCGCTGTTTTGAATGCCATAGGCAAACAATCCAACGATATTGCTCGGGGTGTTGATGAGGCTGCCAATAAGGATATTGGTGCTGGTGATCAGGGCTTAATGTTTGGTTATGCGACCAACGAAACCAAGGTGCTTATGCCTGCACCTATTTATTATTCTCACCTTTTAGTGAAACGTCAGGCGCAGGTACGTAAAGACGGAATTCTGCCTTGGCTTCGACCAGATGCAAAAAGTCAGGTAACCCTAAGATATGATCAAGGTAAGCCGGTAGCAATTGACGCAGTTGTGCTTTCCACTCAACACTCGCCAGATATCTCTTTATCTGACCTGCAAGAAGCGGTTCGGGCTGAGATCATCTTGCCGGTTCTTCCTGCTGAATGGCTGCACAAGGGAACTCAATACCATATTAACCCAACCGGTCAATTTATTATTGGCGGCCCAGTGGGTGACTGCGGCTTAACAGGCCGTAAGATTATCGTTGATACCTACGGTGGCATGGCTCATCACGGTGGTGGCGCTTTTTCCGGAAAAGATCCCACCAAAGTGGATCGCTCAGCCGCCTACGCGGGTCGCTACGTAGCAAAAAACATTGTCGCTGCTGGTCTAGCTGATCGTTGTGAGATTCAAATTTCCTATGCTATTGGGGTAACTGAACCCACATCTATCAGCGTAGACACCTACGGCACGGGTAAGCTTTCTAACGAAGAAATTGTCACCTTGGTTCGCGAGCATTTCGATCTACGCCCTAGAGGACTGATAGAGATGTTAGATCTGCGCCGTCCTATTTACCAAGCAACGGCAGCCTATGGCCACTTTGGCCGGGAAGAGGAAAATTTTACTTGGGAAAAAACAGACAAGGTAGCACTGCTTAAAAAAGCACTGTAACAACAACTGACATTTATTAGCGTTAACATTAATACATAAGGAATTACATCATGACTGCAGTAGCACAAGATATCGACCATAACAAAGCGTTCAACGACTATAAGGTTGCTGATATTTCACTTGCCGATTGGGGTAAGAAAGAAATCTCTATCGCTGAATCTGAAATGCCCGCGTTAATGGCTTTGCGTGAAAAGTACCGAGCCGAGCAACCTTTGGCCGACGCCAGAATTCTCGGCTGTATTCATATGACGATTCAAACCGCCGTCCTGATCGAAACCCTAGTCGCCTTGGGTGCAGAAGTACGCTGGACTTCTTGTAATATTTTTTCCACTCAAGACCACGCCGCAGCCGCGGTTGCGGCTAGTGGAACGCCAGTTTTCGCCTGGAAGGGAGAGACTGAAGAAGAGTACGAGTGGTGTCTTGAGCAACAGGTATTGAAAGATGGACAGCCCTGGAATGCCAACATGGTCCTAGACGATGGTGGTGATCTAACTTCGCTACTGCATGACAAATACCCTCAGGTACTCGAGGCTGTTCATGGCGTTACCGAAGAGACGACCACCGGTGTTCACCGTCTATACGAAATGCTAAAAGCAGGCAAACTAAAGGTTCCCGCAATCAATGTTAATGATTCGGTAACAAAGTCAAAGTGCGACAACAAATATGGCTGTCGTCACAGTTTAAACGATGCCATAAAACGCGCCACTGACCACCTCCTTTCTGGAAAAAAAGCGATCGTTATTGGTTACGGTGACGTGGGCAAAGGTTCTGCTCAATCTTTGAGACAAGAAGGAATGATTGTGAAAATCACTGAAGTTGATCCAATTTGCGCCATGCAAGCCTGCTTGGACGGCTTTGAAATCGTATCGACCTACAACGAAGGTGACTCGAGTAAAGGAGTCAATAGCGAATTACTGGCTAATACCGACATGCTGGTAACCACCACTGGCAACTACAACGTTTGTGGTTCTGATGTTCTAGGGGCGCTTAAGAGTGGCGCTGTTGTGTGTAATATTGGTCATTTCGACAATGAAATTGATACCGCATTCATGCGCAAAAATTGGGAATGGGATGAAATCAAACCTCAGGTACACAAAATCTACCGCAATAAAGAAACCAACGACCACCTGCTATTGCTAGCTGAAGGTCGTCTAGTAAATCTAGGTAATGCGACTGGACACCCAAGTCGAATCATGGACGGATCTTTCGCCAATCAGGTACTGGCCCAGATTGATTTATATAAGAAACAGTTTGCCGCTCAGGACGATGCGACCAAAGCTGAGATGCTGCGCGTTGAAGTTCTGCCAAAGCATCTTGATGAAGAAGTTGCTCGGTACATGGTTGGTGGATTCGGAGGTGTTATGACCCAGTTGACGCAAGAGCAGGCAGACTATATTAACGTTCCTGTGAACGGACCTTTCAAAGGCGATAGCTATAAGTACTAATCCGGCTAACTTAGTTTCGTTGAGGTCTCTGACAGGCATCGTCAGAGACCTTATATAGGAAAAATTTCATGACGAACGCCCCTCATCTCAGTTTTGAGTTCTTTGCCGCAAAAACGCAGCAAGGTGCTGAAAATTTGCATGTGACCGCTAGCCAGCTAAATAAGTTCAGTCCCGAATTATTTTCAGTGACCTATGGTGCCGCTGGCTCTACCCGTGATACGACCAAGGACTTAGTGCTTAGCCTCCACAATCAAGGCTATCAGGCTGCACCTCATCTCTCCATTGGGGGCGACTCTGACTCAGACGTACTGAAGCTTGTTGACTCTTACAAGAAGGCTGGAATAAAAAACTTAGTCGCTCTTCGCGGTGATCTCCCATCTGGTGTGGGTGCCACTAAAAAATTAGTTCATGCCAATCAGCTGGTTGCTCTAATTCGGGAACATAGCGGCGATCATTTCAACATAAGCGTTGGCGCCTACCCTGAAATTCATCCTGAGGCTGAAAGTTACAGCAATGATATCTATTGGTTAGGTGAAAAATTTAAGGCCGGCGCTGACCGAGCTATTACCCAGTATTTTTACAATCCAGAGGCTTATTTTAATTTTATCGAGTCCTGCGCCAGGGCTGGAATAGACAAGCCTATTATCCCAGGTATCATGCCTCTAACTAACTATGAAAATCTAGTCCGCTTTTCTGATAACTGTGGTGCTGAGATACCTCGATGGCTGCGCTGGCAGCTTAAAGAACGCAGTCACAACAGCGCTGACCTCATTAGTTATGGCGTTGAAATGGTCTCTGAGCTTTGCGAGAAACTATTGGCCGGCGGTGCACCGGGATTTCATTTTTATACAATGAATAAATGGCAGATTTCTGATCAAATTTGCCGTAACCTTGGGTTTTCAACCAAGGATTAAAGTCACATGCGGATTCCGCGGCTCTACACTCCCCAAGCTTTAGCGAGTGGTTCTCTCATCGATTTAGATGAAGCTTCATCGCGTCATCTGGTCTCTGTATTGCGTATGTCTGCAGGACAGCAAGTCATATTATTTAACGGGCTAGGTGGCGAGTACTCCGGCGAATTATCCAATGTGCGGAAAAATACCGCATCGGTGTCGGTCTCTAAATTTATCGACAGCGATAGAGAGTCACCACTGAAGGTTCATTTAGCCATCGGTGTCTCTCGTGGCGACAGAATGGATTGGATTGTTCAAAAAGCCACGGAACTCGGCGTCTGTTCCATCACACCCCTATTCACTGAGCGAACAGAAGTTAAATTGAACGCTGAACGCCTCAACAAAAAGAACCGCCATTGGCAACAGGTCGCGATTAGCGCATGCGAACAATGCCAGCGAACTTTAGTACCCCTTGTTAGTCCCGCTATAGCCCTTACACAGTGGGTTGCTGTTGACAATGACAGCCTTAAACTGGTGCTACACCACCGCGCCGAAAATCGCTTAACAGCGCTTAACAAGGACAGTAATTTGGTCTCTTTATTAGTCGGACCCGAGGGCGGATTAAGTGATAGTGAAATTGATTTGTCACTGAATTATGGTTTCAAAGCCTTAGCTCTTGGCCCTAGGGTTTTACGAACCGAAACGGCTCCCTTGGCAGCACTTAGTATCTTACAGTCGCTCTGGGGTGATATGGGATAGGCAAAGTAATGAAAAGATCATGCGGAGTCTCCATCTGGACGGATCAACCGCCAATCAATCTATTTATTTATATGATGATACTGTTTAGCAGCCTTACTCAGGGTGCCGTTTTTGGCGATGGGGATCCAGGCAATGGCACTGAAGATCAGCGGCGAAAAGCTACCGCAGAACACCTCAAACCGATGGGAACTATTTTCTGTGACGGCATGCTCAGAGGTACTGCCATACATGTGCGCAGCCCCTTAGATACAGACCTAAGATCTAGCTCAATTATCTTAACCGCCGCCCATGTTTTGTATGACCCAAAAACAGCGCAGCGGTTTAAAAAATGCGCCTACAGGCCGCAGAATAAGCGACTGACAACCGTAGATATTACCCAGGTGTCGTCTCACCGATTTAATCCGAAATCAGTAGATAGGCTGGAACAAGCCGAAAATGATATTGTTTTTATTAGATTGAGTCAGAGGCTGCTACAACCGACTTTAAAGCTGACCTCCGCTAGTGAAACACCTAGCGCATTGCTATTAATAGGTTACAACAGTGACAAAAATGACATTAGCCAAAGTGCGGATTGTCATCAATTCGTCTCCGAAACGTTTGCCAGTGAAAAGCTTTTGCTACATGACTGCGATGCCAATAATGGCGCCTCTGGTGGGGCTGTTTTAGACGCCGCCAACGGCAGACTAGTCGGTGTTCATGGGGGAACATTGTTAGTCAATGATGCACAGTCACCGCGCAGTGAAATACCCGGGGGCGCGAAAGCCGACCCTGAGAAGTTAATCAATCAAGCGCGGGGAATAGACCATAGAGTAATAGAGATGCTTAATCAGTTTTCTGCATATCCTGCCAAGAATTTTCAAGATTAAATTGAATCTCATGCTCAAACCCCGGGATCAAAATTCCGGTCTCTGAAAGCTGAACCGCAGCTTCGTCAACTAAAGCTTCTCCGAAACGGTAAATTACGTTGAGTTCTGCCGCATCTGCTTGAGCCGCATATTTTGCAGCTTCAGCGCGAGTTTTTTCTCGCTTTTCAAGGTATTCAGGGAAACCATCACTGTACCGATTAGCAAGCATACTATTAGCTTTTTCTGCTGATAAAACCACTGCTGTCGCGTTATTACCTCCAAAGCCTTTTGAGTTAATAAATGCGACTTCCATTGATTTTGAGCTAACATCTAGATCAGTTAAAGGGAAGTTAAGGCCTTCTTGAAAGACATCTGGAGCGACCCCCGAAATTGTTTTAATACCGGGAATCCAGCCGTGCTTAAAGGTTCCTAAGGCGGCAACTAACTGGTCCCCACTAGCCGCACTAATACTGTGGCCAACGTACGCTTTTATGGCGGTAACCGGCCAATCTTTAATGCCAAAGGTGCTGGCAACGCGACTGATCACTTCTGATTCGGTCACTCTATTGGCTGGGGTGCTAGATCCGTGGGCGTGGACAAAACTACGCTTTTGGACGCCTTCTTTACCAACAATACTGACCGCAGCGGCAACCGCTTTTGCAAAACAAATATAATTGCCAACGCCAGGCGCAGAAATCGATTTTTTAACGCCATCCGCATTAATGAATACCTCTGGCACCGCCCCATGAACATCGGCCCCTAGCTCCATGGCCAAAAGGTCATCCATTAAAATAATGTACTGGGTGCCTTCTGCTAGCGTGAAGCCACAGTTCTCGCCAAAAGGCCTGCTGGCCTTGCGCCAATCAGGCGTATCAGAGCCGTCTATCTTGCACAGGTTTTCATCGCTGGCAAGAGCGCTCATGTTTGAAAAGCCTTCCGAACATTCCGGAGTGACGGGCGCTTCCGCGTTACCAACGATGGCGACTCGTCGACGTCCGCTTCGAATATCTCTTACCGCAGCTTGAAGCACATAGAGAAAGCTAGCGCAGGCCCCAGTAATGGCCTCTGTATGGCCAACACTACCTAGAACATAGGCATTTATGAAATCAGCCGGCATAGTGTTCAGCCCTAATGCCAGCTGCTTAGATGTGGTTCTTTCACCTCTTAATCGAGCCTGCAGAAGCCCGCCATTCCCCTCTTCAGTGACTTGGCCAAAAACACTCGAAGAATAGACTCCAACCTGATCAGGGTTTACCTTTCCTGCTACCACCTCCCAAGGAATACCCAAAGAATGTATGGCATCACTTGCACCTAGTAAGGTCATCTGTAGTCCGCGAGGATGAAATCGAGAATTATAGTGGTCTGCCAAATTAAATCCTGTTGGCAATTGTCCGGCAGCTTTTGCAGCCAATGCATAATTTGAAGTCACCAAATATTCGCTAGCAGAGGATGTTTTGACCTCGACTGTACCCTCTTTAGCTTCACTAACGCTCCAATCCGCTGGTATCGCTTTAGGCAAGTCCCGCTTAAGCATAGTGAAATGCTGCAACTGTCCTTCATTAAAAGAGATCTTTTTATTGCCTGGCACCTGAGATGGATCAAAATGCTCAATTTTACGGACTAAGGTTCCTTCAATCACCGCTGTTTTGTACTTCTCCACGACCCCAGATAGGGTCAGATCAGTATTATCATCATAGAACGCGTCTCCCTGGGCTTTTACATAACCCATCAGGCAAGCCAAGCTAGCGATCGTTTTATTTTGCTCATCCACAGACAAAGATTCTAGAACCATGCGTCGAAAGGCCTGGTGAGAGGAGCTCCGACCAGCGGCATTAAATCCACCAAACCCGACTATAAGGGGCAAAGCTTCAGACATAAGGGCTTCCTTCGTTAGATGATTAAATTTATTTGCACAGTGTAAAATAGCAAAGAAGACAATTCTTTAGTATTTCAGCCATTTAATTTAGTATATTGGCCAAATTATGCTAAATTTACCTTACTATGGCTTTTAATCTTACTTTAATGCTTTGCGATAACATGCTCGTCTCGAGTAGTACTTTGGCGGCCGAAATATTTTATTTTGCTGAGGCGATGGCTCGGGCGAATAAAAACCCTATGCCCGATGTGGAAATTCGCAGAGTTAGCGCAAATGGCTTGCCAGTTCGCACCTCTGCTGGTTTTGAATTGACGCCCACTCATTCCATTAATGACGACTTTAGCAGTGACCTGATACACATCCCTGCACTGTGGAGAAATCCGCGGCCGGCGGTAAAAAAACATCAAGCGTACATTCCATGGCTTCAGCAACAACATCATCATAACTGTGCGATCACGGCGGTTGGCACTGGAGTTTGTTTTTTAGCCGAGGCCGGGCTTTTAGACGGAAAACCAGCAACGACGCACTGGCATTACTTCGACCAATTGCAAAAACATTACCCAGCAGTCCATTTAGATCGTCAGCACTTTACCACCCAGTCAGGCAATATTTACTGCGCTGCCAGCATAAACGCGATGGCTGAATTAATCATGTATCACGTAGAGCGGCATTTTGGTCGTATTATCGCGCGTCAGGCGCAACGTAATTTTTTCCATGAAATTCGCAATATCCCCAGCCCAGTGGGCTCTAGCGACCTCCAAGACGGCGCGCACCAGGATGAGTCGGTTGCCCAGTCTCAGATATGGATTCAAGACCATTTAAGTAAACCACTATCTATCCCTGATTTAGCGGCGCAATTTGGTATGTCTAGACGAACCTTCAATCGCCGTTTCATTACCGCAACAGGCTACACGCCGAATAGCTACCTTACTGAAGTTCGCATGGCATTTGCCTGTGACTTACTCAAAAATACTGACTTGCCCATTGTCGATGTAGCAAGTTATAGCGGTTACCCTGAAGCAAGCTGGTTTTCTTCGCGCTTCAGCCAATGGTCGGGGAATAGCCCACGCGCTTACCGCAAAACGGTTCGCGCCAAACTATTTAATTAGAAGTCTACGCGCTTAAAATTCGCACGCGCATCACACCCTCAACATCGCCAATATTGTGTTGCAAGTCTCCGCTGATCTCACCCTCGACGTCAATGATATTGTAAGCAATCTCGCCACGGCTTTTATTAACCATATCAACCACGTTCAACCCTTCGTCAGCCAATATAGACAGTACGCTACCCAAAACTTTTGGCACATTGTTGTTACTAAACGTAATTCGGGTGCCAACATTGCGACCCATTTTGGTCCGCGGGTAATTGACAGAATTGTGGATATTGCCATTTTCAAGGAAATCCATGAGCTGGTTGGCGGCCATAATGGCACAGTTTTCTTCCGCTTCTTCCGTACTGGCTCCAATGTGAGGCATTAATAGTACATCTTTACGACCAAGCAGTGCGGGTGCAGGGAAGTCACTAATATAGCCTGCAATAACCCCCTTATCTAAGGCTGCTACCATGGCTTGAGTACAAACGATTTCCTCTCGAGCAAAATTAAGAATCTTAGCTGTGCTTTTCATCCCTGATAAAGTCCGGGTGTTAATTAGATGCTTAGTCGCTGGAATCGCAGGAACATGCAGCGTGAGAAAGTCTACATCGGCTAGCAATGCCTCTAGGCTATCCATGCGTTTCACTCGGCTGGACAATTGCCATGCCGCCTCTACCGAGATCGCCGGATCATATCCAATGACAACCATGCCTAGATCCAAGGCCAAATTAGCAATGATCGAGCCGATCGCGCCAAGACCAACCACACCTAGGGTTTTGCCTGCTATTTCAGTGCCAGCGAAACGTTTTTTCTCTTTTTCCAGATGCTTGCCCATCTCAGCAGGATCATTCATATGCCCAAGCCCTTGAACATAACTCATACCACCAAAGATGTCGCGAGAACCCAATAGTAACCCTGCGACGATTAATTCTTTTACCGCGTTGGCATTGGCCCCTGGAGTGTTAAATACAACAACACCCTGTTGGGTGTAATCTGCCACTGGGATATTATTAACGCCGGCTCCGGCACGGGCTACTGCTAGTAAGCTGGCGGGCACTGGCTCACCATGTAGCTTTTGACTACGCAAAATAAAGCCCTCTGGGGCGGCGCAGTCTTCACTGACGGTATAGCTGTCCGTAGAAAATCGATCCAATCCTTTGGAGGAAATAGCATTATAGGTGCGTATGTTGTACATGGTCTGGTCTCAGTAATGAAGTCTATTTAAGGTAAATTTTTGCCTGTCGTTTATCTATTCGGTGACTTGACTGTAAGCCCAGTCAAGCCATGGCATCAAGGCTTCCACATTAGATTGTTCAACAGTCGCGCCACACCAAATTCGCAGTCCGGCCGGCGCATCGCGATAGGCTCCAATATCAAAAGCTACGGCCTCTGAATCAAGTAACTTAACAATCTTCTTTATCTGCTCTGGCTCTAAATCCAAGGTCAAGCAAACACTAGTATTAGAAATTTGATCCGCCTGCTGCGCCAGAAAATGAATCCAAGAGCGTTGAGCCACAAAGGATTTAATGACCTCAAGATTAGCTTCGGACTTAGCGATCGCCGAGTCTAGTCCACCGATCGAAGCGACCCAATCTATTGCATCAAGATAATCAGCAACACAAAGCATAGAAGGCGTATTGATGGTTTCCCCGCGGAAAATTCCCTCAATCAACTTTCCGCTCGTGGTCATACGAAAAATCTTAGGCAATGGCCAGTTGGGCGTGTAAGACTCCAACCTTTCCACCGCTCTCGGGCTCAAAATCAACATGCCATGGGCCCCTTCACCACCAAGCACTTTCTGCCAACTGTAAGTTACAACATCCAATTTGTCCCATGGCAGTTGCATCGCGAAAACGGCCGAGGTCGCATCACAGATGGTGAGCCCTTTGCGATCATCGCTGATCCAATCAGCATTAGGGACCTTGACCCCAGAAGTTGTCCCATTCCAAGTAAATACTATATCGTGATCTGGATTAGTCTTGGTCAGATCCGGTAACAAACCATAGTCAGCAACATGAGTGCTAACATCGCTAAGCTTTAATTGTTTAACAACATCAGTCAACCATCCTCTGCCAAATGATTCCCAAGCACATACATCAACTGGGCGTGCTCCTAGCACCGACCACAGAATCATCTCCACTGCGCCGGTATCAGAAGCGGGAACCACACCAATGCGATAACTATCAGGCAGTCCTAAAAGCGTGGCAGTATCAGAACAGGCGCGCCCAAGCGCGAGCTTTCCGATTGATGAGCGATGAGAGCGGCCAAGCGTGGATATGTCAAGATTAGCAACATCATAGCCAGGCCGCTTTGCACAGGGGCCAGACGAAAAATTTGGATTAGTAGGTTTCAATCTGGGTTTCACGGTAATGCTCATAGTCGTTGTCAGTTTAAATTCCATCGAAAAAGGTCGCACATTTTACTGTTTGGGTCGCGTTAAAGAAAGTTGTTTAGGGCAATAGTGCATAGCTGAAAGTTATAGTGATTACATCACTCTAAACCACAGACAAAAAAATACGCGGTTGTTACCGCGTATTCATAGGTATCTCTTAAAAGTATCTAGACTAAAGGGCCCTGCGCTCTTTTTCAATTAAAAATGTTGCCACTTTTAACATGCCATCAAAGTTTTTGCTCATTCGTGTGGTTACCCGATACTTTCCATTGATCACGATCTCAGGTGTTCCCTGCGTTCTATAGCCTATGGCTCGCGCTTTAGCTTGCTCTATCATACTGTTTACGCCAAAAGAGTTATAAACCTTTGAAAATTTAGCCTCATCCACACCCTGTTGACCGAAGAACTCGGTCAGATCTTGTTCACTACGAATCGGTTGCCTGTCAACATGAATCGCTTCAAATAGTGCCACGTGGGTCTTATCTAAAACTTTGAGTAATTTGGCGGAGTAGTAGGCTCTTGCATAGGGCTCCAAGGCAGACTGCCAAATAGCCGGAGTGCGCTGAAAGTCTACATCTTCATCCAAATTTTCTGCCCAAGGATGTATTGTCTTCTCAAAATTAAAGCAGTGTATACAGCCGTAATGAAACACCTCGTTGACTTCAATTTTGTTTGGGTTCGCCGTTCTTATCGCCTGAGGTAGAAGCTCATAGTCGACGCCGGCTCGGTACTGCTCAGTCTGCGCCTGGCACATAGCCATCGGGACGACCAAGGCCGTAAACACAATTCGCTTAATCCATTTCAACATTTCCATCTCCTGTTTTCGTAAGCCCACAAAGAACCTAAACTATGATTAATTTAGGCCTTGAATGTAGTTAGCCACCGCTTTGATTTCTTTATCACTTAAATTAGCTGCGACCCCCCGCATAATGAGCGCATTGGGTCCGCTATCTCTCTCACCACGCCGATAAGCCAGTAATTGTTTTTCAATATATCCCGCGTACTGTCCTCCAAGAGCAGGGTAGCCCGCAGGATTATTACCACTACCCGAAGGTGAGTGACAACCAATACAAGCTGCGACACCGGTTGTCATATTGCCACCGCGATAAACATTTTCACCATAGGAAAGAGCTTCCTCTGGACTACTAATCCCTATTAATTCAATTTCAGCGGCCCCTGAGATCAACCTAGTCTGGCTGTCGTAATAGGCCGCCATGTCTTGTAAGTCTCGATCTGAGGAAAAATTTAACAGGCCCGTCATTTCAAGAACAACGCGCTCCCCTGACTTCATATTACGCAGCTGCTCAGTCATATACTTTTCGCCCAAGCCAGCCAGCTTTGGGAAGGATGGCACCATGCTATTGCCATCTGCTCCGTGACATCCAGCACAGATAGCAGCCTTGATCTTTCCCGCTGCGGCATCACCGGCTGCCAACACTTGGGTTGTCACTAATGACACTAAAATGCAAAGGATACTTAAAAAAGATTTTTTCATGGTTAATTCAATTCTCGCAATACGTTAGAATAGGCCCATGGGCATTATTGTGGCCTCCGAGCATTAGCCTTATCGAGTAAGGCTGTGCATTATATACCAATAAATTCAGTTTTTAAGCCAGTAGCGTCGATTTCACTATGCATATACAGACAATTAAATTTCAATCTGCCGAATTCACTACCAGTGCACCCTCACTGAAACAGTGTCCCGAGGATACGGGGTGTGAGGTAGCGTTTGCCGGTCGGTCCAATGCGGGTAAATCAAGTGCCATAAATACGCTGACCAAAAATAAAAATTTAGCTCGTACCAGTAAGACGCCAGGAAGAACCCAGCTCATTAACTTTTTCCAACTGAGCGTCGGTAAAAGGTTAGTGGATTTACCGGGTTACGGCTATGCAAAAGTGCCCAAGGCCATGAAGGTAGAGTGGGATAGACATCTGGCCGAGTACCTTCGGTTGCGTAAAAGTTTAGGCGGCTTAATTCTACTCATGGATATTCGTCACCCGTTGCAAGACTACGACAAGCAAATGTTGAACTGGGCAGCAGAAGCGGGGTTGCCGGTACATATTCTGCTCACAAAAGCTGACAAACTAAAGCGGGGGCCCGCACAAAGTACACTCCTGAATGTGGATAAATTTCTTCGTGAAATGGATCCTCAGTCCACTCTATTCACGGCCCAAACATTTTCCTCTTTGAAAAAACAAGGCTTAGCGGAACTTGAGGAACAGCTCAGTCATTGGCTCAGCGCAGATTTTAGTACCGCTGAAATATCAGAGGTGGATGGCGAAATCTCCTGACTAAAAAAAACCCTAATCCAGAAACTGAATTAGGGTTTTCTCTTCTACTTGGGAGTCTAACATTTACTTCTTTATCTCGGGGGAGATTATATGCAATCATCACTTGCCTACTCTTTGACAGGGTTTAAACAAGAAGTTCCATTTATTTTGAATAATATCGTGTTTTTGACAATTATCTTCCGACAGCTAAAAAAAACCCTAATCCAGAA
>DGAQ01000052.1:38356-39009 GCA_002382445.1 Porticoccaceae bacterium UBA4026 | reverse complement strand
TTGAATAATATCGTGTTTTTGACCATTATCTTCCGACAGCGATGGTTAATACTTTTAAATTAATCGCTGTTATTGGATTAGAGAGGGACAAATATGCTCGGTAGCTGCCTTTGTGGCCAGATAAAATACGAAGTTGCGTGCTTTCATCCTGAGATCACTAATTGCCACTGCGGGATGTGTCGAAAATTTCATGGTGCGGCCTTCGCAACCTATGGGAAAGTTCAGAGCCGAGATTTTCGATGGCTTGAGGGTCAGACTTTATTAGGGACTTATCAGTCATCGACTGCCGCCGAGCGGGGATTTTGTACATGCTGCGGATCAAGCCTTTACTACCAATTCGTAGGCCAGGAAGATCAAATCTCTATCGCCATTGGCACATTAGATGAAGAACCCTCGCGTTCGGTAGACAACAGTATTTTTTGCTCTTCACGGCCGCTTTGGTCGATCTGTAACAAGGATATTCCCGAGCACCCAGAGTGGTGACGATCTACCTAGTGCGCTTCATCCCAGTTATCGCCAACGCCCACATCAACCACTAGCGGCACCTTGAGGCTAGCCGCCAGTTCCATTCTCTGGGCAAGCCCTGCCGAGACTATTTGCAGCTCTTGCTCTGGCACTTCGAGAACCAGCTCATCATGCACTTGCATGATCAT
>DGAQ01000052.1:37933-38177 GCA_002382445.1 Porticoccaceae bacterium UBA4026 | reverse complement strand
TTAATAATGTCTGCCGCTGTCCCCTGCATGGGCGCATTAATCGCTGTGCGCTCAGCGGCTTGACGACGCATACCATTGGATGAGTTGATTTCTGGCAAGTAAAGCCTACGGCCAAAATAGGTTTCAACATAGCCGTACTCGGCAGCACTGTGCCTAATATTGTTCATATAATGTTGCACGCCGGGATAGCGTTCGAAGTAGAGCTCAATATAGTCAGCGGCTTGCTTACGACCAATATTCAATT
>DGAQ01000052.1:22042-37737 GCA_002382445.1 Porticoccaceae bacterium UBA4026 | reverse complement strand
GCTTACGACCAATATTCAATTGCCGCGCCAATCCAAAGGCCGACATGCCATAAATTAAGCCAAAGTTAATCGCCTTGGCACTGCGTCGTTGATCTACTGTTACCGACTCAGCGTCTATGCCAAAAACCTCTGCCGCTGTTGCTTGGTGAATATCTTGCCCGGCGGCAAAAGCCGCTAACAGACTTGGGTCCTCAGACAGGTGAGCCATAATGCGCAACTCAATCTGGGAGTAATCCGCCGCGACTATTTTGCATCCAGGCCCGGCAATAAATGCCTGCCGTACCCGCCGTCCCTCGGCGGTCCGCACTGGAATGTTTTGCAAGTTGGGGTCTGAAGAAGAGAGGCGGCCAGTGGCTGTTCCAGCCTGATGGTATGAGGTATGGATACGCCTAGTCGTCGGATTAATCATGGTTGGTAGCTTGTCGGTATAAGTCGATTTAAGCTTTGCCAGCCCTCGATGCTCCAACAACACCTTAGGTAGAGGATAATCTAACGCCAACTCCTGAAGCACCTCTTCTTTGGTTGAAGGAGCTCCTTTGGCGGTTTTTTTCAACATCGGAAGCGCTAGTTTGGTAAACAAAATCTCGCCCAGTTGCTTTGGTGAGGCTAAGTTAAATTCTTGCCCCGCTAATTCCCATGCTTGACGCTCTAGCTCGGCTATGCGCTCAGAGAGCTCTTGGCTCTGCTGAAACAATAGCGTGTCATCCACCAACGCTCCGGTGCGCTCAATTCGGGACAAGATAGGTATCAATGGCAATTCGATATCCGTGAGTACACTTGCCAGCGTCGGCTCAGCAGAAATCTTGGGCCATAGTGCTCGATGCAAGCGTAAAGTAATATCCGCATCTTCAGAGGCATAGGGCCCTGCTAGTTCTAAAGATATTTGATTAAAAGTCAGTTGCCCGACGCCTTTGCCTGCAATATCGGTGAATTTAATGGTTTGCTCGCCAAGATATTTGTTCGCCAGGCTATCCATATCATGCCGTGTCGCCACCGAGTCCAAAACATAAGACTCAAGCATAGTGTCAAATGCTATACCCTGCAGCGCAACACCATGCTGGGCAAAGATACTCATATCATATTTAAGATTTTGACCCACTTTTTTAATGCTGGGGTCTTCTAATAACGGCTTGAAATACGCCATTACGGTGTCACCTGATAATTGTTCAGGGACGCCCAGATAGTCATGCCCAAAGGGAATGTAGGCAGCCTTGCCGGCATCCACTGCGATGGAAATCCCGACCAAATCGGCTACCATATAGTTCAAGCTGGTTGTTTCCGTGTCCACTGCTACCAAGTCGGCCGCTTTTATTTTTTCTACCCAGGCCAGTAGCCTATCTTCTGTTAAGACCGTCTCATAATCTTTGATAATATCAACTATAAGGACCTCAACTTCTGGCAATGATGGACTGCTTTGAGGGGAGCTGGCGTGGCTAATGGCTCTGGCACTAGGGCTCTCGGCTGTCGCCAGTTCGGCAACCCAAGTCTTGAACTCCATGTCATTGAATAACCTGGCTAGCAGGGCCTCATCGGCCGGACTATTATGCAGCTGGCTAATGTTTTGAGGCATTTCAACATCGGTTTTGATCGTTGCTAACTGGTAAGACAAATAAGCTAGGTCTTTATGTTCTTGTAATTTAGGCGCCATATTTTTGGCCCCACGGAACTCCAGTCCAGAAACCTCCTCCAGTCGAGAGTAAATAGCATCAAGCCCACCAAGCCCCTGCAATAGCCCAAGAGCTGTCTTTTCGCCAACCCCAGGTACACCCGGAATGTTGTCGGATTTATCACCAAGCAAGGCTAAGTAATCAATAATTAATTCAGGAGGAACACCAAACTTTTCAATCACCCCCGCTCTATCTAGAACACTGTTAGTCATGGTATTCACTAAAGTGATGTACTCATTAACCAATTGCGCAATATCTTTGTCCCCCGTCGAGACAACCACTGGCTGTTTAGCTGCTGTTGCCTGAAGAGCTAAGGTACCAATGACGTCGTCAGCTTCAACACCATCGATAATTAACATGGGCAGGCCCATGCCCTTAATAATTTTATGAATCGGCTCAATTTGCAGACGAAGGTCGTCCGGCATAGGCGGCCGATTAGCTTTATACTCACTGTACATGTCATCACGAAACGTTTTACCTTTGGCGTCAAAGACCACCACTAGCGTGCTCTGGGGGTAATCTTTTTGTAGCCGGCGCATCATGTTAATAACACCTTTAACCGCGCCGGTAGGCATGCCTTTGCTATTAGTCAGCGGTGGCAACGCATGATAGGCTCGGTAAAGATAAGAGGATCCGTCGACTAGGACCAATGGGATTTTATCAGACATAATTTCGCTACTTTTTTAAACGCTATATAGTTCATCAAAGAATACAGTATTTAGCTAAAACAGGCGCTAAATTGCGCGACTAATCTCTGCATGAATTGTTCATACCCCTCATCTCTCAGCGGCTGACTTGTCCCTTGAGGGTCAATACTTATAATCGGTAAATTAAGCGTCGCCGCAATACCTTGCGCGTCTTTATTAGCATATTGTGGTTCTACAAACACACACTCCACCGTGTTTGCTAAAGCATCTTTACGAAGAAGGTATTGGCTTTTGGCGCCTTTCTGCCCTCCACTGGCATCTCTAATCGACAATCCTGAGGCTAACCCAAATCCGCGGGCAAAGTGACCAAAGGCATCGTGATGGGTTAAATAGCGCCTTTTAACATAAGGAGCAAGTATGCTCCGAAGCCTAGTCACTTCTACATCTCGAATTATATCCTGTCCTCTCACTCCGAGCCGGTCTTGGATTGCACGGCCAATAAGGTTACCATTTTGAGGATCAAGCCACACATGCGGATCACGCTGATGATCATGACTAAGCTGTTTAGACTCTGTATCAAACCTTAGAAAAGGCAGGTCGAGTACCCTAAGGACACGGTGTTTGGGCAGTGTAGAAACAGCCTTAGCCACTCGCGGCTCGACCTCGTCACCGAGTAAAACAACTAACTGCGCCTTTTGTATTTTCCCTAAGGACGAAATCGATAAAGTTAGATCATGAACCGATTGGCTAGCAGACTGCAAAAATTCGACCCTTGCGCTATTGCCTAGAGCGGCCCTTGCGATAATTGCCAACGGCTTATTAGTGGTCACCACCAATAGCTGAGATGTATCAAGACTCTCGCTGTATCTAGGGCTTTCACTGCTGGCCCCGGTGGTATTTAGAGCAGAGAAGAGCGCTAGAATAGCAAAAATGTTATAATGTATCTTTTTCAAACCAGCGCTCGCTAAAAGAAGAAAGGGAAATACTTTGTTTGTATGTTATATTATAACATAACATAATGAAAAAGACTGCTTATGCTGACTAACTCACGACTAGTACACCAGCCTCATGACCATGGTCGCTGTATCAACGCGGCTTTGGCACGGGCCAACAACCTCTGCACAGAAAAAGGCGTGCGGTTAACGCCGACGCGTGAATCTGTTTTGCGCCTACTATGGCAAAGCCATCAGCCACTTGGCGCCTATCAATTGCAGGATCAGTTATCCAGTCTTACCGGAAAATCAATCGCACCCCCGACCGTTTATCGCGCTATCGAATTTCTCTCTGACCTTGGGTTAGTGCATCGTCTAGCGTCCTTAAATGCTTATATTGGCTGTCCTTTCCCCAACAGCGAGCACAGTAATCTATTTATGATTTGCAATAGCTGCGGCAGTGCCGCTGAGGTCGCCCACACCGCTCTAAATGATGTATTGCAGAATGCTAGCGAGAAGGCTCAATTTAAGCTCGAGTCGCAGAGTATCGAGCTTTTTGGTCTCTGCCCTCAATGCTCTCAAGACGCAAACCAAGCGACGGTGCATAAAGCGCATGACTAAACAACTAGTAGCATTGGACAGGGTTAATAAAAGCTTTGCAGGCAAGTTGGTGTTAGAGGATGTAAGCCTACAGCTAAAGCAAGGCGAGATAACCACTTTAATCGGCCCAAACGGGGCCGGCAAATCAACCCTTGTAAGGATTGTTCTTGGGCTGCTAAAGCCAGACTCGGGAGCCATTAAGCGCACCCCCGATCTCAAAGTGGGATACATGCCACAAAAATTGATGATTGACCCAACCTTACCCATTTCAACTTGCCGCTTTTTACAATTGGCCAACACATCTCACCAAGCCTGCCACGAAGCGCTTGAATCTGTGGGAATTGCTCATTTGGCTACAACACCCATTCAGGAACTGTCAGGAGGGGAGGTACAGCGAGCCTTACTGGCAAGAGCTATTTTGCGAAAACCAAATCTTTTGGTACTCGATGAGCCTGTACAGGGTGTTGATGTCAATGGACAAAATGCCCTTTACCGAATGATTAGCGGCTTAGCCAAGACCCTTAACTGCGGCGTATTAATGGTCTCCCATGATCTGCATCTGGTCATGTCTGCCACAGATCAGGTAATCTGTTTAAATCGGCATATTTGCTGCCATGGCCACCCAGAACAGGTGACCCAAAATCCGGCCTATATTGATATTTTTGGCCAAACAACAGCGCTTTATTCGCACCATCATGATCATGATCATAGCTTAGATGGCGATGTTCTTAGTGACGGCCACGGTGAGGATTGTGACCATGGCTGATTTCTTAATCTATGCTTTATTGGCCGGCCTTGGCGTTGCTCTTGTAGCAGGCCCATTAGGTTGTTTTGTGGTTTGGCGGCGGATGGCTTACTTTGGGGATACTCTAGCTCACAGCGCCCTTCTTGGTGTTTCGCTTGGCGTCATGCTGGATATCAACCTCAGTGTAACCGTCACAGCGGTGCCATTAATTATGGCGCTCGGACTTGTCTATTTAGAGCAGCGAGGGTTTTTGGCCCTAGACACCTTGCTAGGTATTTTATCTCACTCTGCGCTGGCCGCTGGGTTGGTGATAATCTCTCTGTTACCTGATGTACGAGTTGACTTGATGTCCCTGCTGTTTGGCGACTTATTGGCCGTAACTAAAAGCGATCTATGGGTTATCTACGGCTTGTCCGCGGTGGTACTAGCCCTATTGGCCATGCTGTGGCAAAAGCTAATTAATATTACCGTCGACCCTGAGTTGGCCGCGGTAGAGGGGACAAACGTAGCTCTAGTGAGGACAGCACTAATGTTAATCACCGCACTGGTCATCGCGCTGGCCATGAAAGTGGTTGGGGTTTTATTAATTACCGCTCTGTTGATTATTCCCGCCGCAACTGCACGACGGTTAGCGCGAAGTCCTGAGCAGATGGCGGTGGCCGCTAGCATTATCGCCATGCTGACGGTCGTTATGGGGCTCGCAATGTCTTGGTATAGCGACGCACCGGCGGGGCCCTCCGTGGTCATCTGCGCGGCATTTCTATTCAGTGTTTCACTTTGTCGCCGTCAGAGAACATAACTCAAAAAGTACCGTAGATTGAGCGCCAGGTCTTACGTATCATAATTTCGCTGTGAGGCGATTTAAAAAAGCCATGATAGTGGCCATTGGGGTTAACTAATACAATCTGAGAACTGTGGTCGACAGTGTAATCATCACCCTCTAAGGGAACCTGGTTGTAGGCTATATTGACCTCTGCGGTAAAGCGCTTAATGAAGTGTTTGTTGCCAGTAACACCAATGAATTCAGTATTGAAATAGGGCATGTATTGCCCTAGTTTTTCCACCGTGTCTCGCTCAGGGTCGAGAGACACCATGATAATTTGAAGGTTCTCTTTCTCGCTGTCTTTTAAGGTGCTGTAGATGTCGTTAAGAGTGACCAGGGTGGTTGGGCAAATATCCGGGCAATTCGTGAAGCCAAAGAAAATCATGCTCCACTGGCCTTTCAATCTCTCTAAAGTGAATGCATCGCCACGGTGATCAACGAGATCAAAATCACTAAACTTTCGCGGCGTGTTTAGAACAATGGCGCCATTAATTCGAAGATCTTGCAGACTCATGATAACTGGCTGGTTCATACGCCAAATAAAACCGCAAATCACCAAAACCATGAAACACACAATAACAATAATAGTACGACGAATGCCAACCTGCTGATCTGCCATCGAGTAACTCCCTATGTGGCTGGTAAAAATATCACTGGTTCTATTAGGTAGTGGTCTATCAACATAAGGCCAAATAACACCATTAAATAAACGATTGAGTATTGAAAGGTTTGCATACCTGAATTTCCGCCCTCACTAAGCAGCATGACCACAGCCCAATACAAAAACCCCAGTCCTAAAAGCAACGAGCCCGCCAAGTATAACCAACCGAACATGCCGGTTAGATACGGCAGGGTGGTCACTACAATTAACAGTATGGTATATAACAGAATATTTATTTTGGTGTACCTTTCACCGTGAGTCACGGGCAACATTGGAATTTTCGCCTTGGCGTATTCGTCTTTACGGTGCACCGCTAAAGCCCAAAAATGGGGTGGCGTCCAAGCAAAAATAATCAGCACTAAAAGCAGGGCATTGTAGTGAACTTCTCCTGTCACCGCGGTCCAACCCAGTAATGGAGGAGCGGCTCCAGCAAGACCACCAATAACAATATTCTGAGGCGTGGCGCGCTTTAAAAACATGGTGTAGACAAAGGCATAGCCCACCAAGGACGCCAAGGTTAGCCAAGTGGTGAGAACATTAGTAAAGATAAGAAGCACCGCCATACCAAACACCCCGGTGACCAAAGCAAAGACCGTCGCTTGCTGTGGCTTTAGTCTGCCTTGGACTAAGGGGCGGTTAAGTGTCCTCGCCATCTTGTCATCAACATGGCGATCCACTATGTGGTTGACCGCAGCAGCTGAGCCGGCGCATAGCGCTATACCTAGATTGCCAAAAACAAAAATGCTCAGAGGTACTGATTGGTCGGTCGCTAATAACATGCCAATCACCGAAGTGAGTATCATCAGCGCCACAACATTGGGCTTACACAACTCAAGGTAATCACGCCAACTAGCAGCGGCGGTATCCAGTTCGGTATTAGGCATGAACATTCACTCCAGAATTTGCCAAGTAACTATAATTTAGCTCGAGGTACATTATCGGTCTGGTGAATATTTTAGCAGATGTTTAAGGTCATCGAGTAATCCGCTGCCATCATGGTCTTTGGTATAATAGAGAACCGCCTTATGGTCTGGCGTAACAACAAAAGACCGAGGCTCCTGCATGTCCCAATCAGCCGAGCTACCTGCGATTATTTGAGCAACTAGCTTGGGGGATGTCGGCATAATTGTAAGAAATAGGTGAAGAGCCCTAAGTTCGTCCATTTTCAGAGGATCGACAGAGGCCACATCGGGCAGATAAACTCTTTCAACACGACCTGTCATCGAGCCCATCAACATATGTACCTGCCGACCACTAAACAACATATCTTCACAGCTTTGGCTGCATCCAATGCCGCCGACTGTAACCACCTTCCACTTTGGCTTATCGGTTACTGGTAAATCATCCAAGATAGATGAAAAATCCAGCGCAGGCTTAACCAATTCTCCGATGTTGGTAGTCCCCAGCAAATCAATCATCTGCTGCCGCTGCTCTTCCGTCTTCGGCACTATAACGAAACCAGCCAAAATAACGCCGGCGACGATAAACAGCATCAACCAAATTTGGTACTTAAACCCACGCTGTTTAACGGTTATTTCGCTGTTATCCACCATAAACTTCTATCCTTTTATTTCGACCCTTAGGGCCTTCTATACTGTTTTATCCAACTGGCGAAATTAGAGTTCGCGATCAACGTCATAATCAGTAGCACCAAAGCCATAACAAACCATTGCACCGCGTAACCTATATGCTTTTCTGGCTGCACGGCGACCGTCACCCAGTCAGTTTCTAAAGCGCCGATAGAATCACTATCGAGGCGTAATTGGTAGCCATAAAAAGATTGTCCAAACAACTCTTCCGCACGCTCTACCGAAATCCAGCCCACTCGGCTCGGCCATTGCCGAACCTCTTTAATCCCGTCATCCAGTCGATAACCACCACGCAAGTTATGATATAAAAACCCACGCAACTGAACCTCCCCAACCACCGACTCTATCTGAGGCAACTGACTCCGGTCCAATGAGGCTGGCACCCAACCGCGATTAACTAGTATCATCTGCGCCTGGCCATCTACCTCAAGTCCATCAATACGCATCGACTCTAGTACCTCGTAACCAGGCCGGCCGTTTTTAACTCGGTTATCCAGCACTATCTGGCGCGATGGGTCGAGGATTCCCGTCAGCCAAGCAGGCCTGTACTGCAGATTCCCACCCGCTAATAATGTCGCTAAACCTGCAGGCGCCGCTTGCTGATTAGCCCTAAAGGCGGCGACGATAGTCTGTTTTTCGTCAGCTCGGTCAAGCTGCCAAAACCCTAAGACCATCAACAACGAAAACAAAAAGAGCACCAAAACCAACAATTTTTTGTTCGGCTGCCAGTGAAATTGTTGCACAGAAGATTGGGGGTCTCGGTCCATTTGTGTTTAAATTCACCTCTTTAGAAGAGCAGTTAATCCCATGGTGTTAAAAGCAATTATTATCGTTCTATTTATCGCAGTAGTTGTCAGCCTTTTTGGCGGACTTCGCTTTTTGGTCAAAGACCTCGGAGACTCTCAGCGCCGCCTATTCAATAGCTTAGGAATACGCGTTACATTAGCCGCGATGTTGATGGGCACAATTATCTATGGCGCCTATACCGGCCAGATTAGCAGCAAGGCCCCCTGGGATCGCCAATTACACCCAGAAGCGACAGTGCCAATGCAACAATTATCTAAGCCTACCGATGAATAAACTAATGCTCCTAAGATAAAAACGGCCAGGAATTACCTAGCCGTTTCCCTGCGTGGCTCAATCTCTAGCCAAGTACATATACGATAAGAAATAAGCCGACCCAAATGACATCGACAAAATGCCAATACCAAGCCGCCGCTTCAAATCCGAAGTGATCCGTTTCGTTGAAGTGCCCCTTAACCCCGCGAAGGAAAGCAATCAGAAGCATCATGGTGCCTAAGGTTACATGCGCTCCGTGGAACCCAGTTAGCAAAAAAAACGTCGTGCCATAGATACCTGAATCTAAGGTAAGCCCTAATTCTTGATAGGCGTGAATATACTCTTCTGCTTGCAGAATCAAAAAGATAATGCCTAACAAAACCGTCACGCCCAGCCAGGTTACGAATTTCTTTCGATTACCCTCTTTTAAAGCATGATGCGCAAGGTGAACGGTACCGCTTGAGGTCAGCAGAACAACAGTATTCCAAAGCGGCAACCATGCAAACAGCTGCCCAAAACTCCACCCAGGGAAACTCATCGCATGCTCAGGACCTTTAAATTTGAATTCAGTCACATCTGGATTAGCGGCCAGGGTAACCACCTGATCAGGAGTCACTAATGGAGGCCAGGTGGCATCGTAACCAGGCCATAGGTGCGTTGCATTAGCTATAGCCGCATCGGTCGCCGTATCATCAAACCACCCAATAGCCGCATCTCCAGCAAGCCAGGGGCCGACTAATACCCGGACGTAAAATAAGGACCCAAAGAAGCAAACAAAAAACATCAGCTCAGAAAAAATAAACCAGTACATGCCCAATACGTAAGAATACTTTAACTGGTCACTCACGATGCCCTGAGTATTTTCTTCGATAACCAGGCTCCACCACCGGTACATGACCGAGGCCATAATCAGCGTGCCAATCAAAAATATTGTTGATGTGCCGCCATCAATTACCCAACTAGCGGCGCCGTAGGCCATCAGTCCCATACTCGCCGCCGCCGCAAGCGGCAACTTACTTTGCTCGGGTACGTAATAAGAATTTTCAGATGACATGGCTGTTCTCCGTTTACTGTATTTGTGAGACCTGCATCGCAACGCGGTCAGTTATATCAAAAAGTGTGTATGACAAAGTCACGGTATTGACGCTGATGGGCAAGTCAGGATCAAGAATAAACACCACGTCTAGTTCGGCTTCTTGCCCCGCCCCCAGCGGCTGGCTGTTAAAACAAAAACACTCTGTCTTATGAAAATAATCCGCAGCATTATTGGGTAACACGTTAGGAATGGCCTGGGCAACCATATCATTGCCGGTCTTATTGCGAGCAAAAAATGTAACCTTTCGCGATTCCCCGGGATGAACAAACACCTTGTGCTCTGTGGGATAAAAGTCCCAAGGCATAGTGGCATTATTAGCAGCCACAAACTGCACTTCCACCTTGCGCGAAGTGTCTATCGTTATCTCGCTGGCTGTATAGGCGCCACCAGTCTTGCCTCCAATGCCTGTGATCTCACAAAAAAGATCATACATCGGAGGCAACACAAATATTGCAAAGGCAAACATTGCCACAGCCGTCATGGACAGCTTAATCAATAAATTGCGATGTACTGGTGCTTCACTCATCTTTAGCTGCTTCTATTTAATAACAGGTGGCGTTGAGAACGTGTGGAAAGGTGCTGGCGTTGGCACTGTCCACTCCAAACCTTGCGCACCCTCCCAAACCTGTGGATCACTAATTGGCTTACCCCAACCAATGGTTCGGATAACGTTGTACAAGAACAACAGCTGGGCTCCGCCATAGAGGAAGGCTCCAATACTTGATACCATATTCCAATCTGCAAACTGCAAGCCGTAATCAGAGTATCGACGAGGCATACCGGCTAAGCCCAAAAAATGCTGAGGCATAAAGGTGATGTTAAATGAAATAAAGGCGAGCCAAAACTGTACTTTACCCATAGTCTCATCATACATTTTGCCGCACCACTTAGGCAGCCAATAATAAACTGCTGCCGTGCCACTAAACACCGCGCCAGCGACCATCACATAGTGGAAATGAGCCACAACAAAGTAGGTGTCATGATACTGGATGTCGGCCGCCGCAATCGACAACATCATTCCGGTAAATCCACCGAAGGTAAACAAAATAACAAAAGCAACACTAAACAGCATCGGTGTTTCAAAGGTCAGGGCACCTTTGTACATAGTGGTGATCCAATTAAATACTTTAACGCCTGTCGGGACCGCAATCAGCATGGTCGCGTACATAAAGTACAGCTCACCAGCAATCGGCATGCCCACCGTAAACATGTGGTGAGCCCAGACTACAAACGACAGGAATGCGATCGAGGCCGTGGCATAAACCATTGAAGAATAGCCAAATAGCGGTTTGCGACTAAAGGTTGGGATGATCTGGGAAATCACACCAAAAGCAGGCAAGATAATAATATAAACCTCAGGATGACCGAAGAACCAGAACACGTGCTGGAATAGAACCGGATCACCGCCGCCGGCAGCATCAAAGAAGCTAGTCCCGAAGTTGATGTCCATCAGCATCATAGTCACAAGTCCTGCCAACACTGGCATTACCGCTACTAATAGAAACGCAGTGATTAGCCAAGTCCAAACAAACATCGGCATCTTCATATAGGTCATGCCAGGTGCACGCATATTCATCACGGTGGCAATGATATTAATCGAGCCCATGATTGATGAGGCACCCATGATATGAACAGCAAAAATGAAATAGTTAACCGAATCAGGAGCGTAGGTTGTCGACAGCGGGGCGTAGAACGTCCAACCGAAGTTGGGTCCGCCGCCTTCCATAAATAATGTAGAAGTCAGAATGGCAAACGCGAAAGGTAAAAGCCAAAAGCTCAGGTTGTTCATGCGTGGCAAAGCCATATCCGGCGCGCCGATCATCATTGGAATCATCCAATTCGCTAAGCCAACAAAGGCCGGCATGATAGCGCCAAAAACCATCACTAGGCCATGCATGGTGGTCATTTGAACGAAAAATTCGGGTTTAATCAGTTGCATTCCTGGCTGAAATAATTCCGCCCGAATAACCATGGCAAAAAACCCGCCAAGCAGGAACATAGCAAAACTAAACCATAGGTATAGGGTGCCAATATCTTTATGGCTGGTACTGAAAAGCCAGCGATTAAAAAAGTTTTCTGAGGGACCGTGCGCCATTTAAATTACTCCCCTATTGGCTTTGTTTAAAATTAAGAACATCAATAGGCTGAACGATGTCACCGACATCGTTGCCCCAAGCATTGCGCTTATAATGGACAACCGCGGCAATCTCAACTTCTGAAAGCTGCTCCGCGAAAGACTGCATGGCCGTGCCGGCTACACCATTAATAAGAATGTCGATGTGACCCTCTGCAGGCCCTAATACAATAGGGCTACCTTTAAGCGCAGGGAATACTCCTGGAACGCCTTCGCCATTTTCTTGGTGACAGCCTGCACAAGAGCGACCATAAACCTCTTCGCCTTTCACCATTAATTCGTCGAACGCCCATTGTTTGCCAATAGTTGATGCGTAAACGGCTACCTCTTCTTTCTTCCCTGCCAGCCATGCGTCATATTCGGCTTCTTCTTTAACCTCAACCACTATCGGCATAAAAGCATGGCCCAAGCCACACAACTCAGTGCATTGACCAACATAGGTTCCGGGCTTATCCGTCTTCGCCCACGCGGCGGTGAAAAGACCCGGCACCGCATCTCTTTTGACACCAAAATCAGGTACCCACCAGCTATGAATAACATCGTTGCCAGTGATTAAAAAGCGAACTTTTTTGTTAGTTGGAATAACTAAAGGCTGGGTTACTTCTCGGAGGTAATGTTCACCTTTCGGCTCCCGCCCATAAATCTCATCCTGGGAGGTACGCAGCTCACTCATGAACTTAACGCCTTCACCTATATACTCATACTGCCATTTCCATTGATACCCGGTAACTTTGATGTCAATGTCAGGGTTTCCAGTGTCATAAGCTTTTAGGAGCGCGGTAGTGGCTGGCACTGCCATCACAATCAAAATGAGTGCGGGAATGACCGTCCAAAGCACCTCAACCGTCAGATTCTCATGAAAGTTCGCCGCGGTGACGCCTTTGGATTTGCGGTGGGCGTACATAATGTAAAACATAAAGCCGAAGACAAGAACGCCGATGACCGTACAGATCCAAATCATGATCATGTGAATATCGTAAGCCGCCTGGCTAACTTCGGTAACTCCCTGGGGCATATTAAGTTGCGTCGCCGCACTCTCTGCGCTGACGCCTCCAGCGAACAACAAGCTCGCAAGACTCGGCAAACCCAAGAAAAGTGCTTTCGCTCTTTTCAACATCGCTTAATTCTCCATGATATTCCAAAAAATAATGTTGTTGCACACTCTCAACAAAGCTCTAAATCAACCCCGTCCGCACGCGCGCGCCGGGATTGTAGCAAACATAGGTACGTTTCACTAGCTTGAATAGGATCAATTTTAATAGAACGTGACTGCAGCTTATTAGTGTGCAGTTGGTGACCAATCAATCCCCATATTATTCTTTAGGGTCGAGTATTTTCACCGGGCTAATTTGTAAGTTAATTTCATCTTTACTCAGGTTGACTCGCGTTTGAACTTCTTTAGGTGAAGACCAAATTCGCATTTCATCCTTAAAGCCGCAACTAACACACTCCCGAAAATCAACGCCGTCCTCAGAAAAAGCCCGCAGCTTGTCCATGACAGAGCACTTGGGGCAAGTAACACCAGCAATAAATCTTTTTTTAGTTGAAAAAACCATCACAATATCATCACAATAGGGGCCTCTATTATATATGGCATTACTCAATATGGATCACTCTATTCGTTCTCACAGGGGAATTTCTCCCAATCTCGGACTTCGAGTTTATGTTGACCCAGCCGCAACAGTGATTGGCAATGTTAGTTTAGGAGACGACGTGTCAGTTTGGCCGGGCGCGGTTATTCGCGGAGATATGCACTCTATCAGTATTGGCGCGCGATCTAATATCCAAGACAATGCCGTGCTACACATTACTCATGCTTCTCACTTTAATCCGGCAGGATGGCCTCTCAGTATTGGTGAGGATGTTGTTGTTGGCCATCGCGCAATCCTTCACGGTTGCACTTTAGGCAATCGCATCTTGGTGGGTAACGGCGCTATCGTAAATGATGGCGTAATCGTAGAAGATGAGGTGATCATAGGAGCTGGATGTATGGTGCCGCCTGGAAAAACTCTACCCAGCGGTTTCGTCTATGTTGGCAACCCGTGCAAACAATTGCGAGAGATCAGTGAGAAAGAAAAGACCTTTTTTAGCTACTCGCCCGCCAATTATGTGAAATTGAAAAATCAGTATTTACTGGAACTTGAGCAAGGCTAACCATCAAAGCGTTAAAGCGTTAAAGCGTTTCTCGCAAAACTTTAACCACCTCTGCGGTGTTCGGCTGCACTCCGCGCCACAAGTAAAAAGACTCGGCGGCCTGCCGAACTAGCATCCCCAATCCGTCTGAGGCCGTCGCGCCGCTGCTCAATGCCCACTGGACAAAAGGGGTTGGAGCAGATCCGTACATCATGTCATAGCAAAAAGCGCCTTCAGTGCCCAGTAAACTCTGCGGCAAGCTTAGCGGCGCACCCTGAAGGCTAGCGCTAGTGCCATTAATAATCAGATCAAACTCTTGACCATTCAGCATGTCCAAACTACAGCCCAGCAAATAACCCAGTTCAGCAAAATCTTTTGACAGCTCAAGCGCCTTACTCAGCGTTCTATTCGCAATCACAACGTGTTGAGGCTGCTGTGCTAAAAGTGGCTCCAAAATGCCTCTGACAGCACCGCCAGCGCCCAAAACCAATACACGTTTAGCTTTTATTGTCCAGGCTAGTCGATTTGTTATGTCCCCGACTAAACCAACACCATCAGTGTTATCTCCGAGCAGGGTACCATCAGATTGCTGCATTAGCGTATTTACCGCTCCCGCTAATGCCGCTCTCTCGGTTTTCTTAGCCGCATAATCAAAGGCGTCTTGCTTAAAAGGAACCGTAACATTTAGGCCCTTGCCTCCATTGCCGAAAAAGTCGTCTGCTGCTATAGCGAAGTCATGTACCTCAACCAACTGAGAAACATACTCCATCGACTGCCCAGTCTGCTGCGCAAACATCTGATGAATCATCGGCGATCTACTGTGAGCAATGGGGTTGCCAAAAACTGCATATTTATCTGTTATCAAATCCATTCCTGCCGAATTAAATATCTATCGTAAAGCTCGGCCTCATCAGAGTCCGGTTCTGGTGCCCAGCCGTAGTCCCATCGCACCAACGGCGGCAATGACATTAAAATTGATTCTGTGCGACCGTCACTTTGAAGACCAAACAAGGTGCCTCGATCATGGACCAAATTAAATTCTACGTACCTACCGCGGCGATAAAGTTGAAATTTCCGCTCTCTTTCTCCGTAAGCGGTCTTTCGTCGACGCTGAAAAATAGGCATATAGGCAAGCGAAAAGCTATCGCCAATGCTGCGCATGAGCGCAAAGCTCTGATCAAATCCAAGTTCGCTGAAATCATCAAAGAATAAGCCACCAATGCCGCGCGCCTCCTTCCGGTGGGGCAAGTAAAAATAATCATCGCACCACTTTTTTAACCGCGGATAGAGTTCCTTTGAAAATGGGTCACAGGCCTTTTTGGCTGTGCTGTGCCAATGCCGGCAATCTTCTTCGTTTCCATAGTAGGGCGTAAGGTCGTAACCACCGCCAAACCACCATACCGGTTCAGCGCCATCTTTCTCTGCGATAAAAAATCGGACGTTAGCATGCGCTGTTGGGACATAGGGATTTTGTGGATGTATGACTAAAGATACGCCCATCGCCTGCCAACGTCGTCCCGCTAACTCTGGACGGCTCTGGCTGGCGGTCGGGGGCAATTGATCACCTTGGACATGAGAAAAGCTCACCCCCACTTTTTCAAAATCAGCG
>DGAQ01000052.1:0-21962 GCA_002382445.1 Porticoccaceae bacterium UBA4026 | reverse complement strand
CCCACTTTTTCAAAATCAGCGTCATCTGCAGCTACCCTACTCCGGCCACCACCACCCTGATCACGTGTCCAGTTGTCTTCACGCCAGGCAATTCCGCTCTCAGACTGCAATACCGAGCAAATGTCGTCTTGCAATCTGAGTAGATAGTTCTTCACCTTTTGTTTGTCGATTTCTTGCATTCTATCCTGGCCTAATTACCCCTCCAGTTAGTAAATCTCTGATCTCGCTGGCTTTCGCTGCCTCTCCGATCTCTCCGGGAGCCTCAAAATCTATTTCTTCACCAAAGTAGTCTTTTACTTTAAGTCCTGTGGTGGCAGCCGGTAAATTTTGCGGATTTGCCGAGGTTGAGACAATCGGTCCACCAAAAACATCACAAAGCGCCGCCGCCACTGGATGCTGAGTCACGCGAAGCGCAATGGTATTATGTTGGCCAACAATCCATCCCGGAGCACGGCCGTTATGGGGCACCAACCATGTCGTGGGCCTAGCTTGCTGAACGCTGAAACGAGCTCTCTGATCATCACTCAGGCCCTGAAGCAGAGACTCAAATTGTGAAACCTCGCTGGCGATTAAGATCAGTCCTTTATCTACATGACGGTTCTTTAAACGAAGAATTTTTTGTACCGCTGTTTGAGACCAAGGGTCACACCCCAAGCCCCAAACGGCTTCCGTAGGATAGGCAACTACACCTCCGTTTATAAGGACCTGTGTCGCCTGGATGATCTGAGCGTGACCGCTCCATTCACTCACCAGGTAATCAGCTGTTTTTCAGCTTTTCCTGAAGGGCCGCATCTTTTGCGATAATCACCGCAGCGTTAGCCGCACGTTCATCAACCAATTTTTGATGCATCACAGGATCAGAAGCGCCGATAATTTGTGCAGCTAAGTAGGCAGCGTTTTTCGCCCCTGCCTTGCCAATGGCTACCGTTGCTACCGGTATGCCGCCGGGCATTTGCACTGTTGAAAGAAGCGCGTCGAGGCCATCTAGCGATCCATTAATAGGAACACCAATAACAGGCTTCAATGTTGTTGCGGAAACCGCTCCAGCCAAATGTGCGGCCATCCCCGCCGCACATATAAATGCAACACATCCCCGAGCATCAGCATCTGTTACGAAGCTGTGAGTAGCTTCGGGCGTACGATGCGCCGAAGTCACTTTAACCTCAAAAGGAATATCAAACTTTTTTAAAATTTCAAAGCTCGCTTCCATGACCGGCAGGTCGGAATCAGAGCCCATTAAAATTGCAACGAAAGGTGTAGTCATCATGGTACTCTTCTAGCCTAATAATTGCAGGAGATTACCCCAACCACTGGCAATGTGCAACTAAACTAGTTAAGGCTCTCACTTTTCTTAATGCCACTATAATTTGGGCGTTCTACAACTCTGGTGAGCCGGATTAATCCCCATGCTTTAAGCCAATCTCAAGTAAAAGCCATTTTCATTTGTGATCGCGTTTTTTAACTCAAGGGCAACCAAAATCTGTGAGAGCTTTGCTATCGACCAAGGGCTAAAACGCATGAGCCCATCCAAATCAGTAGGCTCATATCCTAAGATTTCAAGTGCCTGGTGCTCCTCATCTGTCAATATTTTGGGCGCCACCACTGGCTGACCCTGAGCGACAGAAACACTGTCTCTCATTCCAGCTAATGCTCCGCCAAGCTCTACGACGATGTCCTCCGCTGTCTCCACCAGATGTGCCCCCTGTTTAATCAGCAAGTGGCATCCTTTGCTCTGAGGGCTGTGAATGGAGCCTGGAATAGCGAAAACATCTCGGTTTTGCTCCATGGCACAACGAGCAGTAATCAGTGAACCACTCTTCACCGCCGCCTCAACGACCAAGACACCTAAACTCAATCCGCTAATAATCCGATTCCGTTGGGGAAAATTCCTGGCGAGAGGCTTTCCTCCAAAATGGAATTCCGTCACTAAGGTTCCGCCGGACTCTACTATTTGACCTGCCAAATTACGGTGCCCCGGGGGATAGACAGCTTCAATTCCCGTTGCCATTACTCCAGTGGTTTTCCCGCTAGTAGCTTGTAACGCACCCTTGTGAGCAGCCCCGTCAACACCTAATGCTAAACCGCTAGTAACGACAAAGCCACTCCCCGCCAAAAATTTGGCCCAGTCTCTAGCATTAGCTCCACCTGAGCGCGTCATTCGCCTACTGCCGACAATGGCAATCTGTGGAAGATGCAAGTTGTTCACATTACCCCTGACATATAATAGTGGTGGAGGGGCGCCGATGAATTTCAATTGCTCTGGGTAACCTGGGCTAGTAATCGATATAACAGCGGCCTTAGCCTGACGCAAAGCTGCTCTAATTTGGTCTATTTCTGAGCGCCAGTCTCGCCTAGAATATCGCTGTTGAAAAAGCGCCATAATTGGCTTGAAATCAGGCGAATAACACGCAACATCCCCCGTGAATAATTCTAAATAGGATTTGGTTTGCTTAATACATTGAGTCTGAATACTGGCCGTTAGTCCCTCTATCGATTGAGAAATCAAGGCGTATTCAGTTTCGCTAAACTCATTGTGATCCGTCACTCTATGAAACCTCCTTCACTCAAGGGAACGAAATTTGACCCTTATCTAACGATTTGATCTCTTGGCATTTTCAAGATATTGCTGGCGCGAACCGGGCTTTTTGCCTCCATTAGCATTGTATAGGCCACCTTTTCATCAATAGAAACCCCGACTACAAGACCAATACGGCGATCAGGGAACTGGAGAATTTTAGCCCTTGTGCCGGTCTTGCACTCCCCGCGCTGCTTTAAAAATATTTCGGATGTCGCCAACCTCCACCGCAGAGTGCCTGCCCTTATTAATAGCAACAATTACTATTTGCCGGTGCTTAGCGTCATGTTCCCAACGCGTACAATCTATCCTTCTATCTTTTGAGTAGGCACTTTAGGGTGAATTTTCGCCGGCAAAGTGCTTTTTCTCGCCTTAAGGGTCTTGTCGCCCTACCGAATAATTGTTTTGCAGAGATGGCGTTTAAACTCTCGCCCCACCTTGCCTAATCAGTTCAGCCATCCCAAGATCCGTCAGCTACGCGCCGACAACCCCGCCGGTAATTGGGTCTAGGTAGGCATCGCCTTTACGAAAGACGCCGTAGTCAGCCTCCTTAATTGATCCCGAAATATAGACGTCGTCATTCGAGTCGATCAGACCCTGAGACCTTACTATTAAGCCGGCTTTATTTTCGTGAACTGCGTCCCATACATACGCTAAGCGTTTTCGACCCTCCACTGGGTACATCTGAGTGCTGCTTTAATGCATTTGGTCCAAGGCATAAATGGCTCAGCAATAGATTTTCAGTGCGCTTTCATCTTTATTTAGGTGCTGATCATGTATACTAATAGACCAAACCTTATCAACGTATGTAGTTACACTTAGAATAATGAATTCATGGCTAAACTAGAAATTCTTCAGTACCCAAATCCACGACTGCGTTTCAAAGCCACGCCGGTGAAAAAGGTGAATGACTCGATACGACGCCTGGTGGACGACATGCTGGAAACAATGCTCGATTCCGACGGCATCGGCTTAGCCGCCTCTCAGGTGGATGTGCATCAGCGCGTTATAGTCATGGACTTGTCTGAAGACCGCTCTCAACCTCGAGTCTTTATTAACCCTGAAATTGAGATCCTGGATAAAAACACAGAGCCCTACGATGAGGGCTGCCTCTCTGTTCCAGGATTTTATGAAACTGTCGCACGCCCCTCTCATGTAATGATATCTGCCTTAGATCGCGACGGAAATGCCTTTAAAGAAGAAGCTTCCGGGCTTTTAGCCATTTGTATCCAACACGAAATTGATCACTTAGAGGGGAAGTTGTTCGTCGACTACCTTTCCCCCTTAAAGCGACAAATGATCCGCAAAAAGATGAAAAAACAGCAGGCATAGGATGTATGTAAAGTGAGAATTATTTTCGCTGGAACACCCGATTTTGCGGCATATCATCTCCAGTCTATTATCAGCGATAATAGCCACCAAATCGTTGCTGCATATACCCAGCCAGATCGTCCTGCGGGTCGAGGGAAAAAGCTCTCGGCTAGCCCGGTAAAAAAACTAGCTGCGGCAAATAATATTCAGGTTTTACAGCCCGTCTCTCTTAAAGAAGGAGGGCAACAAAAAATTATGGCCACAATGGAAGCAGATCTCATGGTCGTTGTCGCCTATGGACTAATTCTTCCGCAAACCATCTTGAATACTCCTCGACTGGGTTGTATTAATGTTCACGGCTCAGTTCTTCCACGATGGCGCGGTGCCGCGCCTATTCAAAGGGCAATTGAAGCAGGCGACACAGAGAGTGGTGTCACTATTATGCAGATGGATTCAGGCCTAGACACCGGCCCAATTCTCTCAACCTCTAAATGCTCAATATCTGACCGCGAAACTAGTAGCACCTTATACCAGAGGCTTGCGGTCTTGGGTTCGTCTTCGCTGACCAAAATACTCGCCAACCTTGAGGTTGGGAATGCCGTTAGCACCGAACAAGATGATAGTCAGGGCACTTACGCATCCAAAATTGATAAATCTGAAGCTCTCATCAATTGGAGTCTGTCCGCAACAAATATAGATCGTTGTGTACGCGCATTTAACCCTTCGCCAACCGCCTTTTCATTAATTGACGGGCAGCGGTTTAAGGTGTGGGACGCGGCTATTATAGAGAACTGTAATGACCTGGCTGCCGGGCAAATAGGTTCATTTGATTCCGCAGGCCTGTTAGTCGGCTGCGGTCGAGATGCCTTGTTACTCAAAGAAATTCAATTGGCCGGCAAGCCTCGAATGCCGATTGGAGAACTCATGAAATCACGCTCAGAGCTGTTTGCTAACGGGAAGTTACTTGGCCTATAAACCAACAAAATCAAGACAAATGCCGATTAGAGTGGCGGCCGCAGAAGTCATCGCTCAGGTGCTTCGTGGCCAGTCACTGTCCATGCTGCTCCCCGAATACGCGCCTCGTGTTGATGAAAAGGATCGCGCGCTATTTAAGGAAATCTGCTTTGGCTCTCTGCGCTGGTACCCACAGATTTCAATACTACTAAAGCAGCTAATCCAAAAGCCATTGCGTGAAAAGGACCTAGAAATTCAAGGTCTTATTGTCTCTGGGATTTATCAGCTAATGTATATGCGCATATCCGAGCATGCTGTGGTCAATGAAACAGTTTCTGCCGTAAATGGGCTCAATCGCCAATGGGCAAAAGGCTTAGTTAATGCTGTATTGAGAAGTTTTCAACGGCAAAAAATGAGCTTACTAGAAGAACAGGTTAATAACGCAACATTTCAATCTGCTCATCCGAAATGGTTGATGAAAAAACTCATTGATGCATGGTCTCAAGCTACAACAGACGACATTATTGCCGCCAATAATGATCGCGGTCCTATGACTTTGAGGGTTAATCGGCGGCATGGTCTCCGTAGTGAATACATACAGCGTCTAGAAGCCGCGGGCATTACTGGAGTGCAAACGATACATAGCGAAGACGGTGTCGTCCTAGACTCGCCAGTCGATGTTACCGCTCTGCCCGGTTTTGCTGAAGGCGATGTAAGCGTACAAGACGAAGCCGCGCAGCTAGCCGTTGGATTGCTGTCTTTAAAGCCGGGTCTGTCGGTATTAGATGCCTGCTCTGCGCCAGGAGGTAAAACCTGTCACATTCTTGAAGCTGAGCCTAATCTAAGTTCGGTCTTAGCGATCGACTCTGAGGCTCGACGCATGCCTAGGGTGCAAGAAAATCTTTCAAGACTGCGGCTCAGCGCACAGCTCAAAATTGCTGATGCTGGTGATCTCGACAGCTGGTGGGATGAACACACTTTTGATCGCATCTTATTAGACGCCCCCTGCTCCGCAACTGGCGTTATAAGGCGCCACCCAGACATCAAAATACTGCGGAAACCCACGGATATTGATAAGTTAGCTATTATTCAAGCAAGGTTGCTAGAAATACTCTGGCAAACTCTGAGCAATGAGGGTATTTTAGTCTATGCAACCTGCTCAATCTTGCCGGAGGAGAACGATCAGGTAGTAAAGGCTTTTGTGTCTAGCCACAATGAAGCGGAAATAATGACCATTGAAGCTAATTGGGGGGTGGCTACAGATTGTGGCCGACAACTATTCCCCACCATAAATGGCTCTGATGGGTTTTACTACGCAAGACTTCGCAAAAAACCATCTGTCGGCAAAGGTGTCGATAAGGGTCCGGAATAACGATGAAAATAATTATAGTGGGTGCCGGTCAGGTGGGCGGAACGCTCGCCGAAACTCTTGCTCGTGAATATAACGATGTAACCTTAGTCGATATCGACGAAAGAGTCTTGCGCGGGTTACAAGATCGCCTCGATATTCGCACGGTCGTAGGCACAGGTAGCTACCCAGATGTTTTGGTTCAAGCCGGAATCGAAGACGCAGATATGCTGATCGCGGTAACTAGCAGCGACGAGATTAACATTACCGCCTGCCAAGTCGCCTATTCTCTGTTCCAAACGCCGACTAAAATAGCCCGCGTGCGAGCACACAATTACACCAACCCGAAATATAAAAGTCTTCTTTTTAATGACAAGAATATGCCCGTGGATGTAATGATCGCTCCAGAGCAAGCCGTCACCGATTACATTCGTCGCCTGATTGAACAACCTGGAGCGCTGCAGGTCCTTGATTTTGCCGACGGCGTTCTTCAGCTAGTGGGCTTGCGCGCCGTTAAAGATAGTCCCCTGGTGGGCCAAGAGTTGCGCGCCCTGAAAGAGCATATCCCAAAGGCAGATGCCCGCGTTGCCGCGCTCTACCGGAAGGATCGCGCTATTTTTCCGGTCGGCGATACGGTGATCGAAGATGGCGACGAAGTATTTTTTATCGCAGCCAAGAAAAACATCCGCACGGTCATGGGAGAGTTGCGACGCCTAGAAAAGCCTTATCACCGCCTAGTGATTGCTGGTGGCGGTAACATTGGTTTTAGGCTGACCAAAGCCCTTGAAGAAGATTACAACATTAAGGTCATTGAGTTTTCTCCTGCACGGGCTGCCTATTTATCTGAACAGCTAAATCGCGCCGTGGTTTTAAACGGATCGGCAACCGATCAAGAGCTGCTGCTAGATGAAAATATTGATAAGACTGACGTGTTCTTAGCGCTAACCAACGATGATGAAGTCAACATCATGGCCTCTCTTCTAGCCAAGCGACTTGGTGCCAAGAAAGTCATGACTCTAATCAGCAATCCAGTATATGCAGATCTAATGCAAGGCGGCGAAATTGATATCGCTATCTCTCCGCAACAAGCGACAACAAGCTCATTGCTTGCACACGTTCGCAAAGGCGATGCTGTTAGTGCGCACTCACTGCGGCGAGGTGCGGCGGAAGCGTTGGAATTTATCGTTCATGGTGATGCGAAATCTTCAAAGGTGGTCGGTCGCGCAATCGGCGATATTAAATCCCCCCCAGGATCTACGCTAGCGGCCTTGGTCCGCAACGGAGAGGTGATCATTGCCCATCATGACACCATTATAGAGACCGACGATCACGTTATAGTTTTCGTCGTCGATAAACAAAATACTAAGGCCGTTGAAAAACTCTTTTCGGTCGGATTCACTTTTTTCTAGGACGCGGCCCTTTATGCATATTGCTGTTATAGCACGAGTTTTAGGCATGCTGATGATGATATTCAGCCTAACAATGCTCTCGCCAATCTTAGTCGCATTAATCTACGAAGAAAATACTACACCGATGTTCTTGCTGGCTTTTGCCATCACACAGCTCGTTGGGTTAGCTTTTTGGCTCCCATCTAGGGGTCGCATGGGAGAGCTGAGAACGCGGGATGGCTTTTTTGTCACTGTGTTTTTCTGGCTGGTACTTAGTACTTTTGGAACCTTGCCGCTTATGTTTTCCGAGGCAACGCACCTGTCGTTTGTTGACGCTTTATTTGAGTCTATCTCAGGCTTAACCACAACCGGAGCAACTGTTTTATCGGGCCTCGATGATTTGCCTCGCTCCATTCTCTATTATCGACAGCAGCTACAATGGCTCGGTGGCATTGGTATTGTAGTGATTGCCGTTGCTATTTTGCCCATGCTGGGTGTCGGTGGCATGCAAATATATCGCGCGGAGACCCCTGGGCCCATCAAAGATGCAAAGTTAACTCCCCGCATTGCTGAAACAGCTAATGTGTTGTTTAAAATCTATCTAACTCTCACCATCGCCTGTGCGCTAGCCTACTGGTTCGCGGGGATGAGCGGGTTTGATGCTATCGGACATAGCTTTTCTACCGTCGCTATTGGCGGATTTTCTACCCATGACGCGAGCATTGGCTTCTTCGATAGTGATTTAATTATGGCTGTCTGTACCTTTTTCATGATCATCTCGGGACTGAACTTCGCTCTGCATTACCACGTATGGCACAACCGACGACTTAGTTTCTACTGGGCAGATCCAGAAGCTCGGATGTACATTTATCTCCTATTATTCGGAATATTGATTACCTGTTTATACCTCTACTTTAGCGGTACCTATGGCTGGGAGGACAGCTTTAGTCTCGGTGTTTTTCAGCTCGTATCAATGTTAACCACCACCGGATTCACCACAACTGAATTCAATAGCTGGCCAACCTTTTTACCCTTCTTTTTAATCTTTTTAAGCTTTTTCGGCGCTTGCGTTGGTTCTACCGGTGGTGGAATCAAGATTGGTCGAATGCTGATTATGACGAAGCAAGGCATTCGAGAGGTTTATCGGCTAGTGCATCCTAATGCGCTGCTGCCCATTAAAATACGCAACCGCCGTATTCCAGACAGAGTGGTGGACGCGGTCTGGGCTTTCTTTGGGGTTTATTTGGCGCTCTTTTATCTAATAGTGCTACTCCTGTTAGCGTCAGGATTGGACTACGTAACAGCCTGGTCAGCCACTGCAGCTGCACTAAACAATCTTGGCCCCGGCTTGGGAGGCGTTGCAACTAACTATGCAGAAATTAGTAGTTTTGCCAAGGTGGTCCTTAGCGCTGGAATGCTATTAGGGCGACTGGAAATATTTACGCTGCTAGTACTGTTTACACCCACTTTTTGGAAAAATTAATACTTGCACTTTTAGAGCTGCCAGCCAATAACTTACCGTTTAAGCTTGTAATAACTCTCGCCTAGAGTCCGCTCATATAAGCGCCTAGTGCTCCTTGCGAGCTTGATAATAAGCCTCTTCAGAAACGCGGTGATACGCTGTAGCTTGCTTTTGAAAGGCTTTAACCGACTCGGCAATGCGTCGTGACAGCTCAGAGTGTTCCGCAAGCTCCTCAAGTATTTCACCAGAAATTTTGCGCAGCTCTAGAATAACCTCGTCGGGTAATTTCTTTAGTTCCACGCCATGAACATCAACCAACTGCATTAGCGCCTCGTTGTTGCGAGCGGTATATTCATCGAGCATATCTTGATTAACGGCCCGAGCAGCGGTTTCAACAATTGCCTGTAAATCCTTCGGCAATGTCGCCAAGGCATCTTTATTAATAATTAACTCCAGGGTGGGGCCCGGTTCGTGCCAACCAGGGTAATAGTAGTATTTTGCGACCTGATGAAAACCAAGTGCAATGTCATTGTATGGGCTCACCCACTCAAGAGCATCGATGACACCAGTTTGCATCGCAGTATAAAGCTCACCCCCAGCGATGGTCACAGACACTCCACCAGCGCGAGTAATAACATCCCCTCCCATTCCTGGGATACGCATTTTCAGTCCCTTTATATCGGCCATGGAGTTGATTTCTCGATTGAACCATCCGGCCATTTGAACGCCGGTATTGCCTGCAGCAAAGGGGACTAAGTTGAAATCAGCATAGAGCTCACGCCACAACTCCAGCCCTCCGCCATAGTGCAGCCATCCGTTCATCTCCTGTGCGTTAAGCCCAAAAGGAATCGAGGTGAAAAATGCAGCCGCCTTTGCCTTTCCCGTCCAGTAGTAAGAGGCGCCATGTCCCATTTCGGCCGTGCCTTGAGACACAGCATCAAAAACTTCAAACGCCGGAACCAGCTGGCCCGCGCCGAATACCTTAATCTGTAGTCTGCCGTCGCTCATCGCATTGACTATTTTAGCGAAATTTTCAGGTGCCGTACCCAATCCTGGATAATTTTTAGGCCAGGTAGTGACCAGCTTCCATTTAAAGGATTGTTGTTTATCCACTACGCCAGGGACCACTGTCTTATCCTTGCCCCCACTACAACTAACCAAGAACAAAGCGAACAGTACGGTTGCTATAATGCGCATTTTTTACCCTCTTTTGCGGTGTTTCCCACCCTTTTTATACGGCGGCTAAATTTGCAGACGCAAGAATTAGAATTTTAGTCCCAACGTCCTCAAAGCTTACATGAACCCTTGCACGCGGGCCATTACCTTCGAAGTTCAAGATAACACCTTCGCCATAAACATTATGCTTGACCTGCTGCCCCAGGTGAAATCCAGTTTCATCGCCCTGATCACTGCGCATAGCACCGGCAGCGTAGCTGGTGGGCCGCGCAATGGTATTTTGTAAGCGAACCTCTTCTATGACCTCTTTTGGAATGTCACGTACAAACCTAGACACTGAATTAAACGATTCGGTTCCGTAAATGGATCGAGTTTCAGCGAACGTCAGATAGAGCTTCTCCATAGCGCGTGTTATGCCCACATAAGCCAAGCGCCTCTCTTCTTCTAGCTGTCCAGACTCGTCCAATGACCTCTTGTGCGGAAACAAATTTTCTTCCATTCCGGCAATAAATACCAGCGGAAATTCAAGTCCCTTTGCACTGTGCAAGGTCATTAACTGCACCGCATCTTGATCTTCATCAGCTTGGCGATCGCCAGCATCTAAGGCCACTTGGTCTAGAAACTGTGGTAGCGCAGGTAAGTCCCTGTCTTCCGCTTCAAAGTTTCGGCAAGCGCCAACGAGCTCCTCGAGATTTTCAACGCGGGCCTGCCCTCGTTCGCCTTTTTCCCGGCGGTGCATGTCTATCAGACCACTGTGTTGTATTGCATTATCCGCTTGTTCAGCCAACGGTAGCTCATCAAGCTGTCCGCTCATTTCATTAACTAACTCAATAAAAGCGGCAATAGCGTTGGTTGCTCGCGCCGCCATACGCTTTTCACTGACCACCGCAACTGCCGCTGTCCAAAGTGAAGTCACCCTATCTCGGGCCAATTCTCGCACTAGCGCTAGGGTACGTTCACCAATGCCACGAGGCGGGACGTTGACTACTCGCTCAAAAGCCACGTCATCGTGACAATTCAACATGAGGCGCAGGTAAGAAAGCGCATTTTTGATTTCCAGGCGTTCATAAAATCGCTGTCCACCGTAGATACGGTAAGGAATTTCCGCCTGTAATAATGCCGCCTCTAGGACTCGTGATTGTGCATTAGAGCGATAAAGAATCGCCGCGTCTTCACGTCGATTTCCTTCATTGCTCCAGCTATGCAATCGATCTGCAATATAACGGGCTTCATCATGTTCATTAAAGGCAGAATAGAGCGCGATGGCTTCCCCTTCTCCCGCCTCAGTCCAAAGATTTTTCCCAAGGCGACCAGCATTCTTTGCGATCACCGCATTAGCCGCTAGCAAGATGTTCGACGTCGAGCGATAGTTTTGCTCTAGTTTTACTGTCTCAGTATCAGGAAAATCTCGCTCATAACTAAGAATGTTTTCTACCTTAGCTCCACGCCAGCCATAAATTGATTGATCATCATCGCCTACGGCGGTGACGGCACTCACTTTCCCCGCCAGCAACCTCAACCAGGCATATTGAACCGCGTTAGTGTCTTGAAACTCATCCACTAAAATATGCCTGAAGCGCTGCTGGTAGTGCTCTAATACCGAAGGATTATGCTTCCACAACTCTAAAGCTCGCAGCAGTAATTCGGCAAAATCAATCACGCCTAAGCGTTCGCAGGTTTCTTCATAGCCTCGATAGATCCGCAGCATCGTCGCTAGGTAAGGGTCCCCGCCTTCTTGAATGTGGGCTGACCGCAATCCCTCATCTTTTTGACCGTTTATCCACCATTGAGCCTGCTTTGGCGGCCAGCGCTGCTCGTCCAAGTCCATACTGCGCATGACTCGTTTAACCAGGCGTAACTGATCATCAGAATCTAAAATTTGAAAATTTTCTGGTAATTTGGCATCCCGCCAGTGGGCCTTTAATAATCGATGGGCCAAGCCATGAAAAGTTCCTACCCACATACCTCTCAATGAAATACCCAACAACTCATCGATTCTCTCACGCATTTCACGAGCAGCTTTATTAGTAAAAGTGACCGCTAGAATCCCGTAAGGGGAGACATTATCTACCTGAATTTTCCAGGCGATACGATGCACCAGAACTCGCGTTTTCCCGCTACCAGCACCCGCTAATACTAAAAGGTGCTGCTTGTCGCTGGTAACTGCCTGTTCTTGGGGTGCGTTGAGGTTATGTAATATTGAGGTTACGTCCATAGGTTTGCATTCTAACAATTTAACGAGCGAAAATCGGGATCAACTTAGATTCTTTTTCAGTTTTATCTTAGATCAATGACCCCAAAGAGCTATCAGAAACCAAAATAGACCCCAAATGAGTCTTTTTTTACTACAAAACTAGCAATATAAGTCGTTTTCTTGTAAATTTTTTACATAACTTACTTTGGATTACCCATGAAACCTGCTCAGTTAACTCAAACCATCAGTGACACCTTACCGGCGCTAAGAAAATCTGAACGCAAGGTTGCCGATTTTGTTCTCAAATCACCGCTAAATGTGATCCGCATGCGTATCGTAGATTTGGCCCAACAGGCTTCAGTGAGTGAGCCCACCGTTGTTAGATTTTGTCGCGCCGTTGGTTGCAAGGGCTTTCAAGATTTTAAGCTGGCTCTAGCCCAGCAACTTGCTTCGAGCCCAAGTTATGGCCAGATTGCTGTTACCGATACAGACTCTACCCGAGAATATACCCATAAGGTTTTCGACTCGACAGTTGATGCCTTGCTGAAGGTTCGCGATAGTTTGGTGCTAGAAAATCTCGAAGCCGCAGTTGCTGCAATTTGCGCTGCCGGCCGTGTGGAGTTTTATGGTTTTGGCGCCTCTGCCGCAGTGGCCTTTGATGCACAGCACAAATTCTTTAGGCTTCAAATTACCTCTGCTGCATACTCTGACCCCCACCTACAAAACATGTCCGCTACCTCTCTGCATGCTGGCGATGTAGTCATTGCTATTTCTCAGTCGGGGCGATCTCAGGCGTTGTTAGATTCGATGGAGTTGGTAAAGCAGGCAGGAGGCCTAGTCATTGCCTTAGCCCCGAGCGGCTCACCGGTTGCGCTTGGCGCTTCAATTCCGATTGAGGTGGACGCGAAAGAAGATATTCAAATTTATACGCCGTTGTCATCGCGGATTGCTCATCTGGCCGTCATCGATGTTTTGGCTATTGGCATAGCACAAAAGAAGGGCCCGCAACTGCATGAGCACTTGCAGCAATTACAGGCGGGCCTATCGTCTTTACGCAGCCAATGAACGCGGGCGGGGCTTTGGTCCCGCCACTAATCAACTGCCCTGATTATCAGCATAGACTCTAATTATTTTCCCTTCTGCTCCATCAGTGGCAAGAATTAAGCTGCCGTCGGGGGCAGTAATGACATTTCGAATCCGTCCCAGCTCAGAGAATAAAATTTCTTCGTTGACTACGTTTCCGCCGTCAAGCTCGAGCCGCCTTAGATCACCTGGCTTCATGGCTGAGATAAATAAATTCCCTTTCCAACTTGGGAACATATCTGCCTCGTACAGGGCCATGCCTGAGAGGGCTATTGAAGGCACCCAATATTTTATAGGCTGCTCCATTCCCGGCTGCTCAGTAAAGGGCGAAATGATCGCGCCGCTATAATCAATGCCATAGGTAATGGCGGGCCATCCATAGTTTTTGCCAGGCTCTATGATGTTAAGTTCATCTCCGCCCTTCGGTCCATGCTCATGTTCGAAAACAGTCCCATCACCTCTAATGGCCAATCCCTGTAAATTGCGATGGCCATAGGACCAAATTTCAGGCAGTGCTCCAGGGGTGTTCACAAAAGGATTATCCATTGGCGTACTGCCATCGTCATTAATCCGCAGAATTTTACCAAAGTGATTGTCTAGATCCTGAGCTTGTTCTCGATAATTGAAGCCGTCACCGGAAGTGACAAGCAACCGTCCGTCCGCCATAAAGGCTAGTCGCGCGCCATAGTGAGCCGCAGTCTTACGCGGGGGGTCTGACTGAAAAATAGTCTTGTGCTCGACAAGTGCCTCACCGTCTAATCGCGCCCGAATAACATTTAAGCGGTTTAAGGTTGGCTCCTCAGCATCGGCCGCTGAAAATGACAGATAAACAAATCTATTCTCTTCAAAATTTGGGTGCAAAAGTACCTCTGACAATCCTCCTTGGCCAGCAAACAAAACCTCAGGTACGCCCTCAATGGGTGTTGGGCTCAGCTCTCCATCAGTAACCAATCTTAGGTTTCCAGATAGCTCTGTCACCAACATTTGAGTGTCAGAAATAAAGGCCATGCTCCACGGATGGTCTAAGCCTTCTACAATGGTTTCAGTTTTATACTGAACGTCCGCGCTAGCCATTGGAACAAGGGCAAGTGCCCCACTAAATAGTGTTAAAAACTTAATGACTCTCATTGCTACTACCCTCCGTTTGCCGAGCACCAAAATAGTATCCGGCAATCATACCTGTAAAAATTAAATACCCCTTGCCCAACAGGGTTCTCGCACCGGCAATAAGATCAAGATTATAAAAGGCCAACGGCATCAATCCTACAATGGCAAAAATCGCCGCGCCTCCGGCCAAGGCATAAAGATACCGTTTATCTATATTCACCCAAATAAGGAAAATGCGCGTGACGACAAAGGCTATGAGCATTCCAACTAGTACGAGCGCTCCCACAGGGAACTCGCCCTTAATATTCATACTGACAAGATCCCCCGCCAGCATTGAAAGAATAACAGAGACATCAACCGGCATATCCATGCTGGACAACCAAATAATGTTGGTGAAGGTCGTCTGAGTAATCAATAACCCCGTGGCAATGGCTACTGAGATTAAAAATGAGATACCTACTTTAATCATCCTTGCTGTCCTTTGTTATTGTTAGATGGCTCTTAGTAACTCGGTGTTAACTGCTGTTCTTTTTATGAGGCCCTTATTTTTTATTTTTCTTAGGATCCAAAACCCCAACCAGATGCTAATCAGAGCCTTAAATACCTGCGAAAAGATTAGTGCCAAACTGAAAATAAAATCAAGGTAGGACGCCACAAAAATAGGTAAGTAGTCGACAAAAAATGCTTTATCTGTGAGTGAAAAACCCCCGCAATCCATTGTAATGACAATAAATACACTCCAGAGCACCAAAAATACTTGGAGTGGCGTTGTCTATAATCAGTATATACACAAAAACCTTCAGTCGCGTCTGCATTACTAATATCGAGAAAATATCACTGCTAGCTTAGCCCTTAATCAAAGATTAATGTGAATAAAATCTGACAATATCTGAGATAGCTCCTTGGCCTTTTTCCATTGGAAAAAATGCCCTCCTCCGATCATCTGGTGTGGCTGATTTTGTGTTCCTGGCACTTTACTCAAAAAGAGCTTCTCAAAGCCATTGGTCACTGGATCATCACCCGCACCAACACATAAAAATGGTTTTTCAAAGGTTGAAAAGAATTCCCAGGCTTGTTTCTGCGCCTCTAACGAGGGGTCGGGAATACTCGGCACATGGCTTGGCATTGCCCGCACGGCCATTTTAAAAGCAGGGCTTGGGAAAGGTGCCTCAAAGGCCTTAGTCACAGCCGATCCGAAGGGCGATATTCTTCGCAAGCCAAGATTACCCATCAGCAGCTCTAGGGCGACCGCCAGCTTATTCCGCTTTTCTATCATCGAGGAGGCTATAACGCCCGCAGGAACGTCGATAGTGTCCCAGGTATATTTTTGCCAATAAGCAAATTTGCGTATGCCCGCATGGGGGTCAGCCCCACCAAAGCCATCCATTTGGCGAACCTGTTTCATCATTGAAGCCATAGTCAACTTTGTAGGGCCTTGCCTGAACGTCTGAATCTCTTCAACCACCGTGTCGGGCACATCAGGACTGTAAGGTAAGCCTGTATTGCCCATGGCAACGCGGTCAAATCGCTCACCATTGTCCGCCACCATACGTAAACCAATTAGTCCGCCCCAATCTTGGCCAAAAAATGTAATCTTTGTAAAGTCATTTTGTACCAACCACTGATTCATCCAATCTACTTGGCGCTGATAACTATAATCTTCTCTCGCTGCAGGCTTATCTGACTTACCGTAACCCGCTAGGTCTGGTGCTATAACTCTGATGCCAGCCTTAACCAAGTGGGGGATCATTCTCGAATAAAGATAGCTCCACACTGGCTGCCCATGCATAGCTAGTAAAATTGGACCGTCTTTAGGTCCTTCATCAATATGGTGAATTCTAAGATCACAGTTATCGTGCGTTTTAACCACCGTATACTGAGGATGATAAGGGTAGCCTTTAATATTCTTAAAGAAGTCATCCGGTGTTCGTAGTATTTTCATAGACTAAACCTCAAAGTAAGGGGTCGTAAAATGTTGCCTGATATATTGGCATTATATATGCCAATATTATTATTTCAAGTTTGTTTACCTTGGCAGCTTGTGTTCTCTACCTGGTGTTTTTATACTTCAAAAGTACGGTTATTCGATTGAGACTCTTAGTCACCTATTTAGATAAAGTTGAACTAGATGTGAATCCACTCTTCAAACTTACAGCCATTATCGGTCTGTTGCTGCTTGCTCTAATCAAGACCCGCATTACGATCTAATTAATAGAGGAGGGGTCTACTTGTAATTCCCCCGTAAATTAAGATCAGTTTTAAGTAGGGTTTTTTCGTACACTAAACGAAGGAGATCTACATGAAAATATCACGATTTACGGACAGCCAGATTATGGCTATCTTAAAACAGAACGAAGCTGGGGCCAGTGTGCCTGATTTGTGCCGCGAGCACGGTATCAGTTCCGCCAGCATGTACAAATGGCGAGCTAAATTTGGCGGCATGGACGCCTCGCTTATGAAGCGTATGAAAGAGCTAGAAGACGAAAACCGTCGTCTTAAAAAAATGTACGCCGAAGAACGGCTTAAGGCTGAAATCGCCAAGGATATTATCGCAAAAAAGTGGTGAAGCCAGCTCGGCGACGAGAACTGGCTTGCAGGGCCAAAGTGGAATATGGCGTGAGTATTCGAGTGGCTTGTGAGGTGCTTTCGATCAGTACCACCTGTTATTTTTATAAACCAACGCTGGTTAATGAAAATGCTGAAATTGAGGACTGGCTGAGGTGCCTTACGACGACGCATAAGCGTTGGGGATTTGGTCTGTGTTTTGACTTCTTACGCAATACTAAAGGATTTAAATGGAACCATAAGCGCGTGTATCGTATCTATCGAGAGCTTGAGCTTAATTTAAGAATACAGCCTAGGTCTCGCATCAAGCGTGACAAACCAGATGCTCTGGCTGTGCCTGCAGAGATTAATCAAGTTTGGTCAATGGATTTTATGAGCGACTCGCTTAAAGACGGCCGCTCAATACGTACTTTTAATGTCATTGATGATTGTAACCGCGAAAGTCTCGCAATGGATTTTGGCATCTCATTGCCCACCCAAAGGGTGATACGGTCGCTGCAACAAATCATGGAATGGCGGGGTAACCCGTTGGCTCTACGATGCGATAACGGTCCTGAATTCATAAGCCATGAGCTGATTGACTGGGCAATAGAAGAGCATATAACATTGCTTTATATTCAGCCTGGAAAACCAACACAAAATGCCTATATTGAGCGATTCAATCGAACGGCACAGCACGAACTGCTTGAACTAAATCTGTTCGAAGACATTGAACACGCACAATTATTGGCAACGCAGTGGCAATGGACCTATAATAATATTCGTCCACACTCGGCGATTGGCGGGGTTCCGCCTCGACAGCTGCTATAACCGAGAAGCTCCCTGGTTTTGACTGATGTTAAAAATGGGGGGATTACAATTACCCTATCGACACTAGACCAGATTCTTAAGTTTTCCCTTGATTTTATGGCCAACCAACTTAAGGTCTTCACCGACACAATAAAGTGAAGGCACCATCAATAAGGTTACAAACAGAGCAAACACACACGTGACTTTAGTGGTAGATAACACAGCGCAGCAAACGCGCATTGTCGGTTTGGGCTCTAGATTCACCAACCATCATCAACTAAACAGGGCTGTCATAAATATTTAACAAAAAAATCAAAAAACTGACGCAAGGCAACTCTATAGTTAGATTCATTGAAAACTTCTAGTAGGTATCTGCCGTGTTAGATTCTATAACTGATTTTGATACACGATGGTTTCTCCGATGTAACCGCCATCAAGTGGTGAAGCCGCTCACTAACTTTTTTAAGTTAGTGTCTCGATCTGGAGATGGATACTTTTATGCCTTGTTGGGCTTTGTCGCTGTATTAACGCAGAGCAACAATGGCCTTCTATTTGCCATCGCTGGATTGATTGCCTTTTTGATAGAAATTCCTAGCTTTATTTTGTTGAAAAAGTTGTTGAAACGAGAGAGACCGTTCGAAAAACTCAACTCCTGCCTTTGTGCCATTATCCCCAGCGACAAATTCAGCATGCCTTCTGGCCACGCCGCCGCGGCGTTTTTAATGGCTACTTTAATTGATCAGTTTTATCCTGACTGGAGCATACTTGCCTATAGTTGGGCCTGTGCCATTGGCTTTTCTCGCGTGTTCCTAGGCGTTCATTTTCCCACCGATCTAATCGTTGGGGCTGGGCTCGGCTTACTATGCTCCTATTTAAGTTTGAGCATTTTATTATGACCTTAAAAATACTCTATGGTGTTCAGGGAACTGGTAACGGGCACATTGCTCGAACTCGGGCGCTGCTTCCTGCGCTAAAGAATAAAGACGTGGAAATAGACTTTGTTTTTTCGGGCAGGTCAGAGGAAGACTTTTTTGACATGCAAGAGTATGGCAATTACAGAGTCTTTCGTGGCTTAACTCTGATCTATAAGCGCGGACGTCTGGAGATAATAAAGACAGTATTGACCAACAATCTGTTTACCTTCATAGGGGATGTCATCTCCCTTAATACGGCTAATTACGATCTAGTTATCTCTGATTTTGAGCCTATCACGGCCTGGAGTACTCGACTAAAAGGGAAACCTTGCGTCGCCTTAAGTCGCCAATGTGCCTTTGACTATGATATCCCTAAAGCACAGGGTTACTGGGGGTCAAAACTAATAATGAAAATTTTCGCTCCCGCTAAAACTAAAATTGGTTTTCATTACGACCATTTTAATCAACCGGTGCTGCCTCCTTTAGTTTCAGCGGCCGCAAAAGTACATGAGCCCAGTGGTAAAATTCTTGTGTATATGGGGTTCGAGGCCGTTGAGGATATCGTGAGCTTTTTATCCGGTTTTACCGGTATTAGTTTTGAGGTTTTCGCCAAGGTTGATAAGCGTCAAGAACGCGGCAATATAACGATCAATCCCCTATCGGTTGATCGTTTTCACCAACAGTTGGCAGCCTGTGACGGCGTGATTTCCAATGCAGGCTTTGAACTATCAAGTGAATGCCTCGTTTATGGCAAAAAACTTTTGGTCAAACCACTCTTAGGTCAGTATGAGCAGTTGTGTAATGTAGTTGCACTGGAAATGATGGGTCGGGCGACTGCAATGGATAGCCTTGATCGCAAAGTGCTTAAAGAGTGGCTAAAACAACCGGCAGAAAGGCCGATCATCTTTCCAGCGGTGGCTGATGCCCTCGCCAGTTGGATTGTAAACCCAGATCGAGGGGATGTTGAAACCCTGGCAAAAACACTCTGGGGCGAGTACCAAAGTCTTGCCATCAATGATGGCAGCCACATAGCCTGAAGCCATTACTAAATAGCCTCTTGATTAATCAGCTTCGATATTATCACAGAGTATGAGCTAGTCACGCGCTTGCGCTCCGCCTTTATCGCAATATCCTTCTAGCACTATATTAGACCCGCCAAGACCCATTACCCGGCATGCTGTGAGGCGATATCCACTGCCGACACCATGAACACTGGCGTCTGGTGGCAATAGGTCTGGCACAAGTTCACTGGGCTGATTACAGGCACCACAAAGAACACAGGTATAGCTAGGCCTCGAATGACAGTGCAGCAAATAGCCGAGGAACATTCCTTAGTAAGCAGATGCCTGGCGTCTAACTTTAAAGGCTGTGATTGAGAATCGATACTTTAAGTAATTATGATTTGTAATTGCGGTTGCTTGGTTAGGTATTCAGCGATCGGTATGGCACGTGCATGGCGCGCTGGGTCTTGCCCCGCTTTGTCCGACATACAAAAAATCCCCTACGTTGCTTTAGGGGATTTTGTGCATCGGCTTTTCATAAACATGTGCAGAAAATGTATTTGTTATATCTTCCCTAATTAGCAGCCTACGATTTCCTGCGCCTACTATTTTATAGCCTGTCCAGGGCTCGGGTATAAGGGCTGATCAGTTCTCACAACTCAAGTGCGTCAAGAATGTCGGCAAATGACACTAACTTAAAGTTTTGGCGACCGGGCTTTCCCGCTGGCTCAATGATGTTGTCATTGTCCTGAGCAACAAACAGTCCTTTGGGGAAATCACTATTAAAGGGATAGTTGGCTACAGCGATGCCGTCGGTAATAGTGGTTCCATCCACAAGCTGTCCATCAATCACCTCGCCATCAACAATATTAAAGCTGCCACGATAGGCATAGGGTGACTGGCGATCATAGATATTGAATTTAGAGTCACCCTGAGACGACAGAAGCACATAGCCATCGGTATCATTAGTTTTATAGATCGCCACGCCCTCTGGGTCACCATTGATGTGACCCTCACGGGAGTCAACAATGATAGGACTGGAAAAGTCCAACTGGTCGCTAACCTGATAGGCTCTCAATACGCCACCGACCTCTTCTTCAGAGATAAGTAAGGTGCGGTTTTCATCGTCATAGACACAGCCTTCCGACTCGCCACCATTATTAAATGTCATCAGTAAACGAAGGCTCTCATCTCGATACTGCCATAGCTCTACCCGCGGGCCTTCATCTTCGGTCACAAAGGCTATTAGGCCAAGATCTTTGTCGACTCCTGCGCAAATACCGTAGATGTTGATACTAGACTGAGCCTGCACGGATCGCTTAATTGGCAGTGCAAAGCGCTCGCTAGCAGCGCCCTCGGCAAGTGTAGAGTCGGATAAAACCCATAGGTCAACTGTCTGCAGCGTTCGGTTGGAGGCAAAGATAAAAGTCTGTGAATATGTGTCCGCAGGCCTGTCACCCAGCGTTAAGGTGCGGCTGTCGATATTATTGATCCGACCCAATTCGCTATAGCCGATTTGTTCACCATTCAGTTTGTAGCTATAAACACCGCTCTGTTTATCTGTACCGAAAACCAGTGATTGCTCAGGTGCCGCATAGTTAATCCAGATGGCTGGATCATCCGCCGCATCATCCTCAGATATTACCTGGGGCGTTTCATAGAGTGCCGTCACGGTGGCCTGGTCGGCATAACAAACCGTGGCCAGTACATAGCTAAGCAATGTATAGATAAGGGTCGATTTTGCGAGTTGACGTAATTTTGTTGAGTTCATAACATCACTTTTCCTATTATGAGGGAGTGCAAATAGTTGTTCCTCTACGACAGACCGCCTAACTGAGCGGTGGTCGTAGAGGAACATAGCGTTTGCGTTAGAAGTTGTAATTCATGCTTAGTGAGTAGTTTCTGCCAAAAGTATCGTACTGGGACAGTTGAGAATCATCACCCCAGTAATAGTACTCAGGGCGGTTACCCAAATTGATCGCTTCAAGCTTTATCTGCATGGCTGGACTGACCTGGTATTTTGCGGTCAGATCAACTTGTAGATAGGACTCAACCCAACGCATATTGTTCTCAGACAGATCACTGATACTGCCAT
>DGAQ01000062.1 GCA_002382445.1 Porticoccaceae bacterium UBA4026 | reverse complement strand
ATCCCGCTAGGCTCCACCAAAAAGACAAATCCCTCGTACGTAAATACGAGGGATTTTTTTGTTTCAGGTCGCTACTGCGGCTCTAGCTTAGTCTGGCCGAACTCTTGGTGCGCTCTTATTGGCAAATGCTTCCAATCTTTCATTAGAAGCCGGCTGAGTATTAACAATCCCGGCCATAACAGATTCGGCGTAGGCTGCATCCAACGCCGACATATTCTGCATGTGACTAATCGCAGAGCAAATAGCAAAATTAGATAAGGCTGGATTTTCCGCTGCTGTGCGTGCGATCGCCATGGCTTTATCGTCACTTGAACCATCAATAAGATACTGACACAAGCCGACTTGTAAGGCTTCTTGCTGTTTATAGACTCTGCCGGTCAACATCATATCGATCATGCGTGCTTTACCAACAAGGTCGGCAACACGAATGGTTGCGCCACCGCCGGTAAATAGGCCACGCTGCCCTTCAGGCAGGGCAAAATAGGTGCTCTGGTCAGCCACCCGAACGTGCGCGGCGGAGGCGAGCTCAAGGCCGCCGCCAACTACTGCTCCTTTGAGCGCTGCTATGATTGGCACACCGCCATATTCCATTTTATTAAAGGCCTCATGCCAACGCAGGCAGATATGCATGAATTCTTCAGGACGACGCTGCTCATTGTGGTGTTCGACGAGGTCTAAACCGGCGCAGAAATGGTCACCTTCAGCTCGAAGCACGACTGCTCTGGCCCCCATCCTAGGGAGCTTAGAAAAAACCTCGATCAACTCCTCAATAGTTACAGCATTTAGAGCGTTACGCTTCGCTGGGCGCGATAAAACAACCTGTACAATGCCGTCTTCGTCACCGATGAGAGTGAGATTTTCGAGATCAAAGTTATCGAGTTTTTCCAAAATATTTTCTCCTAAAATAGCCTGAGCTTTATAGTGTTAGATTACATTCTTAGTGACTTCTAAAAGAACGAGAGCAAAGGTAATTCAACAGCCCAGTCTAGTCTAGTACCATCATCTGGTTCAGTCTAATTGGCCGCTGCGCGCCAGAGCCCGCAGCTTATATTTTTGAATTTTACCCGTTGCTGTTTTAGGTAATTCGCCAAATATTACTTTTTTCGGACGCTTAAAGCCAGCCAGATGAGTTCTGCAAAATACTTCAATTTCCTTTTCTGTCACCTGGGCTCCTTCTAGGAGTTCTAGGAAAGCAAGAGGCACTTCGCCCCACTTGTCATCCGGCAGAGCGACCACCGCGGCGAGTGCTACGGCGTCATGCCTATGCAGTACGCTCTCAATTTCTACGGAAGAAATATTTTCACCACCGGAAATAATAATATCTTTTAAGCGGTCTTTAATTTCGGCATAACCCTGTGGATGCATGACCGCTAAATCGCCAGTATGGAACCAACCATTTTTTAAGGATACTGCGGTATTCTCGACATCTTTCAAGTAGCCTTTCATCACCGTATTACCACGGATTAGTATTTCACCGATTGTTTGCCCATCGGTGGGAACATCTTCCCGAGATTTCATATCCACAATACGCATACCGGCCGTCTGAACCATAGCGGCACCTTGCCGAGCCTTTAGTTTAGCTCTGGCTTCCTCATCGAGATTATCCCAATCGGAATTCCAGGTACACATAACCGTGTGACCATAGGTTTCAGTCAATCCATACACTTGGGTGACATTAAAGCCTAATTTTTCTATGCCTTGCAATACCGAGACTGGGGGCGGGGCTCCTGCGGTCATTAATTCAACAGTATGCGGACAAGAGAAATCTTTAGCTGCAGGAGAATTAAGTAACATACTTAATACAATCGGTGCACCGCCGAAGTGAGAAATTTTATGCTCTAAAATCGCCGAAAATATTTCCTCTGGGATAATGGCTCGTGTGCAAAACATGGTGCCTGCCAACGCGGTCATTGTCCACGCATGGCCCCATCCGTTGCAATGAAACATGGGGACTGTGTATAAATAGTTAGGGTGACGCGGTAAACCCCAGTCGGTGATGGTTCCCATCGACATCAGATATGATCCGCGGTGATGGTAAACCACACCCTTGGGTCGACCGGAGGTACCCGAGGTATAGCTAAGGCCAATGGCGTCCCATTCATTGGTTGGCATATTCCACTGAAACTTATCTGTGCCGGTCGCTAAAAATGCTTCATAGTCAGTAGCGCCTATTGCCGCTGGGTTAGCAGTGTTTTGCAGGTCTAAGATATCAATCACCAATAAATCGCTGTCGCCATGGATTTCAAGTGCATTTTTTACTTGAGGGGCAAGCTCGTAATCAACGATAAATACTTTTGCTTCGCCATGGCCCAAGATATAGGCGATGGTCTCATCGTCCAAGCGAGTATTAATAGTGTTTAGCACCGCACCACACATCGGTATGCCAAAGTGAGCTTCTACCATTTCAGGTGTATTTGCGGCCAAAACAGCGACGGTATCGCCTCTGCCGACACCAATCTTGTTCAGTGCTGAGGCAAGCTTTGTACAGCGCTTATAGAAGGCTTGCCATGAATAATTGCGTTGACCATAAACGACCGCACGACGATCTGGAAACATCAGTGCGGTTCTTGGTAAAAATGAAAGTGGGGTTAATGCCTCATAATTCGCTGCGCTTATAGCGAAGGCATCAAACTTGTTGTTGGTCATGGGTTTATCCTGATTACAGCCGGCTCCCTCCCTATGTGTAGTGCGCTAAACGGGCTCTTTTTAGTTTCGACTGTCGGCGATGGTCGCGCGATTCGTTCTGCGGGTATCCAAGGAAACATACTAACAGTAGCAGTTAGATCACCCAAAGCACATTTTATTGTTAACTGCGTATCTATCGAGGAGAGTTCGGTTGGGACGTTAGCAAAGCCGATATTTCTTCCCAGACGCGGTGAGAATATACAACGTGAAACATAGCCAACATGCTCATCACCACTGAAAACAGGCCATGGATGCTCAGGTCCAGACGTGATGGGATCGCCCGCAATTTCTATGCCCACCAATTTTCTTGCTGGGCCGTTTTCTTTGATCTTCTTTAATGCCGCCTTGCCAATAAATTCAACGTCTTGATCTACATCAACTAGGCGGTCTAAGCCGAGGGTATATGGGCAGTCGTCTCTGGTGATGTCTGAGGCATAGGAGAGCAAGCCTCCCTCAATACTACGTATAGTATTTGGAGCTGCCGGCGCAATGTTGAACTCTTGGCCAGCCTCTTTGACGATGGCCCATAATGCATCACCACGCTTTCCATCACGAAGATAGAGCTCGTAGCTTATTTCACCGCTCCATCCTGTTCGAGCAATCACCATTGGGATGCCGGCGAGTGAGGTTTCACGGGCGCGATAAAAGCGTAAATCATCGTGCTCGCCATTAAACAGTTTGTTGATGAGGGCGGGTGCTTTAGGCCCACATATCCCAAGAGGCGACACGTCAGGTTCAAAAATATTGACATCGAGCCCTGAATTAATAGCCACGCCTTGAATCCAAAGCAGTACGTCACCATCACCTGGGGACAACCAGAATTGATCGGGTTTTAATCTAAGAAGCACTGCATCATTAATCACTCCGCCATTGTGGCCTGTTAGGATCACGTAGAGACAATGACCAATCTCACATTTCTCCAGATTTCTTGGCGTCAGCAGACGAATAAATTGATAGGCATCGGGGCCGTTGATTTCAATCTGTCGTTCCACCGCGACATCCCACATAGTCACATCATTAACAAGACTATTATATTCACTCTCTGTTCCGGCATATGCCGTTGGCATGTACATGTGGTTGTACACTGAAAACGACTTGGCGCCATCTTTTCTAGTAGAGTCAAAGAAGGGTGATTTTCTTACTCTGGCTCCGAATGGAATGGTTGCAGCTTTATTCTTTTGCGACATATTTTTCCCCTATCTCGGCATGATTGTTCATTCCGAAGCACTACTCATAGTTGGTGTTTGTTTAAATGCTATTTATGACCTCTTTTAAGAAACAAGATAATAAGAGCCAAAAACATCGGACACCATCAACAAATACAACCCCTAAGGCATTAGTTTTTTTATCACAGGTAAGGTAACAAGCGGCCCACAGATCCGGCCATTGATTCATTTATGTAAAGGCATAGCTTTAAAGATAGGCTGAGAGTCGGAGGGGTCAACAGATCTGGGTAGTTTATAAAAGTGCAGTCTATGAAGTATACGTAGCTTCATTGAAACCTCAATTAAAAGCTAACGACAGTATACGGGCGACTGTAACATAACGAGAAACAAGTGCGTGTAGGCCGCCCCAGCAAACGCAGGTTGCGAGCATCATGCTGTTTTTAGGGGTTTAAACTATTAAACACCGCAGCCTTGAGCCGGTATGTTTGAAACCTTTAGCTTCATAAAATTTGATAGTACGCGGACTTTCATTTACCGGAGGGCTGCCAACTTCAAGGCGTTTTCAGCCTAATTCTCTTCCTTTTTCCATTGCCGATCTAAGTAAAAGATCTCCTACATTCGCTGAACGGTAATGAGGCTTGACGTACAGTTCGGATATTTCACCAAACACCCCTCCGGCATAAATTGCTGCACACTCATGAAGCGTAATAACGCCAGGAATTGTATCATCACGCTTTGCCAAAAAAGCCCATATTTTAGAAGAACTAAGCAATCTGTGTGCTATCTGGTCCAAGGGCATATCTTCAATTTCTGCTTTGTTATTTGGCTCAAGCTCAACTAAAAGATCTTTAACCAATGCCGACACGACTGAAAAATCGTTATCGGATGCTTCGATTATTTCAATATTTTGCATAACACCTCTGCAGTCCTAACGTTTGACATATAGGTCAATTACTTGCTGGCTATACTGGTAGAAGCGCCAGCCAGCGATTAATTATCGCGCGCATTTGCAAGCGAAATAATTTCTTTGTCAGGTATCAGTTTCATTAAATTGCTGGACGAAGATTTCGAAGCAGACCAAAGTGAGTTTCGTAAAAAAGAGCCAACTCCTCGCCGAAACAATCAATCCCTTCACCAAGATCATATATTATTAAGTCCAAAAAACAATGGGTTAGCACTTTATTAACAGGGTAGAGAGGAAGCGGGTCTCTAGGCTTGGGGTTCTTCGGTTATAGTGGCAAGGCAGGAGTAGATTAAGAGTGGTAATCTAACGACTCTTTTTATACCTTGAACAAAATAAAAAAAGAATGGTTACTCAATGAATGTATCGAACAGCAAGCCGCGGCTACTCAATGATCAAGAGGTTATAGAGCGAATCTTCAGCCATATAGATAAGAGTACAACGGACCTTGGAGATACGGTTTGGAGAGAGCCCGTTGATCATTATCAGTCACAACAGCGATTTGACGCTGAAATAGCGCTTTTAAAGCGCCTTCCTGTGCCTTATTGCCCGTCAGTCGCGTTGCCCGAGAAGGGCAGCTTCATTGCCCGTAAAGCCGCAGGAACGCCCTTGGTGGTCGTCCGAGGGGTTGATGACAGGGTTCGAGCATTTATTAATGCCTGTCGCCATCGCGGTATGCAGGTTGCCAATGGCAGTGGTTGTGCCCGATCTTTTGTCTGCCCCTATCACGCTTGGACCTATAACCTTGAGGGAACTCTCAAAAAGATCCCTGGCCAAGAGGGCTTCCCCGATGTTAATCCAGCTGAGCATGGCTTAGTCGAAGTTAGTGCTATGGAACAAGGCGGCATCGTTTATGTCATGCAAGAGGGTCAGATCACTCCTGAAATGCTGGAGAATAGCCTTGACTATTTTACGCCAGAGCAAGAGATGTTTGATCAGGGAAATTTGACCGATGAGGCAAATTGGAAACTGCTCACTGAGACGCTGATGGAGGGGTACCATATTAAGTCGCTACACAAAGACACTTTTTATCCCTATGGTTTGGATAACATCACTCTAGTGGAAAATTTTGGGTCTAATTCACGCGTCATATTTCCTTTTCGGCGTATCGAAAAGTTGCGTGAGATAGCGCCAAAAGAACGGCGGATTGATGGGTTCGTGACTTCAGTTTATCTTCTTTTTCCTAATGCCAGTGTGGCTGTTCTTTCAAAGCATACCAGTCTGGTCATTATAGAGCCCCTAAGCCCAACCCAATCACAGTGGGTGGTGTACCGTATGATCAATAGAGAGACTGACGGGCAAAAAATTACTGTAGATGAGGCAAAGCGAGATGCGGTTTTTGTTAATGAATCAGGTCAGGATCAAGATCGTGAAGCCGCCTGTGCTATTCAAGAGTCGGTAGGCAGTAACGCAAATAGCCATTTTACCTTCGGTCATTTTGAAAAGGCGATCGTTAATTTTCACCAGTCTCTGGCGAGGCATTTAGATCAGGGGTGACATTGGCCGCAGGGCGCTTAATGCCTTGACAGCAAAAAGCCCCTTCAGGGCTATTTGAAAATTCTTCATAAGAAAGTGTGAGGGGTTTTTTTGTAATGTCCAAATGCCACTGTGAAATATTTTCAATTCAAAACCAATACTCGAGAGCCTAGGCTGTTGTAGAATAGATTTTTTATCTAGATTGGATTTTATAATGGGTAGAGCCTACCAAAATCGTAAAGACTCCATGGCGAAAACATCAGACGCCAAAGCAAAGATTTATAGTAAATACGGTCGCGAAATTTATGTTGTTGCCAAGGCTGGTGGGTTAGACCCTACCGGTAATTTGAGTCTGCGTAGTCTCATCGAACGGGCCAAAAAGGACCAAGTACCTTCCCATGTCATCGAAAAAGCCATTGATAAAGCCAAAGGTGGTGCCGGAGAGAACTTTGAGTTGGCGCGTTATGAAGGTTATGGGCCGGGCAACTGCATGGTGATCATTGAATGTTTAACGGACAATCCAAGTCGTACCTTTAATGATGTGCGTTTGTGCTTCAGCAAGACCAAAACCAAGATAGGGACCCAGGGCTCTGTGAGCCATATGTTTGACCACTTAACTATTTTGATGTTTTCAGGTCAAGACGAAGAGGCGGTCTTAGATGCCTTGTTAATGGATGATGTTGATGTGGTGGACATTGAAAATGAAGGGGGCATGTTGACGGTGTTTGCGCCACATACAGCATCATTTAAAGCCAAGAAAGCGTTGAGCGAAGCCTTTGGCGACATAGAGTACGAAGTGGATGAAATTCAGTTCATTGCGCAGAATACAGCTCCACTGACGGGTGATGATGTGGAAATGTTTGAAACATTTACCACTATGCTAAATGATCTAGATGATGTGCAAAGCATTTATCA
>DGAQ01000068.1:6052-8528 GCA_002382445.1 Porticoccaceae bacterium UBA4026 | reverse complement strand
CCTGGCATGGACCCAAGCCGTTTAAACCCTGTTTCAGTTCGGATGAATGGTGCTCGACGTTTTGGCTACCCTTTATTGATGCGTTTTTGGGGTTATCCCGAGAAACTCACATGCTGTTTGGCGGAATAAGCGAGGGCAAGGCTGACAAAAGTCCCGATGGGCAATCGTGGGTAGGCGCAACTGGCTATTATCATGGTGTTTTCTCAAAATCCTGGCTTGGATTTGAACCGACTCATCAAGTGATCAAGCTAAGATGGGGTGAATTTTTCCGCATGGAAGAGGGAAAAATTATCGAGATGTATACTCTTTTCGACATCATTGACTTCCTCCAGCAAATCAATAAAAACCCCCTACCCCCCAGCCATGGCGTAGATTTTGTGTATCCTAGCCCGGCGGGCATCAACGGAGTTCTACTCGATGCGAGCGATCCGGCTAAAACAGCAGAGTCAATGAGACTGATACGTGCATTTCTATTTGAGGGGCTCAATAATTTTGACAAAGAAGATCTCACCAGCATGGGTGTAGCTGACTTTTTCCATGATAATGTTAACTGGTACGGCCCTGGCGGAATAGGCGCATGCCTCAGTCTTAGAGAGTTTCAAGACTACCACCAGCAGCATTGGCTAACAGCATTCCCAGATCGCAAAGTGCAGGACCTAGATAGTTTATTTGCCGAGGGTGATTTTGTCGGATCTTCAGGCTGGGCTGGAGTTACCTCACAGCATACAGGACAGTACCTTAGTGCTGAGGCTACAGGTAACAGGATCAACTTCAATGGCATGGATTTTTGGCTTCGACGCGGTGACAAGTTTGTCGAAAACTGGGTCTTTGTTGACATGATTGATCTCTTCGATCAATTTGGTATTGATTTACTGCAACAGGCAAGAGAGCTTTAGACGCTATGACCGATCATTCCTCCAATAAGCAGCTTATTCTCGATTACTTTGATGCGATAGAAAAATCTACTACGGAAGATATTTCCTATACGATCGATCAATTTATTGCTGACGATTACCACTGGTATGGGGTATACCCATTTGAGGAGCAAGAGAATGCCCAGGGTGTGGCTAAGGCCTTCTGGATACCCTTTCTTAGTGCCTGGTCGCCAGTCCGGCGCCGCCAGGACGTATTCATGGGCGGCACTAGCGAGATCGATGGCACCCAGTGGGTGACCAGTATGGGTCACTTCCAGGGTCTTTTTGACAATGATTGGCTGGGCATTCCAGCTACTGGCAAGCTGGCCTATTTACGGTATGCGGAATTTCACAATATAAAAGACGGCAAGATCGTTCGCAGTAGTTTTTTTTGTGACATTATTGGCGTCATGCACCAAGCCGGTATTGACCCGTTGCCTATGCAAACCGGCGCCTCTGTCATTGTTCCCGGGCCTAAAACCCATGACGGTATTCAGATTGCCAACCAACCCGAAAGTGAATCTCAAAAAACCATGGCGGTGCTCAACCAAATGATAGCTGATCTAGATGAGCTAAATCATTCAGGTGAAGGTCGCTATCCTCCTGAAATATTGGAGCGATCATGGCACTCTGATATGAGTTGGTATGGGCCTGCCGGTATTGGATCGACCTATACTATTCGTCGTTATCAGGAACAGCATTCCTACCCGTTTAGAGAAGGCCTAAAAGACAAAGTGTATAACGGTCATATTTGTCGCTATGCTGATGGCGACTACGCCTGCTTTTTTGGCTGGCCTAATTTGACCCATACGCCAACCGGTGGGTTTCTGGGTCTCCCGGGAAATGACTGCCGAGTCGATATGCGCGTCGTCGATGTTTACCGGCGCGATGGTGACAAACTCGCCGAGAACTGGGTCATTATTGATTTGCCCTGGTGGCTAAAGCAGCAAGGGGTAGATATTCTTGAGCGCTGTAAAAATATAACCTATTAAACTCTGACTACGAAGACTTTGGCTATGAGAATGAAAAGATCAAGACCCTCACAGGCTATGCTAACGGCCAACAATGACCTAAGTAAAACTGCCGAAACTCTGGCAGTCGTTGATGCCATGGTGGACGGTCTTAATGATCATGATATTGACACCATGGATAGATTTTTTAGTAAATCGTTTCGCTGGATAGGAAATGCTGGCTGCGGTTATAAAGTTGGTCTAAATGAATTTCAAGAAAATTGGCAGCGCCCATTTCAAGACGCTTTTTCCGATAAGGTCTGTGTCGACGAAGCAAGAGTAACCGAGGGTGAATGGTGCTCTGCTTTTGGTCGCCAAGAGGCGGTGCATTCTGGTGACTTTATGGGCATCCCGGCAACTCACAAAAAAATTGAAATTCGCTATATGGATTTTTGGAAAGTGGTTGATGGAAAAATTGTTGATAACTGGGTTATGGTTGATTTTCCATCGATATTACAGCAACTTGGAGTTGACCCATTCGGCGGCTATGGGTGGGAAAAGATGGATTCTCAAAGAGCTCCTATTCAAAATGGCGAAGAGTCCTAATCCTTT
>DGAQ01000068.1:3753-5926 GCA_002382445.1 Porticoccaceae bacterium UBA4026 | reverse complement strand
TCCTAATCCTCCATAATTAAATATCAATATCCTGATCTGAAAATTCGCATCAAAGGCTTTCTAGGGAAGTCTTTTTGCTTTATTAAATTCTCGCATTCGCCCCAACACATCTATACCCAGTTGGTGATACACATCTAACAGGTCAATCAAAACCCAATTTTCTCGAATTAACCCTTTTTCACAGCGCCAAAAATCAAGACTGCGCATAGTAATTTTTTGGCCCGCTGGCGCAATACCCAACCAGCCATCGCCACTGATAGTCATGCGCATACCAGGCCATGCAGTAAATTCGACATAGTCACCATCAGAGAACATATTCGATGTCTCAGGTATGCCACCACGATCAGGGAGAGCGTTTAGAAAAGGAATTTGGTGCCAGTTATGAACACCTGAGAGGCCTCTGCCAGTGCCGATTCCAGAGGGCCCATACCAATTACACCTATGATGCCAATAATTGTCCAGAGCCATTGCATCCACGCCACCGTTGGAGAAGTTCAGTAGACCAGCGCACATATCATTAACCGTTGATTCTACAAATGTTGCCATCGAAACGGCTAAACCTAGACTGTTACGTTTTGTTATATTTATCATGTTGATTTCTCCTAATGTGCATAAAAACTCAGAAATTAAGCCCAGCGGCAAGTCATCCCTTTTGTTTTTATTGTAGTAATTAACAGGAATAATCACCTAAATGAATCCCATTTGTACTTCGAATGCAAATTAAAGTTAAACTATTTTTTAACGATAAAAGGCAAATTTGTGCCGTTAAACATATATTTCGTCACATTTTAATAACATGTGCCGTATAGTTACGGCTTTAGAAAGACACTCTATAAAACTATTTTGTGACTCCGGCATCAAAAATATCACCCTTGTAAACTGGTAACGGGATGTTCATGGCGATTATGAAAGCCTTTGCAGTCTATTTTATATTTATTAGTGTTTCGCACTTCGGTAATACAGTCGAAGCGGAGGAAACTAATACACGGCCACTTGAAATCGAAGCTCGCTTCATCTCTATGGAAAGGAATCGTCTGGCGAGCCCCTTAAAAGGTCTCTCGGCCCAGGTGGGGAAATTCAGTGTAGATGGGTTAATTCAATATGCCCTCTTGCTGCAACCCGAAAATGGAATGCCAGAATCCGGCTGGCCAGTGATAATTTTTAATCATGGATTTCATCCTGAGCCGTCTATGAGTGGTCGGCGCACCATAGACGGCATAAGTGACCGCCCGGGTGACTATTATCGCCAGATACCTCAGATACTTGCGCGCCAAGGGTTTTTAATCGTTGCGCCAGATTATCGGGGCCACAATGATTCCATAGGCACTGAATTCACCCTGCAAGAAAACTCCTCTAACTGGTATGTCCGCGATGTACTGGGCATGCTAACTTCCCTTCAGGGTAATAGTCACGCCAATATGGAGCATTTATTTATGCTCGGCCACTCCATGGGGGCAGAAGTAACACTCCTCGCTGCTGCTGCCCTTGGCGGCAGGTTGAAAGGGGCTAGTATTTGGTCTGCCCATGTCCCTGCAGTTAATGCCAGCCAATTAGAGCAGATCTATAGCCCCATAAATATTCATCACGCAAAGGATGACCCAACAACGGTCTTTGAGGGATCTGTGGCCATCGCCAGCCAACTTGATCAATTAGGTAACACCAGCAAACTGTATTCATACTTGAGCGCGAACCATCTCTTTACGGGCGACAATTTACAATTGGCAATTACCCGAGATATCGAATTTTTCCGACATATTATGCTGACCCATGGGACGCGCCAAGAGTAGCTGAGCTTGGGTTCTGCGCTAACAATTAAAGTCTATAGGTCAACGTGAGCTTCTTTGAGCCCCCTCTCACGGCCGGAAATACGTCAGTTACTGGCTAAGAACATGACTAAATGACTCCCTAAATTTTTACGAACTAGACATGCGACTTATCGCATCTTGATTTTGCATTCGCAGTACATTACTATCGTGCCTCACTCATTTCAACTTACTGTTTGAATACACTTATGACCCAAATTTCTAATGTAGGCAGCCTCAAATCTTTTATTTTACGTCGCAGCGAGATCGTGCCTTGTAAGACCGCGTTCATCGATGCTCGAACGCCAGGAAGCGACCAGAAAGAAAATTATTGCCTCATTGGTGCAGGCGTAGCGGAAAACACAGAGCAT
>DGAQ01000068.1:0-3584 GCA_002382445.1 Porticoccaceae bacterium UBA4026 | reverse complement strand
CGTAGCGGAAAACACAGAGCAAGTAGTGCACATAAGTACTCCACATGGCTTTGATGTCGGCGCAGCGCGTCAGCCAAAAGGCTGCAAAAACTCTCATCATAGTCACGATACAGAGGAGGTATTTATCGTTCATCAGGGGCAGTGGAAGTTTACCTGGGGCGAAGATGGTAGCGATGGTGAGACTGTACTATGCAGTGGTGATACAATCTCTATACCTACTCAAATGTTTCGAGGCTTTGAAAATGTGGGTGACGATAATGGGTTCCTGCTCAGTGTTTTAGGTCATCTTCCAGACGGCACCCCAGGTAGGGTCACCTGGGCGCCATATGTTTTCGAAGAGGCAAAACAGTATGGGTTAGTGTTACTGCAGGATGGGCGTCTTATCGATACGCATGCAGGCCAGCGTATTCCAGATGACCAACCGTTATATAGTCCTATCTCTGGTGAAGAACTAGAGGCTTTCAGAACATTAACACTGGAAGATATGACTAAGAATGTCTGTCGCAATGCTGAGCTTGTAACTCAGAATACTGGTGGCCTTAGCGATGGCCATGGCGCACAAGAATTTTCTGTTATTGGCGGCCAAACTGACTCTGAGCGCATGCCTGCAGGCAAGATTAGTCGGCCTCACAACTTTCAACTGCGACGATTGATGCTTGATCCCGGTGCGTCAATCGCTAAGCACAAGCGGCAGGAGCCCGAAGTTATATTTGTTCATCAAGGTAGCATTATGGTCGCCACGCACAAAGGCACCTTTACCCTCGGTACTGGTGATCTATTTACCTGCCCCGTTGGGCTACCTCGATCCTTTACTAATGAAGGCAGTGAAACTGCCGACATAATAGTAGTACGAGGCGGGGACTGCCCCAGTGCCGCAATCTTTATCTGAAAACGCGGTTTAGCGTTGGCAATAATTTTAGAGATTAATGACTATGGATAGACTGCAAAACCACTACGATAGCGCCCCTAGTAAAACGGACGCAAAAGCTTCCTCGATGGCAGGTTTTGACGATGAATTTACCGATATCGTTGACTATATCTTGCGAATTACGTACCGAATTTGGGAAGGTAAGCAAATAGGACTTTGTTACGATTATTATTCCAGTGACTGCCCGGTGTATACAATGGCCGGCATTACGATTGGCGCCGAAGAAGTTACCCAAAATACGCTAACCACGTTAGCGAGTTTTCCCGATAGAACCCTGGGAGGCGAAAATGTGATCTGGGGTGGTAACGACATTGACGGGTATCATACTTCCCACCTAATAAAAACGTCGATGACCAACCTCGGCGCCAGCGACATGGGCCCTTCATCCAATAAAAAGACGACCTTTTGGGTGATCGCACATTGTATCGTCAAGAATAATATAATTGTCGAAGAATGGTTGGTCCGGGATAATTATGCCCTTGCCGAACAGCTCGGCTTCGATGTTCATCAGGTCGCTATGGAAAAAGCGTCTGCACCTATACAGCAGCGGCTAAAGGATTGGAATGACTCTGAACTGCATCGAGTAGAAAAAAGCGTCACTCACGAACGTCAGCCATTTTCAGGGTCCAGTTCCAATGATCCCGAAGGCTTTATCGCTGCCTTACTGCAAAATGTCTGGAACGCTAGATTACTTGGTGATGCTTTCCAAAGCTACTCGGAAGACGCCTTATTACACTGCTCAAGAAACCAAGTATTGAAAGGCCATGAAAAAATTGCCGCCTTTTACGCTCAAATAATAGGCACTGTCACGCAATTAAAATTCTCTTACGATTATAGCTGCTCTATTCCAAACGCCAGCGGCGGCACTGATGTCGCTGTTCGCTGGACTATAGCGGGGAATCATGGCGGCCCTGGTCTCTATGGTGAGCCATCGGGAACGCCCCTGCTGATTTTAGGAGAGAGCCAATTTAGGATAATCGATGGCCTAATTACTGAGGAATGGACTATTTTTGATGAGCTGTCCATATTGGTTCAAATTTATCGCGCCAGGTTGAGCATCACGGGATAAACGTACCTACAAAAGAAGAAAAGATATGGAACTACAATCATTTGGTTTTATAAATTGGCTGGTCTTAGGAACCTATCTGTGCGCAAATATTGTTCTTGGATTTGTACTCAGTAAAAAAGTCACTACTGCAGATGACTTTTTTATCGGCCAGCGAAACATTCCCTGGTGGGCTATTGGTATTTCGGTTGTCGCCACCTATGTAAGCGCCCTATCCTTTCTTGGTGGACCTGCCTGGTCCTACACTGAGGGGCTGAGTGTTATTGCCATTCACCTCAATTATCCCATCGTTATCTTCATTGTTATTGCATTTTTCTTACCGTTTTTCTTCAATAGTGGCTGTGCTTCGATATACGAATATCTTGAAAAACGTTTTGGCCCCACGACGCGCAGTGTTATTTCTATTATTTTCCTGATATCCCAATGCCTGACTTCGGCAGCCATTCTCTATGCCACAGCACTAGTTCTTGAGTTTATTACAGGAATGCCCGTGGTTTACGCTATTGTCATCATCACCCTTATTGCGCTGGTTTACACCATCATGGGTGGATTGGCGGCAGTCATTTGGACAGACGTTATTCAGGCATTTATATTATTGCTCGGTGCGCTAATTATCACTGTTGCTTTAATCAATAACCTCAACCTACCCCTAGGGGAAACGCTGGAGCTATTAAAGTCTCAGGGTAAAACCAACCCCTTGAGTTTTAGTTTCGACGTAACCGAAGTCAGCACCTTATGGACAGGTGTCATTGCCATGACCCTATTTCATATAACCGTATATGGTGCCAACCAGATGATGGTGCAACGCACCCTGGCATCCAAGAACATCGGCGATGCCAAAAAATCTTTTTTAATGATGGGCTATTTTGCGATCTTTATATATTTCCTGTTTTTCCTACTTGGCATACTGTTTTACAGCTATTACGGTGCTCGCGAATTCGACAATGGCAACACAATCATTCTAGAATTTGCCTCCTCTCTTGCCATTCCTGGGCTTATGGGTATTATTGCTGCAGCAGTGATAGCAGCCTCCATGTCTAGTCTTGACTCCGCATTTAATTCTATGTCGACAGTAACCACCATCGATTTTTATCAGAAATATGCAAAACCCAACGCTAGTCCAGAACACTACCTTTTGGCGTCACGGCTATTCACTATTTTCTGGGCATTAGCCATCATCATTCCAGCCTTTATGTATACGAAAAGTAACGGCTCTGTTCTGGAGACTCTAAGTAAACTCGGGTCTTATTTTGTAGGTGCCAAACTGGCCATGTTTGGTCTAGGCTTTTTCTCCAAACACACCACTGAAAGAGGCCTATTAACCGGCGTAGTTGCTGGCTTTGGGGTGCTTTGGTGGGTCGCGACAAGTACCGATATCGCCTGGCCCTGGTACTGTGCAATCGGCGGTATTGTCAATATCAGCGTCTCGATTGCTGCCAGCCTAATTATTGATGGTCATCAAACTGAATACTCCAGATATAGTGTCGAGGGTCAGAAGCAATATTTTGCTGACAACAACCTTCCCGAAAAGGACGGCGGCTGGTATTTAGTACCCGGCCGAATCGATAAACAAACTTATTGGTTACTGCT
>DGAQ01000009.1:5849-7749 GCA_002382445.1 Porticoccaceae bacterium UBA4026 | reverse complement strand
TTTGCTCCCGCTGGAAAGGTAATCGCAGTATAGCCTAAACGCCATGCGTCACTACATGTCGCCTCGTCAAGTGGCATTCTTGCTTCGCGGGGGCTTGATCAACTGGATGAAAGAGCGCCTCTCAAAACAGTAAAAAACAGCAGCTATGCTATTTTAAATACCGCTAAAGCATTCTTTATTGTTTGTGTGAGCGATTTCTCTACTTATTTCTCACAGTAGGCCATATTTAGTGCTTCATTAAATGTGGCAGTCTCATAGTCGACAAACCAATACCCTTTAGGGGTGAACAAATAGCGGTGGAAATGCCCTTAAGAATTGTCTTTGTCATTAAATTATAGCCTGAAAAAATGCAGGGATATAGTGTCTTATAACCCCACCAGCACAAATAATAGGCTAGCCACAGCCGCAGCCAATATCGCATAGGGAAGCTGGCTCAAAGCATGCTCCATCACTCCAATGCCCGTACTCTGCGCCACTAAAACAGTTGAATCACTGTAGAAGCAAGCATGGCTGCCAAATGAACTGGCCGATAACAGCGCGCCAATCATTAATGGTGTCGAGACATCCATGCTGGCGGCCAAGGGCATAAAAATCGGTATAGCTATTGCGAAGACACCCCAGGATGAGCCCGTAGCAAAGGACATCAAGGCCATCGTCAGAAAGGTTATTAAAGGTAGCATTAACGGCGACATCAAAGGCGCCACACTGCCAATGACATAGTCAGGTAAACCGAGTTGGTCATTCACCGCTTTAAACATAAAGGCCGAAACCACTACTGCCAGCGGTGGCAGCATGATTTTAAAGCCGTCCATCACCGCATCTAAGGTCCCTTTGAACGACAGTAAACCCTGAAAAACCATGAAGGGCACCGTCAGCGCTAGAGTGACAATCACCCCCTTAAGCAGATCAATATCGAAATACCAAGAGAAGCCGATCAAAGATAATAGCGGCAGTAAAAAGGTCCATAAGGTCGAACCCCGACCTGTGCCAGCGACATTAGTGCCGATTTCACCGGTATCAAATTCCACCACATTTCCTAATACTAGAGTGCCCTGACTAGCCATTGCTTCCGCATGCCGCATCGGGCCCAGCAGGGGAAACCGGCCGGTTGCCACCAGAGGCACCAGTAAGACTGCGATCCAGGCATAAAACATATAGGGAATGCCTGAGATATACATGCGCATACCCTCACCTGCCGCTGCTGTACCCGCGTCTTCGAGCACCGCCGCAAAATACACCGCCCAGGTAGAAATAGGCACAATCACACAGGTTGGCGCGGCCGTAGAATCAACCACATAAGAAAGCATCGATCGGGAGACGTTGAAGCGGTCAGTGACCTTTTTCATCGACGAGCCAATGGCTATAGCATTGAGGTAGTCATCAATAAAAATCACCATTCCCAGAAACCAGGTCATTAGCAGTGATTTATTGCGCGTATCTGCCTTAGCCGCAACAGTATCGGCAAACGATGTTGCCGCTCCAGTCCGTATCAGTAGCATAATTAAACTGCCCATCAGACCACAGACCATAATCACCCAACCAATGGTTTCATCCATCATAATTTCAAGACTGAGCGCAGCCATACCAGTAATAACTAGTGCTGGATCAATCAATAACAAACCAGCTACAACGCCAGACAAAAGCGCGAAAATAGGACGATGAGTAAGTACTGCTATACTAATAACGACAACGGTGGGTATTAGACTTAGGGCTCCGAAACTGTCCACTGACGACCTCTTTTTTTTATTATTAAGTAAGGATTCTGTTGTCTTGATATTAGCACAGGGCAAAGCCTACATAAATACAGATATGTGCTTACCTGAAGTATGAGGATTGATAATTCATCTCATTGGGATCACTTGATGCCATTAACTCTTAGCCGTATTTTTTCACCAACAAC
>DGAQ01000009.1:0-5609 GCA_002382445.1 Porticoccaceae bacterium UBA4026 | reverse complement strand
TCCAATGAACCGGTTATTTCAACTTAGATTAAGTTAGTAACTACCCTTAGTTTTGATGGTATAGGGAATTGAAAGCTTTGAAAAGAAAATTCCCTTAAACGACAAGGGGTTATCTTTATTTGGTGGGGACGGCAGGAATTGAATCCGCGGCCGCTTGTCCGCTGCCTACGGCTCTACATGCTTAGTTCAGTCTTTAGTTTTAGTCCGTTGCAATCCGACTGACAGGGCGTTACAGCCATGTTAGCCAACCTAAAGAATGCCCTTAGCAACCTCCTAACTTTCAATACCTAATCCTCTAAAAACAGAGAATGCCTGCCGTCAAAAACCACCCCCATGGGGTCAAATGTTTTGTGGCTTCAAATAGACCGTTAAACCCTCGGATTTTGTTGTTTTTGTTATACGTTGTTACTATTGCTTTAAGCTGCTTACACACCAAAATCCACTGGCTTCAGCCTGAATACTTCATGTACCAATCGCAGAATTGTTTGCAGAATTGTTCTGCGTCTGCAAATGGGCCGGGTTTATAATAGCTAGACATGGCTCCCCGCGTCATAGAGTTGCAAAGATGGACATCTTCCGCATTGGTAACTCGCCAAACCTCAGTGAGGTGATCGAGATCATAGTCTTCACCCTCGACTGCGTCTTCATGCACAATCCAACTTGAGTACATCATTGATGTTTTCTCATCAATCGGCAACACCCAATTGGTCGCAATATGATCCGACACAAAGTGAACCCAAGCATTGGGATTAAGCCAAATCGAGAGTGTACTCGCATCGTAGTCTTGCCAGCCGCCGATAAGTTTTTTGGAGGCGTATTGTCCATCAAAGGTTATTGACTTAAAACCATCTTTCAGCGGATAACGGGCCACCCTGCAAGAGTCATTCAGATTAAACGCCTGCTCTTTCCAGGGTAGATCAAGAGACTCCCAGCGCTGCACTGCCGCAGCAAACAACGCCTCATATCCCGGCGATGACATTGCATTAAAACTGGAAGGATCAAATAGGTTTAGCAGCCCTTTGTGGTTCAGTTGGCAATGGAAGCATTCACGATTATTAACCATCACCTGGAGCCAGTTGGCTGGCACGATCTCGCGATAATGATGGGCTAATTTGTAACCGCCTTTTGCGAGACCAAAATCATCAATATAAGGTCCCAAGATCGACTCAATCTCGGTCATATCTGAATCGTCTGCCTGCTCTCCCAAACAGACGAATAGCAAGCCAGCAACTTCTCTTACCGGCAGGGAATGTAAAGCTGAGGATGATCCAAGATCAGACTTAATAAAGTCGGCGCCCATAATCGCCGCGCCACGCAATGCACCTGAGTCTATGCTGTATGACCATTGATGATTGGGGCAGACCAAGCTCGCGGATGAGGTACCAGTATTTGACTTAAGAATCTTAGCACTTTGGTGCGCACATCGATTTACAAAACAACGGATTTTGCCATCAGAGCCATGAACCAGCATCAGATCATCATTGAATATCTCAAAAGTAAAGTAATCTCGAGGTCTGGGCACATCACCCCGTGTTCCGGCAAAAAACCATTTTTTTGAAAACAGTCGTCGCGCTCTCTCAGTGTCAAACAAAACATTAGCTGGCAAGCCAAAACCCGATTGATAGGCCATAGTAAACCCTCGTTGTTGACGCAAACTAACTCTAGTCATTAGCCTTTGAGAGATTAAAAAAAACAGTCTCGTAAAACAGCACTACAAGCAGGCTATAGTCTTCTTCTAAACGCCGTCATGCATATTTCTGGGCGACAAAAAATTACCTAAAGACGTCCTGACCTTTCCCCCCAGATTAACACCACTACTCCAATGAGATTCCGAGCATAATTTACGCTGCCTTTAGCCTGGCAGACCACACCCATTCCCCCGAATCCCGAATCTGGACCCTTATTTCGTCATTGCGATCCGGAACCTTGTCACGTTTTTGTCCTCATCAAAGCCGGTCGGACTCTCTTATATATTCAAAGCAAATATATCTTTGCGATCAATGGGTAAACTACTCGACAATCTTGCTGATCATCGCCAGGGGCTCTCCCTCGCTCACCGGGGGTGTGCCCACCACGTAATTGACCACACCGGCGAAGGGGGCACGAATGTCCATGATTGGTTCCCCGAACAGGTCTAATAGTTTGCCTAGCAACGTTCCCTGCGCGACGGCATAGCCGTCCCGAACCGAGGCTTGAAACACGCCGGTTGCCTGGGCACGAATGACTTCATAGTCTTTTAGCCAGACCACGCCCTGGTTCGGAATTTCCTTCTCGTCAATCATCTTCAGGTGGCGTATCAGGTTCATGACGCCGTCCCGGGCCAGGTCCACCCAGTAGTCATCGTTGGAACCCATCTGCCCGGTCTCGGTGGTGATGGCTGGGATGCCACGGCTCAGCCCGGTCTGGTCGGTGAACACCGAGGCCGCCGGATCAGCTAGCTGGGCCGGATCAATGACGATGTGGTCCAGGCCGAAGGCCAGGGCCATGCCGCGGACTTTCGCATCCAGTTCGTCGTTGCCGGTCACCGGCATGTAGATGTAAGGGCGAAGAATCTCGTTGCCGTCACCCCCGTGCATATCCAAAAGGTAATCGGCCCGCTCAATGACCTGCGTGGTGATGGTGTGCGCGATTCGCTCACTAATCGTTCCGTCGGGTTTTCCCGGGTACACCCGGTTGAGGTTCTTGCCATCTACAGGACTGGTGTAAATGGTTCGACCCAAGAATGAGGGCGGGTTGGCCACGTGCACCATGAGGATGGTGCCGGAGAGCCTGGCAGGATCCAGTGACCCCCTCAGCCGCTGCAGTGCGGTGATAGGCGGATACTCGTACCCATGGGTACCGGCGACCAACGCCAGAGTAGGACCGGGACGGGCACCGTGGATAACGGATACCGGAATGCGGGTAGCCTGATCGACCCCTCGAGGCACCTCCAGGTAGCCGGAAACGCTGCTGCCCGCCGATGCTTCGATCGATCCCAGTACAAACACGTTGCTCGACGAGTCAGCGTGAACCGCACCGAGGCCACACAGGTAAAACACCGCCACGAGAACCGAAAAAACTCTGCTCATGATGTAGCCTCGCACTCATAATCTGGATGGGGATTCATAATACCCGAAACAGCTCGCGTGACAATTACTTTAATTATGAAATCAATTACATCAAAAATCAGCATTATAATCCTATCGTGATTGCCTCCGATTGAGTCATAAATCACCCTCTTTTCGGATTGCTGTAGTACCTCGCTCCTTGGCCGTGATGAATTATTAATTTGGTCTTACAGTAAGATGTTCAAAGATCAATATTTTAGGGCAGTGGCCGATATTGAATATATTGATGGCAAAGAGCCAAAAGACATATGGGCTGAGATTTATTATCAAAAAGAACTTGAGTGGGGGCTAGTTTGGGTGCAATGTTCAACTTCAGAAAAGCCTTTCTGGGTTCATCCACGGCGGTCTCAAACACCGCCAGGAAAATTTTAAAATATGAGAGATAGTATGATAGAAAAGGTGTGTTTCAATTGACAGAGTATGATGCAATTATCATTGGCGCGGGCCATAACGGGCTTACCGCAGCTAATTATCTAGCTATGGGAGGGCTGAAGGTCTGTGTGCTTGAGCAGCGCCATATTGTTGGCGGTGCCGCTGTGACTGAAGAGTTTCATCCGGGATACCGTAATTCCATCGCCTCTTATGTGGTGAGCTTGCTACGCCCCGAAGTGGTCGACGAACTCGAATTAAAAAAATATGGCTATCAACCCATGCTTTTGAGCAACTCCTTCTATCCGGATTCAAAGGGCGATTATTTGCTGCTTACATGTGACGATGCACATAATAAAAAACAATATGAAAAATTCTCGGATACCGACTATGCCTCCCTTGAAGCCTTTCACGTTATTGTTGACAAGGTCGGCGAGATTATCTCCAGCCAATGGCTAAAAGAACCACCCAAGCTCTATGGCGGCGGCCTAAGCGATTTGCTCGCCAGTGCTAAGCTTGGCTTGGATGTTTATAAGCTTGATGATGATACGCGCTACCGACTTATGCAATTTTTCATCGGCGCACCGGACTCGATCATTGAGCGTTGGTTTGACAGCGACAAGGTCAAAGCAATGATAGCGGCCCACTGTATGCCCGCCAATTATGCCTCGCTTCATCAGCCGGGTGCAAGCCTTGCTATGCTGCATCATGCTGTTGGTGAATGTGACGGCAAAAAAGGCGCCTGGGGTTTGGTCAAAGGTGGTATGGGCGCTATCACACAAGCGATGGCCGCATCAGCTGAGGCGAAAGGTGTTGTCATTCGAACAAATGTTGCCGTTGAAAAAATTCTGGTCGAAAACGGTACAGCTTGCGGCGTCCGATTGAAGGGTGGTGAGACAATTGCTGCAAAAACCATCGCAGCTAATACGGATCCGAAACGAACTTTTCTAACACTAGTTGGGGAAGAGTATTTGCCGAAGAGCTTTGCTGAAGACATTAAGGTGTTTCGCCAAGAATCGGCGAGTTTGCGCATGAATCTAGCCCTGAGCGGTTTGCCCGAGTTTGCCTGCTTACCTGGTAGCGAGATCGGCGAGCATCACCGCAGCAGTATTAGCTTCATTGAAAGCAAAGATCATGTGGAAGAGGCTTACCGCTCTTCCCGTGCGGGCATTCCGGCTGACCCGCCCATAATTGAAGCCATTATTCCTAGCGTCTCAGATGACAGCCTAACCGATAAAGCTGGCACCCATGTCATGAGCTTACTCTGCAAATATATGCCCTATGATCTGGCAGATGGAAAAAACTGGGATGATGAGAAAGAAAAAGTGGTTGAGAACATCCTTGGCTATGTAACAAAATTTATCCCGAACCTACCTGATATTCTCGTGGCGTATCAATGCCTGACGCCGCTCGATATTGAACGCATGTTTGGCATGACACGCGGGGATATCTGCCATGGACGCTTAGAGCCGGATCAATTGTTTAGCGCCCGCCCGCACCCTGATGCAGCGCAATATGCAACACCTGTAAAGGGTCTTTATCTCTGTGGATCAGGCGCACATCCGGGTGGCGGCGTTACGGGTGCACCCGGACGCAATGCGGCCAAGCGCATATTAAAAGATTTATACATCTAATAAACTGAGAAAAAAGACCGATGGCTATCAAACAGTTAAAAAATGTATCAAATATTCCATCAAGTGAGCTCGATGATTGGGGGGCTGTCCCTGAACCTGTGTCTGAGCAGATTTCACAGTTGCGCGGTCTGATCATCAATGAAAATCCTGATGGGTCTGAAGCTGGTATCTGGGAATGTACTCCTGGCATATGGACACGGCTTGTAATGGATGCTGAGATTAGCACTTTCATGTCAGGCCATGCCCTTTTTCATCCTGATGATGGTGAAACTATCGACATTAAAGCCGGGGATACGGTCTATTTTGACAATAATAGTAAAGGCACATGGGAAGTGTTGGAAACTATTCGAAAAGCCTATTTAACGTATAAACGAGACTAAATAATTGGGGGGGTAACTAAGAAAAACCCCCTAAACGACAAGGGGTTATCTTTATTTGGTGGAGGCGGCGGGAACTGTACTTAGACTATAAGCAATTGATTAATATAGGTTTAATGGGT
>DGAQ01000041.1 GCA_002382445.1 Porticoccaceae bacterium UBA4026 | reverse complement strand
CCCCGAAGGACTATTGGGGATACCCTTATTGCCGGAGTGTAATGCTTGCTTTCAATGCACTATTGAGACCCAATACGATGGCGGAGATCATGTCATTCTAGTCGGTAAGGTGCATGACTTTATGGATAATGGCCATAAGCCACTAATTTTTCATAGGGGCGATTACGCAAGTCTATAGGGCCAGCAAAAAAGCCGTTATTTCTTTTACTGTCTGAACATCTGCGTACTTGGCGCCTAAATCAAATAGATTGGCCTCGTGAGCAACTGGATTTCTATCCCCTACTGCCTCCCTAGCAACGACCACCTGATAATTATTCTGTAATCCGTCAACTGCAGAGGCCCGAACACAGCCACTGGTGGTTAACCCGGTAATGACTAACGAATCAACACCGAGCGCTCTCAACTGACTATCAAGGTCGGTCTTATGAAAAGCACTGGCCCACTGCTTTTCAATCAGTGGTTCATTGTCAGTGCGGAGCATTTTTGGATCAACTGCTACCCAATGCGATCCCGATTGAAGCAAATTTAACGCAGGCACCTTAGCTCGAAAAACGGTGGCTTGCTGGTCGTTGTGATAGACAACCGTGGTAAAGAAAACCGGAAGCCCCTTTGCCCTGAATACGTCCAGTAACTCGCAATTTGCCGCCACTACGTCTTCACAGTCACTACCCAACGGACATTTAGGGTCAGTAAACCCGTTAATCATGTCCACGACTATCAGCGCCGGTTTTGTCGCTAATCCTAGGTTGTTTTTTCCTAAATCTTTAGTGGGTATAGCCATCTAAACTTTACTCTAGTTGTAAAAAAGCGAGCTGCCTAACAAGCACAACTCGCTATCTATACTACGCTATCTTAAAACCTATAGTTAAAATCAATACCATAAGAGTCTTTAGCGCCCGGATGAATAAATGAACCACCAAACTCAGGTGCAGGAATAACTTCTTCCAGATACCTTTCATCAGTGATATTGCGACCCCAGAGAGTCACACCCCAGTTCTCAGCATCAAAAGAAACTCGGAGATTTAAAGTATCGTAGGCATCACGTGTGGCCTTGCTGAAGTTCTGAGCAATCGGCACCCCTGGATAGAATACTTGCCAGATAGTGGGTGTCTCTTGACCCTGCAAGGTATGGAATGCCATTTCTCCAACTCGCTGCCAATCTAAACGGGCCGTCATTTCGACACCGGTTGCAACTGTCATCTCAAACTGAGTTCCAAGATTATAGGTGCGATCAGGCGTCTGAGGGGCATCATTTCCTTCAGTCATTGGACGATGGTCATTTCGGATAATTTCACTATTCAAGAATCCTACGCCGCCAAACACTGAGACGTTTTCGCTTACCACTGCGTTAAAGTCCATCTCAAAGCCTTGGATTTCCAAATCTTCAATTGTGGTAACTACGCGCATCAAACCAAATGGACCGGCATAGAACTCAAAGAACTGGTTATCTTCAACATCGGTGCTAAAAATTGCTGCATTAACACGAACACGGCTATCCATAAATTCCATTTTAGTGCCTAATTCAAAGCTAGTAGACACTTCCTTTTCATACTCGTCCTTAACCAACAAATTACCATCGACTAATGCGCCAGGATTGGTGCCATCCCCGTCATTGTTATACCAAAAGTCAATGAGCGCCTCGCTACCAATAGAGTTAAACCCTCCACTGCGGAAACCAACGCCCCAGCTTGCATAGACATTGACATCCTCGGCCGCATCCCAACCCAAGGTGACCTTCGGTTGGAACTGACTAAACGATGCTGAACGATCAGGAATGCCATTTGGGTTAGCGGCGAAAGCTGGATTGATCGGGCCAGTTAAAGCATTTACGCTAAGACCTGAAGCCGTCACATTGGGTACCTGATTATGGACATCGCGTTCTTCGCGGTCATAACGCGCGGCAAGCGCTAGCTCCAAATCGTCACTAAGATCGAATTCGAGCTGACCAAACACGGCAACCACTGACGTATCAAACTTATCATTAAACATTAAATCTGTCGGGTTAGGTCCAGTGGGGCCAATATAGGGCTGCCTAAGGAATCCAGCGCCGGTGTCAGCGCCATAAGCTACCACTACCTCGCGCTCAATATCGGCGACATAAGCACCGGCGATCCAGCTGATCTCTGAATCTTCGTCAGAGGTAAGACGAACCTCCAAACTGGTATCTGACTGGTTACGCTCCTGGTACTGATAACCGTCACAAGCGGTTGCTGTATAGGGGCCATATATACCTTGGAATTCAGTTCCAGGAGGAAACACTCCAAATGGGCTAAAGAAGCCACCGAATAGATCATCACGTCCAGCTCCACCCATAGAGACAGGCATGTTGTTCAACGTTGCTCTATCAGATTGACAGGCTGGCGTAACCTCATAACCGTAGAAAGTCGCACTGGTACCATCAGACAACAAATACTCTTCAAGGTCGCTATAGCTAAATATAGCACTGACATCAAAGCCATCCCGATCCCAGTCAGCTTTTACAGAAAACTCAGTAGTCTCCTGCTCGTTCTCACCAGGCACATTGTTAGAGAAGATAAATTCGTGATCATTCACATCTGCAAAGAAGGTCGGACCAAGCCCAAAACCTTCAGCAAACATGGGAATAGCAAATACCGCATTAAAGTTAATAGCGCCGCCACTCACGTCGCTCATACCCGCACGCATATCTAATGACAGCTCTTCGTTAACATCCCAAATCAAGCGACCTCGAACCGTAGTATCCTCTAGAAAATCGACTGAGTTGGCTCCGGTATAGGTATTGCTGTAATGCCCATCAGTCTCGCGATGACTAATACTCAATCTTCCGAGCATTCCGTTGTCCAACCCACCACTTAGAGTCAAACTGGCATTTTTACCACCATTATTACCCGTGCCAACCTTAACCTTTCCCTCAAACTCTTCATCGGGACGATTAGTCGTCACCAGAATGGCTCCAGCTACAGCATTACGGCCATAGAGAGCGCCCTGAGGGCCTTTTAGCACCTCAATCTGACTCACGTCCATCAATTCTTCGTTGAAGCCATTAGGATTGGTCACCAGTACGCCATCTACCACATAGGCAAAAGTTGATTCAGCATCACGAGTAGACACAATGCCACGGATACTGACCTGAGTATCGCCTACATTCGCCGAGTCAACCATGGTCACATTGGGCATCAAACTAATAAAGTCTGCTGGGCGTTGAATACCGGCACTCTCAATTTGAGATTCGGTAAAGACCGTCACCGCAATCGGAACCTCCTGCAGGTTCTCGGCGCGCTTTCGTGCTGATACTACTATTTCTTCGATAACGATTTCGGCTACCGATGTTGTTGTGATGCAGGCTAATGTCGCCATTGCCATCGCACTTTTTAGATTGAAATTTATCATTATATTTCCCCTAAGTTTTATACTTCGATATATTCCGTACGCTTCATAATAGGCAATGGATTCATTCAGCACGCAATCAGAAATATGACCATGTTCTTACTGGCTCTGACACCACCCAAACGCGGGTGCCTATTACATTGACCATTCATGTCGATCCAGGTCAGAAGTTTTCCGAGAGTTTGTAGCAGAACTACCAAACGACGAAGGGGTGAACTTAATCACCACACTCGACGAGTATTCTACTTAAGGTTAGTAGACACTCGATCAAACAGCTCAGCTCGCTCAGTAATACTTAACATGGCTATCCGCTTGTATATTTCTTCGACTGTCTCTGCTGTAGGAGTTCGGGCTGCTTTAGCACTACCAGACTCATAAAGCGACTCTGGAGTGATGCCAAAAAAATTAGCTATTCTAACGACTGAGTCTCTTCTAGGTTCACGAGTCACCTCACTAAGAATGCGGTTAATAGTGGGCTGCGGTACCCCTGTGGCTCTCGACAGGGCGCTTTGAGATAAATTATTATCTCTCATTAGTTTCGA
>DGAQ01000001.1 GCA_002382445.1 Porticoccaceae bacterium UBA4026 | reverse complement strand
ATGTAATTAAATTGATGATTTGGGATTATAAATGACTGTTCGCACTCGAATAGCACCTTCGCCTACGGGCGACCCTCATGTTGGTACTGCGTATGTGGCGCTATTTAATATGGCCTTTGCTCATAGTCAGGGCGGTGAGTTTCTATTACGTATTGAAGACACTGATCAAGCTCGCTCTACCCCTGAGTCAGAGAAAGCCATATTGGATGCGCTGCATTGGCTTGGTCTAGAGTGGGATGAAGGCCCTGACAATGGAGGACCTAAAGGGCCGTACCGTCAAAGTGAGCGCTCAGATATTTACCGTGCACATGCAGACCAGCTGCTTGATAGTGGTCACGCGTTTAGATGTTTTTGTTCGTCAGAGCGGTTGGACGAATTACGGCTGAAACAAATGGAAGAAAAGCAGCCGGTCGGCTATGACGGTCACTGCCAGAGCCTTAGTAAAGACGAGGTTGCCACACGTGTCGCCGATAAAGAGTCTCATGTAGTGCGCATGCAGGTGCCACGAGAAGGGCAGTGTACCTTCAATGACATGTTGCGCGGAGAGATCAGCATCGATTGGTCTCAAGTCGACTTGCAGGTGCTATTAAAGGCCGATGGCATGCCTACTTATCACCTGGCCAATGTGGTTGATGATCACCTGATGGAGATCAGCCATGTTATTCGTGGTGAAGAATGGATTAACTCGGCACCCAAACATATCTTGCTATACCAATACTTTGGCTGGGAACTACCCGTCTTTTGCCACTTGCCGCTACTACGCAATGTCGACAAAAGCAAGCTGTCGAAACGTAAGAACCCCACAAGTATTCTGTTTTATCAGCGTATGGGCTATCTGCCAGAGGCCTTACTTAATTACCTAGGCCGCATGGGCTGGTCAATGCCTGATGAACGCGAAAAATTTACGCTGGCTGAAATGCTTGAAGTCTTTGATATCCAACGAGTGTCGCTAGGTGGCCCGGTATTTGATGTAGAAAAGCTTAGTTGGCTCAATGGCATGTGGATTCGCGAAGAATTAAGCGATGAACAGCTCGCTGATCGTCTTCAAGACTGGGCCCTTAACCGTGACGCTCTAATGGCCTTTATACCCTTTGCTAAGCAGCGTATGGAAACCTTGTCAGACATAGCACCTTTGGGTAGTTACTTAGTGTCAGGTATGTTGCCGATTACTGCAGATCAATTGATATCTGCCGGTATTGAGGAAGACTTGTTGATGGAGGTACTGCAGTTCTCGTTGTGGCGGCTTGAGGCCGTACAGAATTGGCAGCGCGACAGTATTTTTGAAGCATTAAAGCGAGTTGCTGACGCTATGGGCATAAAACTCAAGCCATTCTTGGCTCCTTTGTTTATCGCTATAGCCGGCAATAGTGCGTCTATTTCAGTCATGGACTCGATGAATTTATTGGGTGCAGATATGTCGAGGGCGCGATTACGTCACGCGATTGACGTATTAGGCGGTATTGGTAAAAAGAAACTTAAGAAAATGGAAAAAGCTTACCAAGCGATAGGCTAGAGTTCAGTATTATTGATGGAATACTCAACAATGAAACGAGAATTTTTCTGAGTTCGGCTTAAGTTCAGCAGCCCAAAAAAAATCCCCCACGGTGTCCTGTGAGGGATTCTGTGTATCAAACCTGGCTACTAACTACCGGGCTACCAAATTTTAACCCGTGCTTCTGGTGCCAGATACAGTGCATCACCTTCTTGCACATCAAAGGCTTCGTAAAACTCAGGTACATTGCGAACTGAACCGTTGGCTCTAAATATGCTTGGAGAATGAGGATCGGTGCTAATCATATTACGCAGAGCTTCATCCCGATACTTGTTTGCCCATACCTGGGCAAAACCAATAAATACACGCTGATTTGCGCTAAAACCATCAATAACTGGCGCCTCTTGGCTATTTAGGGATGCCTGATAGGCTTTTAACGCGATGCTAATGCCACCTAAGTCACCTATATTCTCACCCAGAGTGAACTCACCATTCACATTAAGGCCTTCAAGGGCCTCGTAAGAGTCGTACTGGGCTACTAATTTACCCGTGCGCAGCTTAAACTCAGTCTTGTCTGCATCTGTCCACCAGTCCCTCAACACACCATCGCCATCAAAAGTACTACCGGAATCATCAAAGCCATGGCCAATTTCATGGCCAATAACAGCACCTATAGCACCGTAGTTAACGGCGTCTTCCGCTTCCATGTTAAAGAAAGGTGGCTGCAGTATGGCAGCTGGAAACACAATCTCATTCATTGGTGGATTGTAATAGGCGTTAACAGTTTGTGGGTTCATAGCCCATTCATGCTTTTGTACGGGGCCCTTCTGCTTAACCAGCATTTCTTGATACTGAACCTCTGCAGAACGCTCCATATTACCGAACAGATCGGTGCTATCCACGGTCAGTAGGGAGTAATCCTTCCACTGATTAGGGTAGCCAATTTTCGGCGTAAATTTGGCGAGCTTGTCCAGGGCTTGTAGCTTGGTTGCCTCTGTCATCCAATCTAACGCCTTAATGCTGACCTCATAGGCCTTGAGTAGGTTGTCGACCATGACCAACATACGGTCTTTGGCTTCGGCGGGGAAGTGGCGCTTTACATACACCTTACCAATGATTTCGCCAACATTGCCATTGAGTAAATTCACCGCTCTGCGCCACTCAGGTAATTGCTCCTCAACGCCTCTAAGCTGCTTGCCGTAAAATTCGAAATTAGCTTGATCCAGCTCGGCATTGAGCCGACCTGCGGTGCTATCGATGAGGCCCCAGTTGAGGAAGGTCTTCCAGTCCGCAATAGAGGTAGAAATAATAATCTCATCCAGTGCGCTCATGTAATCTATTTGGGTAACAATCAGAGTGTCCACGTCAGCTAATTGGGCCTCTTGCAAAAATGCAGTCCAGTTAAACTTTGGCATCAAGCTCGCGAGGTCAGCTTGCGCGACTGGGTTGTACAGCGCCACCATATCTCTGGTTTGTTCCTTTTTCATGTGCTCGCCAGCAAGTCGGGTTTCCAGCGCCATAATCATAGCGGCATTGGCTTCGCCATTTTCTAGGCCAGCCAGCGTAAACATTTTGGCAACATGCTTAACATAGCCAGCGCGAATTTTTTGGCTGGCTTCGTCCTCATTAAAATAGTACTCACGATCAGGTAAGCCAAGGCCACCTTGCCAGGTCAGAATCATGTACTTGGACGGGTTTTTAAAGTCCACATATTGGCCAACACCAAACGGCGAGCCATAGTTGTATTTGTTGGAATGGGCTAAATACACAGCCAAATCGTCATAGGTTTCGATGGAGGCAATTTTCGCCAACTCAGGTCTGATTGGCTGAATACCCAGTTTATTACGGGTTTCCATATCCATATAGGACCTATATAGATCACCTACTTTTTGTTCGTCTGTACCCTTGGCAAAACTACCTTCTGATGTGGATGTAATAATCGCCATAACACTATCTTGAGCTTCGTCACGAAGTACCATGAAGCCGCCGTAACTAGATTTGTCTGCCGGGATTTCGGTTTTATCCAACCATGTACCATTGACGTAATTAAAAAAGTCGTCGCCTGGTTTGATCGCCTGATTCATGTTTTCTTTGATGACACCAGAGGTGAGTACCTGTGGGGCAGCGTCATTCGATCCTTCGGGGGCATAGCTACAGGCAGATAGACTGAGCGCCATGGCAATATAGCTTAGGTATAGTTTCATAAAATTCTCCATTTTTGTTTTGAGATCGAATAAAGAGTTAACGTTTGTCGTTGTGTATAGCGATGGAATTCCAATAGTAGGACGACTTGAGATATCAAATCAGATTCAGGCCACCTCAATCTAGTGGTAAGCTGGAATAGCTTTTGTACTGATAGATATTCTACGGATCACTTCCTAGTAGGGCATTTACATTACAGACTAGCCTTTCATCGCTTTTCCTATGAGATTCGTAAGAGCGTCGCAGATTCAAAGAGACTAATACTTTTGTAATACAATAAGAGTCATTAAAAGGGGTTTGTTATCAACTGTGAAGCCCCTGACTAAGCTTTGGCACTGCCGTATCAGATGGTTGCCTGAAAGCCCCCTGCGCACGGAAATGCGCTTGACTTGAGTTGCCCTGATCCCTATCATGCGCATTCCTTTTTGGGGCCTTAGCTCAGCTGGGAGAGCGCAACACTGGCAGTGTTGAGGTCAGCGGTTCGATCCCGCTAGGCTCCACCAAAAA
>DGAQ01000022.1:4167-5654 GCA_002382445.1 Porticoccaceae bacterium UBA4026 | reverse complement strand
TTCGAGGTCTCTCTCATAGGTCGCTTGTGCCGCCGCAAGCTCGCCAGCTTCAAGTTGCACTGCTCCCAAAATGTGTCTTACAGGAAAGAACCACTCTGGTGGTTCTGTATACGGTAGAGAATCTTCCATAACTACAGCGCTTTCCAGCGTTGCCATTGCGGAATCTAGTTTACCAGCATTGGCTGCAATCATGCCGGTGAGCACTGTCTCAGCTATCTCTAGTAACACCGGTGCGCCTTCACGATTAAAAAATCTAAGGTCCTGGGCTTCTGGCATGCGCCTAATTTTTGCTAAATCTGCGAGTTCTTGTTGTGCCTTTTCTGGCTGACTTAAACCATTAAACGCCTGCCCTCTTGCGTAATGCCAAATACCACGGGCATACAGTAGATCATCGTCAGGTGCGGGTGAGGCCAGGATCCCTTGCCAGTCAGCGAATCTCACTTTTGCATATAGAGGCTGCGATAAGAAGTGTTGTGCGACAGCCATGCCTGGTGCTCGCAGAAGCTCTGCGGTTAATGCGGCAGCGGTGCCGTCGGCGAGTTCATAGGCTTTGCTCTTCCAGCCGCTGATTGCTGCCGTCACCCAGCCAAAGTGCCAGTTATGTGGAATGTATCCGGCGAGATAAATCGGACTGTTGGAACGGCACGCCTGGATGAATTCGTTGTCTGCAGCGGTCGCAAGCATATTGTTAAGTGTGGCATCGTGATATCGGCCTACCCGCATATAAATGTGCGCGGGCATATGCACCAGGTGACCGGCCGCGGGGGCAAGGTCGGCTAGGGTATCGGCGTAAGGTTCTGCGCGTGCCGGCGTGGTCGATTGTTCTACGGCATGAATATAGAGATGAATCGCACCAATATGTTGTGCATCTAGTTCTAGTGCCGTTTCGATCGTGTCGGTGATCTCAGTTGTCCAGGATCGGGCAACGCCTTCGGTATCCCAGAAGTTCCATGGATGAACATCCATCATGGATTCTGCCGCGAGGGTCGCGATATGAGCATCTTTAGGAAAGGCTTTCATAACCTCGCGCATCCCGTCGGCGTAAGCCTCGTTCAATGAGGCTCGATCTTTCGGTTCAACTGCCAGATATCGCTGCTCGAGTGCATCAATAAGCATCCGCTCTTTTGGGCTGATGTTGGCACTTAACTCCTTGGCTTTCCGTGCCAAAACAAACGCGCGGGGTGCATTATCTGGAACCATATTCGCGTTCACATTCGGTCCTAAGACCAGTGCGCTGCCCCAATAACACATGGCGCAATCTGGATCGTAAATCGTGGCCTCAGTGAAGGCGAAGTCCGCTGCAGCATGATTAAATGCATATGAAAGCGCGAGTCCCTGATTAAAGTAATTCTGGGCGGCGGCGGACGACGTTGTTATTGGAAAGTCGACGCCTCCTAAACCACTGAACAATGGCTGACGCCAGCGGTCTTCAGCGGCCGCTAAGCCTACCTCTGTCGCGGCGTTTTTGGTTTGAGTGTTTTCTGTAG
>DGAQ01000022.1:0-3944 GCA_002382445.1 Porticoccaceae bacterium UBA4026 | reverse complement strand
TCGCAGACTACATTAATACTTTATAAAGTGTCTGACATCAAACAGAGCGCTTGTTTGATTGAACAAAGAAGTTGAAAAAGAGGCGGTACAATAAGTGGTATAAGTTAACGACGAAGCGTTAGCTTATTCATAACAAGTTATTATTAATCAATAGGATAGGGTAGGGTAATTAAGTGGCGGAGGGACAGTCCGCCTTACCCAGCTCCCATATCGTCCTATCTATTTAATATAAGTGATTTAAATCAATGCTATAGGTTCATAATATGTAATATATGGTATCATGTCCTCCGATGCAAACCTATGCTTAGGGTAAGAATAGCGGTAAGAAAAGTTACTGCTGATGAGGGGGTTAAAAGTGGCGAAAATCAATAGACTTTCCGCTAAGGCAATAAAATCGTTACCTAACGGATTTCACGCAGACGGAGGGAATCTCTATCTGACTAAGAAAGGCTTGAGTGCTTCTTGGGTATTCAGGTACAAGCAAAAGGGCAGGGTTAGAGAGCTAGGGTTAGGTTCCTGCGTAGACCGATCTCTTGCAGATGCAAGAAGGTTGGCCGCAAAGATGCGGAGTGACCTTCTGGATGGGCGCCCACTAATACCTTTGAAGTTATCCAACGAACCGGCTGAATCTCTACTGCTTAGGGATTGTGCGTTGAAACTAATTGAATCAAAAAAGGCTGAGTGGAGTAATGCGAAGCATGCTCAGCAGTGGATAAATACGCTCGAAACGTATGTGTTTCCTAAATTGGGTAGCAAGCGCCCAGATGAAGTTGATGTCATGTCTGTGGTCGATACTTTGTCGCCGATTTGGGCCACAAAAACGGAAACGGCAAGTCGGGTAAGGCAGAGGCTTGAGGCAATCCTAGATTGGGCAATAGTTCATGGCCTGAGAGGATCTGACAATCCTGCGAGATGGAAGAATAACCTTGAGCGAGTCTTGCCGTCTCCTGCGAAAATCAGTCCGGTCGAGCACTTTAGCGCTCTTCCTCATCAGGATCTGCCTCAGGTTTGCCAGAAGTTGCGTGAGACCGATACTTTGACAGCACAACTACTAATATTTTCGATTTTAACGGTGAGCCGCTCAGGAGAAGCGAGGGGTGCGAGGTGGGACGAGATGAGCATGGATCGTAAAACTTGGCTTATTCCAGCAGAGCGGAAGAAAGAGCGGCGAGAACTTTCCGTTCCCTTGGCTGATGAGGCTATTGAATTACTCAATGTTAGATTGGGGTTCCGAGAGGGAGAATTTGTCTTTGGTGCAAAGCCGCTCTCTGACGTGGCTGTGTCAAAGCAATTCAAGCGGGTAGCGGGGCCTTATACAGTCCATGGTCTGCGCTCAACGTTTAGGCAGTGGGCTGCCGAAGCCGGGAGATATCCTGAGCATGTTCTTGAAAAGGTTCTCGGACATGCTTCTAAAAACCAACTTGTATCGGTGTATCAGCGTTCTGACTTATTCGATCAAAGAATGTTGGTTATGGATGACTGGGCTGCATATTGTTTACGTGGATAGTGTGTTTAGGGGCGGACGAAGATCGGAGCGGTTAAATTCTCTAATATTCGATCATTCTGAACTGAACATTATCCGCTGCTATGACCTCGATTCGGTGGTCAATTCCTAGGGTCTTCGCTCTGTTTTTTTTGACTGCTGTACGAGAGCAGTGATCTTGCCCGCCTTTGATGGACACGCTGCTAAGCGAGCAATATACGCAGCAGAGGTGAACAATGACGAAGAAAATATCGGTCAAAAAGGTTATCAGGAAGCGGCATTCTCAATCCTTCAAAGACGAGATGTTGCTGCTATCGTCGACGGTTGGGGTTAGTGAAGCAGCGCTTCAATTAGGACCTCATGAGTCACAAATATACGATTGGCGGCGCAAACAGCAACGGGAGTCAGAAACTAGCCAGGTCGAGGTTGATCAGGCCGCCGAGATAGCCCGGTTAAAGCGACTGGTAGCCGAGCAATCGGAGGAACTGGCCATCGTAAAAAAGGCGGCAACGTACTTCGCCAAGAACCTGAAGTGAAGTACGCCTTTATGGAACAAAACACGGGCATTTTTAGACTGATCACTATGGCCAGGGTGCTACAGGTTTCGCGCAGTGGGTTCTATGCCTGGCGTCGGCGCACTGCATCAGATCCGTCAGAACGGCATCAGCGATGTCTTGATCGAGATAGTCTTGTGCTGGCCGCTTTTATTGCAGGCAAGGGACGATCGGGATCACCGAGGTTAGCTTTAGACCTAGCTGATGTTGGCCATGTCTGTGGCAGCAAAACCGTCGCTAACAGCATGATTCGACAGAGACTTTGCGCAAAAGTTGGGAGGAAGTTTAAAGTGACCACCAATTCGAAACATGAGTTGCCGGTCGCCAAGAATATTCTGAAGCAAAACTTTTCGGCATCAGGGCGGAATCAAAAATGGGTTGGTGACATCACCTATTTGTGGACTCAGGAAGGGTGGCTATATTTAGCGACCGTTATCGACTTGTACTCAAGGATGGTCGTTGGCTGGGCCATGGCAGAACGTATGACAGCTGACCTAGTAGGCAATGCCCTAACCATGGCCCTTTGGAAATGTGGCATGCCTACAGGCGTGATAGTTCACTCAGATCGCGGCAGCCAGTATTGTTCCGCGCTTTACCAACGCCTGCTGACAAAACACGGTCTTATTTGCAGCATGAGCAGCACGGGTAATTGTTACGATAATGCCTGTGCAGAGAGCTTCTTTCACTCCCTGAAGGTCGAGGCCATCCATGGTGAGAGATTTGAAACGAGAGAGAAAATGAGACGTGTTGTATTCGAATACATTGAAGTCGACTACAATCGAACCCGCCGACATAGTGCTAACGGGCAGATAAGCCCGGTAGCTTTCGAGGCAAAACAAGTCGCTTAGTTGAGTGCCCACTGAAAGCGGGCAAGATCACAGTTCGTTCCGATGGCCAAAGCCTCAAAAAACGCGTCTCGAAAGCGTTCCCTTGGACACTATGCGCAAATGGTTGCGCGATGTTTTTTGGAGTCCCGCGGATTCAAATTCTTGTCTGGTTTTCAATCTGATATGGCGTGGGTGGTAGGCCCCATTTGGCTCAGCGTTTGTTATAGCTTCAGTAAAACCTGGTCCGCCACGTTTGAAGCGCGACCTGAAATTTTTCAATAATACACGGTGAGTAAACGGTCGATTTAGATGTTCGCATTGGGCCTCGGCCGCTTTATCAGTTAACGTATTGAGAATTTATGACCAGATCGATCGAGGAACAAATGATTAATTGTCCGGGAGATCTCTTTACTCGACTTGCAGCTAGTGCTGGCAATCATTTTTTCTCGGACGGCGAAGATTATTCATTTCTCTATGATGCGTTTGGTCAAAGTGAATTCACTGATCTGGTTAGTATTTACATACCGGAATTGAGTGATGCTGTGTTTAATAGTTGGGAAGAGTTTGAGTACTGGTGTGATGATATCGAAAGTGGGCTTATCTGGCGGCTTGTAGATGAGGAAGAACTCGCTGATGGCGATCTAGGCGCCGCACCTAGAGAATACTTTGGTTCAAAATCAACGGTAGGGCAAAAGGTGATAGAAGCTTTATGTGATGGCGAAAGAGATGGTCTGATGTCAGTAGCGTGCGCGGAAGTATCCTTGAAAGGTGAGGTCCTTTTTTTGATTTTCGATGATTTTACAGGCTGGGGATTAGGTCATGCGGATAGTGTCCTTGTTGTAAGATCACTTGACGAGCTGGTACCAGACAAAGGGTTTTATCCCATTCTTCACAGGGCTTAAGCTATCTGAAAGGCTGGGCAACTTAGAATTTGGAGAAAAGGATTATAGTGGACCCCATATTTCAGCCAATGGTTTAAGCTGTTCCCAGAGATGATAAGGAGCAGCTTGTGAGTGAGAAGAAACGCAAGGTTCACAGCCCGGAGTTCAAGGCCAAAGTCGGTCTTGAGGCGCTGAAGGG
>DGAQ01000061.1:68992-74616 GCA_002382445.1 Porticoccaceae bacterium UBA4026 | reverse complement strand
GTCGGTCATGTCAAAATTGGCAGGGCACTGCTTGGACGATGTGCGGAGTAATCCGCCCTGTTGCGAATAAGTCCATCTATGGTAAGGGCAGACAATATTTTTTGAGCGCAACAGGCCCTGGGGCTCGGTAACCAACACGGAACCACGGTGCCGACAGGTGTTGTGGAAGGCTTGTAAACTACCGTCGTCGTCACGCAACACCAAAATATTTTGGCTACCAATTTCTATGGTACGAAATGCTCGAGTCTCGGCCAAGGCATCAGCTCGACAAACATAGACCCAGTTTTTATACCAAATGGCTTCCAATTCGCGTTCATAATGCGTTGGGTCAATATAGTAGCTAGCGGGCAGCGTATCTTTGACCTCGATTAGGCCGTTGTAGCCGGTTACTTGCTGGGTCATCACTGCCTCCTCTCTAACGCTGATTGACATAAAATAGTTTGATGCTGGGGTAATAGCTCAGGGTGAAAACCCTGATAACGGAGTATATTCTCGTTAGTCATAGACAATTATTATAAAGTGTAGTGACTTCGTGGAAATAGTTCTTTCGCGCGGGAGTGGATGGATATTTTAGTCTTGAGCATTTGCCAGCTGTTTTATATAGACTTTAGGTGTTAGACCCGTTTTCTGTTTAAAGAATTTGTAGAACGTTGTCATCGAGTTGAAACCAGAATCAGCAGCAATATCAGCAATATTGGCGCTCATGTCAGATTTTATTAGATCAATAAAATAATTCACACGAGCTGCATTGATATAGCTATAGAATGATTCTTCAAATACCTGATTGAACAAATATGAGAGCTGATTGCGACTGTAGCCGGTACCCACAACCACGTCATTTAATTGCAGGTCCGGACTGAGATAGGCTTGCTTGTGGTAAAAGTAATCCTGTATGTCTTTAACCATGCACTGGAGTCTTTTTTCATCCAGTGCTATCTTTTCTCTCACCGTAGCGGTAGATGCTTTGCTCACCTCAGCAAAAGAGCTGTATTCATGCACGCAAACAATTTGGCCGTCGCGTATGGTCATTACATCGCAGCCCCGGGCGCTACTCTGCTTGCCTGTATGTGAGGATTGATAGACAAAGCTATAAAGAGAAAACGCCATATCGCCATCGACACGTGCATCATCGTGGTAGATATAACGGAGTTGGTTTGAAGGTAAACCTAGAGAGATATAATTTGCCACATCTTTAATCAGAACTTGCGTTGCCCCTGAAAAAATAATGTATTCAGCATCAGCGGATAAGATCGATAAGATACCGACCAGATCTCCTCGCAGCCAATACTGCCGGTATTGCTGGGCGACTTTGCGCGTTTGCTCTGTAAGGGTAGGCATCAGGCTCCACAACCGATAAATTTTATTTCGTTCTAGAAGATCATTGTATCTGAAAAATGATTAGACGCTTAAAACACAGCAAGATCTTGATGAAGAAACTCGGTTCTTATTTCCAGCCTGGCGAGATAAAGATAAAACCTTGCAATAAGAGTGTTGTGGAACTTACCGCATTAACGATTGGCCAAGACCTGAATCAGGTTCAAAACGACGTTGGATACAAACCTTACTCATAGCGACCCGATTGATAAGTTAATTAGTTTCTTGGATGTATCGAAGTCTTTGGGAAGCAATCATATTGATCTTATCTAAGCGCGAATATACGGTGAAGACGCCTAATCTTGAGGCTATTAAGTATCAATATGATTTGCTTGTTTGGTTAATCTTAATACATTATGAGTGAAAATTTAGATAGGCTCACTCATGAAATATAAAAATAGTACTTTTCCCTCCATCATTATTTTCGCGACAGGCTTAGCTGTTTCGGCTTGTTCGAATGATGCGTCAGCACAAGGGGACAAGCAAAAAACCACTGTAGCTCAGACATTCAATTATCAGCCGCAGGGTATTTTGGCCAAATCATTACCAGACATTGCTGATGCCTTGAAGAATGGGGATATAACATCAGAAGCACTGGTACAACTTTATTTGGAGCGCATTGAGGCTATCGATAAAAATGGACCAACTTTGCAAGCTATTCTTAGAATAAACCCCAATGCTCTGGCTGACGCAAAGGCACTTGATACACTGATTTTTGCCGGCACCATAAAAGGGCCACTCCACGGGGTGCCCATTCTACTCAAAGACAATATTGAATCAAAAGATCCTATACCAACCACGGCAGGGGCTCTGGCGCTACAAGGAAATATATCCGGTCGGGACAGTCCGCTTGTGGCGAGTCTGCGGGATGCAGGTGCTATTATACTTGGTAAAACGAATCTCAGTCAGTGGGCCAATTTCCGTTCAGAAAATTCTATGAGTGGTTGGTCAGCTATGGGTGGGCAGGTGAAAAACCCGCATATGCTTGACAGAAATCCTTGTGGCTCTAGCTCAGGATCGGGAGCCGCAACAGCGGCCTCTCTGGCAGCAGGTAGCGTCGGTACAGAGACGAATGGCTCCGTCATTTGTCCATCGAACGCAAATGGCATTGTCGGCTTTAAACCAACAGTCGGCCTTGTGTCTCAACAATATATCATCCCGATTTCAGTTTCTCAGGACACGGCTGGGCCAATGACAAAAACAGTTATGGGTGCTGCAATGATGATGAATGCTATGGCAACAAACACAGCTAACACAGACTATACCGCTGGTCTCAATTCAGAAGCTCTGATGGGTATTCGCGTGGGAGTGCTAAGGTTTGCTGTTGGTGATAACACGAAAATCACAAATACTTTTAATGCCGCTTTAGAAGAGTTGAAGCAATCTGGCGCTATCCTTGTAAATATTGAAAAAGAGCCCGACATGCCAGAGGGATATGATGCTATGGCTTATGATCTTTTGAAATATGAGTTCAAAGACGGACTGAATGCTTATCTGGCATCAACGCCTCAATCTGTACAAACTCGCACGCTTAAAGAATTGATCGCCTTTAATGAAGACCATAGAGGCATTGAACTGACGCTGTTTGATCAAAGTATTCTCCTTGCCTCCCAAGCGATGAAGTCTCTTGATGACCCCGAATATATTAAGGCCCGCAACACTGTGCAAAAAGCAACACGGCAAGACGGCGTTGATAAATTGCTAAAAGACAATAATGTTTCAGTTCTTGTCGCTCCGTCTGGACCGGTTGTGCCACGCGTGGACCCTGTAAATGGCGATCTATGGCCAAGTTTTCCCGGCGTTGGCGGTATGGCTGCCCGTGCGGGCTATCCACATGCCACGGTGCCAATGGGCGGAATTGGCAGATTGTCAGTGGGACTTTCTTTTATCGGCGGGAAAAATGAGGATGCAAATATTTTATCCTATGCTTATGCTTACGAACAGCGCTCCAACAAGCGTTTAGAGCCAAATTATTTGAGCAATGCCGAGGATATTCCTGAAGTTGGCAAGGCGATGCGGCCTTATAGCGGTGAGTGACTTAGTCGGAGTATTATATTTTTGATCAAGTATTCACCACCATTATCCCTATAGGAGATGTTCTGAAATATGAATTTTTCTGAATATTATCAATACTATTTGACTCTTCACCAGCACCGCTGGAATAGGCGGCTCCATATTGCTGGACAACTATCTACAATTGTCTTTATAGCCGCAGTGATTCAGTTGCAAACATGGTTTCTACTGGCTCTAAGTCCATTGGTTGTTTATCCATTTGCCTGGAGTGGGCATTATTTTTTTGAAAAAAATACTCCAGCTGCATTTTCTCATCCTCTATGGGCTAAAGCTTGTGATTGGATTATGTTAAAAGATACTTTAATAGGGAAAATATCTTTTTAAGAGCAAAGAGTCATACAACCTGGGCTTAGTATTCAAACGAATACCTGAGTGATTAAAGCCTATCCAATAGCCAAACTACCGAATGATTTTCCCTAGACTTCAAGCGCTGGGCCAGTCATTTTATGAGATCGTATTAGATATTTTTTCATCGATAAAAATAGTCCAATAAAGTAAATAAACACGACCGAATAGGCTTTTGACTGAGACATTCGGCAGTGCTAAATTTTTTTACTCCTTGTTGAGGCTCAGAAAATGAAAAGTGTCAGTACATATAAAACTGACGCCCATGCGCCAATAGATGAGGCGGGTTATCATGCTGTGCCAATGAATTTTTCTGCTTTACAATGAGGGGATCGTTATAGCTGGAAGTCGATGATCCGGTGGATGCAAAAACCCAGGGTTTATGCTCATATGATGAAAAGACTGAAGACACCATTTTGACTTATCTCGCCGCTAACTATCCGCCAGCAAAATCCGCTAGACGCAAAAATCTATTCCCGGCCGAGCCGCCTTAAAACGTCCCACTCACCAATAGGCTTTACTTCATATGCAAAAACGCTCTGACTCAGCTGAATTGCGCGCTGGCACGATTTCTTTGGTTATTGTCCCGACACCGGCAGACATGGCAGAACTTAAAGAGTTAGAGTGTATTATGAGAAAATGGTCAGGTAAAATTGCCAAATAATATTAGTGATTAGCCAATTTTGACAGGTAAAGCTAAGTATATTTATTTTCTTATAAGAAACTTTATGTGCTATTAATAATTTCAAGTTCAAGGGAGATATGCTGTGCAAACAGGCATCAAAAGACAGGTCAATAAAAGTACATTTTTTCATGGTAGCTTATTCATCAATATGCTTGCTTTAGCATTCTTGGCGTTAAGTAGTGCGGCTAACGCGGCAACGGCATTAACAGCCGATCGTTTGATAGATGGGCGTAGTGCAACACTTATAAATAATGCTGTAGTGTTGGTTGAGGGCGAGCGAATTATTGCCATCGGTGATCGTTCAATTATTCCACCAGGAACTGAAATTATTGATCTGGGGGATTCTACCCTGCTCCCCGGTTTGATCAACGCTCATGAGCATCCTTTGATGTTTGCGGATGACTATCAGGCAACACACCTAACCGCATCTTCTGCTTATAAGGGGCTGATGGCCCTCGCTGGGATGCAACGCCTGCTGTTGGCGGGATGGACCGGCGTTCGTGTAATGGGCGATGCGGACCTGTATTACGCAATACAGGATCTTCGCCGAGTAATAGACGCAGGCGTGTTTATTGGGCCTCGTATCACTGGAGCGGCTCATTACATTTCCATAACCGGGGGTGGTGGCGACATTAATTTCTTATCACCGGAACAGACTGTCAGCCCAGACGGGCTCATTGTCGATGGGCCGGAAGAAATTCGCAAGGCGGTTCGCAATGAAATTAAATACGGTTCCGACTGGATTAAGCTTTTGGTGACCGGTGCTTTTCAGTCGGTGGGAGACAATCCGCGGAACGTGGCATTCTCACCAGAGGAACTAAAAGCGGCGGTAGAAGAAGCCAACCGCCAAGGTGTTCCAGTGGCTGCCCATGCCCATGCAACCGAAGGGATTAAGCAAGCGGTGGAAGCGGGAGTACGTTCAATTGAACACGGCACCTATCTTGATGATGAAGTCATTAAAATGATGGCCAAACGGGGAACCTATCTGATTCCTACTGTCTATATGGGAGACTATTATGCGGTAGGGGATAAGCTACGGGCGCAGGATAAAAATGACAGTTATATGAGTCATGGTAGAGGGGAATTTCTTGCTGCTATAGGGCGTGCTCATAAAGCGGGTGTAAAAGTTATTGTCTTCGCTATTCTA
>DGAQ01000061.1:68115-68820 GCA_002382445.1 Porticoccaceae bacterium UBA4026 | reverse complement strand
CTTGATCTAGGCGCTGGCGCTGTTGATCCTTCCATTTATGTCAGGGAGATGGCGATGTTTGTGGAGGCGGGAATTTCTCCGATGGATGCAATACAGGCTGGCACACGCGTTGCTGCAGAAATGCTCGGTTGGGGTGAGCGCCTTGGAACTATAGAGCCTGGTATGCTGGCTGATATTATTGCCGTTCCCGGCAATCCCTTAAAGGATATGAGCGAACTTGAACGGGTATCAATGGTGATGATTGGCGGTAAATTAATAAAGCGCCCGGGTCAGTGTTCATCAGTGGCAGGGTTGTTGACAATTCCTTGTGATAAATGAGTTAAAAACCAGTGTCTTTTAAAGACCATTGCACTTCAGGGTTGCACCATCGGATAAGGTTGTTGTTCAAAGGCTTTTAATGAGCTACGCGGAAGAGCCCATAACGGGTTGAGTTTTTTTAAAATGAGGATGTGCTATGTGGATTAATGGGTGGCGGATGCTAACTGTGTCAATGGTTTCTTTTGTAATACTTGGTTGTGTCGAAAAAGGTATGTCAGGCGATCTTGAAAAAAGAGTAGATGGTCTGGTCACCGCAGAATTACAGGCTAAACATATTCCTGGTATTGCTGTGGGAATTTTTCAAAAAGGGGAAATTGTACTGGCCAAGGGATATGGTTACGCCAATCTTGAACACCAGGTTCCGGTTACTGCTGCAACGCTGTTTGG
>DGAQ01000061.1:55739-68016 GCA_002382445.1 Porticoccaceae bacterium UBA4026 | reverse complement strand
GTTACTGCTGCAACGCTGTTTCAATCGGCCTCTATAGGCAAGCAGTTTACCGCCGTCGCAGTGATGTTAATGGTGGAAGAGGGCAAACTTTCTCTCGATACATCAATAAGACAATATTTTCCCGATGCACCTATCAGCTGGCAGCCCATAACCGTTAGGCATCTTTTAAATCACAGCTCAGGCATTGCCGATTATTTTGAGGCTATGGGTAGTGATGGTATAGCAGCATTTGATTTACGGCGTGATTATGCTCCGGATGAATTACGGCATATTTTTTACCGCCTACCACTCAGTTTCGAGGCTGGCGCAGAGTTTTATTATAGTAATACCGGTTATGCCTTACTGGGGTTTCTGGTAAAAAAAGTCTCGGGTCAATTTTATGCTGAGGTACTGCAAGAGCGAGTCTTCAAACCACTAGAGATGAAGACGGCGAGGGGTATTAGCGAAGAGGATATTATTGCCAATAGGTCGGCGGGCTATCAATTACTGCAAGGCGAAGTAAAAAATCAAGAGTGGTATGCCCCCTTAGTCAATACTACCGCTGATGGTTCCCTGTATTTCAGTTTGCTAGATTACCTGGCCTGGGATAGAGGCTTGCGAGCAAAAGCGATTTTAAGTGAGGCTAGTTGGGCGCAAATCTACACCCCGGTGAAACTCAATTCAGGGCAAGAATACCCCTATGGTTTTGGCTGGAGCATTCATCAATCTAAGGCTCAGCCTTGGTATCATCACAGTGGCAGTTCACAGGGTTTTAACGTCTATCTCTCTCGCCACCTTGCCGATGATATCACGATTGTGGCGCTCACCAATCTCAATGGAAGTGAACCTTGGCAGCTTGTTGATGGTCTTGCGGAAATCATTGATCCGCAACTGGCAAAGATAGCGGCCTTAGACGACGATAAGTAAGTTGAAAAAGGGAATATTAGTCATGAATCAAAGTGTGAATATATCGGCCAAGCTGCCTCTAATAATACTGGTGTTTAGTTTAAATCTATTATTATCTTTAGACGCAAGCGCAGATGGTAAACGCGCTATAAGTGTTGATGATCTTAGCTTAATTAAGGACCTTTCCGGACCTCAGGTTTCACCGGATGGTTCTTGGGTTGCTTATACCATTAGCGAAGTCGATACAAAAGCGGATGTAAGCCGCAGCGATATCTGGTTAACGCGCTGGGATGGGTCTGAGACAGTACAACTCACCGCCACGGCTGAATCAGAACATACCCCACGTTGGAGCCCCAATGGCAAACATTTAGCTTTTTTGTCGACCGGCGCTGATACCGAATTTACCGATCAAGTTTGGCTAATTGATCCGAAAGGCGATAAGCCGCGGCGTGTGAGCTCCCTTGCAAATGGCGTGTCGGATTATGATTGGGAGCCTGACTCAGAACATATTGCAATAATATCAGCCGTTGTGCCTGAAGGCAGCAGCCTTGATGCTGACGGTGGCCCTTTAGTCATCGACCGTATGTTATTCAAGCGCGATGGTTATGGTTACCTTAGCAAAGCCCGCTCGCGTGTCCACTTACTCGATCTAAAAGACCTGAGTGTTGAGCAACTGACGAATGGCCCCTTCGATGAAATCATGCCGTCTTTTTCACCCGACGGAAAAAAAATAGCCTATGTTACCAAATTAGGGGAAGACCCCGATCGTCACGAGAATTGGAATATTCTTACCATTGAGCTTACTACTGGTGCCAAACCAAAACAGATAAGCGAGGGCGTTTTTATGGAATGCGATCCCATCTGGGGGTGGGGCAGCGGGCCGACTTGGAGCCCTGACAGTAGCAAGTTGGCCTGTGTCCAAAGTGGGCCGATGGAATTATCCTGGTTTAGCCTGCAACAATTAGCCGTTTTCGAGGCGCAGGGTGATCAAGGCCAGCAACCCACAGCTGCCTTGGACCGCAATACCATATCGCCGCAATTTTCTCTTGATGGTCAGCGTTTATTTTTCATTCTTGAAGATGACCAAAGCACCCATTTGGCTTCCGTAGGTCTTGATGGGAAGGGGTTTAAACGCTTAACCAAAGCAGGCCGCACGGTGAGTTCGTACAGTCTTGGTCCACAAGGAAAAATTGCCGTGCTTAGTAGCACCCCAAATGTATTGCCAGAAATTTATGTCGTTGAAAATACCGGGCTCAGACAGTTGACCCATGCTAATACCGCCTTCCTTGACTCGGTTCAATTGGCAAGTACGGAGGTCGTTAGCTATCCGGGGGCCGACGGAGTGAGATTGCATGGTTTGCTTATGAAGCCGCCGGGCTTTCGGTCCGATGTTCGCTACCCCACCCTATTTCGTTTGCACGGCGGACCTGTCTCGCAGTGGCAACAAGAATTTAATTTTGATTGGCAATTTTTAGCCGCAAATGGCTATGTTGTTTTTGGGCCAAATCCCCGGGGTAGTTCAGGACGCGGTGTTGATTTTCAAAAAACTATTTATCAAGATTGGGGCAATGCCGATGTGCCTGATGTGCTTGCAGCGGCAGATTACTTGGTTAAAATTGGTATTGCTGATGAAGACAGACTCGGGGTCGGGGGATGGAGCGCGGGAGCAATGCTGACCAATTATGTCATTGCCTCGGATACCCGGTTTAAAGCGGCCACCAGCGGTGCTGGCATATCCAATATGCTGGCGGGTTACGGCACCGATGAATGGTGGCAGGACTGGGAAGCCGAGTTAGGCTTGCCATGGGAAACGCCAGAGAACTGGGCGCGGGTATCCTATCCCTTTTTACATGCTGACCGTATCAAAACGCCAACCCTATTCCTATGTGGTAGTGAAGATTATAACGTTCCTTTGATGCACTCGGAACAAATGTATATGGCTTTAAAACGTTTGGAAGTACCGACACGTTTGATCATTTATCCCGGCGAAAGCCACGGTATCTCTAAACCCAGTTTCTATCGCGATGTATTGGTGCGATACCTAGATTGGTATGATCAATGGTTGAAGTAAAACTTGCTTACACCATGCAACAGGTATCTAATTCCAACTTTATTTTGACTGTACGGCCTCGGGAGAAGTGCTAATGAAGTTGCAACAGTTTAGTCCTTTCTGGTCAATCGCCCTGGTCTGCGTGTTATTGCCGTTCACCGCTTTCTCAGGTGAATTCAGCCAATCAGAAAAATCCCCGTTGCAAATCGTGGCGTTCGGCGACTCCACCACCGCAGTTTACGACTGGAAATCTTCTACCGGTGAAGTCTATGCCCAATGTCTTCCTCGCAGCCTGGCTAGACAAGGGATTGCTGTCGATGTTATTAACGCAGGCATCGGTAACACTACAACGCGCGAAGGTCGCGAACGCTTGGATCGCGACGTCAGGGCACATCAGCCGAACCTGGTGATTATTCAGTTTGGCATCAATGATTCCTGGATTGATATAGATCTAGGACGTACCAAGCCGCGCCTGACCCGAGAGGAATTTCGGGATAACCTGGGTTTTATCATAAGCCAGCTGCAGTCGGACGGCGCTGCCATCATACTGATGACACCCAACCCTATGCGGTGGGATGACCCCTTCTACATTGATGCCTTTCAACAGTACCCGGGCCTGCTGGACACCGGTGCAGAACGCGGCCTTAACGCACTGCTTGATGTTTACGCCGCCGATGTTCGCGAAGTAGCCCGGCATACGGGGGTAATACTCATCGACGTCCTTCGGGAGTTCGAAGACTATGGACAGCAATCCGGCCAACCCATTAATGAGCTGCTCATAGCCGGCGATGGCATCCATCCGAGTGAGAAAGGTCAGTCCCTGGTGTGTGCACTGCTGACCAAAGGTATTACCGAGTGGGCGAGCGAAGCAGTTGAGCCAGTTGCAGTCTTTCCAGGCTGCTTGAACTGCAGTAAGAATCCAGAGTTAGCTACTGCTGCGAATTTAATCCGACCGATGCAGTGAATATCGAACTGCAGAGCTACGATGGCAGGCTTTTAAGAGCTGTCGATTGTCAGTAGCTTGGATCCTGTAGTAGATTGATAGAAATCGGCGGCGCATCGAGGTATCAAACCTTCCTGTACTCTAGCAAAAGGGTTAAGATTTACTTTTATTTTAAATGCTTAAATGTACAAATAAACCTGACAACGTAAAGCTCAGATGTCCCGATTTTATACCAATCTGGACGAACTGACGGAGAAACACATGCGCTACTTAGGCCTTAACGTTGTTGCGATAGCCTTGACGTTCATTATGCTGTTTTCTTGTGGCAAAATCGGCAGCAAACCCGCAGTGCCAATAGACTTGCGCATTATGTCCTTCAATATTGAATGGGGAGGTACCAACATCAGCTTCGACAATGTTGTCGAGGCCATTCGTGTTGCCAGGGCTGATATTGTCGGCATTCAGGAAGCTGATGGCAATCTGCAACGTCTTGCTGTTGCTCTCGGTTGGTATTATGATTTGAGCAATTATGTCATCTCCCGATATCCGTTGATCGATCCACTGGGTGCTGAGGGTCGCTATGTCTATGTCGAGGTTGAACCTGGCAAAATTGTGGTCATAGCAAATGTTCATTTGCCCTCTTATCCTTACGGCCCGGAGGCAATTCGAGACGGGGCAACGACAGATGATGTTCTGGCGATTGAGCGATCTGTGCGGCTACCCAAAATCCAACCTTACCTAGAGGTTTTAACACCACTTGTGGAGAGTGGTATGCCTGTTTTTATAACCGGTGATTTTAACGCCCCGGCCCATACAGACTGGGTTGAAGCAATGGTGGGGTCGCGACCATTTTTAACCCGTGCCGTTGACTGGCCTGTAAGCCGCGCTGTCACTGCGGCAGGTTTCAAGGACTCCTGGCGAGTTATTTATCCTGACCCGGTTAGGAATCCGGGCCTTACTTGGTGGGCGGGACGCCCGCCGCTTGACCTCTATACACCCGGTGAGAATGATGCTCATGACCGCATTGATTTTGTCTGGTATGAGGGTCCGGCAACCGTTCAGTCGAGCGAGATTGTCGGCGAGGCCAACCAGGCCGATGTATCGATCAGTGTCATGCCCTGGCCAAGTGATCATCGCGCTGTAGTCTCCCAATTCCAGGTCATGTCGGCACCGATGCCGCCACTAATCACTACGGCGCGTCGAGTTTATCGAATGGGCGAAAATGTTGAGGTTTACGCTCATGGCCCTGCTGATACTCAGGTCATTATCTCATTGATTCGCGTTGACGACGCCCAACAGGTCCTCGCTAGGCAACCCTTAGGTAGCGGGGGTCATCTGCTTTTTCCGGATCATCTTTTCACACCAGGCGAATATAGAGTGGAAATGGGATCAGCGGAAAATGGCGCCCTCTCGTCGCGAGGCTTTTGGGTGCTTGGGGCCCAGGCCACACCAACGGTCGATGTCATTGGCCTTTTGTTCAATCAGAACGATCCGATTGATATTCGGTGGCATAACAGTCCCGCTAATCGCAACGATTATGTGATGGTTTACCGCTCAGAGGCTTCCGCAGGAAACGAAGCTGATGGCCCCTGGGCCTATACCAATGCGAGACCCGATGGTCACCTGAGCCTTAACCGGACAACATCGGAATATGGCTGGCCTCTTGAACCAGGATCATATGTAATTCGCCTGATGAAGGATGATAGCAACGAACAGCTCGCAGAATCAAAAGTGTTTACAATCCAATAGGAGATGTTGTGCTGTTGGCAGGTCATTATTGATGTGCAGTGACTCAACGCTATACGGCTTGAGTTTATTTTCTTCTTATCTTTTATATCCTTAGGTGCTTTTGGCAATTTACGGGCGCTGTCACATAAATCCGAAAATTCAAGTCTCTCGAGTCATTGGGAAAAATAATTATTAATAATCTTCTATAAGAATACTCTATCTGTTGCCAATAATTTCAAGTTCAAGGGAGATATGCTATGCAAACAGGCATCAAATTACAGGCCAATAAAAGTACACTTTTTATACAATATAGTCTTTCACTCGCTCCTGCTTAAAAAATTGTTTTAAGATTCCATCCTCAATATTTATTGGACGCCTCAGCATAAGGGTGGATTGCCACCCAATAAGGTGGAGACAAAGTATGAACTTGTCTCTTATGCCGTGGCCAGATTTATTTGACCACTACAAAAAGATCATTTCAAAGCCGCAAACAGGGATATAGAGACTAAGGACTTTGGCCTTCGCATAGAGATATAGGCACTCGGAACTAAAAGGTATAAAGTCTGCTACTGCCAATGGGATTTAACATTAAAAATAATAAAGTGCGAAAAATAACCGATAGGTTAATGTCTCGGAGAAGAGGAAACAAGCATGCGCATAGTTTTAGCAATTTTAAGTATGGTGACACTTGGGGTTTTAGGGGGAATTCCTGCATCATTTGCAGACACACTAATAAAGGATGCCCGCATTATTGACGGGACTGGGAAGCCTGCTTTTCTAGGCAGTGTAAGAATCAGCGGTGAGAGGATAGTTAGTATTGGAGACCTAATACCCACTTCAGGCGACACAATATTTGATGCCAAAGGTTTGACCCTCTCTCCCGGTTTTATAGATACCCATAGTCACCATGATTGGGGCTTAAGTGAAAATAGAGATGCCTTAGCAGTGATAACTCAAGGCATAACAACTAGCATTTTTGGTCAAGATGGGGAACATGATTTTCCGCTTCAATCCTCTCTAGATGTTTTTAGGGAAAGGCCTGTCAGTATGAATATAGCGTCCTATGTTGGGCACAATACCCTCCGCAATACGGTGATGGGAGAGGGAGCCAAACGAGAGGCCACTGGTGATGAAATTTCAGCCATGAAAACAATACTGCGCGCCGAGATGGCAGCAGGCGCCATTGGGCTTTCTACGGGGCTTGAATATGAACCCGGGATTTATTCATCTTCAGCAGAAGTTATAGAATTAGCGCAACTGACGGCCAACTTGGGGGGTCGGTATATCTCCCATATCCGTTCTGAAGACAGGTTCTTCTGGCCTGCTATTAATGAAATAATAAATATTGGAAGGCAAACAGGAATGCCGGTCCAAATCTCTCACATTAAACTGGCAATCAAAGAAATTTGGGGACAGACAGCCAAACTTTTGAATATTCTGAACCAGGCCCGCGCTGAAGGAGTGAACATCACCGCTGATATTTACCCCTATGAATATTGGGAATCAACGCTTTGGGTTTTACTTCCCGAACGGGATGCAGATGACTTAAATGAAATACAAAATGTTCTGGACAATATAACGCCTTCTGACGGAATAGTTTTTATGATTTATGGACCTGACCCAAGTTACGTCGGAAAAACCTTGGCTGATATCTCAGTATTGCGGGGGTTAAGTGATGCCGAAACGTTTTCTGAATTACTCAAAGAATCCGATATCTGGCAGGAAGAACACCAAAGCCAAGGTCAGTCTGTGATGGGTAAATCTATGTTATCCCAAGACATTGGCGAATTAATGAAATGGGAACATACCAATATTTGCACTGACGGTGGTTTTGAAGGCCATCCAAGGGGATATGGAGCTTTTCCACGCTTTTTAAGCTATTTTGTTAATAGAATGGACTTAATGTCCCTTGAAGAAGGGATAAGACGCATGACATCGCTTGCCGCCCACAATATGGGGCTTAAAGATCGTGGTGAAATAAAGGTGGACGCTTATGCTGATCTCGTTTTATTTAACGAAGAGACTATAAAAGATAATGCGTCAATTGAAAATCCATCCGCCATTTCAAAGGGTATTGAAATGGTGTGGGTGAACGGCCAACTTGCCTTAAACCAAGGACAAGCTACCCATTATTATTCTGGGAAAGTGATTAAATAGCTCTTTGTACTCAACCTCTCAGTAAGGGGAAATGTGTTAGAGGGGGGTTGAGGCCTTTTGAGGGGAGAGTCATTTAATGGGTAACTTCTTCAGTTAAGCTTAGTCTGTCTGGTGCAGATGGATAACGGCTAAACATTAGAGTTATCCATTCCTTACAAAGATATTACCTGCGACAGAGGCTTTAAGGCGTTCGAATTTCAGATCCAGTGTGTTGAAAATAATAAAAAACTGGCCTGCTGACACGATGATATATGATGCCGTAGTGCAACTGACAATAGATGAGTTTACCCACACCCGCGCATGGATGCGCTCCAAGGCAAACTCCATTGAGGGAGGAACCACGGAAGTTCAGCTCAACATGATAGCCAAGCGTATTCTTGGCGTGCCAGATTAAGGGGATAAATATGTTTTTACGAAAGTTTAAGTTGACGTTTCTGTTAGCATTTCTGTCAGTAGGTGCCTCTAGCGCACATGCTCATGACGGTGCGCTTGGACTCGACGAGGTGTTGGATGCCTTTGGTTGGGATTTATCTAAAGTAGAAATCCGCACAGAAAAAGTCACCGACAATTTTTATGTGTTGTTTGGTGCCGGTGGCAACATTGGCGTCAGTGTCGGTGCTCAAGGTGTGCTGATTGTTGATGACCAGTTTCCAGAAATGATCCCCAAGGTTGACGATGCTATCCGCGAGATTGGTGGTGGGTCGGTAGACTTTGCGGTAAATACCCATTGGCACTTTGACCATGCGGAGGGCAACCTCGCGTTAGGGCCAGGCGGCACATGGTTAGTGAGCCAGGCCAACAGTCGCGAAAAAATGCTCAGCGACAATGTTGTTAATCTAGTGTCGCTTAAGTATTTGCAAAAGGCTTATCCGAAGAGTGCACTGCCGGTGATTACTTTCGACGACACCATGCAGTTCCACTTCAATGGCGAGCAGATCGATCTCATGCATTTTGGACCAGCTCACACCACGGGTGATACCGCAGTGATCTTGCGCGGCTCCAACATTGTGCATTTGGGAGATGTCTTTAACCGGTCTGGTTATCCATTCATCGATGCTGACAACGGCGGAGACTTGGCGGGTATGATCGCGTTTTGTCAGGCGGTACTAGATGAAATTGATGAAACCACGATAGTTGTGCCAGGCCACGGTGAAATCTCTGATTACGCGGGTCTTGAAAACTACATTAAAGTGCTAAGCACCTTGCACGGGCGTTTTGAGAAGTTAATTAAGAAAGGTAAAACGCTGGAAGAGGTCATAGCGGCCGAGCCAACAAAAGACTTTGATGCCGAATGGGGTGCCAACGATAATTTTGTTAACCGTGCCTACACGAGTGTAAAGCGAGAGCTGGCTCGCTAAATACCTGGCGCATTTAAAAATGCAGCTGAAAACGCTCTGCCAGAGTCAGTCTGGTAGGGCTACCACACAGGGGATATTCGAAAGAACCACAACCCCCGTCGCGGTTGCTGCTGCACCTATGCAAATAAGATAAAAACAGAAACTTACAAAATATACTTAATAAAAAGGAACATATCATCAGCGACTTAAGTGGTAAATCCGATGAAGGGCTAGTTAGAACTATTGGCACCCGTGCGCTTGGGACTAACGTTTTTAACATGGTGGTTGGTGCTGGGATATTTGTTCTGCCTGGTGTGGTCGCAGCAAAACTTGGTTCTGCCGCGATAATTGCCTACCTGATATGCGGCGTTGCCGTCAGTCTTATATTTTTGTGCTACGCGGAAATTGGTAGCCGGGTTACCCGAAGTGGTGGCTCATATGCTTATATTGAAGAGGCCTTTGGTCCCTTTGCTGGCTTTATTTCATCGATGTTACTTTGGTTTGGGTGGGGGGTACTCGCTGACGCTGCTCTTACTGTTGCTATGATTGAAGCTCTGTCTATTGCTGTTCCGGAGCTTCAGGAGCCGATGTGGAAATTGCTATTTATGATGGTGTTGTTCACGTTTATCGTTGTTACTAATATAGTCGGTGTAAAGTCTGGGGTAAGGCTGTACGTTTTTAATACTATTGCTAAGTTTGTGCCTCTTGCACTCTTATTAGTGGTAGGGATTTTCTTTATAAATATGGATAATTTAGTCATCACAGAGTGGCCATCGTTTGCTAATATCGGTGCGGCAACGTTGATATTGATGTTTGCCTTTTCGGGCGCTGAATGTGCCCTAAATGCTAGTGGTGAGATCGAAAATCCAGCAAAAACAGTACCGCGCGGGATTTTCCTCGGCCTTGGTAGTATATTTATTCTTTATTTAGGTTTGCAAACCGTAGCGCAGGGCGTTCTTGGTGCTGAACTTGCTAATAATACTGAAGCGCCCTTGGCGGTTGTCGCCAATGAAGTATTTGGTGGCTGGGGTGTCAAACTGCTAATTGTTGGAGGCGTAATATCAATTTTTAGTACTTTGAGTGGAGATATTTTGGTGACACCTCGGGTGATTTTCGCCGCTGCGCGTGACGGGAATTTACCAAAGCAGCTCGCCAGAGTTCACGCGAAATATAAGACACCATACATTTCGATTATATTTTATGCTTTTATGATCGCCTTACTGGCACTTAGTGGTCAATTTAAAGTGTTGGCTGTGATGGCGTCGGGGTCTATTTTATTAGTATATGCTGGCGTCTGCCTTTCAACCCTTAAATTGAGGATGCGTGACGGTGCGCCCTCTGAGGGGCAGTTTAAAATGCCCGGAAAGGCCATTATCCCTCTTCTTAGCTGCTGTGTTATCACGTCGATGCTGTTGCAATTGACGGGTGAGGAAGCTCTTGGATTATTAACACTAATGGGGATATCAAGTTTGATATTTGTAGTACAAAAAGTAATCAATAAAAAAGGATTGAGGGCTCGTTAGAGATTCCCTGACAGTCAATGCTGTATCCACAATATCCAAAAATAGGTAACTTATTTTTATTGCTAGAACCGTTTTATAGCTAATATTTTCGCATTTTGAATAGATAGGCATGGGCATTTTAGAAAGGGTTTGATCAGATGAGTTAATATGCATGCACCTTGGTAACGACAATCACAACCCATCTGCTTTTATAATAATCGACCTTTTCTGTGTCATCTAATCAAGAGGTATATTGCGAAATATTTATGACTCAAGCTTTCGCTAATGCAAAGAGCAACGGTCCACTTCGCATACCTCTTTCGTAAAAATACGATCTGGGAGTTGCCCGTTTTTTAGGTATTCGAAAGTTATAATTTTTACACTCAGGGCAAGCCATAATCCTGTATTATTAGGGCTTAATCCTGTTGCTGAGTAGAGTCATGAACAACGCTGTTGCCCTACACCCTTGGCAAAGAGCCAACCACTTAACTAGCCGCAACAACCAATTGATGATTGATGGTATTAATGCCTGTGAATTGGTTGAGCAGTATGGCTCCCCCCTGTATGTGTTTTCCGAAGCCAAACTGCGCGAAAACGCCACCGATATACTCACCAATTTTCGCCGAGTGCACCCCAATACCACCGTGTGCTTCGCCAGCAAGGCCAACGCTAACGTTGCCGTGTTGCAGATTTTAAAAGAGGCAGGATTAAGCATTGAGATAAACTCGGGCGGTGAGTTTGTAAAAGCACAAACCGCAGGCTACACCGCGCAAGCGATGGTCTTTAATGGTGTGGCCAAACTGCGTAGTGAGCTAGAGCTTGTTATTGCCGCCGAGATTAAAGCGATTAACGTTGACTCACTGGCTGAATTGGAGCGTATTCTATCCGTTGCTCAGGCCATTGATAAGTGCGCGAATGTGACGCTGCGTATTATCCCTGAAATTAAAGGCGGCGCTGCTGCTGGCTGGGAAACAGGCACCTCAAGCTCAAAATTTGGTATGACCCGCGAAGAGCAGTTAACAGCTATCGGTTGGATCAACCAACATCCTGAGCATTTAACGATGACCGGTATCCACGCGCATATCGGTACCCAAGTCAATGACACCAGTGCCTACCAAAAAGAGGCAGAGTTTTTAATTGCCTACGCCCAAGAGGTGGGTAAACTATTACCTTACCCCTTGAAGCATATCAATTTAGGCGGCGGCTACCCCAAAAACTACAGTAGCTCAGCCGATAACTGGGTCAATGTCAGCCCGCATTATCAAGATACCTACCGTGCGAATATTGGCTTTGACACCATAGCTGATATTTTGATTAGGCCTGTGGCCAATGCCCTTGGCAGCAACATTGAGATCATTGTGGAACCCGGCCGCAGCATGGTGAGCGACACGGCGATTCTGCTCTCCACCATTGAAGCCAGGAAAACACGCCAGCAAAAGCCCGTATTTTATTTGGATGCCGGTTACAGCGTGTTATTTGATATTTTTGCGGGTTGGTATTTTCATATGGTCAATGCCAGTAAATCTGATGACACGGCCACTCAACTCTGTCGCATGGCGGGGCCTTTATGTGATAGTAGCGACACCTTTTACGATATAGAGGGCGAAGGACGAGTTAAAGCACTCTTGGCTATTATGCCCGAGCTCGGTGAGCAACGAGCGACACTTGAACAAGT
>DGAQ01000061.1:0-55632 GCA_002382445.1 Porticoccaceae bacterium UBA4026 | reverse complement strand
CTAGTACAGCAACCCAGTTTGCGTGAATTACCCAGTAATACCCAGATTGGCGATATCATCGCCCTGTTTGATACTGGGGCTTACGGTTTAGAGATGATGAACCAGTACTGTGGTAGACAGGCGCCTGCCGCTGTGATGGTCGGTAGCCAACAAAGTAGTCGATTGATACGCCGTCGCGCCACAGCGGATGATTTATTGCACTTTGATGTTTATTGACCGGATGTAAAACCTGAATAGATTTTCTTTGGCTCTAACCCTTATCATCAGCCTGTTTATTTTCTTGTTTTGAGCTCTAATAAGAATTCATGACTTTTACTAAACGGTTTGACTAAAAAATGCTGTTGCCGAAGATTATGAGATGAAACCCAAAACTGATTTTGAGTATTATTTAACTCTTTTACCGAGCTTACCCATTGATAGCCCGTTGGTCAGGGCCGTCATTTCCCCTGCTGACTATGACCAGTCCTCCGGATAGTGAGTACTTCCGAAATTTGGATTTTGCCCGAGCATCCGATACCTTTAACGTCCCTGCGTTGTTTATGGATTTCTGGTATGACTATGGCTCGGAAGAGACCACAGAGATGTTTAATGCATTCCGAGAAAATGCCCAGAGCAAAGTGTCGGAAAGTAATCAATTTATGATCATAGGTCCTTCGACACATTGTGGTTATACGGAAGCCACAGAAAATACTATTGTCGGTGAAAGAGAGTTGGGCGATGCTCGCTTGCCTTGGTTGGATATCCAATTGCGCTGGTATGATTACTGGCTTAAAGGTAAAAAGAATGGCATTACCGATATGCCCAAAGTGCAATATTATTTGATGGGAAAAAATGAGTGGCGACAAAGTGAGGTTTGGCCACCAAAAAATACGACTTATCAAAAATGGTATTTACAGGGGCAAGGTAGCGCCAATAGCCGTCATGGCGATGGCGTGCTTAGTCTAAAAGCGCCAGAGAAATCCAATGTCGATAGCTTTATCTATGATCCGGCTCATCCGGTGCCCTCTTTAGGTGGACACTCTTGCTGTACGGGTAGTGATAGCGAAGCGGGGGGGTACGATCAATCAGAGATTGAATTACGCAATGATGTGTTGGTTTATACCTCCGAAGCGCTGAGCGAGGGTATAGAAGTCACCGGTTCCATTGATGTGGTGCTGTGGGTGTCTTCCTCGGCGACAGACACGGATTTCACCGCCAAATTAGTGGATGTGTATCCCGATGGTAGAGCCTTTAATATTCAGGAAGGGGCTCTGCGCATGCGTTACCGTAAAAGCTTGTCTAGAGCGGAATTGACGACACCTGGAGAATTGTATGAAATCCGTTTGGATTTACGTGCCAGCAGTAATTATTTTGCCAAAGACCATAAGATTCGCTTGGAAATTACCAGCTCAAACTTTCCCCGTTGGGATCGTAACTTAAATACCGGTGGTAATAATTACGACGAGACGGAATGGCTGGTAGCTAATAATAAGGTGTATCACGCCAAGGATAAATTGTCATATTTGATATTGCCTGTGATTAAAAAATAATGATGGCCTTTAGATAACAATTGGTTCATGTTCCAGTGAGCAATCTGCAAGTATACAGGGGGCTCTCTTTTTGCAGTCAGAACCAAACTTTCGATTAACGGCAGCTTGGATCTTGTCATAGAGATCAATAAGAATCAGAAATATTACCCCCCATGGGGTATATGATCCTCTATACAGTCTGCTACACTTCGACAGAGGTATTGTAGAAAGGTTTGTCTGTAGCTTTGCTGGGTGCAGTGGCTGGATTTCCGTAAAGAGAGCTTGGCTTTTCTTTGTGGATTTTTTTGTGTTTATAGGAAAACTAACCGTTTACTCTTTTTTTTGTTACTACTTATCACTTCAAGAAAATAGTTTAATAGGGCTCATTTATGACAATCTCTAATATGAAAAAATCTAAATCCGTTTTGCGCGGGTTGGCTGCGCGGCGTTTTGCTGTGGCACCTCTGGCCTTTGCTATTGCTAATATAGCATTGCCCTCGGCATCTTTTGCCGCGGAGGAGTATAAAACCCTTGAAGAAATCGTGGTAACGGCCACTAAGCGTGCGGAAGATCTTCAAAGTGTCCCCCAAAGTATCACGGCTTTTTCTGGTGATACCATGGAGATCATGGGGATTAGTAGTATGAGTGATTATATTAAGGCTCTACCTAGTGTCACGCTAACAGCAACACAGCCAGGTAGAAATTCCTTGGCTATGCGCGGCATTTCATCGGGTTCAGGTGAATATTATACCGATGGACAGGTTGCTGTGTATCTCGATGATATTCCCATGACAACCAACTCACAGCAAGTGAGTGTTCGCCCTATTGATATGGAACGGGTTGAATCTTTACATGGCCCCCAAGGTACACTTTATGGGTCTAGCTCTCAAACGGGGACTCTTCGTTTAATCACTAATAAACCCAACCATGAGGGTTTGGCCGGTAGTCTTGAAACAAGCTATGGCATGACCGGAGGTGGCGACGGTAGCTATGACATTAATGGCCATATCAATATACCATTAATTGAAGATGTTCTAGCCATGCGCGCGGTACTTTACTCTACAAAAGATGGCGGCTATGTTGATAATGTTGCCGGTGCAAGCTTAAGTGGTAACCACCGCAATGATGACCCCGGCTATAACGTTGTTGATGAAAACCAAAATGAATACGGCACGCTAGGTGGCCGTATAATGTTTGCTTTAAAGTTCAATGAAAATTGGAACGCGCTCTTAACAGTGGTGACTGAAAACAGTGAGTTGGACGGCACCTGGGAAACCGACCCTCTGTTAGGCGACTATAAAGTGACTCGTTTCATCGACGAAAATCGAGAAGATGATTGGCTTTCTGGGTCTTTAACCCTGGAAGGTGATCTAGGTTTTGCTAATTTAGTTGTCTCAGCGACACGTCTTGAACGCGACATTACCTACAACTGGGATAATGACGTTTATACGCAATACAAAGATCGTTACTACGGCAATGGCTATAATGCCTATGGTACTCTCTATGGCTTGTATAACACCGAGTATAACCGTAGCTTTATATTTAATGATCAATCGCAAGAGCGCGATACCGTTGAAATTCGTTTGGCTTCAAAAGGTGAGAGCCGATTGCAATGGACAGCCGGTTTGTTCTACGAAGATGTATACGATGAATGGTTCTACGGGTCCTCTAATGAGAACCTAGGAGATACAACGGCATGGGCAACCGCGCAAGCTTATGCCTATTACTATGGCGTCGCAAATTACTACAATAATTACACGCCTAACCCAAATCAAGCTTACCCATTACCTGACTCTGATCACGGCTACGTGAATATTTTTGAGCGCTCGGTAAAACAAATAGCTGTATTTGGCGAGGTATCCTACGATATTACTGAAGATTTGAGTGTGAAGGGAGGGTTCCGTTGGTCTGAGTTTGATCGTGATGAGTTTAGTTTAAACTACTTCCCCGACGGTTTGATTACTGCAGGCCTAGCCGATGGTGGTGATGGTGCCACACGAAGTCAGGGTAAAGCCGACGACACTATTTATAAATTGTCACTGACCTATGCGATTAATGAAGATGTTATGGTGTACGGTTTATATAGTCAGGGCTTTAGACTCGGCGGTTCAAACAGCCCGCGTGCGGTCGCTACAGGTGAGGTTACAGCCAACTATGGCTCTGATACGTTAGATAATTATGAGTTGGGCGTTAAAAGTTACTGGTGGGATAACCGGATAAAATTTAATGCGACACTATTTCAAATGAAATGGAAGGATTATCAGCAAAGCACAACATTCAAACAATGGTGGAATAGAGGTACGCTTAATGCGGGCGACGCGGGCAGTACCGGTATTGAATTAGACTTAGGTTTGCAGGCAACGGATAATCTAAAAATTAATTTGAGTTTATTTTCTGCAGATGCAAAGTTTGACGACGATATTTACTTTAGTGCTACTGCAGATCCGACCACGGACGACGTAGATATTCGGAAGGGTATGGACTTACCTAGTTCACCTGACTTAAAAGGCCACGTTAGTGTTCTCTATGATATACCTGATGTTTTAGGTGGTGATGCCTGGGTTTATTTTGATACGAGCTATCAAAGTGAGACCTGGAATGGCACTACAGATATTGTGGCTAATAATAGAAATGGTTTATCTGGTACTTATAAAGTGAGTAATTTGTCGTTTGGTCTGGATATGTCAGACGGGTTAAATGTCACGTTGCAAATTGATAATGTTTTTGACAATAATGGCTCTACCTATGTGTCTACATCAGGTAATGATTACGGAGACCTATTTGGCGATAACCGTTTTCATAATGAACGAACACTCGAGAGGCCGCGAACGACGTGGCTGACGGTGCGCAAGACGTTCTAGTAAAAAGGGCGGGTGACATACCCGCCCTTTTTTTTGCCTCATTTATCGTGATACTATTTTTTAAGTGAATTTTTTACATTAGTCTTTAGAATTTTTTGTATATGGTTAAATTAGTAACAAGCTCTGTTGTTAGGGGGAGTCAGCAAGGTGAGAGCCATGGTGGCGTTTATCTCATTGATTTCGAAAATGAATCAGTGGAGCAAAAGTTAGATTGGGATACCGTTAATATTGATTGGCGGGGTAGAGGTTGGGATAGAGGCCTTCGAGGAATCTGTTTTGACGATGATAAAATCTACATTGCAGCTAGTGATGAATTATTTGCTTTTACCCCAAGGTTTGAGCTCATAGGTTCTTGGCGGAATCCTTACTTAAAGCACTGCCATGAAATAACGGTTTTTAAGCGCAAGATTTTTTTAACCTCGACGGGCTTCGATAGTATTTTGTCATTTGACCTTGATAAGCAAGTTTTTGATTGGGGCATGACGATTCAAAATAGGCAATTCAGGTTTAACGGTAAACGATTTGACCCTCAGTCAGATGATGGGCCTATGATGTTTAATAAACTGCATATCAATAATGTGTTTTGCAATGAAAACGGGATGTATCTATCGGGCTTGAAGTCCGGTGGAATGTTGCATTACAACGGTAGTGAAGTGAATATGTCGGTTGAGCTACCCCTAGGCACGCATAATGCGAGGCCTTTTCGGGATGGTGTGCTATTTAACGACACCAATGATGACGTGCTTCGTTATACCGGTAGAGGTGAAGGCGAGGAAGACAGGGCCATGGCAGTGCCTAAATATCTAGACAGTGAAATGACACATTTAGATAAAAGAGATGAGGTGATGGCCAGACCTGGTTTCGCCCGGGGGCTCTGTGTTTTGTCAGATTCAGTGGTCGCCGGAGGATCATCACCATCAACGGTTACTTTGTATAATTTACCCAAAAACCAACAGATTGCTAGCGCAAATATTAGCAATGATGTTCGTAATGGTATTCATGGTTTAGAAGTGTGGCCATTTGATTGATTAGCAGTGCATGGCTTTAAAGCCCTGCATTTCTGGATGCCTCAGGTAACTCATCAATAATATAGCCTAGTTGATCTTTCCATAAATCTAGATGCTGTTCGTAACGTCGCCATTTACCTAGGGCTCCGGTATAAATTGGCTGGCGAACCTGTTCTGAGCTTGCCGTTTTTACGGCCCGCTCGTTTTGGTAAAAACGTAAACACTCTTCTTCAAAGGGTAGATTGCAAAAATCTAATATTTGTCTAACTTGATGCTCTAAATCGGTCACAGTAACTTCGTAATGCACATCGAGAATCTCGCCGGGTAGTACGCCGTGCCAATGCTTCATCATTAAATCATATTCTTTGTAATAATGAGCCAGGTCAAACATATCGTAAGTGAAGTTTTGGCCTCGTCCAAAGAGTTGTTTGTAACCGCCTAGACAACTATCAAAAGGGTGGCGTCGTGCATTAATTATTTTGGCATTAGGTAAAATAGTTTTAATAAAACCTACGTGGGAAAAGTTATTAGGCAGCTTGTCTGTAAAAAATGGCTTGTTAGTCATTCGGTGTCTTTGGCTTTCTTCTATATATTGCTTACCATAAGCCACTAAGTCTTTATTACGCAGCTCGGCAACAGCTTCGGGATAGCGAATACTGTCGTTTCTATACCGGCCAATATGATCAGATATTTTATTTACTATCGGCAGTTCTGAAGTGCCCTCTACCTGGCTATGGCTGGCAATAATTTGCTCGATGAGGGTTGATCCAGATCGAGGAAGTCCAACAATAAAAATAGGATCGGGTGCTGAATGGCCTACGCCTTTCTTTTCTATCATAAAGGTCTGACTAAAGGTGTTTTTAATGGCGGTGTTTCTACCTTCCATTTCTAATGGGTCGTGTTCAACCGTCATTCTTTGCTTTTGGTTACCTTGGTGATAATAGTGCCAGGCACTATCGTAATCTTTAACGTCTTCCAACGATTTGGCGAGAGCAAAATTGAAGTGAATTTGTGAGGTTTCAGAAAGCTCAGTCTGTTGAAGCTGAGCTTTCATCGCATCAACCTCTTCATTTTCAAATTTAAAAACCTTTAAGTTAGCCATGCTCCAATAAACCTCACCAAGATCTGGTCTGAGTTTGATGGCGTTTCGATAGGCTTTGAGGGCTCCTGCTTGGTCACCTATGGTTTTTAGTTCATGAGCATAAGATGTATTGACATGAGGAGCGTCAGGTTTGATAGCTAATGATTGCTCGAAGGCTTCGGCGCTCTTTTCTGGATACATGGCTCTGCCGTAAGCGTTGCCCAGCCCTGTCCATCCATCAGCATTTTTAGGCTCTAAGCTGGTGCATTTTTTAAACGTCTTGATAGCATCAAGGTATTTATTTTGCTCCATGAGCACACACCCCAGCATATGCCAGGCTTCATAGTAGCTAGCAGATATTTGTGTCGCTCGTCTCAGCAAGGCTTCCGCGTCATTGAAGTTGTTTTTTTCTTGCCAGTAAGCACCAGCTAAATGCCTCAGTGCATTGATGTTGTCAGGGCTTCTTTTTAATACGGATCGAAAGGCTGCAATGGCATCGTCATGCTTGCCCGCGCGCTGAAGCTCTATGCCTTTTATAACATCGGCTCTATCGGAGTTTTGTTCTATGTATTCTTCAAAGGCTAAATCAGCATCCTCACCTCGTCCTTCTGCAGCCAGAGCTTCACCTAGTTTTTTATTTGCATGTGGCAGCGTGGGTAGAAGGGCAATAGCTTTCTCAAAAAGCGGTATAGCTTCATTGAACCGAGATTGTAAGGATAAAATACTCGCTAGGTCTTCATAGAGGTGTGGGAAGTCTGGGTCTAGTTCAATGGCAAATTTCAATTGCTCCTCGGCTTCGATGAGTCTGTTTTGTGCTATCAATGAGTGACCGAGTAATCTCATATGATGGGTGCAACCTTGATGCTTAATCAAATAGTCTCGGCATAGCTCCTCTGCACGTAAAGGTCTATTTGAGCGAAGAAATTCGATCGCTTGCTGAAGGCTGTTATTTTTTATTTCTGGCATTAGATTCATGGTGGTGTCTATTGTGTTTCGGGTGAGGTCTTTGGCAGATTTTGTGGGGGTACATAATCAAAGATAAATGAAATTCTATCTTCGTCACTCATATTTATCACACTATGTTTTTTTTGATTGTTAATTTCATAAGCCTGACCTACTTCGAACGGGTAAGGACGGCCATCGATGGTAAATCGAACGGCGGGATTTGTAGTAATAGGTATGTGAATTCTATGGCCAATATGGAAAGAGTGAAGTGTGTCTCTGTGCGGTCTAATTTGGCCTTTTGCTTTTAGTTTGGCAGCCATTGCGCGTAATAATATTCCGCCGGGTGGGTAGTGTTTTTCTAGGATGGCATTAATGATCGGCATGGCAGCTTCTGACAATCTATCCCAGCCCATATCTTTATGTATCTCACCTTTAGGCCAGCTTTCTTCACAAAATAGCATGACGATTGACTCGGTATCTTTATGCACCTCGTAGGTTTGTTGTCTAAGGAATTGCTCTGTCCAGGCTTCAGAAGGCTGATTCAGTATGCACTGCTTTAAGTCATCAATTAAAAATTTGCCTAATGGCTTTTGAGCTACGTCTATATCCATGGTCTATTTGTTCAGCGTTATAATTATTAGATTCTTTAACAATATACCATTAAACCGCACTTCCAAATACCCTTTCGTTTAAAGGTTTTGGATGTCGCTGAGAGGGTACAAAGAAAAAACCCCTGATCGTAAAGAGTCACAGGGGTGAAAAGTAAAAGACCAGCTGGCTGAGATCACCAGGCCTTTAGATGATTTACTATTTAGGTGCTGATTCTGGCTGATAATCATAATAGCCTTCAAAGGGAATCATTAGATGGGCGTAGGGGCTGCCTTTAAACATTTGGTAGGGGGCACCTGTAGTAAAGTCGGTTGAGAATGCCGCTATCGTTTCTGGGTTTCTTGGCATTAACATGAGGTGAGGCCCTGATTCGATCCAGTGGTCATGCTTCATTGCCATACCCTTATCGCCACCTGGTGTCCAGTTGTCTTCACCGGTATCGCCATGCAGCATCCAAATGTAGGCATCTCGTTCCATATCAGGTGTTGTGCCACCCATATATGCAGAAGCCCACTTAAACCCCTCATCATCTGCGCACAGGGCAAAGGCATGATGTGGTGTAGTAAAGCCGTCTTCAGGCATAGGTTTGGTTGCGGTGCATGTCCAACCGTTAATACCTTCGCGAATAAGCTCACCATTCCCTGACACAACGGCAGCAAAATCCCCTAAAAATGATGGGGCGGCTTTAGAGTACGCCCAAATTTGCCAATCGTTAGACGCGTGCGAACCCTCAGGCTCATTGGCAAATACACTAAATGAAGTTGTAAGACTCAAGGACAAGAAAATAATGGATCGTAAGTACATAAGCTACCCCTTTTTTTATTAATAAAATTATTGAGAGATTTTTATGCTATTAACCTGCATTAATGACGACTATCCCAGATTATCAATATCGATGCAATCTATAAAAAGGGACCACTGGGCTTACCTAAATGAAGATGTTGGGCACCTCGTATAGACAACAGAAATGCTACGTGATCGTAACGAATCACAGGGACTTAAAGTCGATAGACTAGGTGGCTTATATTGTTAGGTTCTATAATACTTTAATGTTGTGGTGACTGGTCTGGGTCTGCGGCTATTTTGAGGCTGATTGGCAAACGGCTGGCGTCAGCGGCTTAGACTTTTGCCGGCCCAGTTTGTAAAACTATCTCTCAGATTTATGACTGAGGTGCAGTAATCCTTTGCGGCACGAGGTGACTCTGTAGTCGCGAAATATTATAGACAAACCAAGCTGGGCGGCATCAAATGAGGCAATAAATAGGGGTATGAAAATGAATAACTATAAAAGTAAGATTAGTTTCGGACTGGCCTGTACGGCGTTATTGTTGACAGCATGCGGAGAAAAACAGTCAGATCCATTGCAGGTCAAAGCTGACAACACCGGCTATGTGGCGTCGCAACCGCTACGTAACGCAGACCCACAATACTCTCCGGTAGCAGATCAAACAATGCCTAACCAGGTGTTCTGGGGTGATACGCATTTACATTCGACTTTTTCAATGGACGCCTTTATTTTTGGTAATACCCTAGGGCCGGATGACGCCTATCGTTTTGCTAAAGGCGAAAAAGTAATGGCTACCAGAGGCCAGCCGGCTCAGCTGCGTGAGCCCTTGGACTTCCTTGTGCTGGCAGACCACACCGATGCCGTTGGCGCCATGGTGGCTCTAAAGGCGGGTAACAAAACGCTAATGGGCAACGCCACATTACAGGAATGGGCTGAAATTCTATTTGCCAGTGAAGAGAGTGCTCGCAAACAGTTGGAAGCCACTCAGACACGCCAAGACACACCAAGCGAACTGGAAGATCTCAACATCAAAGTGACCGCCTGGGATTATTTGACGGCCACTGCTGATGCTCACTATGAACCGGGTAAATTCACCCCACTGATTGGTTTTGAATTTACCGGGCAGAAGGGCGGTCAGAATTTACATAGAGTAGTGATCTATCGCGATGACGCTGAAAAAGCACAGATGGTGGTTCCACTGTCGCCCAAACAGGATTCCGATCCGCGCAAGCTGTGGGACTTTTTAGAGACATATGAAGAAACTAGTGGCGGTAAGGTTTTGGCTATTGCTCACAATGGCAATTTGTCTAATGGCATTATGTTTCCGACCGCCGAATTAGAGTTTGGCGATGATATGGATAGTGACTATGCCACTAGGCGGGCTCGGTGGGAGCCTGTGTATGAGGTAACGCAAATTAAAGGTGACGGTGAAACCCATCCATTGTTATCCCCTGATGATCGTTTTGCCGATTATGAAAGCTGGGATTTTGGCGATTTTGCCGGGATACCAAAAGAAGATGAAATGATTCCTTATGAATATGCCCGTGAAGCCCTCAAACAGGGGTTGTCATTGGAGTCTAAGTTCGGCGCTAACCCTTATAAGTTCGGCATGATTGGCTCAACAGATTCTCATACATCTTTAGCCACTGCCGCCGAAGATAATTTTTATGGTAAGCACAGTGCCCTTATGGAACCGCAGCCCAATCGTTGGAAAGATCCAGTGGGTGGCCGCGGTGATGTGATAATACCTGGATTTCTAATGACTTCATCTGGATATGCTGCGGTCTGGGCTCCAGAGAACACTCGAGAGGCAATTTGGGATGCTATACAACGCAAAGAAGTCTACGCCACTACGGGAAGTCGCATCACAGTGCGCTTCTTTGGTGGTTGGAGTTTCACTGAAGACGACCTCTATGCGTCAAATATGGCCGATGTAGGGTACCAAAAGGGTGTCCCTATGGGCGGAAGTCTAACTGAAAATGGCTCGTCGGTGCCGACCTTTATGCTTCAAGCGGCTAAAGATCCCAACAGTGCTAACCTTGATCGTATTCAGGTTGTGAAAGGCTGGGAAGACAGTGAAGGAAAGGTTCATGAAAAGGTCTTTAACGTTGACTGGAGTAATCCTGAACTGCGTTCTATGGATGCCAGTGGCGATGTTGCTGATATTCCTTCAACAGTTCAAGGTGCGATTTATAGCCATAAATATGGTGCCGCTGAGTTGAGCGCGCTTTGGATAGATCCAGAATTTGAGGCTGAGCAAAAAGCATTTTATTATGCCCGGGTCATAGAAGTACCATCGCCAAGATGGACCTCTTACGATGCGGCAAGGTTTGATGTTGAATTACCTGAGTTCATCAAAAAGACCACTCAAGAGCGTGCCTATAGCTCTCCTATTTGGTACGACCCCGCTAAATAATTTCGGGTTGGACTAAAACGAAGCGAGCATTAGGTGCCTAGTGCCCGCTTTCAGTTTGGAACACTTTAATGAATTCGCGCGCCTTGCTCGAGTAGTTTTTTCTGAACTAATTTGATATCAACATCGGCTACATCAACTCCTGTTTGCACAGAAATAGCCGCCGCCACACCGGCGCCCTGGCCATTCACCGCGCAACACATCATGTTGCGCACTGCAGCATGAGAATCTCGATCACCGCCGGCACTGCGGCCAGTCACTAATAGGTGACGAACCCCTTTGGGTAACATTGAGCGATAAGGCAACTGAAAATATCGGCCTGTGGTGGGTAAAATAAGGATGCCATATCCATCGATAAATTCTGGGAAGATACCAATACTGTCTTCAAATTTTCCCTGTTCGCGAACATCATGGGCGGTCATATTGTAGACAGCATCAATTTTTCGCGTGTCCCGAACACCTAGAGTCATACCGAAGTTTCTTAGCTTGGCATTCTCGCACCCAGGGTTAAATTGTTTGAGCGCTTCTATGGCTAGCATCGCTTGTCGACGGCCCTCCATTTCACCTTTAGTCAGGTGGTCTGGGTTGGTGGCGTCGAGTCCGGTTAAATGTATCAAGTTTAAATAGGTTAGATCACCCTGATCAGTTATAGCGCCCCAGGTTCCGGTGATAGTGTTTAGGTTTTGCGGTATTAATCCGGACTTAATGGCCTTTTCAAAGGGTTTCTTCAGATAAGGTGAAAATAGCTTGTCTTCTTTGCCGGAGGTCTCCATAGCCCAATCTGGGCCGCACCAGTCGCTGTAGGTGTGAGGGTCTGCTTTAACATCTTCGATAAAGCGCTTTTTATCTACCCCATTCATCGAAAACATGACAGAGGCAGCCATCATTTCTTCGACGGGTGTTTTGTGCACGATTGCACCTGATCTGTGGGCAATATCAGCATCACCGGTGGCGTCGATAACACGCTTAGCTAAGATCGCTTCTCTCCCAGCTTTACTCTCGACGATGACCCCTTTAATGACACCACCCTCGACAATAGGTGCGACCATTGTTCGGTGTAACATAGGCGTAATGCCCGCTTCTTGGACCAACAGGTCGGCGACATATTTAAAGGCTTCGCCATCAATGGCGTGGCTATTGGATTGAGGTTCTGGTGTCGCTGCCCCCATCGATTTTGCACGCTGTTCAAATTCGACACCGATGCCTTCACTGTCGACGGTTTTGTCATGTCGATACCATGCAAAGCCCTCTACGCCGACTTGGGTCAGGTTTCCTCCAAAGCAGCCATAGCGCTCAAGAAGTGTAGTCTGGGCACCTGCTCTGGCCGATGCAATAGCGGCAGCTAATCCGCCGGGTCCGCTGCCTACCACCAACACTTCGGTATGATGAATGATGGGGGTTTCTCGAGCTGCTTCACTAATGTTTGCCATACCTTTTTAACCTATTATTGTCTTATTTTGTAGTGCGATTTTTACTAATTAAATATCTGCAACTATAGATTCTAAATCGGTTAAAAACTAGAGGGCGCCGCAGCTTATAAAATATCATCGGTAAAGCTATATTCGGGTTTTGATTTTTGTCACAAAATGGAACTTCTGTGCGGATAGTTGGACTAAATTGGGCCTGACATTAAACAGATTTAGACCGCCGTGAGTATTCCATTGATTACTTAGTTTGATTCTGTCTTAGCCCTTCAATGAACAAGGGCTAAGACAGTATAAATCCATTGCAGACTAATTAATGGTAATCATTCAATCTTTATAAACTATCCCACCCTTCATCACAAAATCAACTGATTCAAGCACCGCAATATCTTTGAGCGGGTCGCTACTTACCGCGACAATATCAGCGAACTTACCTTTACTAATACTCCCCATATCGTTTTGCCAATTTAATAACTCAGCCGAGTTGATAGTGGCTGCTTGGATGGCTTGTAAAGGTGTCATGCCAAATTTGACCATGCGAGAAAATTGTTTTGCATTGTCGCCATGCGGATAAATAGCCGCGTCAGACCCAAAGACCATTTTTGCCCCTGCTTGAACGGCCATAGTAAAACTCTCGCGTTGACGCTCACCTACTTGGCGCTCTTTGTTGATGTTCTCTTCTGGTACACCGTTCTCTGCACCTTTAGATAATGTATATTCAGTGTTGTAGATATCCATAGAAAAGGAAGTGCCCATATTTTTGGCGAGCATAATGGTTTCTTTATCTAGGAAACTCGCGTGTTCGATTGAATCAACGCCGGCCTGAATGGCAAATTTAATACCTTCGGTACCGTGGGCATGAGCGGCGACTATTTTGCCATGGGTGTGAGCTTCATCAACAATAGCCTTCATTTCTTCAAGAGTATATTGGCGCATACCTACTTTTGTGCCTTTAGAAAATACTCCTCCTGTAGCGCAAAACTTAATTAAATCGACACCATACTTAACGTTCTTGCGAACCATTTCACGCACAGCCCATGGGCCATCAGCCACGCCGTCTGCTTTGGATTTAAACGAATGATTGAGCGCGTTATCGTCACAATGACCACCGGTTATGCCTAATGCTGGACCTGCTGCGGCTATTCTTGGCCCCGGCACTTCACCAGCATTAATAGAGTTACGTAGTGCCACATCCATGTAATCAGAAGAGCCTACATCTCTGACAGCAGTAAATCCTGCCCTTAATGTTTTTTCCGCGTTGACCACACCACCGATAACCGCGCGGTGCGGCGATTGAAACAACCCAGCGTAGAAATCTTTATCTAGGTAACTCATTAGATGGGTATGCATATCCATAAGACCTGGCAAAATATATTGTCCGCTCAAATCGATAATTGTTACTTTATCGGGAATAACTGAGCTGGCCGGTTGAATGTCAGTAATACGCTCGTCGTCGATAAAAATCAGTTGGTCTTTCTGCCATTTACCTGATGCCACATCTAGCACATGCCCTGCTTTGATCACAGTAGTCGCAGCTTGTGAGCCAGTGCAAAATACTAATGCTAGGGGTAATAGGTAACAAATAAGTGAAATAGACTTCATAAAAAATTCCATAATTCAGGGTAAACTTTATTGTGCCTAGACTTCTATTCCAATTCAATATGCGATTTTTACTAATTAAATATCTGCAACTAAAGATTCTAAATCGGTTCAAAACGAGAGGGTGCCGCAGCTTATAAAATATCATCGATAAAGCTATATTTGGGTTTTTATTTTTTTGTCACACAATGGAACTTCTGTGCAGATAGTTGGACTAAGTAATGTACATATTCTCCCCTGAACATATACATTTAGATCTGCACTATCAGAAACCCTGAGAAATCAGGGTTTTTTTTGGCCTTTTAAAAGTAATTATAGTTAATTGTTAGAGCGTCAAAGGCTTCTATGCATCATTGATACAAGAGTAGCTTCGCTAGATCACAGGGCAGGCAGTAATGGCGCGGTCGCCCTAAAGCATAACCCAAGCTAGAACCAACCCGCCAAGGAATAGGCTCTCAGACAAAACCATAGCCACCGGTCGCCAGCCGATATTGAGCAGGCCTTTAAAGGAGGTTTTCATACCTAAGGCTGCGATAGCGACCACGAAGCAATCTTGAGATGTTTGATTCATAACATCGGCGGCGATTTGTGGTATCACGCCCAGATTATTAACAATGGCGAGCACTACAAACCCTAACAAAAAATAGGGTGGTGACAGTTTTGTGCGACCTTCAGATGCGGCGCGCTGTTTCGCAAAGATCAATAAAAATAACCAAGCCATGGGTATTAGCAGGGCAACTCGTAGCATTTTAACAATCATGGCGACATAGCCGACGTCTTCAGAAATGGAGTATCCCGCTCCAATAACATGGGATACATCGTGGATAGACCCGCCAATGAATATACCCATCTGCTGAACGCTTAAGTCTAAAGAGTTTGCTAGAACGGGGTAGGCGACCATGGCTATAGCGCCAAAAGTTGCAACCATTACAACGGTTAACAGGGTGTACTGCTCCATATCCTTATTTTGTGGCATGACTGAGGAGAGCGTCATTGCTGCAGAGATACCGCATATCCCGACGGCACCACCAGATAACATGCCAAATCGATAGTCTAGGTTGAGCGCCTTGGCGATCAGTGCGCCAAACAAAATGGTGGCAAACATACAGCCGACCACCACTAAAGCGGTTGTCCAACCGAGGGCAAGGACATCGCCAAACAGAATTTTTGATCCGAGTAAAACCACGCCAAAACGTAACACGGTAGTTGAGCAAAAAGCTATGCCGGGAACAGAATGTTGAGATTCATTAAGGAAATTCACTGACATCCCCAATATGAGTGCGAACAGCATGGCAGGTGCACCATAGTTGAGAGATAGGAACTTTGAGGCAAGCGCGACTAAGATGCAGGCAATTATCCCGCGAAGTTTATTTTTGTGGCGGGATAGTGCACTACCCATATTTGCATCCCTACATGGAGGTTATAGTCCGTTTAATATCTGGGCATTATCAATTGGGTACGCCATATTATCAATGGACTACTTTATTTAATATTGATCTCTAATGAAATACCCCTAAACGCATCGCCCAGTTGGTCATGCCCTAGGTGAGTCAACCGGTATGCGCCGGCCTCGATCTTGGCTGAGGTTTCCCAGCTTAGTTTAGCTATGATTGACTCATCTTCAGCACGCCACCTGACTCTGGTGTTCCAGTCGCCATCGGTTGCGATTGTTTGCCAGCCCGCAGGGGTTTTGCGCTCAACTAGCATGTAATTATTTCCAGTAACATAGTGGGCACTAGGATTGTTCGACCAAAACTCGGCCACAACAGTTTCGCCTTGGCGGTATTCAGTCTGGCCTTGAGGCAGGACGTCGCCGTAGTTAGCCCCCTTGGGTGGCGGATTGAGCTGGCCATTATGCAAGGTGGTTTCATTCGATTTTCCCCGCCAGTCATCATAGGTGGTGTTCGATTCAACTGCGGTGCCGGCTTCTAAAGTGCTAGCGAGGTAGCTAGCAATTTGCTGGTAGGCTGGCAGCGTCCAGCGACCATGTAAGGTGTGGCCACCCTCGTACTGTTGCAGCAGATATTCTTCAGGGGTAGTGATATAACCGGCGTAACCATTGGAATAGCCTGCCAAAACAATATGCTCTGCCCAGTCTCCAAGCTCGCTCATCACAGAGTCTCGTAAGCGACGGCCCGACATAGTGGTCACCTCAGTGGGCATAGCCAGTATGACTAGTTGCCCTATGCGCGCTACGGTCACAGAACGTATTTGCGATTGAAGTGGGGGTTCGCTACTGCCGGTTTCAAATAATATAGGTTTTGGGGTCTGACACTTTCTTACGGACTCGGTCCACTTGGGCGCACCGGTTAACCAACCAATCAAAAAATCTAAAAAGACACTTTGCTTTTTCATGCCTTCTTCGAATAGAAAATGACCACCGCCATCTTCGGTAGAGCCACCGGCAAAGGCATAGCCATAGGCCGATGGACAGGTTGTTTTCGGGCCGGCATGGGTAAAACGATCCTTTACCGGGTAGTCAGAAAGGTCAACGTATATCTGTCGGGTTTCAATAGGACCTGTCAGAGGGTCCTGTGCTTGTTCAAATAATTGCAAAGCAACCTGCAGTTGGCGGTCGCCCATGATTTGAGTGGTTTCTACGTCTGTTTCTCCAGGTCCAGTATTGTTTAAGTTTGTATTAGGGGTGACGTCTCCGGGGTCTGCCTGAGCAAAGGCAGCAACAAAGTCATTGTTATCCTTATAGCCTGTCCCGCGTAAGCGCTCCATCTGTAAGGCGGCATAACCCTTGTGGTCACCGGAGATTAAGCGGTTATAAAAATTCATGGCAGTGGGATGCAGGGCATACCAATTGAGCATGCCGATTTCCCCAGAGTTGTCTACAAACTTCATGAGGGTCATTTCAGTCGGCGTATTTTCAGCATAGTGATCCCGCTCACTTTGGGGGTTTTCCAGATAGGCTGACACCGATCGGTTAGTGCCTGCATTGGCCACGCTGCCTTTTCCTAGGTAAATATTGCCGGGCTGTAGATCCTTATGGGCGCTGACGATCGAGGCGGTAATACCCTCAACAATGGCGGCAAAATGCTCGGGATAAAACCCCCCATCTAGACCAAGGTTAGAGCGTGAATGCCAGTAGCCCCCGGGCCCCGCGTGAGTGTGGGTGGCACTGATAATGACGTTAGCGATGGTATAAGTGTCGCCGTACCTTTTTTGTAATTTGTCGATAACGGCCAAGGTTATATGGTGCTCTATGCTTCCCAGGTCCGCGCTAACGAATACCAGCCGTTTGGCAGGCGCATCAGACTCTGCAATGACAAAGGCGCGTGACCGTTGGCGAATATGGAGGCCCTCTGTTAGCTGATCTTCGCGACCAAAACCCCACATTTGAACCCCATAGCTTGGGCCCGTAATGTCGGACATGCCGCGACCCATTAGATAAGGATTTGACGTGTCAGTTGAGTTTAGTGGGCCAGACATCAGTGTTAGGAGATAAAAAAGCCCGCTCAGGACGATACATTGGGTATTTCTAGGGTAAGGTTTGACATTTTTTTTGATCATTTTACCAGTCTACATGGAGATAGGCTCAACATCTAGATAGAGAGGTTGCTCCCAGTCCCCACCCACCTTAACATTGGCATATCCACCTATTCATGATGTGCGGTGATTAGAATTTTATAGAGAAAAGGTAATTAGTAATGATTAACACGAAAATATACAAGTCCGTTTATAGTCTTTCTGAAAAACTAATGGCGGCAGCAAAAAAAGAGAATATAGAGGCGTTCGACTCGCTCTATGCAGACCTAAAGGCTATCTGTGTCGATAACGAACATACTGATAAAGATCACCCAGAGCAATGGGAAACGCTGGCTGACTTTACCGAAACGTTAGTCGACGCCGTTGCCGGCTACGAAAAAGCGTTAGTAAAAGCGACGGCTATTAATTCGAAGGACCACCTGTCATCGATCGCATTTTCCATGGCGACATTGCAAATTGAATTAGGTCAGACAGAGGCTGCTATTAAAAATCTGCAGGATGCAAAAATAAACGCTAATAAGATTGCAGATAAAGACCTTAAGAAAGAGATAGATGACTTACTTGAGACGCTAGTACCCGTTTAGGACAGTTACCTCGAGACAACCCAAGGTTTTAGATAAACGTCTATGGCAAAAATCCTTAGAGTGGACTGACTTAACTAAGGCTAGACCGGATTGGTTATGTTACTTAAATAGAGTAAAGCCAGGTTGTAAGCGGTACAGCCCTGGCTAGTCTGTCTCTATTTATGTTGTGGGTGTGGTATCAAAGTCACTGGCGTCATGGCGCTCAGGCATTTGTTTCTCTTCTGCTCCCCAGACTCGGTTGACCCGTTGGCCGCGTTTTACGGCTGGTCGCTGCTGGATTTCTTGTGCCCAGCGAATGACGTTGGTGTATGAGGCTACATCAAGAAACTCCGCAGCTTCATAGAGTACCCCAGACACAAGCGCGCCGTACCAGGCGACGTTGACCATGTCTGCTATGGTGTATTCTTCACCGCAGAGGTATTGATTGTCAGCCAATCTTTGGTTTAGCACGTCGAGTTGGCGTTTGACTTCCATGGCGTAGCGGTTGATAGGGTACTCAAACTTTTCCGGTGCATAGGCGTAGAAGTGGCCGAAACCGCCCCCCAAAAATGGAACGCTGCCAATATTCCAAAACAACCAAGACAGACATTCTGCACGCAGGGGCGAGCCGATCGCGGGTACAAAGTGGCCAAATTTCTCTGCTAGATAAAGCATGATGGCGCCAGATTCAAATACGCGGATTGGCGTGTCGCCACTATGATCTGCCAGTGCCGGAATTTTTGAGTTGGGGTTGATATGCACAAACCCATCGCCAAACTGTGACCCCTCAGAGATGTTGATTAGCCAGGCGTCATATTCGGCCTCGCTAATGCCCAATTCCAATAGCTCTTCAAGAAGCACGGTGACCTTAACGCCATTAGGTGTACCCAGTGAATAAAGCTGCAGGGGGTGTTTGCCAACAGGTAGCTCTTTCTTGTGAGTGGCGCCGGCAATAGGGCGGTTTATACTAGCAAAGCGGCCGCCGCTTTCTTTGTCCCATTTCCAGACCTTGGGGGGAGTGTAGGTTTCGCTCATGGTGTTTAGTATCCGCTGTAGTTTGCTTGGTTTAAGTGCAGAAGTGCATTAATAGCTATCTAGTATAATTATTACCTTGTTTGTTGCAATTGTTCTGTTTGATTGCGGGTAACCTCGACCCGATTATCCAATAGGAATCTGTTGACGGACAAAGCATGGCTACGCGGATCAACAATGTAAAAAAATATCATACAACTGTAGGGCAGCGTCAAGTGCCTATGGCCAAATTTTTTCGGTAATGGAGTAGCCCTTTGCTTGCAAGCAACCGATTAATACAGCGTCGCGCTCTTTGGTTTCAGAGGTAGCAGTCGAAGCCCCCTAAAAGCTACCGCCAAGGACGCCGAGGGTGATAAATGGTACGGCCAGTCCAGCCGTCATGCCGATTACTGAGACAGCTCCTGGCGAGATTAATCCACCGGCAAAGTATCCACCCACGGCTCCTATTCCGGCTTTTGCGAGTTTTAATGCTTCAGGGTCGGAAATACCAACTGACTTTGCGATGGATGCGCACTCATTAAAGGCTTTTTGGTAATCCTCTTGGGCTACGGAATCATCAGCAGTTTTGAATTCCCCTGGGTCATAGGCACAGCCGGAAAGAAGAGATGCGGCCAATACTGTGCCGACTCCCAGCCCTGACGCGGCGCCGATCATTGCCCCGGAGGCTGTTTCGTTAGTGCCAGTTAGTTTTGATTTTGTTAGGTCAGAAAGATCAGTAGATTGTGCTGAGAGAGCGCATTCTTCGACGGCTTTTTTAAAGACGACCTTATCAGTGGCATTTTTGGGTGCGATGAAAGTGCGTGGTGTAGAGGAGCACGCGGATAATAACGCGATCATCAAAACCAATGTAATTATTTGAAATATCATGTCAACTGAGCTCAGCCTTAATTAAAGGGCAGATAACCATTGCTGGATAACTTTATTTTGCTAAACTACTTTTCATATAAACCCCCAGGAACAAATAGATGCAATTTCAACTAGCTATTGTCGTGTTGGCCTTTCTACTTGCAGGCTGCGGTGGCGGCGGAGGATCTTCAGTGCCTGTTGAGCCTCCGGTAGTCCAGTTGCCACCCACTATGAGTCAGCTTTCCTTTCTTGTGACTGAAAACGCAGGATTGGAAAGTGATTTGACACTGACCGAGATTGATAGAGTCTTTTCTGGTCGCACACTGACTAATGCACCTATTAACGAGCTTGTTGCTAGCTTTCAGCATGATGGCGTCTCTGCCAGTATCGACGGTGTTACTCAGGTTAGTGGTACTACCCCTAATAATTTTACCGATCTTGTGACTTACAGGATAACCGGTTCAGGTGGCCAAACTACTAGCTATCAGGTGGATTTAACCAAGTTTACAAATCTTCCAATTGTTTATCTCAAGACAGATTACTACGCGGCTATCGACTCTAAGGAGGACTATGTCCCTGGGGATGCCTCCATAGTTGGAGGCCGAAATTTTGATGATTTAGCTCAGGTAGAAATGGAAATTCGCGGCCGAGGTAATTCGACCTGGGGTTTGCATCCTAAAAAACCTTTCCAGATGAAGTTATCTGATAAAGCAGAGTTTTTGGGGATGCCAAATGACAAAAAATGGCTGTTTTTAGCTGAGTACTCCGACAAAACGATGCTGCGGAATAAAATATCGTTTGAGATGGGTTATATCAGCAACTTGGATTGGACGCCCCAAGGACGCTTCGCCGAGGTCTATATCAATGATGAGTACAACGGCACTTACAATATTACGCAAAAGGTTGAAGAGAGCGATAACCGAGTTGCACTGGGTGATACTGGATATTTATTAGAACTTGATCAGTTGAGTCGGCTAGATCCCGATGATGTTTACTTTGAAAGCACCGTAACCGATAAGTTTATGATTAATATCAAGGAGCCTAATGTTGATCTGAACAGTAGCGAGTATTTGTACGTCAAGGATCTAATTGGCGACTTTGAAAGTGCGATGTTTGGTTCAAGTTTTCTTAGTAATACTGAAGGGTATGTTAAATATATTGACGTTGATAGCTTTGTTGATTGGTATCTCATCAGTGAGATCACCAAGAACGTTGATTCAAAGTTTTTCTCCAGTATGTTCTTAAATGTGATGCCGGGAGAAAAAATAAAAATGGGCCCGCTGTGGGACTTTGATTTATCTTTTGGCAATGTTGACTATGCCGACAGCCGCTATGCAGAGGGTTGGTGGGTGAAGTATCACCCTTGGTATGAACGTCTTTTCCAGGACCCAGCTTTTGTCGCCAAGGTTAAAGTTCGATTTGCCTATTTTAAGGATAACCAAGCTTTCATTCTGAATAAAATAGACGCTTATGCGCAGCAATTGCAGTGGGCGCAGCAGGAGAATGATGATAAATGGCAGACCCTAGGGGTTTATGTCTGGCCCAACCCTGTTATTTTTAACACCTATCAAGAAGAGGTTGATCACATGAAGTATTGGTACATCAATAGAATGGATTGGTTAGAGGCGGCCTTTGGTAACCTTTAAAGTGAGGCGCTAATTAATCTGCCTCTCTTTACCTTCCCAGTAGGGCTTTCTAAGCTCTCGCTTGAGTAGTTTGCCTGAGGGGTTTCGCGGCAGTACGTCGGTAAAATCAACGCTTTTGGGAATCTTGTAGCCGGCAATCTTACCTCGTGAATAAGCAATAATCTCTTCTTCGGTGGCGTTGGCCCCAGGCTTTAGTACAACCACAGCCTTGACTGCCTCACCCCATTTCTCATCGGGAACGCCAATGACCGCAACATCGCCTACGGCCTCATGGCCGAACAACGCATTTTCCACCTCTGCGGGGTAGACGTTCTCGCCCCCAGAGACAATCATGTCTTTGATTCGGTCGTGAATGTAAAGATAGCCATCTTCATCTAAGTAACCCGCATCACCGGTGTAAAACCAGCCATTTTTAATCGATTTAGCGGTCGCCTCATCATTCTTCCAATAGCCTTTCATCACGCTCTTAGACTTATAGGCAATTTCACCCACTTGGTTGGCCGCCATGGTTTGACCATTATTTCCAAGAATACACAACTCTGCAGAGGGTGCTGCCTTGCCACAAGAGCGCAGTTTACCGCGAGCGGGATCATGATCTTCTGGGAGCAATAGAGTACCTGCGCCGCAGGTTTCGGTAAGGCCATAGACTTGGCAAAAATTACATTTGAAAATATCCCTTGCCGTCAGCAGCACATCCTCTGAAATGGGACTGGCGCCATAGAGAAGGAAGTCCAGATTAGAGAAGTCTCTGTCACGAACCCCCGGGATAGAATTTAGGAATAAAATAACGGCGGGAACAAAAAATGCATATTTAATTCGGTATTGCTCAAGTAAATCTAATATCACCACCGGATCGACATCTTTAAGAATAACATTGGTTAAACCTTGGGCTAGGCCGACTAATCCAACGTTAACACCAGCAACGTGAAAAATGGGCATAGCGACGATACTTGCCTCACCTTCAAGCCAGTCACCCCAACCACCGTTTGCGGCCTGGTCTAAAATATCGAGATAGTTGCCATTGGTTAACTGCACGCCTTTGGGATGTCCAGTGGTGCCACTGGTGTACATTTGCAGTACATCGTCATCCGGTAAGATAGGCAGCAAGGGGTCAGTGTCGTCTTGAGAATTGCGCCATACGCCGTAGTCTGGCCATACGTCGTGGTTGCCATCAATAGCAATGATCTGGCGAATAGAGGGAATGTCCGTTGCTAGCTCTTGAACAATCTGGTAAAACTCTGCGCCGACAAATAGAACTTCAACGGCTGCATTATTAAGAATGTATTCCATCTCGGGCGGTGCGAGCCGCCAGTTGACTGCGGCTATCACCACATTGGCTTTGACTGCACCGGACATGACTTCAAAATAATAGTCGCTGTTTTTACCTAGGTAACCGATTCTGGTCGAGGGTGGACATTGGGCGGAAATTAGACCATTGGCTACTTGGTTAGCCATGCGGTCAAGGTCTTTGTATGTGGTTTCTCGGCCTTCGAAAATTTGTGCAATACGGTTGCCGTTTATCTTTGCTTGGTAGCGGCTAATATCGGCCACGCAGTGGAGTTGGTCTAGAGCGATCATAGCTTATTTTCCTCTTGAGCTGATCCGTCTTTGCGAATCTATTGATTGCTCCAGTGTACTTTCCTTTAGGCGAGGTGCAACTAAAACTCTTATTGCTAGCGATCCTAAGCCTTAAAGATTAGCGGGATGGTCAGGTTGGGTTTCAGGGCTAGCTTGAATGAATTCAGGCTTCGACATGCAGTGGGCCCATATTCCATTAATAAGTGGGTACTTATCCATAGGGCAGTCAAAACGCTGTGCATTATAGACCTGCGGTATCAGGCAGATGTCCGCAAGGGTAGGAGTGCTGCCAAAGCAATAGCGGCCGTTGCTACCTAGCTTCTCAAGTTTAGTTTCTAATGCGCTAAAGCCCTCTGTGATCCAGTGGTGATACCAAACTAGTTTTTGAGATTCGGAAAGGCCTAAATCCTCCGTTAAAAACTGGGTCACACGTAGATTGTTCAATGGATGGATGTCGCAAGCGATAATTTGAGATAGCGCCCGAACGACTGCACGGTTAGAGGCTGAAGACGGCAATAGCGGTGGCTCTGGATACTGTTCTTCGAGATACTCAATAATAGCTAAAGATTGGTGAATCGACGTTTTGTCGGTCACTAAGGTGGGTACCATACCTTGAGGGTTCTGCTGTAAATACTTATCTTGTTGGTGCTCCTTAAGAACTAGACTGACGGGTAGACTTTTCCATTGAAGATTTTTAAGCGCCAATGCAATACGCACCCGAAAAGCCGCAGACGAGCGAAAGTAGGTGTATAAGCTGATGTCAGAGCGGTTCGTGATAGGCCACCACCTGTTGATTAATTTGACCGAAAATCGTTTGTTGTGTTGAGTCTAACATCTCAATCTGTATGCGGTCACCAAAACGCATAAAGTCGGTTGTTGCTTGTCCCTTGGCGATAATTTCGAGCATCCGCACTTCGGCTAAGCAACAGGAGCCTTGCGAGCGGTCAAGGTTTGACACCGTGCCCGATCCGATAATGGTTCCTGCACATAGTGCTCGAGTTTTGGCGGCATGGGCAATAAGTTGACCAAAGTCAAACGTCATATCAACGCCAGCATTAGGTTGGCCGACCAGCTTATCGTTGAGTATTGCTCTTAAGGGTAGGTGCAATTTACTACCGTCCCACGCATCACCTAGCGCTTGTGGAGTTACAGCGACGGGTGAAAATGCACTGCTGGGTTTAGCTTGATAAAAACCAAAGCCCTTGGCTAATTCACCTGGAATGAGGTTGCGCAGAGAGACATCATTGACCAACATAACTAGCTTAATATGCTGTAGGGCGTCCTGTTGGTTGATACCCATTGGCACATCATCAACGACGACAGCCACCTCGGCTTCAAAATCAATGCCCCATGCTTCGTCCGCCATGGCAATATCTTCCGTTGGCCCTAAGAAAGTATCTGATCCGCCTTGATATATCAGGGGATCAGTCCAGTAGGTCTCGGGCATTTCGGCGTTACGAGCTTTACGAACAAGCTCGACATGGTTCACGTAAGCACTACCATCGGCCCAGTGATATGACCTCGGTAGTGGTGACGCGCACTGGCTAGGTTCAAAAGGGAAGCTATTAGCGGTGCCGGCCTCTAGTTGTTTCGCTAGATCATTTAGCTGAGGCGAAACGGTTTCCCAGTTATCTAATGCTGTTTGCATTGTTGGCGCGATATGGGTTGCTAAAACGTAGTGCTCCAACCTGCTGTCAACAACGATCAGTTGACCATCTCGGGCGTGATTAAGAGATGCCAGTTTCATCTATTGCTCCTGTTGTAAACTGCCATCATGAAGCCATGCAGCGTGTTGTGGGGCTCTTTTTGTTCGATCCCATTCGTCTAGCATAGCAGGAGCCACGGTATGCAATTTATCGAGCATTTCTGCAGTGCTAGTATTGACGGCTAGCTCTAGGCGATGGCCGTTGGGGTCAAAAAAGTAGATAGATTTGAAGAGGGTGTGATCAATGGGTCCGATCACACTGATACCAGAAGCCTCCACTCTAGCCTTTGCTTCGAGCAGGGCATCCATATCGGCTACTTTAAAGGCGATATGTTGCACCCAACTGGGCGTGTTGGGGTCAGGCTGCATTTCAGGAGAATGAGGCACTTCAAAAAAGGCCAGAACGTTACCATTTCCAGCATCAAGGAACACATGCATGTAGGGATCAGGCTCCCCAGTACTAGGTACCCTGTTCTCTGCTATAGCTAGCTGAAAATCCATATCAAGTAGCTGTTGATAGAACTCCACCGTCTGTTTAGCATTAACGCAGCGGTAGGCGACATGGTGAATGCCTTGGATATTCATGGCTAGGCCTCCTTTGTTCCGGCGTTGTCGATAACGCCGCGGTTTAGCTGGTCGCGTTCAATTGACTCAAATAGCGCTTTGAAATTACCCTCTCCAAAGCCGTCGTCTTTTTTACGTTGAATAAACTCAAAGAATACTGGACCGACTAAAGCCTTGGAGAAAATTTGTAATAGTAAGCGTGGATCATTATCTTGAGTTGATCCGTCCAGCAAAATTCCTCGCCATTGTAGTTCTTTAGTGGGTTCGCCGTGGCCGGATAATCGCTCATCGAGCATTTCATAATAGGTGTCAGGGGGCGCATTCATAAAGGGTACACCCCGAGCTTTAAGCTGATCCCAAGTGTCTAAGATGTTATCTGTTGAAAAAGCAATATGCTGTATTCCTTCGCCGTTATAGGCCATTAAAAATTCTTCAATTTGCCCGCCTTGGGTCGCTTCTTCATTGAGTGGGATACGAATCTTACCATCTGGTGCCGACATGGCGCGAGAGCGAAGTCCAGTGTATTCGCCTGCGATATCAAAGTAGCGGACTTCTCTAAAGTTGAAGATACGCTCATAAAATTTAGCCCAATGGTCCATACGTCCTCGGTACACATTATGGGTTAAGTGATCTATTACATTAAAACCACAGCCCACTGGATTACGATCTGAAGTGATGAAATCAAAATCTATGTCGTATATAGACTCGCCCGCAGTGTAACGGTCTATCAGATAGAGTGGCGCACCACCAATCCCTTTAATAGCAGGAAGTCTTAGCTCCATGGGCCCGGTAGGAATATCCATCGGCTGAGCCCCCAATTGGATTGCTCTGGCGTACGCTGAGGGGGCATTTTCAACACGAAAGGCCATCCCGCAAGCGGATGGACCATGCTCTTCAGCGAAATATTGGGCATAACTGCCCGGTTCGTAGTTGATGATAAAGTTGATATCGCCTTGACGAAATAACACGACGTCTTTAGATCTATGATTGGCGATATGAGAAAAGCCCATCATTTTAAAGACAGGTTCTAGCAGGCCACGTTCTAAAGATGCAAATTCAACAAATTCAAATCCATTTAGGCCCATGGGGTTGCTGTCAGCGGTACTCATATCAAATCCTTTGGCGTTAAATAATTGGTTGCATATGCAACTATTATTAGTTGAAATTACAACTAATGTCAAGCATCATGACTGTATGAAAAAAACAAAACATCAAATTCTCACCCTGGAACGCTACTTACCCTACAGGTTATCAATACTGTCGAATAGGATTAGTGCCAATATTGCCGAAACTTACAGCGACAAATTTGGTTTATCGGTCACGGAGTGGCGAATTATGGCCGTGGTGGGTGAATATCCTAATGTTTCTGCTGACGAGGTGTCGGTTAAGACTCAGATCGAAAAATCTATGCTTAGTAGGGCAATCACCAAGCTTTTACACAGGAGTTTATTAGAACGAGAATTTGGTCCTAAAGATAAGCGACGTTCGATGCTACGTCTGACGGCTACCGGCCTGTCGGTTTATGACGAAGTTGTTCCGATATCCTATGATTATGAGCGGGAATTACTTAAGTGTTTTAGCGATGCTGAGAAGGATCAATTTAGTGAATTAATTGATCGCCTCTATCAACAGGCTGAATCTATTTCTTAAATTTGATCATAAATAGATGCTAAAGTTCTGTATCTGTATCTGTATCTGTATCTGTATCTGTATCTGTTTTTGTCGTGCGTAAGAGAACTTACATTACAAAGTATTTCGGCTAGCCTTATCGAGATACCGATCTGTTAAAGCTTGGCGCTAAAAGGAAGAATTATGTTTTGAAGAAGATGTTGAGAGAAAGGAAGTTCTCTGGTATTCGGGCCAGCTACAAAAACTATTTTATTCCTCGATACAAGGTTTGGTGGCTGATAGTTTTATTGATATTTATATCTGTAGCCGGGATATGTACGTCGTGGCAATACCGAATAGATACTGCCGTTCAAATCATTAATAACCATCAGCAACGGCTGGTAGACCTAACGTTGAGTGGTGTCCATACAACGGCCGCGGAGGCAGTCAGACATGCTTCTGAGTTGCGTGATTTGCCTACTATTAAACAATTTTTACTACAAGAGACAGATAACAACAAGAATGACCTGCAGAGCCTTCTTTCAAACGCCATCGACGCACATTCAACATTCGATTCTATAAACATTCTCGATAATGCTGGCATGGAAATTATACGAGTTTCTGCTGGTAGAGAGAGTGCCTTAACGCTGCCGTCAAGGGAGTTCAAGGATTACACTGAAGACGTTATTTTCAGTCGGGCAGGAAAGCTTTTAGATAATCAATTTTTGGTAAGCCCTGTTATTCCATTGGTTGGTGAGGGCGCTTTAGTCACTTACGCCATTCCGACGTACCGTATAAGTACTCCCTTAGTGGTTTCAGGGAAAAGGTATGGGTACCTGGTCTACCATCTTCGACACAAGACTTTATTCAATAGGGCTAAAGCGATTGTGTTAGGCGATCTACCTAAAGCTGAGTTAGATGTTTATACCCAAGGTGGTGTTTGGTCGACTCAATTGACACCTTCTGAGTGGACCTGGGCTCCTCTTCCTAGCGAGGCAATGAGGCGTAAAATGTTCGGGGACGGGGCGGTTCGGCCTTCACCTGAAAGGATATCTGAGCAGTGGATGCAGTTCGTTTATCTGTATGACAGAACAGCACCTCAAAATACTGATATAGCCGCAATTTATCGGCGAGAATTTCGTGATGGCCAAGAGCTGATTAGTTCGGTAAATGCCTTCGTTCCGGTGGTGTTAAGAGTAGACTATGAGGGTATACTTTCTACGATTAGATTAAGTGCACGCGAGCGATGGGTCGAGTTAGCAGCGGCTGTTTTGGCAGCTATTATATGCGCGTGGGGGATTAATTGGCTTTGGCTCAAAGTGTCAGCTTGGGATTCTAATAGACGTCGAGAGGAGCGAGAGCTTAAAGATATTGCCAATAAGGATTTTTTAACGGACGTTATGACTCGAAAAGCGTTTTTGGCCTATGCCGCATCAGATTTCATTCCGTCGCCAGCGTTGCCTCAGGCTTGTACGATATTGATGCTTGATCTTGACTTTTTCAAGGAAATTAATGACAGCTATGGTCATTTAGCTGGGGATTCTGTGTTGAAGCAAATGACAGAGGCCTTTCAAATTGGGTTTGGTGAGTATGATCAAATCGCAAGATGGGGTGGCGATGAATTCGTTTTACTCTTGACCAATATTGAACCCAGCCAAATTCTGGCTGTTGCAGAGCGCATTAGACGTCGCGTTATCGAGATCAAGCATGATGTTGGTGGGTCAGTTAAGGTTCAGGTATCCGTCTCTATTGGGGCGGCATCTGTCAGGGGTGGTTCGGCGATGGATTCTGTATCTGTGATGGATGCTATAAAATGTGCTGATAAGGCTCTATATCAGGCGAAGAGGGACGGAGGAAATCGAGTAGCAATGATTTCTGAGTAGTCCGGGTTGAATACTAGGGCGTATCAGGAACAAACGATGTAAGCTAAAACTCCCTTAGGTGTCGTCAAAGGGACTGCTATTGGACGACTTGAGCGTAAAATTGCAAGCCTGCTGTAATTTCAATGAAAGGAAAAAACTATGTCAATGATTGTAAATCGTCGCGATCTCGATTTTGTACTTTACGAGACTTTGGGTTTAGATAAGATTCTTCAGTCTGAACGTTATGGTGACTACGACCGTGAATCCTTGGATTCGATGCTGGACCTATGTCAGACCATTGCCGAAGAAGAGTTTTTGACTTGTGCCGCTAAATTGGATGCGAATGAACCCGAGTTTGTCGATGGTAAGGTTGAAACAATACCGGAACTCAAAAGCGCGATTAGCGCTTATCAGGAAGCGGGGCTCTGTGCGTCGGCTTATGATTCAGATATTGGTGGTATGCAGCTTCCAATGATGATGGACCAGGCACTCAATGGTATGTTTGTCTGCGCCAACAATCCTGCTCACATATACTTATTCTTGACTCAGGGAGTGGCCAACATGCTTGCTGTGTGCGGTTCGGACGAGCTAAAGAATAAGTATTTGCCTAATTTAGTTAATGGAAATTGGTTCGGTACAATGTGTTTGTCTGAGCCTCAAGCGGGTTCTTCTCTTGCTGACATAACAACCAAAGCAGACTTAAATGTCGAGGGTTCGTACTCGATCACTGGAACCAAGATGTGGATATCGGGTGGCGAGCAGGATATCACCGAGAACATTATTCATATGGTATTGGCTAAAATTCCTGGCTCGCCGCCGGGTGTTAAGGGCATATCTCTGTTTTTGGTTCCTAAAAACCGTGTCAATGACGATGGTAGTCCTGGCGATTTTAACAATATTGCGCTTGCCGGTCTCAACCATAAGATGGGTTGTCGGGGAGCAACTAACTGTCTGCTTAATTTTGGTGAGTCAGGTGAATCCATAGGCTATCTGGTCGGAAAGGAAAACCATGGTCTGGCGAACATGTTCCATATGATGAATGAAGCACGTATTTCAGTCGGTATGTCTGCGGTTATGACCGCGCTCGGCGGCTATTTGTATTCATTAGACTATGCGCGGAATCGACCTCAGGGTCGCCCGTTGGTGAATCGTAATCCAGAAGACCCACAGATTATGATCAGTGAGCATGCGGATATCAAACGCATGCTGATGACCCAAAAAGCCTTTATTGAGGGCGCTCAGACTCTTATGTATTACTGTGCTGAGATGATTGATACGAAGAAAACGAGCAGGGATCAACAGCAAATTCAGCGTCTGGACCTGTTGCTCGATTTGTTAACCCCGATATGTAAATCATGGCCCTCAGAATACTGTCTTGAGGCGAATAAACTGGCTATACAAGTACTGGGTGGCTATGGATATACGCGAGAGTATCCGGTCGAACGACTTTATCGTGACAATAGATTGAATCATATACATGAGGGTACGTGGGGGATTCAGGGTATCGACATCTTGGGGCGTAAAGTGCGTATGCATGATGGAGCTGCCGTCGCTATCTTACGAGAGGAGATGGAGTCAACGATGGACGTTGCCTCTAAACACCTGGAGCTTGTCAATTACTGTGGTCAGCTTGAGGATTCGCTCAGTTTAGTCGAAAAAACGATTGCCGCAGTCGCTAAAGCCGATGATCCAGCTTTGGCTCTAGCTAATGCCACTATTTTTCTCGATTCTATGGGCCACTTAGTTGTGGCATGGATGTGGCTTAAACAGGCCGTTGCTGCGGTCGAGGGTAAGTTAGATCACAATGCTAGCGACAGCGCATTTTACGATGGAAAGCTGGCAGCTACAGGCTTCTTTTTTCGTTATGAGTTACCCAAGATTAAACCTAACTTGGAGCTTGTCGCAGATCTTGATAGCACCTGTTATGATCTTACGGCTGAGCAATTTATAGGCATTTAGGAGAATAATTGAAGCCTTTAGAATCGCTCTACCAATTTTGCTAGGGCGTTTTTGGTTTGATGTTATCAGGGTGATGTATTGATCAGTTTTGTTGGTATTGCCGCCACATCAAAGTTTAGGTATTGTCTGGGCAAAAAGTTTAAGTCAATTGTCCCATCACAGAATCAAAGCATAGACTAGCTAGTCATTGCTTTTAGTTTACAAGAATCAATTCGAATTGGATAATTAGCTTTATTTACAACAGTTTGAGTCTTGGTGATCTGCTGAGATAGAGCTAAATAGGATAATCTTACTCATGTCAGTTTATAAAGCTCCAGTGGAAGAATTCTCATTTATTTTGGAAGAACTCATTGGCTATGCCACCCATAGCCAGCTTCCTGGGTATGAAGACGTTGGGAGCGATATGCTGCAGGCTATCATGCCTGAGGCGGCCAAGTTTTTCGAACAGGTCGTTGCGCCCACCAATTCTGTGGCAGACGCTCAAAGGACTCATCTAGTGGATGGTGAGGTTGTCACCGCGCCAGTATTAGAGGGTGTTTATGAGCAGATGATAGAGGCTGGCTGGTGCGGTTTAAGTGGCGCTACCCAATACGGTGGGGCGGGTTTTCCCGGTGTGGTGGATGTGGTTGTTCAGGAGATGCTCCAATCGGCGAATATGGGTTTGAGTTTGCTCCCCCTGCTCAGTCGAGGGGTTATTCATGCCCTAGATCTCTACGGTTCAGATGAATTGAAAGATTGCTACTTAGAAAATCTCGTTACTGGCGTTTGGTCGGGAACGATGAACCTCACTGAGTCTCAAGCTGGTAGTGACCTGTCGGCAGTTCAAGTCAAAGCAGTACCCCATGAAGATCATTACTTGGTATCAGGTCAAAAGATTTATATTACTTGGGGTGATCATAAGCAGGTCGAGAACGTGATTCATTTGGTTTTAGCTCGGCTTCCCGACGCGCCCGCGGGTAATCACGGCATTTCACTGTTCTTAGTGCCCAAATTTTTAGTCAATTCTGATGGGAGTTTAGGTCAGCGTAATGATGTTAAGGCCGTGGGTGTTGAACACAAATTGGGTATTCATTGCAGTCCTACCTGCACAATGGCGTTTGGCGATAATGGAGGGGCTGTTGGCTATTTAGTGGGTCCTGAAAACCAAGGGTTAAGGTGCATGTTCAGTATGATGAACAATGCTAGATTGTCAGTCGGGCATCAAGGTGTATCGGTGGGTGAGCGGGCCTACCAACAGGCGGTTGATTATGCGGCGCAGCGAGTTCAAGGCCGAGTTCAGGGTGTTGATGGGCGAGCTCCGATTATCCACCATGCCGATGTTAAGCGGATGCTTTTACAGATGCGGGCACAGGTTGAAGCGGGTCGAGTATTATCGATTTATACCATCGCAGAGGAAGATCGAAGCAAGCATCATGCCGATCAATCAGTACGTGAATCTAGCGCACGTGCGGTTGAAATATTAACCCCTTTGGTAAAAGGCTGGTGTACAGAAGTTGCTATGGAGGTTACTTCTCTTGGTGTTCAGGTGCATGGTGGTATGGGCTTTATTGAGGAGACAGGTGCCGCTCAACATATGCGAGACGCGAGAATATTGCCGATTTATGAGGGGACTAATGGCATTCAGGCTCTAGATTTTGTCGGACGAAAGTGCCTGCGTGACGGCGGCGATGGATTACGAGTATTATTGAATGAGATGAGCGGCACGGCTGCATCTTCTGGAGCTGAGTCAATTCAACTAACGCGGGTATTGGAAGCACTACGGAATGCTGTTGCCCAGTGCCGAGATGCTCTAGCGCATGTGCTTGCCCACCCTGAGAAGTCACAGTACTTAGCTTATAATTTTATGATGCTCTTTGGTACTTCAATCTCTTATTGGTTGATGGTGAAATTGGCTATTGCCGCGCAGAGACATATTGACGCCGGCGATGCCAATCGGTTTTATATTCAAAAGGTAGCAACCACCGAGTTTTTTGCAACTCAAGTGCTTAATCGCAATGCCTCATACCTCGGCGGAGTGCTTGCCGGCGTTGAAAGTTTTGATGTGTTTTCTGTCGAAGATTTTTATCGTAGTTAACAAACAAAAAACCCTCTATAAAAGAGGATAAACTTTAGGGAAATTATAGAAAGATTGCGATATTGTTCGGTTTTTTTATGTTCGACAGAGCCTGATACCTACTCTTTGTACGCCAGTGTGTGCATCGCGAAATGTTTGGAAACCCTAAATGTCTCAACTGCCAACCAGTCCACACAATGACTCATTAAATCTACAATTTGGGCGCTACTGATGCGCTGGTGATACCGGTAAACGCAGTTTTTACCCAGACTCGCAACGAAAATAGGTCTAAGCGTTACAGGTTTCAGACGTTGGTGCTTAGTTGGAGTTGCTCAGGACTAAACCAACCACCATGGCGACACAGACGATAAATAGGATGGTGAAGATAAAACCGCCAATAATAAAGGCAAGAGGACTCCCTTCGGCAAAGTCTTTTTCGCGATTCTTATCACTTTGCACGCCTATTCCGGCAGCTAGAATACTCTTGACGACAGATCTGAATTTTAGTTTCTTCTTCGGTGGCTTTGTCACTTTACTGACTCTTTTGTTTAATCGTTGAGAATCGGCGTGAGCCATCGTTCAAGCTCGGTTACCGACATACCCTTGCGCTTAGCCAGTGATTCTACTTGATCTGCAGCTATTTTACCCGTATTAAAATACTTCGCGTCGGGGTGGCCAAAGTACCACCCGCTAACAGCCGCTACAGGGGTCATGGCGAAACTTTCGGTTAACTCTAGGCCGATATTTTCTGTTACGTTCAGCAGTTCAAACAGCGCAGCTTTCTCTGTATGGTCAGGGCAGGCAGGGTAGCCGGGGGCAGGGCGAATACCGCGATACTTTTCTTTAATTAGCGACTCATTATCTAAGCTTTCCTCCGCGGCGTAGCCCCAGTATTCAGTTCTTACACGATGGTGTAGATGCTCTGCAAAGGCTTCAGCCAAACGGTCTGCGAGGGCCTTGACCATAATCGAATTATAATCATCATGCTGGGCTTCGTACTCAGCAGCCAGTGCGTCGGCGCCAATGCCTGTAGTCACCGCAAAAGCACCCATATAGTCGTTTAAATCAGTCTCTTTAGGGGCGATAAAGTCAGCCAATGAGCTTAGTTGTTCACTCGCACCGGGCTTTTGTATCTGTTGCCGAATCTGGTGCAGTGTCGCCAATGTGTCAGACCGATCGCTGTCAGCATAAACCTCGATATCATCATGGTTAACCGTATTGGCCGGCCATAGGCCAAATACTGCCCGGGCGGTAAGGCGCTTGTTGTCGATAATATCTTTTAGTAGCGCTTGGGCATCCGCGAACAAATCAGTGGCCGCCTCACCGACGACATCGTCATTTAGAATCTTCGGGTACTTGCCGACCAGATCCCAGGTAATAAAGAAAGGCGTCCAGTCGATGTAGGGTACCAAGGTTTCCAATGGATAGTCATCTAATACCGTCACGCCTAATTTATTGGGGATCTCGGGGTGGTGGTCACGCCAGTTGATCTGAGGCTTTTGCTTCACGGAATCGCCGTAAGTGAAAAGAGTGCCTCTGGGCGTTCTGTTAGCCGTGCGGAGTCTTACCGCTTCATAATCAAGCTTTATGCCCGCAATAAACGCATCTCTGTGTTCAGTGCTAATTAGCTTGCTAGCGACGCCTACGGCTCGAGACGCGTCAGACACGTAGATGGTCTGATTATTGTCATAGCCGGGCGCAATCTTAACAGCTGTATGTGCCTTCGAGGTGGTGGCACCGCCAATCATTAAGGGGATATCAAAGCCTTGGCGTTGCATCTCTTTAGCCAAAGTTACCATCTCATCTAATGAGGGGGTAATCAGCCCAGATAGACCAATAATATCTACCTTGAGCTCTTTAGCCGTGTCGAGAATCTTTTGAGCGGGTACCATTACACCCAGATCAATGACTTCATAGTTGTTACATTGCAGTACTACGCCGACAATATTTTTACCGATATCGTGCACATCGCCTTTAACCGTTGCCATTAGAATCCTACCATTGGCACTGGCAGCGATATCTTTTTCGTCTTCGATATAGGGCTGCAAATGGGCCACGGCTTGTTTCATTACGCGAGCGGATTTCACTACTTGAGGCAGAAACATTTTTCCGGACCCAAAAAGATCACCGACAATATTCATGCCGTCCATTAAGGCGCCTTCAATGACATGTAGCGGCCGTTCTGCGCCTAGGCGAGCTTCCTCAGTATCTTCTTCAATAAAGGCGGTAATACCCTTAACTAGGGCATATTCAAGGCGACGATTAACCTTACCTTCGCGCCAGGTTAAATCTTCAGTTTTTGCCTTAGTTGTGCCGTCACGGCGGTAATTGTCGGCGATGGCGAGCAGATTTTCAGTTCCGTCGGTATTGCGATATAAGACCACATCTTCTACGACCTTACGCAGCTCTTCGGGCAGGTTGTCATAGACCGCCAGTTGGCCAGCATTAACAATGCCCATGCTCAGACCTTCGCGGATGGCATGGTAAAGAAATACTGAGTGAATAGCCTCACGCACCGGATTGTTGCCGCGAAATGAAAATGAGACATTGGATATGCCCCCGCTAATCAGAGCCTGGGGTAGATTCTTTTTAATCCAGGCGCTGGCTTCAATAAAATCGAGACCATAACGGTTATGCTCCTCGATACCGGTGGCCACCGCAAACACATTGGGGTCAAAGATAATGTCTTCAGCGGGAAAACCAATGTCATTGACCAAAATGTCGTAGCTACGTTGGCAGATTAGTTGGCGCCGCTCAAGATTGTCAGCTTGACCATTTTCATCAAAGGCCATCACCACAATGGCCGCACCATGCTTTTTGCACAGTTTGGCTTTTTCGATAAACTCGGATTCACCTTCTTTCAGACTAATACTATTGACCACCGACTTACCTTGAATACACTTTAGACCGGCTTCAATTACCTCCCATTTTGAGGAGTCAACCATAATGGGTACTCTGGAAATATCCGGTTCCGAGGCTATTAGGTTTAAAAATTTAGTCATAGCCGGCAATGATTCAAGCATGCCCTCATCCATGTTCACATCAATAATCTGCGCGCCATTAATCACCTGCTGACGGGCCACTTCTAGGGCTGCATCATAGTTCTCTTCAAGAATAAGACGTTTAAATACAGCCGAGCCAGTGACATTGCAGCGTTCGCCAATATTAACAAATAAGGAGTCCGCGTTGATGGTGAACGGCTCAAGGCCTGAGAGGCGACAGGCTGGTTCAATGGTTGGTATTTTGCGGGGAGTCAGGGTGGACACGGCATCGGCAATGACACGGATATGATCCGGTGTAGTGCCGCAGCAGCCGCCGACAATATTGAGCAGACCAGAACTAGCAAATTCTGCTACTGTTTCAGCCATAGCATCTGGATCTAGATCATAACCGCCAAACTCATTCGGCAGTCCAGCATTTGGGTGTGAACTGACCATGGTGTCGGCGATGGTGGAAATTTCAAAAAGATGAGGACGTAACTCTTTGGGGCCAAGAGCACAATTTAGACCAATACTGATGGGTTTGGCGTGACGGACTGAATTCCAGAAGGCCTCCGGAGTTTGCCCAGATAATGTGCGTCCACTAGCGTCAGTAATGGTGCCGCTGATCATAATAGGGAGTTCAAAACCTTGTTTTTCAAACACTACTTGCACGGCAAAAAGTGCCGCCTTGGCATTCAAGGTGTCAAAAATAGTCTCGACCATAATCAAGTCAGAGCCACCTTCAATCAGTGCTTGACAAGATTCGAGATAGGCTTCTACAAGCTCATCGAAGGTGACGTTGCGCGCCCCTGGGTCATTTACATCAGGGGATAAAGAGGCTGTGCGGCTTGTTGGGCCTAATATACCGGCGACAAAACGTGGACGCTTAAGCGTAGAAAATTCATCTGCGGCTGCACGAGCCAATCGCGCAGAAGCAACATTCATCTCTCGCGAAATTGCCTGCATTTGATAGTCGGCTTGGGAAATGCTGGTGGAATTAAAAGTGTTGGTCTCAATTATGTCAGCGCCAGCCTCTAAGTAGGCTCTGTGGATATCGCAGATAATATCCGGTTGAGTAAGGCTTAGTAGATCATTGTTGCCTTTGATATCGCAGTGCCAGTCGGCAAAACGCTCACCGCGAAAGTGTTCTTCTTCAAGCCTGTGTCGCTGAATCATAGTTCCCATGGCGCCGTCTAAAACTAGAATCCGCTTTTGAGCTGCTAGAGTGATCTTATCAACCATAATACTTTTCTATACCTTTATTCTAAAGCTCCATCGAAATATTTCGATGGATGTCTATGATAGCATCTATTATTTATAATGCGACCTGTGTTTATTACTTTTGGCTATGACTATGCTAAAATAGCGGCTAATAATCGAGTTTAATGGAATTAGGATAGAAGTATGTTAAACGTCAACATTACTGAATCAGGCCAAGAATATTTGGCTGGGCTGCTTGAAAAGCAGAACTGCGAAGGTATAGGTATCCGTATGTTCGTGTCAGACCCTGGGACTCCGAAGGCTGAGACCTGCATTGCTTATAGTCGTCCCGGCGAACATAATGAAGATGACCTAGTTGTCGAATATGGGAAATTTAAAGGCTACTATGAACAGCGCAGTATTCCGTTTTTAGACGATGCCAAAGTTGACTTTGCTGAAGACAAATTTGGTGGTCAACTGACTATCCGCGCACCAAATTCTCGGTTACCCAATATAAATGATGATAGCCCGGTTGAAGATAAGGTTAATTATTTGCTTTATAACGAAATCAATCCCAGCTTGGCATCCCATGGTGGAGTAGTCTCTTTGTCAGAAATATCTGAAGGTTTTGCCGTGCTGGAGTTTGGCGGAGGCTGTCAGGGCTGTTCGTCGGTTGATATAACATTGAAACAGGGCGTTGAGAAAACGCTGATGGAGAAAGTTCCAGAGCTAAAGGGCATTCGCGATGTGACCGATCATACCGATACAAGTAATGCCTATATGTGATTTTTGTGTGACCATTTAATTTAAGTAAAAAACCCCGCGAAAGCGGGGTTTTTTGTTTGGAATGGCTAAGGTTGAGTGGAGAGAATCAGCTGACGTCTACAATTTGTTGTGCGGCAATTAATTTACCTTGCTCGGCTGACTTTTGAAATGATTCAATCTGATCAAAATTCATGTAGCGATAGATCTCTGAAGCCATGGAGTCAATCTTAGTCGCGTACTCCATATATTCGGCAACTGTGGGCAGGCGGCCCAAAATTCCGCCTACGGTAGCAAGCTCTGCAGAGGCCAAATAAACATTAGCGCCATCCCCTAACCGGTTGGGGAAGTTGCGAGTTGAAGTTGACAATACCGTGGCTCCGGCGAGGACTCGTGCCTGGTTGCCCATGCACAGTGAGCAGCCGGGCATTTCGGTGCGAGCGCCGACTTTGCCGTAAATGTTGTAGTAGCCTTCTTCCATTAGCGTATGGGCATCCATCCGTGTTGGCGGGCATATCCAGAATCTAGAATCGACAGAACCTGCTTGATCAAGTAATTTGCCTGCTGCGCGGAAGTGCCCGATATTGGTCATACATGAACCAATAAAAACTTCGTCTACACGATCGCCTGCAACTTCAGATAACAGTTTGGCATCGTCTGGGTCGTTCGGGCAACAGACGATTGGTTCTTTAATGTCGGCTAGATCAATCTCGATAACGGCGGCATACTCGGCGTCCGCATCAGCTTCCATCAATGTGGGGTTTGCCAACCATTCTTCCATTTTAGTGACGCGACGTTCTAGTGTACGCACATCTCCATAGCCCTCGGCAATCATCCAGCGTAATAAAGTTGTATTGGAGCGTAGGTACTCAGCAACAGAATCTTGGCTTAATTTAATGGTACAGCCTGCGGCTGATCGCTCTGCGGATGCATCGGAAAGTTCAAAGGCTTGCTCAACGGTTAGACTTTCGATGCCCTCACCTTCAATTTCCAGAATACGACCACTGAAGAAGTTCTTTTTACCTTTCTTTTCTACCGTCAAGAAGCCTTCTTTGATACCGTAGTAAGGAATGGCATGTACCAAGTCTCGCAAGGTTATGCCAGGCTGCATTTTACCTTTAAATCGCACTAGCACTGACTCTGGCATGTCCAATGGCATAACGCCTGTGGCTGCGGCAAAGGCGACTAGGCCCGAGCCGCCGGGGAATGAAATACCCATTGGAAATCTTGTGTGAGAGTCTCCGCCCGTACCTACGGTATCTGGCAGTAACATACGGTTAAGCCAGCTGTGAATAATACCGTCACCAGGGCGCAATGAAACACCACCGCGATTCATGATGAAGTCGGGTAGATTATGCTGAGTGTCGATATCAACAGGTTTAGGATAAGCCGCTGTATGACAAAACGACTGCATGACTAAATCTGTAGAAAAGCCAAGGCATGCCAAGTCTTTTAGTTCATCTCTCGTCATAGGGCCAGTGGTGTCCTGAGAGCCCACAGTTGTCATTTTGGGTTCGCAGTAGGTGCCGGGGCGTATGCCATCGGTACCGCAGGCTTTGCCCACCATTTTTTGTGCTAAGGTAAAACCAGCGTCTGATTCGATAGGTGCGGCTGGATGACGAAACGCATCTGAAGGCGCAAGGCCCATGTGCTCGCGTGCACGTTGAGTGAGACCACGGCCAATGATGAGATTTATGCGGCCATCGGCCTGAACCTCATCGAGAATAACGTCTGACTTATGTTTAAATTCAGAAACCACTTCGCCTGCTTCGTTGAGAATTTTGCCCTCATAAGGGAATATTTCAACGACATCACCGTTGTTGATGTTGTCAACAGGGGCTTCGAATACTAGGGCGCCAGCATCTTCCATAGTATTAAAGAAGATTGGGGCCACATTACTGCCGAAGCAGATACCACCGGAGCGCTTATTAGGTACGCCAGGCATGTCTTCGCCGAAGAACCAAAGGACAGAGTTTGTCGCCGACTTGCGAGATGAGCCAGTGCCAACAACATCGCCGATAAAGGCAACCGGTAGGCCGCGACTTTTAAGTTCCTCGATCTGAGCCATGGGACCCGTCACGCCGTGCTCGTCTGGATGCATACCATCGCGTGTCATTTTAAACATGGCGCGAGAATGGAGAGGGATGTCGGGCCGTGACCAAGCATCCTGTGCAGGGGAGAGATCATCAGTGTTAATCTCACCAGTCGCTTTAAAGATTACCACTTTAATGCTTTTCGGAACGGCATCGTTAGAGGTGAACCATTCGGCATCAGCCCAAGACTGCATGACAGCTTTGGCATCTGCATTACCAGAGTCGGCTTTTTCAGCTACATCATGAAAAGCATCGAACACTAAAAGTGTGCTTTTTAACTCTTCAGCCGCTTGGCCTGAAAGTTCTTTATCATCAAGTAAACTCACTAAGCTGGCGACGTTGTAGCCACCGTGCATATTGCCCAGCAGCGTAACTGCGGCAGAGCGGTCAATCAGCGGAGAACTTGCGTCACCGTTAACGATGGCACTTAAAAATCCTGCTTTAACGTAGGCCGCTTCATCAACCCCAGGCGGCACGCGGTTAGCTATAAGGTCGACGAGAAAGTCTTCTTCACCCTGTGGTGGGTTTTTCAATAGTTCAACCAGTCCAGCGGTCCATTCAGGATCGAGAGGCTTAGGTGGGATTCCTTGTAATTGACGTTCTTTAACGTGAGCGCGATATGCTTCAAGCACTTATAGCCTCTCCTTTCATTAAATAATCATTATAATTTTAAAGCCACAGGTATGGGCTTTATACGGCGGGTATTATACTGTTTTTTATTCTTTAATTATAGGGTGACGCCCAGTCTCAGGTTAGATTAAGTGGTTGCCTCAGAATTCGATAAATGCCGTTAAAGTCAGCTATAATCACCCGCTCTTTAGTTTTGAGTTGCAAAATCTGGCTTTCCTAAGTCTATACAGCGTGTTTATAGTGGCTATAAGGCTAGGCTGGATTCGATCAGTGATTTACAGCTCCTGATACAGAGATTTTCACATAAACAGGCTTTTAAGTCCTCAGCCCTAACCAACCAAGATGCCGACAATGAAAACACCGCTCGAGGAAATCCAAGACTTTTTACTCTGTCAAACGCCTGATAAATGGTTGGAGAATGCCCTAGACAGTCCGGCCTTGATGTTGATCGATCACGCTAATTGCGAGAAAAAAGCGGCTAGTACCGCGCTTAATCTGATCTATAGGTACGTTGATGACTTTGAGTTAATGAACAAAATGTCGAAACTGGCGCGCGAGGAAATGCGGCATTTTGAGCAGGTGATCGCCATTATGAAGCGGCGCAGTATCGCCTATCAGCATCTGTCTGCCTCTCGGTACGCTTCAGGTTTAAGGGCCATGGCACGCACCGACGATCCAGGAAGGCTAATCGATGTGTTGATCATAGGCGCCTTTATTGAGGCACGGTCTTGCGAGCGCTTTGCACGACTTGCTCCCTGTTTAGATTCCGAGTTAGAGCAGTTTTATACGTCTTTGCTAAAGTCGGAAGGGCGGCATTATCAAGATTATCTCGGCCTTGCTATAAAAGCGGCGAAGGGAGAATCACTAGATGAACGGATCAGGATGTTTGCTCAGGTCGAGCGCCAACTTATTGAGGCGCCTGATACTGAATTTAGGTTTCATTCTGGCCCAACATATTAGCTACATCATCATTATGTAACGGTTAATTTGTTCCTGCAAACCTCTCCCGCTGTCTTTAGATATAGGATCGATATAAGTCTTGATGTTAATTAGTCCGCGAATTTAGTAGAGGTATAAGAAGCAATGATTACTCTAAAATAGCCGAGAATAGAGTATTAAATCTCGCTAAATCGGGAGGACATTAAAAAAGCCAGCCTTATCTGTCTTTTTAATAGTTACGCAGGGCGACCATTGCTGTGTTCTATGAATCGTCAATCGGCGTAGTATAAAAGTGAGGAAGAAACTGAATGAATTCCGAAATTCAAAAGAAAGCCGATTTAGATAAATACTCGATTATTGCCCTAATTATAGGCTTAGTTGTTTATCCCATTTTATATAGTACTGATTTTGTTGGCTCGATATTTCTTCCGTTTCTTTCAGATCAATTGACCTCATCATTTGCTAAATGATAACGAAAGAACCGAATGGTGGTATTTTATTTTTTCTAATTTACTATTTCATTGGATCCCATTTTTATTTATTAGATATTCATTAATAAAAAACAACGAGACATGGAGCTCTATTGGAGTCGATTGGGCATGGTTTTTCAGACATAAAAATTGGTTTATCGTATTTTTTTCAATATTAATAATTGCGGCATTTATTCTGCCTACAATATATTATGAAAATGAGCTTCCAGTGAGATCTCAGGCAGGATTTATCGGTCCAATTAGTACATTGGAACGCTTAGTTGCTATTGTTGTTATAGCATTTACAGCGGCTATTACAGAGGAGGTTATATTTAGAGGGTTTGCATTAACGCGCCTAAAACGCCTTATACCCAACCCTTGGTTTATAGTACCAATAATTGCTATTTCATTCGTTTTTATTCACGGTGAGGTAAGGGACTTTGGTCAAACTTTAAACTATATTGTTTTTAGTTGTGTTTTTTGCATCGGTTTCATATTAAAGGGATTTAAACGTTTGGAAATATTGATTACGATTCATTTTTTAATAAACGCAAGTTTGATTTTTGTGCCCTAGAGAGAACAGGCTTGAATCGAAAGTAAAAAAGGCAGCCTAAGCTGCCTTTTTCAATAGTAACACCGCGTAAACACTGCTGTGTTCTATCGCTCGTCAATCGGCGTATAGTCTCGGACATCTGAGCCGGTGTAGAGCTGGCGAGGACGCCCGATACGATATGGATGAGTAATCATTTCGTTCCAGTGCGAGACCCAGCCAACTGTGCGGCCTGTGGCGAAAACCACTGTGAACATCTCTTCCGGAATGCCCATGGCTTTTAGGATAATGCCCGAATAAAAGTCGACATTCGGGTATAGCTTTCTAGACACAAAATATTCGTCTTCTAAGGCGATCTGCTCTAACTTTTTGGCTAGGCGGAATAGTGGGTCGTTTTGCACGCCCAAAACCTCTAAGACCTCGTCGCAAGTCTGACGCATAAGGGTGGCGCGTGGGTCATAGTTTTTATAGACACGATGGCCAAAGCCCATTAAGCGAAAGGGGTCGTTCTTGTCTTTGGCCTTGTTAATGTATTCTTCAATATTGTCTTCATGGCCAATTTCAGCAAGCATACTCAACACTGCCTCGTTGGCTCCGCCGTGAGCGGGGCCCCATAACGCAGCGATGCCAGCTGCTATACATGCGAAAGGGTTGGCGCCAGATGAGCCGGCTAAACGCACCGTGGAGGTGGATGCATTTTGTTCATGGTCGGCATGAAGTAAAAAAATTCTATCCATTGCTCTGGCGATCGCTGGGTGGCACACATACTTTTCACAGGGAGTACCAAACATCATATGTAAAAAATTTTCTGAATACGACAATGTATTGTCTGGGTAAATGTACGGCTGGCCTACAAAATGTTTGTAACACATTGCGGCGATGGTCGGCATTTTAGCGATTAAGCGGTGGGCAGAAATTGTTCTATGTTCTTGATTCGTTATATCCAATGAATCGTGGTAGAAGGATGACATTGCTCCGACAAGACTGCATAGCATGGCCATTGGATGAGCATCATAGCGAAAGCCACTGATGAAATGCTCAATCGAGCGGTTAACCATAGTGTGGTACTTGATGGTGTGCTCGAATTTGGCTTTTTGCTCTGCGTTCGGCAATGTACCTTCAAGCAGTAAATAGCAGACTTCAATATAGTCCGACTTTTCAGCGAGCACCTCAATAGGATAACCGCGGTAAAGAAGTATCCCTTTTTCACCATCAATGTAGGTGATGTCTGACTGGCAGGCTGCTGTTGCAGAAAAGCCTGGGTCGTAGGTGAAGAAACCATGACTTCCAAGAGATCCTACATCGACAACATCTTGCCCTCTAGTCCCTTTATAGACGGGCAGTTCGATTGGCTTTTCGCCGTCGATTGTCAGAGTCGCTTTGCGTTCGGTCATACTAAATCCTCAGAAAACTAGTTAGGCTTGGTCAAAAACACGGTTGGCAACTATAGATGCTCAGCGAAAATTGTCAATACGATGTCAATCTTAGCCGGGTCTTTGCAAAGGATCAACAATCCTTCCGTTGGTGATCTATAGCAAGGGATGGGTCGTTAATTTTGGCCGGATATCAGAATAATCATTATTCACAAATCCAATGGCGTTCTAGCGTATATTAGGCGTTCGCACTGAGGCAGTCGGAATTTTGATTATTTTTTTTGGCAAAGCCAATTGAATTCGTCTCGTCGAGTAATTATACTCTCGCGCCATCAAATGATGATCCCCTGTTGCGGGATTGCCCCACTACCCTGTTAAGTTTTAGACTAATATTAAATAATGTCACATTTTTACGATAACCAACGATAAGGCGCTGCCCGTGGTAGATAAGAAAAGACCCGTTAATCTAGATATAGGGACCTTTAGTCTTCCCCTCACTGCCTGGGTTTCCATTTCGCACCGTATCTCCGGTGTGATTATGTTTTTTGCTCTAGCAGGATTTTTATGGATGCTGGATGCTAGTCTGGAGTCTCCAGAGAATTTCGCTGCGATCAAAGGTTGGTTTGCACATCCGCTCTGTCAAATTACGATTTGGGTTAGTCTAGCCGCGCTGGCCTATCACGTAGTGGCTGGGATAAGACATTTAATGATGGATTTTGGTTTTGGCGAAGACAGCTTTGAAAGTGGTTTGACTAGTGCGAGGATTGTAGTCGTGCTGTCTGTGGCCATCATTATATTTATCACCGCGTGGATTTTCTTATGGTAACTACAGTAACAAGTTTTGGTCGCAGCGGACTTTCTGATTGGCTAGTCCAAAGAGTCAGCGCAGTTGTCATGACAGCGTATCTCATTTTTATAGTCGGCTATTTACTGTTGAATTCTGATGTGAGTTATCAGCAGTGGGCTGGTCTGCATAGCGGGTTACCTATGCGCATGTTTAGTTTACTAACGATGCTTTCTGTGGCGGCCCATGCTTGGATTGGCATGTGGAGCGTATTGACAGATTATATAACTGTTAGAACGATTGGCCCGAAAGCCAAGGCTATCCGTATCTTTTTCCAACTTGGCATGATTGCCATGATTTTAGTCTATTTATTGTGGGCCGTTGATATTCTCTGGGGAATCTAATTACATGTCTAACATACGAACAATGAGTTTTGATGCCTTGATCGTTGGCGGTGGCGGTTCTGGGATGCGCGCCGCACTTCAGTTGGCCCAATCAGGTTTCAAAACGGCAGTAATTACTAAGGTATTTCCTACGCGCTCGCACACTGTATCTGCCCAGGGTGGAATTACCTGTGCGATCGCCAGCGACGACCCCAATGACCAGTGGCAGTGGCACATGTACGACACCATTAAGGGGTCGGATTATATAGGCGACCAAGAGGCCATAGAATACATGTGTCAGACTGGGCCCGAGGCCATTTTTGAACTTGAGCATATGGGTTTGCCTTTTTCTCGAACAGAAGAAGGGAGAATTTATCAGCGCCCCTTCGGTGGTCAGTCAAAAGACTATGGTGCTGGTGGCCAAGCGGCGAGAACCTGTGCTGCTGCAGATCGCACAGGACATGCACTGCTGCACACGCTTTATCAGGGTAATTTAAAGAACAAAACTGTTTTTCTTAACGAATGGTTTGCCGTGGATATTGTTAAGAATGCTGATGATGCCGTTGTAGGTGTGGTGGCTATTAATATTGAGTCTGGCGAAACCGTCTACGTTAAAGCTAAGGCTACTGTTTTTGCCACTGGTGGTGCGGGTCGAATTTACGCATCGACAACTAATGCTCATATCTGTACTGGCGATGGTATTGGTATGGCTTTGAGAGCTGGCTTTCCCGTTCAAGATATCGAAATGTGGCAGTTTCATCCAACGGGCATTTATGGTGCCGGAACGCTGGTAACTGAAGGTTGCCGTGGAGAGGGTGGTTATCTGGTTAATAAAGATGGTGAGCGATTTATGGAGCGCTATGCCCCCAATGCTAAAGATTTGGCCGGGCGCGATGTCGTTGCTAGGTCTATGGTATTGGAGATTTTAGAAGGTCGCGGCTGCGGGCCAAAGGGGGATCACGTATTTCTAAAGTTGGATCATTTGGGTGAAGAGGCGCTCAACGCTAAATTGCCAGGAATTCTTGAGCTGTCACGCACCTTTGCTCACGCAGATCCCATTAAAGAGCCTATTCCTGTCGTACCCACCTGTCACTATATGATGGGCGGTATTCCAACTAATGTTAATGGACAGGCTCTGTCCATCGACCGTGAAGGAAAAGAACGGGTTATTGATGGCTTTTACGCTTGTGGGGAAGCGGCCTGTGTGTCGGTGCATGGCGCTAATCGTCTAGGCGGCAACTCGTTGCTCGACTTGGTTGTATTTGGCCGCGCATCAGGTATGTTTATCGAAAAAAAGCTGCGTGAAGGCATAGTGTTGAAAGATGCGTCAGAGGCTGATATTGATCGGGCTATGGCAGGATTAAATCGCCTTAACGCCTCGTCGGAAGGTGAGAATGCCGCGGTACTTAGAGCTGAATTACAAACCATTATGCAGAATTTCTTCGGCGTTTTCCGGCGGGGTGATTACATGCAAGAGGGTATTGGAAAACTCGAGGAACTGCGCCCAAGGATTGAGAGTGTGTATCTAGAAGATAAGAGCAACTCCTTTAATACAGCGAGAATCGAAGCCTTAGAATTACAGAATCTTTTTGAGACAGCTTATGCCACAGCGATTGCCGCTGAAGGTCGCACCGAGAGTCGCGGCGCTCATGCGCGGGAAGACTTCCAAGATCGTGATGATGAAAACTGGTTATGCCACTCAATTTACTTCCCTGGGAGTAAAGAAATTGGTAAGCGTCCAGTGAATTTTAAGCTTAAAACGCGTGAGCCTTTTGAACCAATGGCCCGTACCTACTGATATATTGCCAGAGAAGCCAAATTTATGTTGAATGTAAGTATCTATCGCTACAACCCAGAAGTCGATGACGAGCCTTACATGGAGGATTTTCAGTTCGACACTGAGGGTAAAGACATCATGGTCTTGGACGTTCTTGAGAAACTTAAGATCAAAGATCCTACCCTTGTATTTAGGCGTTCCTGTCGAGAGGGTGTCTGTGGTTCCGACGGGGTAAATATTTCAGGTAAGAATGGGTTGGCCTGCATCACCCCTTTGTCTGAGGCGGTAAAAGGAAATAAACTGGTGATACGTCCTCTTCCCGGGTTGCCGGTGATTCGTGATTTAGTCATCGATATGAGTCAGTTCTATGCTCAGTACGAGAAAATACAACCTTACATGATCAATAATTCGCCTGCGCCAACTATTGAGCGGTTGCAAAGTCCCGAGGAGCGATCGAAATTAGATGGTCTCTACGAGTGCATACTGTGCGCTTGTTGTTCAACTGCCTGCCCATCTTTTTGGTGGAATCCAGATAAATTCATAGGGCCTGCAGGTTTATTGCAAGCCTATCGGTTTCTAGCCGACAGCAGGGACACAGCAACAGAAGAGCGTTTAGCTAGATTAGATGATCCGTTCAGTGTTTTTCGTTGTCATGGCATCATGAATTGCGTGCAAGTGTGTCCAAAAGGATTGAATCCTACAAAAGCGATCGGTCATATTCGAAATATGTTGATCCGTAGTGCCACTTAAGGCACCACCTATTCAGTGAAAGTATTGCAGATTTTACTGGCGATTGGAGGCTTAGCCCTTTAAAATGTCGGTAAAATTTGTAGTCAAAAGGACATATCATAAATGCCCCAGGGCCCAATGGAGCGATTTCTTAGCTCCTCCCACTATTCGGGTGGAAATGCCGCCTATATTGAGGGGCTTTACGAAACCTACTTGCATGACCCAAATGCAGTATCAGAGGAGTGGAGCGGTTTTTTTGACTCTCTACCTCGCACTAACGGTTCAATAGCACCTGATATATCTCACGATACGATTATTCAGCATTTCGAGTTACTTGGCCGACGTCAGGCGAGACCTACCCCCGCCCCAGGGTCTGGTGGAATGTATTTGGCGCATGAACGCAAACAGGTTAAGGTTGTCCAGTTAATCAGCTCTTATCGTTTTCGTGGACATCAAAAAGCTAAGTTAGATCCCTTAGGCATAATGATTCGTGAGACCGTGGCTGATCTTGAGTTACATTTTCATGGCTTAACCCAAGCGGATCTTGATACGACATTTCAAACAAGCCCCCTTTATATAGGTAAACAAGAAGCCACCTTGCGCGAGATTATAGGTGCCCTTGAAGAAACTTACTGCGGTGACTTAGGTCCCGAATTTATGCACATCACTTCTTTTGCCGAAAAGCAGTGGTTGGCGCAACGTTTTGAGAGTGTTCGTTCCAAACCAACTTATGGCGACGGCGCGCGCATTGATGTCCTTAATAGGCTGACCGCAGCAGAAGGATTGGAGAAACATCTCGATTCGAAGTATCCCGGTACTAAGCGATTTGGCTTGGAGGGTGGCGAGAGCCTGATTCCTTTGCTTGATTGTTTGGTTCGGCGTTCCGGAGAATATGGCGCCAAAGAGATTGTGATGGCGATGGCCCATCGTGGCAGACTGAATGTTCTTGTTAATATTCTAGGAAAAAATCCAGCGGAAATGTTTGAAGAATTTGAAGGCAAACGGTTGGTCAATACCTCGGGTGACGTAAAGTACCATCAAGGTTTTTCATCGAACGTGATGACACCTGGTGGCGAAGTCCACATGGCGTTGGGCTTTAATCCGTCGCACTTGGAAATCTCTTGTCCAGTCGTTGTCGGCTCAGGCCGTGCACGTCAAGATCGCCGCAATGACTCTACCGGCCAGAAGGTTGTGCCTATTTTGATGCATGGTGACGCGGCGTTTGCAGGGCAAGGGGTGGTGATGGAGACTTTTCAGCTATCTCAAACCCGAGCCTATAAAACCGGCGGCACCATCCACATTGTGATCAATAATCAGGTTGGTTTTACTACCAGTCGCCAAGATGATGCCCGATCAACAGAGTACTGCACCGATATTGCCAAGATGGTCGGCGCGCCTATATTGCATGTTAACGGCGACAATCCTGATGCGGTGATGTTTGCCGCGATGCTGGCTACAGACTATCGGTATGAGTTTGGTAAAGACGTGGTTATTGACTTGGTTTGTTATCGTCGCCGCGGACACAATGAGACGGATGAACCCTCGTCCACTCAGCCTTTGATGTATGAAACTATTCGTAAGCATTCCACCACTAGAACACTTTACGCGCAAAAACTTGTGTCTGAGGGTGTTCTTAAGCAAGACCAAGCCAATGAAATGACTAATGTGTATCGGGCAAGCCTAGATAAGGGTGAGTTCGTTGTACACAACTTAGTGCGAGAGCCAGATACCAGTTTGTTTGTAAATTGGTTACCTTATTTGGATCATGATTGGCGAACGCCAGCCACCACGTCTATTGCTCTAAAAGAGCTGCAATATATCGGAACTAAAATAACGACGATTCCTGATGGGATTCAAGTTCAGCGACAGGTGGCCAAAATTTATGACGACCGGCGCAAAATGATAGGAGGGGCTCTGCCTCTAAATTGGGGTATGGCCGAGCTTCTGGCTTACGGCACGCTGCTTCATGAAGGCTATCCAATCCGATTTACTGGTCAAGATATACGCCGCGGCACCTTCTCTCATCGTCATGCGGTGGTTTTCAATCAGAAGGATGGCGAGGCTTATTTACCCCTGGCAAACTTGTCGGATGATCAGCCGCGCTTTGATATTTATGACTCAGTTCTTTCAGAGGAAGCCGTGCTGGCCTTTGAATATGGGTATGCGACAACGGCACCCGCCGGCTTAATTATTTGGGAAGCCCAGTTTGGTGACTTTGCTAACGGCGCTCAGGTTGTGATTGATCAATTTATTGCCAGTGGTGAGCACAAATGGGGCAGATTGTGCGGCCTGACCATGCTGTTGCCTCATGGCTTTGAAGGGCAGGGTCCTGAACACTCTTCGGCCAGGCTAGAGCGGTTCTTGCAACTTTCTGCTGAACATAACATGCAAATTTGTAATCCAACAACGCCAGCACAGATTTTCCATTTACTGCGACGTCAAGCTATCCGTCCAATGCGACGGCCTCTGATCGTAATGAGTCCGAAATGGATCTTGCGGCATAAATTAGCAACTTCAACCCTTGAAGAGTTGGCCCAAGGCGAATTTTTCAATGTGATTGCTGATAGCACTGTTGGATCCGCCGAGGCAAAGCGCGTGGTTCTTTGTTCAGGTAAGGTCTATTATCATCTTCTTGAAGAGCGTGAGGAACGAGGTATTACTGATATCGCACTGGTTCGTCTTGAGCAGCTATACCCCTTCCCAGATCTGGAGTTAGATGAGGTTTTGGCTCCGTATAGGGGTTTGGAAAGTGCAGTTTGGTGTCAGGAAGAGCCAATGAATCAGGGTGCTTGGTATAGTAGTCAGCATCATATACGTAATGCATTGCAAAGGTTAGATCCAAAGCTGGATCTAACCTACGCGGGTCGAATCGGCTCAGCCGCTCCTGCGAGTGGATACATGTCTGTTCATCTTGAGGAACAGAGAAAATTTATTGATGAAGCGCTGACCTTAGACGCTTAAACTAGGAATAGATTAATGGCCACAGAAATTAAGGCACCGACTTACCCCGAATCCGTGCAAGAGGGAACTCTGGCAACTTGGCATAAACAACCTGGTGACAGGGTTGAACGTGACGAACTTATTGTCGATATTGAGACTGATAAAGTTGTCCTTGAGGTTGTTGCGCCAGCTTCTGGCACCCTGGTCGAGGTGCTTAAAGCCGAGGGAGATATCGTCCTTAGTAACGAAATTTTGGCTCGTATTGAAGAAGTTGGGACCACTGCATCTCCTGTAAAAGTGACGACGGCCTCAGAGCCTGACCAGCAAGTGGGTGATGCTTTAGTAAACCCTGCCGCTAAAAAGTTGGCTGATGAGCGTGATATTGATCTCTCTCAAATTTCCGGCACGGGTAAAGGCGGGCGTATTACTAAAGAAGATGTGGTCAATTTCACTCCTGCTGTAGTGGCTGCTTCTGCTCCGGCGGTAAAAGCGCCAGCAACCATAGAGCCCACGATGCAAGAGGGAGAAAGAGTTGAGCGTCGTGTGCCTATGACTCGCATGCGTGCGCGTATCGCAGAGCGTCTTTTGGATGTAACTCAGACGACCGCTTCATTGTCTACATTTAACGAAGTCGACATGTCAGCTATGATGAGCCTGCGTAAACAGTACCAGGATGAGTTTACTAAGATGCACAATGGCACTCGATTGGGCTTTATGGGCTTGTTCGTCAAAGCCGCTGTAGAAGCACTTAAGCGCTTTCCATTGGTTAATTCTTCTATTGATGGCTCCGATATTGTTTATCACGGATACCAAGATATTGGCGTCGCCGTTTCAACAGAGCGGGGCCTGGTTGTGCCAGTCCTAAGAAGTGCTGAGAACATGAGCATTGCTACTATTGAGAATACTATCAGCGCCTATGCAGGCAAGGCGCGTGACGGCAAACTAACCATCGATGAAATGACCGGTGGCACCTTTACTATTACCAATGGAGGGGTCTATGGTTCGTTGCTTTCAACGCCGATTCTTAATGCACCTCAGGCGGCTATTTTGGGTATGCACAAGATTCAAGAGCGGCCAATGGCGGTTAATGGAGAGGTCGTTATTCGTCCTATGATGTATTTGGCGCTGTCCTATGACCACCGCTTGATCGATGGAAAGGAAGCGGTGCAGTTCTTAGTGGTGATTAAACAATTGATTGAAGATCCAGCTAAGATTTTACTTGAGATTTAATCTGTAAATAATTGATATATAGGTATATAGATGTCTGATAAGTATGATGTTGTTGTAATTGGCAGTGGCCCCGCGGGTTACGTTGGCGCGATTCGCGCCGCGCAACTCGGACTAAAAGTGGCCTGTATTGAGAAGTGGAAAAACAACGAAGGGAGCGGCGTCCTTGGTGGTACCTGCCTCAATGTTGGCTGTATTCCATCGAAGGCATTACTCGACAGTTCTTACAAGTATCATGAAGCGACAGAAGGCTTAGCGGTTCATGGTATCAGTACTAAGGGCGTGGAGATGGATATCGCGGCCATGCTTGACCGAAAAGACAAAATTGTTAAGCAACTCACTGGCGGTATTGCCGGACTGTTTAAAGCTAATGGTGTCACTGCGCTTTATGGCATGGGTAAGCTTCTTTCTGGTAAAAAAGTCGAGCTGACTGATAATAATGGTGTTGTGTCTGTAATAGATGCGGAAAACGTTATTCTGGCCTCGGGCTCACTGCCCATCGCCATCCCGGTTGCGCCGGTTGATAACGATTTAATTCTTGATTCTACGGGTGCTCTGGAAATTGGTGAAGTGCCAAAACGTTTAGGCGTGATTGGTGCGGGTGTTATCGGGTTAGAGTTAGGCTCTGTTTGGAGTCGGCTTGGCTCTAAAGTGGTATTGCTAGAAGCGCTTGACGACTTTTTGGCTATCATGGACAAAGCAATTGCGAAAGAGTCTAAAAAAATCTTTACCAAACAGGGTTTAGATATTCGATTGGGTGCTCGGGTTACTGGTACTGAAATTAAAGGTCGCGAAGTTGAAGTGACTTATAAGACCACGGCTGGTGAAGAGCTAAAAGAAAGTTTCGATAAGCTGATAGTCTGTGTAGGCCGTCGGGCGTTTACTCAAGGGCTTCTGGCGCCAGACAGTGGCGTAGATTTAGATGAGCGTGGCTCAGTTTATGTCAACGAGTTTTGTGCGACGAATGCGCCTGGCGTCTATGCTGTTGGAGACTTGGTACGCGGTCCTATGTTGGCCCACAAAGGGTCTGAAGAGGGCATTATGGTGGCAGAGCGCATTGCCGGCCACAAGGCCCAAATGAACTACGATATTGTGCCTAACGTAATTTATACTCACCCTGAGGTCGCTTCTGTGGGTCAAACCGAAGAGCAGGTTAAGGCCGCGGGCGAGCCCTATAACGTCGGTACATTCCCATTTGCAGCAAGCGGTAGAGCGTTAGCGGCAAATGACACTGACGGCATGGTTAAAATAATTGCTCATGCTGACACTGATCGCATACTGGGCTGCCACATTGTAGGGCCAAGTGCTTCTGATTTAACACAGCAAGTCGCTATAGCAATGGAGTTTGGTTCCAGTGCGGAGGACTTAGGTATGACCGTATTTGGCCATCCAACCCTTTCTGAGGCGGTCCATGAGGCGGCTTTGGCGGTGAATGGAGCCGCAATTCACATCGCAAATCGCAAGCGACGCTAGAAACAAATTAACCTTTTGTTCTTCAGGCTATTTATTTAATAGCCTAGAGTACAAAACAACCTAAACATTAACAGGAATCGAAGTATGAACCTGCACGAATATCAAGGTAAGCAGCTGTTTGCCGAGTACGGACTGCCAGTGTCGAAGGGCATTGCCGCGCAAACAGTTCAGGAAGCCATCGCCGCTGCAGACGTTATCGGTGGCAGCCGTTGGGTGGTTAAAGCTCAGGTCCATGCTGGCGGTCGCGGTAAAGCTGGCGGCGTAAAGCTAGTTAGCTCTAAAGCTGAAATCGAAGCATTTTCCCGTCAGTGGTTGGGTAAAAATCTAGTGACCTATCAAACCGATGCCAAAGGTCAGCCGGTAAGTCGTATTTTGGTTGAAACCTGCACCGACATTGACCAAGAACTGTATCTTGGTGCAGTGGTTGATCGTGGAACACGCCGCATCATTTTTATGGCCTCTACCGAAGGTGGTGTTGAGATTGAAAAAGTAGCCGAAGAGACTCCTGAGAAAATCCTTAAAGCTGTTATCGATCCGGTAACCGGCGCTCAGCCTTACCAGGGTCGTGATCTAGCTTTTAAGCTGGGTCTTAAGGGTGTTCAAATTAGCCAGTTTGTCAGCATCTTCATGGGTTTAGCTAAGTTATTTAAAGAAAAGGACCTTGAGTTGTTGGAGGTGAACCCGCTAGTGATTACTAACGAAGGCAATCTGCACTGTTTAGATGCCAAGATTATTGTCGACAGCAACGCCATGTATCGTCAGCCACAGATCAAAGAAATGCATGATCCCTCGCAGGAAGATGCTCGCGAAGCTCATGCCTCTGCCTGGGACCTTAACTATGTGGCCCTGGATGGCGACATTGGTTGCATGGTCAACGGTGCCGGTCTTGCTATGGGTACTATGGACATTGTTAACCTCCACGGTGGCTCACCGGCTAATTTCCTTGATGTTGGGGGCGGTGCGACTAAAGAGCGCGTGGTTGAAGCGTTCAAAATTATTCTTTCAGACACCAATGTTAAAGCCGTACTGATCAATATCTTTGGCGGTATTGTTCGCTGTGATCTCATTGCCGAGGGCGTTATTGGCGCCGTTGAAGAGGTGGGAGTAACTATTCCGGTGGTTGTGCGCTTAGAAGGTAACAACGCAGAGCTGGGAACTAAAAAATTGGCCGAATCCGGTCTTGCTATCATTGCTGCCACAAGTCTTACCGACGCAGCACAACAGGTTGTTAAAGCCGCAGGGGGTAACTAAACATGTCTATCTTAATTAACAGTGACACCAAAGTTATCTGTCAGGGTTTTACGGGCGGGCAGGGCACCTTTCACTCAGAACAGGCGATTGAGTACGGTACAAAAATGGTTGGTGGTGTAACTCCCGGTAAGGGCGGCACAACCCATCTTGGACTACCGGTATTTAACACAGTAGCCGAAGCTGTTGCAGAGACTGGTGCAGAAGCCTCAGTTATCTACGTACCAGCACCGTTCTGTAAAGACTCTATTCTTGAAGCCGCTTATTCAGGCCTCAAGCTTATCGTTTGTATTACCGAAGGTATCCCGACTCTGGATATGCTCGACTGTAAAGTCGTTTGCGATAATCTGGGCGTTACTCTCATTGGGCCAAACTGCCCTGGCGTTATCACTCCTGGTGAGTGCAAAATTGGCATTATGCCAGGCCATATCCATTTGCCTGGCAAGGTAGGTATAGTCTCTCGTTCCGGTACACTGACCTACGAAGCAGTCAAGCAGACTACCGATTGTGGGTTTGGTCAGTCTACCTGTGTTGGTATTGGTGGAGATCCCATTCCTGGTTCAAGCTTCATCGATATACTGGCCTTGTTTGAAAAAGACCCAGCCACTGAAGCCATTGTCATGATCGGTGAAATTGGCGGTACCGCAGAAGAAGAAGCCGCGGCTTACATTAAAGCGAATGTCACCAAGCCTGTTGTTTCCTATATTGCTGGTGTAACAGCCCCAGCAGGTAAGCGTATGGGCCATGCTGGTGCTATTGTTTCTGGTGGTAAAGGCACAGCAGATGAGAAGTTTGCAGCCCTAGAAGATGCCGGCGTTAAAACAGTCCGCAGTCTTGCTGAGATTGGCAATGGCCTGAAAGAAATTACTGGCTGGTAAGGTTGTTTAGTAGTTAAGCAGTTAAAGAAAAAGCGGCCTACGGGCCGCTT
>DGAQ01000071.1:3144-3399 GCA_002382445.1 Porticoccaceae bacterium UBA4026 | reverse complement strand
GGCTGTTATTTCAGCACTTATTGCAATGGTGTGGAATTATATTTTCAATCTAGGTTTCGACCATGCTATGAATAGGCGGCTTGGCCATACTGACAAAACGGTATGGATGCGCGTTTTGCATTCTGTCCTATTTGAACTTGGCATGATGTCAGTTTTAGTTCCAATTATAGCTTGGTTTTTAAACATCAGCTTAATACGTGCCGTGGTTATGGATCTGTCTTTTTCCATCTTTTATATGGTTTATGCGTTTTGTTT
>DGAQ01000071.1:0-2923 GCA_002382445.1 Porticoccaceae bacterium UBA4026 | reverse complement strand
CTAAGCTGCGCTTACTACCCATTAACGGTTGGCGCAGGGTAAGCATACAGCCTGAGTTGTTCGGCACCCGTTCGTATCCTTTGTCAAAATCCATGGAGATCAAACGCATGAGCCACTCCATAAAGCACTCCGCGATTGCTGTTTGCAAACCCATTAGTAATCTGCAACTTAAGTTCTAACTATCACTGGAAAATGGAAGCTATGGAACAAAACATGGTGAACGCAAACAAAAATATCACTCTAAAGTATTTTCCTATTCCTGGCGCGGCTGAGAAGGTCAGGCTCGCACTTTGGCTCGGTGGTGTAGAATTCGACGATGTGCGAGTGCCGCCTGCCGAATGGCCTGAGCTTAAATGTCATACTCCATATGGGCAATTACCCGTCATGTCCATCAACGGCGGGCCTTACATAACCCAGAGCAACGCTATGCTCCAATACGTCGGGACACTTGCGCCGAAGCTATGCCCTGTAGATCTTTTTCTAAAGGTTCAGGAGGCGATTGGGCTGGTTGACGACTTTGAGCGCTCGTGGAGACCCTGTGTAGGGCTAGCGCTAGAACCAGAAAAGTTAGGTTATGGAATTACGCCTGCGACTGCGTCGTTCGTTAAGGGCAGCCCCGATCTGCGCGAGACGATAAAGGCTCTTCGCGAGGGATTTCTGGTCAAAGAAATGCCCATGTATTGTGGCTTTTTCTCAAAAATGATCGAAGTGTCTGGTGGGCCGTTTCTTTGCGGTGCGGAACCTACACTGGCTGATTGTTGCCTCGCGCCAGTCCTCGAGCGATACACGCTGGGTTTTATTGACCATGTGCCCAAGGAGACGCTTAATATCTATCCAGGGATGGTTCGGTACCTCGCTTCATTCAAATCGTTGCCTCAGGTGCAAGCCTATGGGGAGCACAAATCCTACATGGCGGCCAATGCCTAGGCGCTCATAGGCGGGTTTGAACATGATGCAGTCCATAATTTTAAATAATTATAGTTAACGGCTGCACGTTTTACTGCAATAGCTATCTCAGAAGTACTATAATGTGTGTCTTCATCATTTCATAAAACTCATAGTGGCAGCGTTGGTCCTGCCCACGCTATGCAAACCCACTGATAAACAAGAAGCTTATCCATGTCAGGCAAGAAGTCTTACCATTAATATCTCAGGTAAATTTGTGCTGATGTCTGGTTTTTCTATACTTTTTGTTCTTATTCATCAACATGCTGTGCATAAAAAACCATATGTTATCCCCTAGTCTAATAACTATTAATATCAACGCAGGAGGTGTAATATGATATTGCTGACCCAATCTTCAAACTTCTTATCGCAATATCATGCTTTACCCAGGGGTGATCATTGGTTTAGCTTGTTGGCAGTAGAAAACGCAGAGCTTTGATCATGGATGCTAAGACACTTAAAGAATTATCAAAGTTTAACGATCATTTGATTGAGTATCGTTTTTACGAACTGGCTAGGAATGAACTTGAAACTAATTCTTTTGATCCCGCTGCAAAAATAAAGGCAATGGAAGAGGCTAATGGTGATGAACTAGAGGCCAGGGCATTTTACGTTAAACATCGTGTATCGACCATTCGCTGTGAGGTAGACACATTCATAAAAAAGAGTGTCGGGTCAGTAAGAAAAGAAGCCCTATTGGGTATTGTAATGTACCTATTCTTGTTGGTTATGACCGTTGTTGGAATATGGGCATTATCTAGCTCACTTAGTATTTCAATAGAATCTCTACTCTTTTCCTTGGCCAAGCATTCAGCGCTTTTAGGTGGTGTGTTGTTGATATTTGTTTTGGTAGAGATAAAATCGAACTCTAAAAGCGAATATCTTGCGGATGTATTTTGGGCACTTTCCTTTTTTGAATCACTTTACGGCAGCAGCGGTCACGTAATTGTTTTGGCTATTTGGCTGCCTGTTTTTTCGGCTTTGACGGTTCACCTCGCGTTCACTGCATCCAAAATCCAAAACTAGATGCAGAATATTGCTGAGCCACATGAAGACTTTTATTGTTGATGTTGTGCCCATAGTAGAAAAAGGGGTGCTGCACTGGAGTAAAAGTACATGTGGCGACCATACAAATTACCCCACGATACGAGACAAACACAGGTTAGCTTTAGGCAGCTTTGATCTATATCAACGATCCACTGTTAGTTAAGGTTATAATGATCTGATGAGCTTTATACGCTTAATCTTAAACTCTGGATGGAGAGGGCAATTGCATTGTAACAAAGTGCTTTGAAATTGAGCCTAATAATATTTGGCTTTTCCCAATATTCGTCATTGGTTTAGCGTTGTTTGCAACCGAGGTAGTCTAGGTTATAATTTATTGACCACAGCAGATCTATAGCGGAAGGCCTAATTATGACATTAAAAAGAAAGAATATTTATTTAGCATTGTTTGCTTCAATCATTGGTGTGGCGGCTGTTTTTGTTTGGTTCTTTGTAAACGGCGTCACAGAAGAAAGTGATGATGGGCGGACCTCAATAATTCTAAACGAAGATGAAAAAGATTATGTCTTACTTGAAATGAGAGGTCTGTTAGAGGCTGTTCACGCAATTACTGTTGGATTAGCAGATAATGAAATGGAAGACATTTCAAGCGCTGCAAAGAAACTTGGTACAGGACATACGGGCAAAGAACCTGTGTCTCTCATCACCAAGCTGCCTTTAGAATTTAAAATGCTTGGTATGGCAACACACGGTATATTTGATGAGATAGCACTGGAGGCTGAGGGCCTTGGAGATCCGGCTATTATTTTAGATAAGCTGAGTGATGTTCTAAATAATTGTACGACTTGCCATGCTGCTTATAGATTTGATGTAAGTCGTTGAACTAACCCATCAGCCACGTCACCATGCAAGTCAGCACAACACCCTTGATAAACGCCACCCAACACATAGCATAGTGGCTCCATCCCAACCA
>DGAQ01000013.1 GCA_002382445.1 Porticoccaceae bacterium UBA4026 | reverse complement strand
AAATAATTGATATTTATATGTATTTTTTTATATATTGGAATGAGTCAAGAGATGCTATTGGCTTATATTTAAGCAGCCTATCTAGGTCGTGAGCACCATAACTAACGGCAATGGCAGGGATGTTTTCATTTCTGGCCATTTCCAAATCGAACTCAGTATCACCCACCATGATCGCCTCACTTGGTTTAACCTCAAACTGACTCAAAAGCTCCTCAAGCATCAGTGGGTGAGGTTTGGAGAGAGTCTCATCAGCACAACGCGAACCATCGAAAAACTCAAACAAGCCGGTAGCGGCCAACACCCTATCAAGCCCCGCCCTACTTTTACCGGTTGCCACCGCTAGAAAATAGGCACCTTGTCGCAAATCTCTCAAGGTCTCTAACACCCCAGGAAAAAACGCGCAGGGGATTATATCTTGCTGCTTAAAACGCGCCGAATACAACGCTGCGAATTGCTCCGCATCGGAGTCTGCCAACCCCGGGAACAGCTGATCAATGCACTCTTTTAATCCAAGCCCAATAACATCGGAAGCTGCGGCATAGCTGGGTACGGACAGGCCATGATCAGCAGCGGCGAGTCTAATGGAAGTCGCGATCCGGTCCACCGAATCACAAAGAGTACCATCCCAGTCAAATATTAATAGTTTTGGAGTAGCGATAGTTTATAGCCTCTATTTAGGAAGTTTATCAAGCACAGCGGCCAGGTCGGAAGGTATTTGTGCCTCCACTTCCACCCAGTCACCTGACAGGGGGTGCTTAAATCGCAAACGGCAGGCATGTAAAAACAAGCGCCGCAACCCTAGCTCGCTACGTAAGTGGTCATTAAACTCTTTGTCACCGTACTTGTCGTCACCCGCTACCGGTGTTCCCGAAAATTGGCTATGAACCCTTATTTGATGGGTTCTGCCCGTTTCTAAGGTCACGTCAAGCAAGGTGGCTTCCTTAAATCGACGATTAATCTTGAAATGCGTCACTGACGCCTTTCCATCTACATCAACTCGAACAATCCGTTCGCCTGAGGAAAGCTGATTCTTGCGCAAGGGCGCATTAACCGTCGACTTCCCTTTCGGCCAGACCCCCTTGACCAGAGCTAAATAATTTTTTTGTATTTGATTACGTTGCATCGCCTGCTGTATCTCTACAAGCACAGAGCGCTTTTTGGCAAACATAAGGCATCCCGAGGTCTCTCGATCAAGCCGATGGACTAACTCTAAAAAGCGCAACTCTGGGCGCTCTAGTCTCATCGCTTCAATTGCCCCCAGTGAAATTCCACTGCCACCATGCACTGCTAAGCCACTAGGCTTGTTTAGGATAAGCAACCCATCATCTTCAAAGAGAATGTTTTCTGACAAATAACGCTTTAACTGCCTGCCGACTTCCGCCGGAGCACCTGACTCAGCGACTCTGATCGGCGCAATACGGACAACATCGTCGGCCTTTAGCCTCGTATCAGCCTTCACGCGGCCCTTATTGACGCGTATTTCGCCTTTGCGCAGCAGATTATAGATGCGTGATTTAGGCACACCCTTTAAATGTCTTATAAGGAAATTATCGAGTCTCTGACCCTCGTATTCGGGATCTACCTCGACAAAAGATACTTTATTGAACTGATTTTCCTGCACGAATTACTAGCCTGCTAAGTCAAAAGTCGAACATTGTACCCACCTGCCATCGGTTAAGATAACTAATTGATTGATTACATTGTAGATATTGTCTTTTGTTGTTATATTGCGCACCGTTCTTAGACCAAGTGTTTAAGAAAAACAGAGCCTACAGAATTGACTAGGCTAAGAATCCAAGGATTTGTGCTCAAAAAGTTAGCCGCAAATCCAAAGACTGCTGAGTGAGCTCAGCCAGTGAAAGAACCAAAAAGATAACGGTTTAAAGTTGACCACACAATTGAGGCGCCAGTTATAAGGCGGTAAGTATTATCCCCAACTGTATTGAAATAAAAGTGGTCGACCGGATGAAAATACGAAAGACAAGATATTGTGTTCTAGGTTTAGCTAGAGTTAATTAATATCACAGCATTAATGCTGTTGATATTTAGGGGTTAATCAAACAGTCCATCTCGCGACCGATGATATCAATATTTGAAGAAGCAATTTGACGCGTCTAGCGCCAAATTCCCAAGAGCCCTGTTTTATGAGCGTCTTGGACTGCTTAGTGGAGTGCGCAATAAGATTGTTTGCGCTAGCACCAAAGAGCTTGCTTCATTTCTCGGCCTTTCAGCTGCAATGTTTCCGTGCCCCTCTTTTCTGTTCTTCCCCTGCTACTCACTCCTAATAATGAGTAAAGGTGAATTATGAAACGTATGTTAATTAACGCATCGCACACTGAAGAAGTGCGCGTAGCAATGGTAGACGGTCAGCGACTATATGACTTAGATATCGAAAATCGAACCAGAGAACAAAAAAAATCAAATATCTACAAAGGTAGAATTACTCGAGTAGAGCCAAGCTTAGAGGCCGCCTTTGTTGACTATGGGGCAGAGCGTCACGGCTTCCTCCCGCTAAAAGAAATCTCCAGAGAGTATTTCAAAAAAGGCACGCCTGAAGGTGGTCGAGTACGCATTCAAGATGCTCTCAAAGAAGGCCAGGAAGTTGTCGTACAGGTAGAAAAAGAAGAACGAAGCAATAAGGGTGCGGCACTCACGACTTTTATCAGTCTGGCAGGTCGCTACCTTGTTTTGATGCCCAACAACCCTCGGGCCGGTGGCATTTCACGCCGAATTGAAGGTGACGAGCGCGCAGACTTACGCGAAGCTATGCGAGGCCTGGATATTCCAGACGGAATGGGCGCTATCGTCAGAACGGCCGGCATAGGCCGGGCGACGGAGGAGTTGCAATGGGACTTCAACTACCTACTTCAGCTGTGGAATACCATTACAGACGAATCTAGCAAGGCAAAAGCGCCCCACTTTTTATTCCAAGAAAGCAACGTTATTGTGCGAGCCATTCGCGACTATCTGCGCCACGATGTCGGCGAAGTGATCGTCGATGGTCAAGAAGCTTATGCCCTCGCCGCAGCATTTATCAGCACGGTCATGCCAGACTTTACCAGTAAGGTAAAGTTCTACCAAGACGAAATACCACTGTTTAATCGTTACCAGATTGAGAATCAAATCGAGACTGCATTCTGTCGCGAAGTAACCCTTCCATCTGGCGGATCTATCGTCATCGACATTACCGAGGCTATGGTATCAATAGATATTAACTCCGCTCGGGCAACAAAAGGTGGCGATATTGAAGAAACTGCATTTAACACTAACAAAGAAGCCGCTGAGGAAATTGCCCGGCAGCTAAGACTGCGTGATGTTGGCGGCCTTATCGTTATTGACTTTATTGACATGCTCAACAGCCGTCATCAGAAAGAAGTCGAAAATAAGATGCGTGACGCATTAGAAGTTGATCGAGCGCGAGTTCAAGTTGGCCGTATTTCACGCTTTGGCTTGCTAGAAATGTCACGACAGCGTCTACGCCCTTCTTTGGAAGAGACAATGTCTAGGACATGTCCTCGCTGTAAAGGCCAAGGAACCATTAGAGGCACGCGGTCACTCGCGCTTTCAATATTGCGCCTAGTAGAGGAAGAAGCACAGAAAGAATTCACCAGAGAGATTCGCGCTATTGTTCCTGTGCCCGTTGCCACCTTTCTACTCAATGAAAAACGTAAAGAAATCTTAGATATAGAGTCACGTAATAAGTTACAGGTGATAGTGCTGCCTAATACTGAAATGGAAACGCCGCACTTTGAAGTTGTTCGAATTCGTAATCAGGACGAGGACTCTTCAGACTTTAGTTATCGCTTGGCTAACGAGTTAAGTAAGGCGGAAGAAGAAGTTATTAGTGATACCTCAGCCCTTCCAGCACCGCCCCAACCTGCGGTTAAAACGCTTATTCCGACAACGCCTGCACCCATCATGCCCGTCAAGGCGACTGTGGCCTCTCCGACTCAAGAGAAGAGTCCTGGACTGGTTAAGCGCCTCTGGGCAAGCATGTTCGGTGAGACTGAAGAAAAGGTGGAGGAAAAGAAGCCTGTCCCGCCTAGTCGTAACAATCAAAACAGAAGCCGAGGCGGCAGAAACAATCGTCCGAACGAAAACAATCGACGCCCTAACAATCGTAATACCGAAAATCGTAATACCGAAAATCGAGGTAACGATAACACTCAGAACAATGATCAAAACAACGATCAGAAGAATGATCAGAGTGGTGAATCCAGGAATAACCAAAACCGCAACAGCGGTAATCGCAGAAATAGGAATAACAAGCCAAAAGACCAGGCTAACGTAGCAGTCGCATCGGCAGATACAGCAGCGACAGGCACAACTGAGTCGCCGTCTAATGCGCCTAAGCCAGATCAACTACAGCGTCGTCCTGATGATAAGCGCCGAGGACCTCGTCGTCGTCGTCAACGACAAGACGTTCCTCAGGAAATGTTAGATCAAACTGCGATAATTTTGGGTGCTGAAACTGCGAAAACAGAGGCTACGCCAAATGCTTCTCAAGACGCTAAAGTCGAAATAGCAAAAGACCAGAAGGCGCCCGTTGCAGATGCATCTACTACACCGACTGTAACTCAAGCGGTTGAAGCTGAATCGGTAAAGCCAAAAGCCACTCGCACCAGGCGCAAGGCTCCAGCTAAGCCAAAAGCGAGCCCAGAGGCAACAGACACGGCTGTCGCTGCTGATAAACCAGCAACGGCTGCTCCAGCGGAGAAAGCCCCCGCTAAAGCTAAGGCGACAAAGAAACCTGCCGTCAAAGCCAAGCCTAAAGCTGTCAAAAAGCCAGTTGCAGCAAAGACCGACGGTGCCGAAGCGGGGGTGACAGAAGTCCGCGCGAGTAATGATCCTAGGAAAATGCCAAAGCCAGTGGTTAAGGTAGTAGTAAGTACTGAACGCACTGAGTCAGCGCCTGCAGCAGTTAGAGACAAGACAGCGCTTCCGGCCTCGAGTAAAGTCGCAGCGCCTGAAAAGCCTGCTGTACGCGCATCAAATGATCCACGCAAGAAACGAGCGGCAGCAAACCCACAAAACGAAGCGACTGAGACACGCGCTACTAAAGTGAACCCAAGTACTGATTCCACCGATTAAAATGCAACAAAGGTGTAATTGGTACTTGTTAGAAGAAAAAGGCGCTGTATAATCGCGCCTTCAATTGGTGGGATGGCAGAGCGGTTGAATGCACCAGTCTTGAAAACTGGCTTAGGTTAATAGCCTAACTAGGGTTCGAATCCCTATCCCACCGCCATATATATTAATTAAGCCTCTGTTTTTGCAGGGGTTTTTTTATATCTGTCATGATTTAATTCATCTTGGTACACTTTTTGGTACACCTT
>DGAQ01000005.1 GCA_002382445.1 Porticoccaceae bacterium UBA4026 | reverse complement strand
ACGTATGTGGTAGATGTTATTAATAATTGACTTCGAAGTCAATTATTAATAACATCTACCACATACGTTCAGTAGCATTAACATGGAGTGGAAAACCCCGCAATGATAACAATCTTAAAAAAAGGTATTTCAGAAGAGCAGAGCCGCGAAGCTAGTAATCAGGTTCGAGAGGTTGTGGAAGGTATTTTACAAGGCATTACCGACCATGGTGATACTCATGTTCGTGAGATGTCAGCAAAATTGGATAACTGGTCGCCGCCAAGCTTCCGTTTGTCTGACGATGAAATACAGGCCTGTATCGACAGCCTGTCTGAAAGTACCCTGCATGATATTAAGTTTGCCCAGGAGCAGGTTAAGAATTTTGCTCGTATTCAGCTCGACTCCATGAAGAATGTCGAAGTGGAAACACGTCCCGGTGTTGTCCTAGGCCACAAGCATATACCCATGAACAGCGTGGGTTGTTATATCCCCGGAGGAAAGTATCCTCTCGTGGCCTCAGCTCATATGAGTGTTGCTACAGCTAAGGTCGCTGGCGTTAAACGTGTGATCGCATGCGCACCACCGTTTAATGGTAAGCCTATGCCGGCAATTGTTGCCACCATGGCCTTGGCCGGTGCTGACGAAATATATTGTTTTGGTGGTGTCCAGGCAGTCGGTGCCATGGCAATAGGTACAGAAACGATTGCACCGGTCGATATGATTGTCGGTCCAGGTAATGCCTATGTAGCTGAAGCGAAACGTCAACTCTTTGGTCGAGTAGGCATCGATTTGCTTGCGGGTCCCACGGAAACACTGATTATTGCCGATGACATAGGTTGTGATCCTGAAATGGCTGCCACAGATCTTCTCGGTCAGGCGGAACATGGTGTCAACTCACCCGCGATATTACTGACCAATAGCGAAGTGTTTGCAAAGGAAACCGTTATCGAGGTCGAACGGCAGTTAGAAACCCTTGAGACGGCAAAAATAGCCGGTCAGGCATGGCGAGATTATGGCCAAGTTATTCTTTGTGATACCTATGAAGAGATGCTTCAGGTAGCGGACGATCTGGCATTCGAACACGTCCAGGTGATGACAAAAGATCCAGAGTATTTCTTAAACAATATGACTAATTTCGGCGCCTTATTTCTGGGACCCGAAACCAATGTCTCTTACGGTGACAAAGTTATAGGAACTAACCATACATTGCCGACAAACAAAGCAGCTCGCTATACCGGGGGTCTTTGGGTTGGTAAGTTTATCAAAACCTGCACCTACCAACGGGTTAGTAAAGAAGCAACGGTCGAGATAGGCGAGTACTGCTCGAGATTATGTGATTTGGAAGGTTTTGCTGGTCACAAAGCACAGGCTGATCTGCGGGTTAAACGCTACGGCTCCAATTAGAGTCGTCGTCTATCCACTAGCTGAATTTAATTGCAGTGAGTCAATAGGTAACCAAACCATCTAGGCTAGCAAGACCGGTACAGGTGTTTTGAGCCTGTCTCTGCGATAAGAACAGAGACGGCAGCCCGATAGATTGACTCAATATGTAGCAGGGACTGTTGAGTAATGGATTCAAACTACAGCATTGTCTCGACAGTCGCCCATACTCAGTTCGTCCCCTAAGCCTGCGCTATATCGCGGTCCAGCCGCCATCAACTCTTAAGCTATGCCCTGTGACCATGTTGGATGCAGGACTAGCAAGATAGAGGACTGCCGCTGCAACATCTTCAACCTTTCCAATTCGATTCAGTGGAATCTTGGTCAATACTTCACTCCTGAAGGTCTCATCCTCAAACATGGGCAGTGTCAATGGCGTTTCAATAAATGTGGGTGCTACAGAGTTCACACGCACATTGTGAACAGCCAGTTCCACCGCCATGGCTTTAGTGAGTCCTTCAATCGCATGTTTTGTCATGCAATAAACAGTGCGGTTAGCGGCGCCAATGTGCCCCATTTGTGATGACATATGAATTATAGATCCAGAGGCCTGTTTGGTCATTATTTTAGCTGCAGCTTGCGCGGTCAAAAAAGCAGAACGAACATTGAATGTTAGCATTAGATCTAAGGTCTGCTCAGTTACATCGACAAATGGTTCTGGTTTATTAGTGCCGACATTGTTGACTAAAATATCTAGTCTCTCCAAGCTTGCGATGCGTTTTAAAAATTCATCATTAGTGATATCTAGTGTCCATATTTTAATGCTATCACCATACAGTTGATGTAATTCATGCAGGTCAGAATCGGTTCGGCTGACGGCGATAACGCTGGCACCGGCCTCAGCAAGTAGTATGGCGCAGGCTCGACCAATACCTTTGCCCGCGCCTGTAACTAAAGCGATCTTTCCAGTAAGGGAGAACATTTTAGAAATTATAGGGCTGTTAGAATTACTCATAATATTGCCTTACTGTGGTTTGATTAAACTCACTGTGAGTAGAATAGTGCTTGCTATAAGTCGCTCCAACGGTGCTTATAATACCGATAGAGCGTACGGAATAAGAATGGGTTAACGAGCAAATAATAATATATCCCGTTTAACGGCCTGTGGAAATCCATCAGTAGTATCATCCGGCGAAAACCAACTATATTGACTGCGCTTCAATCCATGAGTATTGCCATTATAAATAAAAGCCTTTGCGTTGCCACCTCCCCGGCCTATCCGTTTGGCTAAATCTAGATTCCAACTGGGCATCGAATAATAGTCCCTGTCTGAGAAATGAAGCACCAATGGCTCAGTCAAAAACTCCACCGCATCGAACCCGCCAATGGCTAGTATCTGCTTTTCAAATTTAAGTGGATGTTTTACTTCTAACTTGCCGTCATCACCTATTTCAATGTTGATGGATAAAGCATCTGAGTCTTCTACCTGTGTATTAATTCGGTCATACATAATTTTATATCTACTGCGTATAACCGACGCGACAGTGGGCTCTGCCCACTGTTCTGATTGCCATGTCCAAACAGGCGAACTCGTATCAAGGGTGCCGATAGAATCACTTGGCCAAGGAAAAATAAAGCTTTGATTAATGCTGTTATCTCGGCCTTTTGCTGTACCGGTCCAGGTACCATCTCCCGAGAAAAATGCCTGTAAGGTTTTCGCCATAGGTGCAAATGTTTCTAGTTGGGTAAACCTACTGGGAATATTGCCCGACCAAATCGAAGCGGCTGCAAAAGTATTTTTGATACTGGAGTCTTCCCCGGACACTGCTAGTGCCGTGAGAGCGACATCGCCACCCTGAGAATGACCGGTAAGGTTTATGGCGTTAAGGTTGGCTTTGGGACTCAACATCTTATTTCCCGCCCATTTTTTCCAATCTGTGCTATTCACAAACGATAGGCCCTCAAGTAGATTTAGCAAATCGATTGCATAAAAGGTGGGTGTCAAATAAGTGGCATTGTCCCAGCTTTGCATTATGTCGAAGCCCTCGGCCTGCACCCCATCAACAGTTCCATGGCCCAGATACCCAGGGGTAATCACCATAAATCCTGCGTCGACATAGCCATTGATAAGCTCTCCTGCAAGTGATGTTAAGTCATAACCGAAATTATAATTATCGGCTTTTTCTTGGCCAACCCAGCCATGGGCAAATATTATTACGGGATAACCCTTGGCGGGCATAGCCGTTGATGGAATGTCTAGGCGGGCATAGACCATCCTCAGGTCTGATTGATAGCTAACCATATAACTATGAAATGGCGCGGTACCATCAAGTGAGTAGTGACGGGCATATTCATTAAGCCCGTCATTCGCACTCAGTTGTTTAATCAGACTGGGGCTAGATTGGTATTGACGGCTTCTAAGTGCGGCAATACTGAGACTGTCTAGCGAGCTTATGCAGCTGACAGCGGTCGGTGCGCATAGGGCATAGATATTGGGGCTTATAAGCCCACTTAACAAAGAGAACAACAGGAACAAAGGGAGCAAAATGGCACGTGGCATAGGGCTGAGTCTTTCCAATATGGGATTGGCGGTTTGGGACTAAATTAAGCTTTACTCGGCAGTCATCTACCTATGATAGCTTAATCAATTCTGTTCAAGTTTTTAGCAATAAAAAAGCAATATGCCCAGACAGGAATCTTTATTTAATGCCGCGTAAACGGTTAGTTACCAGTGCTGCGCCCTCAGATAACGACTTTAATTTTGCAAAAGCAATGTCGGGGTCTACCGCACCAAAACCGGCAAAGGTACCAAACCCGCAATCCGAACCGGCTATGACTCTTTCTGAGCCCACTATATCGACAAATTTCTGAATTCGTTCTGCAACTAACTCAGGGTGTTCGACAAAATTGGTGGTGGTATCTACGACGCCAGGCACCAGTATTTTATTATCCGGTATTTCGCTCTTACGATCGCGGAAAACTGTCCATTCGTGAGCATGACGGGGGTTAGATGTTTCAAACAAAATGTACTGAGCCTTGGTCTTCATTAAGGTCCCAAACACCTTACTCATGTCAATATCACAGCAGTGGGGGCCTTCATAATTGCCCCAGCAGATATGAATTCTAACGTTCTCTTCGGGTATATTTTTAAGCGCGTGGTTGAGCGCATCTACGTGTGACTCAGCAATTTTGATAAACTCTGCATCTGACAAATGACTAAATAGCATATGCCTTGAAAGTGCCAGGTCGGGGCAATCCAGCTGTAGGTCTAATCCTGAGGCCACAATAGTTTCATATTCATCTCGCATCGCATCGGCAAGCGCCGCTAGATAAGCATCTCTTGTAGGGTAATAGTCATTTTGTAAAAATAGCGAAATAACCCCTGGTGAGGCGGCATTCATAAAGCCCCTATGAATATCGTTGGCAGCCATTGCTGATTTTAGATTGGCTATGTCTTTTTGCAGTTCTCCCTGACCTTTTGACTTCACTTCAGCCGTGCACATGGGACGTGCATACTGTGGCGTACCACCATCGTTTGCCAGTTTTTGGAGAAAGCCTGGGAACAGTTTTAAATCTTCTGGAGGATTGCGAGGACTATCACCTGAAAATCCGGTATATCGGTCTTTCACATAGGTGGCATAGGATATTTTAGATGTTTCACCATCGCTAACAATATCGATACCTGCATGCTTTTGTTTCTCTACCGTGTCAAGAACGCTGGAAGTCATACAGTCGTCGAATTGCTGCGCATCATATGGCTGCTCATTTTCTCTAGCAAAAATGTAATCAACGACTTCTTGAGTTCTAGGGAGTGAGCCTACGTGGCTAGTTAGTATGTTACCCATCTATAATTCCTCAATCAGAATGTGAAAAGGCATCAACCCCAGTCGATTCTGCACCTGATCATTGCAGGCTGGTGAAGTGGATGCATTGCCATTATTAGTCGGCGGGAAATACGTCCACTCCGACCACTTACATAGCGCCTTTAAAGCGGCAGCGCGCCCGCTGTTATCTTAAATCAACTGGTTAAATAAATATAAGCCGGCAATCGAGCCGACAAAAAACAGCAGTAACCAATAAGTTTGTTTATCG
>DGAQ01000055.1:17945-18980 GCA_002382445.1 Porticoccaceae bacterium UBA4026 | reverse complement strand
CCAATAGCCTGCTTTTTAATGTAGATTGGGAAAAATAAGGGTATTTATCCTTCCTATACCCACCAGTATAGGATAATCTTGGGATCGATGGTTCTAATATCATGTGCCATCGAGAGAGGGGAGCAGGGAGAGACATTATGGGTCAATCTTTATCCGGAGGCTGCCTGTGTGGCTTTGTTCGTTATGATGCTATACCAAAGGAAAATACCGCGTATTACTGCCATTGTCGGGACTGCCAGATAGGAAGCGCGAGTGCATTTACCGTGGCGATCTTCTCCGATGAACAGAGTTTTCGTATAACGTCTGGTGAGGTTGCAACCTATGCAACGGTGGCGGACAGCGGACGTAAACTGGAAAGGAAATTCTGCCAAAAATGCGGTACGCCATTAATTTGGACTGGGGAGGGATTTCCGGGGACCGTTCTGATTTCGCTGAGCAGCCTGGACGACCCGGAAGCATTTCAACCGGTTCATGAAGGGTGGACTGATAGCGCTGTGTCCTGGAGCAGAATCAGTGCTGATGTTAAAAGTTTTCCAGGAAGGCCGGTCAGAGGCTAATTCTTTGCGCTGGGTTTGGCCATTACCTTGAACGACCTAAAATCGCCCGCGCCATTACCGGCGCATCGACCATACCAATATCGCCTCCGGTTGCTCCGCCTTTCCCTGATTGAGCGACGCACGCTGCCGCCCACTCCATAACCGTCTGATCACTTTGTCTAAGAGAGATTTCAATAAACGGCTTAGGGTAGTGAGCCTGTAAATCTTTAGGGACACGCCGTTTATAATAGTAGGTGTTTCTATTACTTCGTTTGAATAGGTAATTCATAACAATAGTAAAAGAGCCAAGAGTGATCTGTATAATAACGCAAAAAACCTCAGGCGTGTGTACGTTTGTGTGTACATTCCTAAAGGCTTTTACGGCTAGAACCCTTGTTATATATGGGTTCTACTATATTAACTGGTGCACCCGGAGGGATTCGAACCCCCGACCAAGTGGTTCGAAGCCACCTACTCTATCCAGCTGAGCTACGGGTGC
>DGAQ01000055.1:15632-17832 GCA_002382445.1 Porticoccaceae bacterium UBA4026 | reverse complement strand
CTCTATCCAGCTGAGCTACGGGTGCGGCTGAGCAGCGCGCAAGTTTAACGTATTTGTAAGTAATATCTAGTTTATCGTTCTAAATATTGGAGTTTGTTTTTAACGCCGTCCCATTCCTCTGCATCTGCAGGGTGTTCTCCTTGCTCGGTAATGTTTGGCCAGATCTCGGATAGCTCTGCATTGAGCTCAAGAAAATTCTCTTGACCCTCTGGTATTTCGTCTTCGGCAAAGATGGCTTGCACTGGGCATTCAGGTTCACAGAGCGCGCAGTCAATGCACTCATCAGGGTGAATTACCAAGAAATTAGGGCCTGCATAAAAGCAATCGACAGGGCAAACCTCTACACAATCCGTGTATTTGCATTTGATGCAGTTTTCTCCAACAACAAAAGTCATTCCGAGCTTCTCTTACAAGTAATTAGGTCCATGATGCGGCGGCAGTATAACAGGAACATTTGCCAGATGGACGACTGTTTTACTCTATGCGAATACTGGGCTTAGCGAAGCTTTTTAAGCTCGTAGAGCATATCCAGCGCCTGTTTAGGAGACATCTCGTCAGGACGTAAACTATCTATACGCTTCTCGACTGCACTACTCACTGGCGCCAGATATAGCTCAGTTTGACCTAGTATTTTTGAGTCGCCAGTGGGTTCATTCATCATTAATATTGAGGGGCTTTGAGCCTCTAAAATAGCCAGTTCGCGACGGGCAAGTTCGATAACCGAGTCGGGTATCCCCGCTAATTTTGCGACCTGTATGCCATAACTTTTGCTGGCGGGTCCATCTTGTACACTGTGAAGAAAAACGATGCTGTCATTATATTCTGTAGCATCAAGATGAATGTTAACAGCACCGCTAACTTTTTCGGGCAGGGTGGTTAGCTCGAAATAGTGTGTGGCAAACAGAGTAAATGCTTTCACCTGGTCGGCTAGATGGTAAGCGCAAGCCCACGCAAGAGATAAACCGTCGAAAGTACTAGTGCCACGGCCGACTTCGTCCATTAATACTAAACTTCTGTGGCTAGCATTGTGCAAAATATTTGCTGTTTCGGTCATTTCAACCATAAAAGTTGAGCGGCCGCCGGCGAGATCATCTGATGACCCAATGCGCGTATATATTCGGTCCGCAAGGCCAATTTTGGCCGATACGGCAGGAACAAAGCTACCAATCTGCGCCAGTAACACGATAAGTGCAGCTTGACGCATGTAGGTTGATTTACCACCCATATTAGGACCTGTGATGACGAGCATTTTACGTTCGTCATTCATCTCTAAATCATTGGCAACAAAAGGATCGCTAGAAACTTGCTCTACTACGGGATGGCGTCCGCCCTTAATATCAAGCCCTGGCTCGGTCTGCAATTTAGGCTGGCAAAAGTTAAGATTGTGAGCTCTCTCGGCAAGAGTAGCGAGCACATCTAGTTCGGCAATGGCTGCTGCGCACTGCTGAAGCTCTGCGAGATCTTCATTCAGGGTCTCAATGAGAGCGTCATAGAGATATTTCTCACGGGCCAGGCTGCGGCTTTTGGCGCTAAGAGCCTTATCCTCAAATTCTTTTAGCTCTGGGGTGATGAAACGCTCAGCATTCTTAAGTGTTTGCCGGCGGATATACTCAACGGGAGCCCTGTCACTCTGACCGCGAGAGATTTCGATGTAGTACCCATGTACGCGGTTATAGCCAACTTTTAGAGTTGCGATACCCGTTCGGGCCTTTTCTCTTTCCTCCATGGCTAATAAAAAGTCACCCGCGTTAGTATTTAGCGCCCGTAACTCATCTAGCTCTTGGTCGTAGCCATCAGCTATCACACCACCATCACGAATAACCATTGGCGGATTTTCTTGAATAGCAGTATTTAGTAAATCAGCCAGCTTAGGCATTGGTTTGGCGGTTTCTTTAAGCTGCACTATGTGCTGGACCTCACAGTCTGTGAGGGCAGATGTAATTTGTGGCAGGGCCATAAGAGAATCGTATAGCCGCGTTAGATCTCTTGGTCGAGCAGAGCGGAGAGCCACTCTGGTAAGGATGCGCTCCATGTCACCAACCTGCTTAAGCAGACTGTGTAATGTCTCGTGCAGATAATTACTTTGCAGTTCGGCGATACTATCTTGGCGAGCTTGTAGAGTCGGTAGGTGTTGTAGGGGGCGATTTAGCCAACGTCTCAATAATCGGCTTGCCATTGTTGTTGCCGTATTATCCAGAAC
>DGAQ01000055.1:9632-15377 GCA_002382445.1 Porticoccaceae bacterium UBA4026 | reverse complement strand
TATTATCCAGAACAGCCAATAGCGTGTTTTCAATACCTCCGGACAGATTGGTGTCGAGCTCAAGATTGCGCCTAGTTGCGGCGTCTAACATGACTGAGTCATCTCGGTTTTCAGCAGTGAGGCTGCGAATGTGTGGTAGGGCGCCGCGCTGAGTATCTCGTGCATACTGCAACAGACATCCTGCTGCGCCTATGCCTACCGGCAGATGGTTGCAGCCAAAGCCGGCTAAATCTTTTGTTCCAAAGTGTTTGTTGAGTGTTCGGTGGGCATTATCCAACTCAAATTCCCAGGGCCCTCGACGCCTAACGCCAGAACGGTTGTTGATGAAATCTAAATCAGTTAGCTCTTCTGAAATCAATATTTCGACGGGATTTAAACGCTGTAGTTCACTGTGTAATTCTTCATTGCTTGTCACTTGCATGAGTTGAAATTGACCACTGCTCATATCTAAAGTGGCAATGCCAAACTGATCATCCTGGCAATTTATAGAGGCTAAAAGACTATCGCTACGGTCGTCCAACAAGGCTTCGTCCGTTAGTGTTCCCGGAGTTAAAACCCGCATCACTTTACGCTCAACGGGGCCTTTGCTGGTCTGGGGATCACCAATTTGCTCACAAATTGCTACGGAAAGACCCTGTTTTACGAGCTTTGCAAGATAGCCTTCTACTGCATGGTAGGGCACACCGCACATTGGAATGGGGTTTCCATTGGCTTTACCTCGGGCTGTGAGCGTAATGTCCAGTAGTTGACTCGCTTGTTTGGCATCCTCGAAGAACAATTCGTAAAAGTCACCCATACGGTAAAACATAATATCGTTAGGATGCTCTGCTTTGATGCGCAGGTACTGCTGCATCATTGGCGTATGTTCAGTCTTCGGTTGGTTTGTCATAAAAAAGTCTAAAGTTAGTGCCTGTTGGGGTAGCCAGAATTCTTAGGGTAATTATGCCATAGTTGAGTGAGAATTCAGCGTATCGGCTAAGGACATTTACGGATAAACAGGCGAACACCAAGTTTTGAGCCGCGGGTGCCTAGAAACCCTATTTTTAATGCCAATTAAGCGACTAAAATACGGCTATTTGACGCTCACCGGCGCTTCGTTATTGTTTGAGAGAGAGTATTTAAAATTGACGTTTTAATTCTAATGAAAACCCTCGCCCTTCACCAACAAAATAGCGATAACTACCAAAGGCATAGTCTGCTCGATCCGCGACGCGTCGGTCAGTTAAGTTAGTAATCTGTAATCTAAGATCCCACTGGGTATAGCGTTTTTGCAGGGTTAAGTTGAACATATTATGTCCTGAATATTCTTGAGAATTTTGAGGGTCGAGGAAATACTTGCCTAAGTAAACCCACTCCAATTCAGCTGTAATTTGCTCTGACGGTTCCCAGAGCAATTGCGCGCCACCCTGCCAGCGCGGGGCGGTATCAATATCATTGCCATCAATCGTCGTGCCGTTAAACAGACGGTCATAGCTGTATTGATGTTTAGACCAGGCGCCTGTAGAGGTTACCTGCCAGTCCTGGTTTAGTTGATGACGTAGCTTCCATTCAATACCTTGGTGGCTTGTCTGACCGTCATTAACAATGTAACTATTAGAGTCATTAACAATGACTTGATCTTTGTCCATGCTGTAAACGGCCAGCTCTACGTACCATTGTTTTGCCCGATATCGAACGCCCGCCTCGATGCTGTCTAGCTGTTCAGGTTTGATGGTTGTTATCTCCTGTTCTTTCTGGAGGCGGTATAACTCGTTTATTTGTGGTGCTCGATAGGCGCTAGATAGTCGCGTGTAGACTGAAACAGCCGTCGTGAGGTCGAGTTCAACGCCAAGCTGAAAATTGATGTCGTCAGTTTTATCAGATCGGTCACTCGGGCGATAATATTGACAACTGCCGTCGTTCGAGTTGCAGTCTGTCCCATCATCGCGGGTGCTGCCGTCGATCATATTGTTTGTGTAGTCATAATCCAAGGATTCATAGCGCAATCCTGCTTCGATTGTGACTCTTTCGAGGAGTTCCCATTCGGCGTTTGCAAAGAGAGCAAACTGATGACTATTGACTTCAAAGTCATAATGCTGACCTTGGTAGCGAACATTATCTGGCGAGCCTAGAGAGTTGTCTTGAAATTCCTCTACCCACATATCAGCCCATTCAAGGTCTGCTCCGGCCCAAAGTTTAAAGTGTTCAGTAATGGGTATTTGGTAGCTCGATTGAACACCGGCACTTTTCTGCCCGTTAGCTTCGGTTGGTTGGCCTGGCAAATAGTGTTGTAAAAACTTCATCGAACTTTTTCGAATATAAGGCGTTAGCTGCCAGGTACCTGAGGTGTTCGTTCCACTAATATTGGATGAAAGTCGTGTCGCATTGGCGTCTCTGTAGGCTTCTGGATTTGGATTGGTTTTCCAGAGGCTAGAGTCCTTATAGGATTCAAAACCTTTGATATAACCGGCTGTCTCTTGGTTTAAATTCACGTGAGACAGATGTGTTTTAACCGACAGATCATTGTTAGACCAATGATGCTTCAGGGAAATTTTTTGTTGGTCAAAGCCAGATTGATCTTTGAATCCTCCATCTTTCACACCGTTAGCCGCTATTTGCCATTCCTGATTTCCTCGTGCGCCTTTCCAGCCAAGTTTGGCTCGATGGTAATCATGACTGCCGGTCTGCAGAGATAGGTAATTGCGAGTAATATTCGGTGATACCACATTAATAACGCCGTGCATGGCGTTTGAGCCATAAAAAACAGTGCCTGGGCCGCGCCAAATTTCTAAGGCTGAAGCCTGTTCTGAGTTGACTTCAAACAGCTGATTGACATTACACATGCCAGTGGGTCGAATTGGCAGGCCATCTTCGCTCGTTAAGATCTCGGCACAGCTGCCAGCCCCAGTAAATACCGGTGAGCGCACGGCGGCTAATACCTCTTGACCATTACCGCGACTTAACCAAACTCCAGCTAACCGTGAGGCCGCTTGGCTAATATGTGCGTGGCCCATCCGCTCTATTTCTTCAGGACCAACACGGCCTAGGGAACCGATCAAATTCTCAGCAATCTGATTGTCCCGACGACCTGTGACGACAATTGTCTCTATGAAAGCGTCACCTGAAGTGAGCTCTTTAGAGAGTGCCAATAGCGATTCATCATCGGCATAAGAGGGTAAAAGAACTAAAGAAAGGGCAATGGCCGTTATTATCTTTGAATACATTTTATTGATCATATTTATCTACAAACTCGCTTTGGCTGTTGGCCCTATTAATATTTTTATAGTCAGTACTGGCTAATATAATTCGTTGTCAGCCAGCGGTACTTCGAGCAAATTCGACGAAATCTTTTCTGGCCCACCAATCATCTCATCATAAGCACTAGTATGTCGTAAAACTGATTTTATAGTTGGTAGGTTCTGCAATAATTTTTGTAGCTCAATTAAATTGACTGAGCGCAGGAATTTACCCTTTTCGTCGGTAATGTAATGCTCCTCACCCTCGACTACGGCGGAAACTTTGTACAGGCTAAGGTCTATTGAATGGTAGATGAGTTTTTCCACTGAGAAGTATTTTTGCAGTTTGGATAATGTTATAGACAAAATAAATCCCCCTTAAAACCATGCTGGATGACAGATGGGTGTACGAAAATTTCAATTATTGAGATCAACATCTCAGGCTGTTAAGTTCAACGACCAATAGTTATTGATTATTGCCAAAAGAGTATCTGATATTAGCTAGATTGAACGCCGAGTAATTTAGTATATCAATAGAGAGCGAATTTAGCTGAATTGTAGACGCTAGTACTCTGGGTCAATTGATGGACATACTTTAAAGTGGTTTTCATTGGCAGCTCTTAAGAGCTGATCAGATAGCAAGTATGTAGAGGCCTGGTATTTTTCCTTGTCTTTATCTCATGCTCACATTTTACTGTGGTGACTAGCATAGAGATTCCGTGGCGGGACCGGCGCGGCCTTAGAGTATATCTCCTACTGGTTGGATTTGAGGTAGCGATGTTAAATTCTCCATACACTCCAATGCGTCTGTGACCTTCCCCAACTCTATGCGCCGATTAGATAGAGCAGTTAAGGGGAGTGGTGCAGTTTTAAGAAAAGCGCAGCGATCGCGGCCTATGAACGGTCTTAAAGCCATGACAAGTCAGGTCGGCTCATCAGCATTTTGATGAGTCTCGCAAGGGTTCAGTAGATGCAGGCAAGCGGGCTGACAAGGCCATTCTAGATCATAATACCTTGAATATTGTGCCTTTCAGGTTGAAACAGATAAAAATCATAGAGATCATTAAAAAAGGAGTTTTAGTTTACATTGCTGAGTAGCTAACCTAGGCTAATTTACGTCGCAGAAACTACTGTAATTTACTGCCCTTAATGGGTTAAAAAAAAGTATTCTAAACACTGAAATGTATGGTACTTTGGGCGCCACAACGTGATGTAACACTGAGGTTTTTGAGATGCCACAAACTAATAATAATAACTCTAGCAACTATGATAATTACGGTGGAATGCAGGCTATTTTGGAGAGTAATTGTGTAAAAATTATCTCTGAGGGTGCGTTATTACTTGAAATGCCCCATCTTTGGTTGCGCGATAACTGCCCTTGCGATGCCTGCCGTGTTACCGAAACTCAAGAGAAATCGTTTATTTTGAGCGATGTTTCCGCTGACATCAGCCCCAGCGACGCACGTATTAGCGATAATACTCTATGGATAAACTGGCCCGATGGGCATCAGACCAATTTTAATATTGAGGAAGTTCTAGCGCTTTCTAGCCCTAGGCATCAACCACCTTTAAGCTGGGGGCAGAACTTTCAGCCTGAGTACTTTGCTTGGACGAAATTTTTATCTGATGATGCTTTCGCCACTGTGGCCATACAGTCGTTTTTAGATTTCGGTGTTATTGTTATCAACAAAGCCCCTCAAGCCTTAGAGACTCTCGAACTATTAGCTCCGCGGTTGGGACCGATTCGAGAGGTGCTCTTTGACCGAATTCACAACGTTTGTGTCAACACTCATGTCTATAACATAGCGCATACTCCTTTAGCTCTGCCTCCACATAATGACTTTGCGAGTTACAGTTTTCCTCCGAGCGCTCAGGCGTTACATATGTTGGAAAATGAAGTAGAAGGAGGGAGGAGTATTATTGTAGACGCGTGGGCCGTCGTTGAGAAATTGCGTCAAGAAAGGCCAGACTATTTTGAAATACTTTGTCGATTTGCGGTGCCATTCCGTGAGTTTGATGAAGCTAACGAAACTTATGCGGTTGAGCCGATGATTAAATGTGACACGGCAGGTCGCATAAGTAGCGTGCGTTTTTCCAATCAGTTAATGCAAACTATGGATCCAATGATGGAGGGGGTAAGTGCGTTTTATCAAGCCTATCATGAACTCTGCGTTCGCATTACGGACCCAATGCAGCGTTGTACATTCAGGTTGGAAGGGGGACAAATTTTGTTAGTGGCGGCGCACCGAGTATTGCATGCTAGAGAAGCGTTCACTCCGTCGGGTAAAAGGCACTTACAGGATGCATACTTTGAGTTAGACAATATCGCTAACAAGATAGTACAGTTAAAGCGTAAATCAGAGGTGACCCTTGTCTGAAACTGTATCTTTTACTGCAATGGACCACGCCAGCCGAGCTGACTATGATTTAGTCTTTGACCATGATGCGAAAAATATAGCCAATCAGGCAGATAGAGTACTTGGCTGGCTTAAAATGATGGATGGTGATTCGCCCTATCAGATAAGTCGTT
>DGAQ01000055.1:1143-9451 GCA_002382445.1 Porticoccaceae bacterium UBA4026 | reverse complement strand
CCTATCAGATAAGTCGTTTAGATCATTGCTTGCAGACTGCCACTCGAGCAGAACAGGATGGCGCTGATGAAGAGACTATCGTCTGCGCATTACTGCATGATATAGGTGATGTAATTTCTCCGGCTAATCATTCTCAGGTTGCCGCCGCGCTCTTGAGACCCTATGTCAGTGAGAAGAACTACTGGATAGTTTTGAATCACGGTTTGTTTCAAGGTTACTACTGGATGCATTACTACGATCAAGATAGACATTCCCGTGACAAACTTATTGGCCATCCTCACTATCAGGCCTGTGTCGATTTTTGTGCTCGGTGGGACCAAGTATCCTTTGATCCTCAGTTTGAGTCTAGGTCGCTCGACTATTTTGTTCCCATGATAGACCGACTGTTCGCCCGAGAGCCGGGACCGCATCTATAAATACTCCAGTTGACAGGATGATAGGAGCGCGTAGAGTGCTAAGTTCTTATGTGCGGATTATTCTCAAAAGCTAACAAGGTTCTCCTAGGTTGTCAGATAATAACAGTGATTATGAGCAGCTAGCGCCTCGACCGCGAGCAGACTCAACTATGTTGGTTGCGTTGTTGGGCTTTTTGTCGCCCTATAAACGCCAAATTTTTATTTTCTTGATTGCTCTTTTGGTTACTGCGGGGATCACTCTGTCGATTGGGCAAGGGCTTCGGTTGTTGATCGATGGAGGTTTTGCCGAAAAATCGCAGGATAATTTGAATACTGGTGTGTTGTTTATCATCGGTATAGCGATGCTGATGTCGGCCGGAACCTACGTGAGGTTTTACCTTATTTCTTGGCTTGGTGAACGAGTGAGTGCGGATATTCGTACAGCAGTCTTTAATCACATAGTGAGTTTACACCCAGCCTTCTTTGAAACTAATCGAAGCGGCGACATTATGTCGCGGTTAACCTCAGACACAACGCTGCTGCAGTCCATCATAGGCTCATCCCTGTCTATTGCACTGCGCAGCAGCATTAGTTCCCTAGGTGCATTAGTCATGTTGCTGGCGACGAATTTTAAGCTTTCATTGATTGTGCTAGTGGCTGTGCCCGTAATTTTATTGCCCATTCTCTATTTTGGCCGCCGAGTACGTAAACTGTCTAGGCAGAGTCAGGATTCAATTGCCAGTGTCGGCAGTTATGCTGGGGAAGTCATCCAGCAGATAAAAATTGTACAAAGTTTTACTCAGGAGTCTTTCGAGAGGGCGGCTTTTGGAGAAGAGGTGGAGCGAGCTTTTCGTGTCGCCAAAAAACGTATTGGGCAGAGAGCAATTCTAACGGCCCTAGTGATTATGGCAATATTTGGCGCCCTTAGTGCGATGCTGTGGTTCGGGGGCAGAGATGTTATGGCTGGCACCATGTCCGGGGGCGATCTAGGGGCTTTTATATTCTATGCAACCCTAATGGCCTTGGGCGTAGCATCTCTTTCTGAGGTCTACGGCGAGCTTCAGCGTGCTGCTGGAGCGACTGAGCGGTTAATGGAATTATTACATGCGCCAAATGAAATTAAGTTGGCCGAGTTGGTTGAAATCGATGTGGCGAATTTGCCGGCAACTCTTGATTTTGATGATGTGACGTTTTGCTATCCATCGCGACCGGATCAGCCGGCTCTTGATCAGTTTTCGCTTACTATCCCAGACGGAAAAATTACGGCTCTAGTCGGACCTTCGGGAGCAGGAAAATCGACTCTTTTTGCCCTTATTCAGCGATTTTACGACCCACAGGTGGGAACAATGCTGTTTGGGGGCAGTGATATTCGAGAGCTTAATTTGGAGCGACTGCGACAACAGGTTGCGGTGGTGGATCAACAGCCCACCTTATTCACAGGGGATGTAATGTACAACATCCGCTATGGTAAACCAGGGGCTAGTGATGATCAGGTTATTGCTGCAGCGAAGGCGGCCCATGCAGATGACTTTATCAACCAGTTACCTTACGGCTATGCAAGCAATCTTGGCGAGCAGGGCGTTCGACTCTCCGGGGGTCAGCGTCAGCGAATAGCTATAGCCAGAGCGCTGTTAAAAGATCCGAGAATATTACTGTTGGACGAGGCTACTAGCGCGCTAGATTCAGAGAGTGAATACAAGGTTCAGCTGGCTTTGGACAAGCTAATGAAGGGCCGGACGACAGTAATAATCGCACATCGATTGGCGACGATTCTTCATGCGGATGAAATTGTGGTCATGGACGGGGGTAAAAAAATAGCCTCAGGCACCCATCAAGAGCTTCTTTCCGCAAGTCCTCTGTATGCTCGGTTAGCTAAACTGCAGTTTTCAGCTGAGGCGGTGGTATAAGATAGGTCTATAAAAGTTCTATATAGTGGTTATATTTTTGATCGCGCCGTCATGTTGAGACGTACACTAGTCATTATAAGAGTAGTTTTTTTGCAGCTTGCTAGCTTGCAGATAAATACAAAAATATAGGGGTTAAATTTATGGCTCGGTTTCTAGTTGTCATTACAGTTTGTTTCTTGGGCGCATGCGCATGGTTTGATAATACCGAACCCATGTTCGATCAATCTGAGGCTTATCGTTTAGAGACTTCAGCAGGTATTGCACAGGGAAAACGAATAATAAGTGGTGGAGCAGATCTATCTTCCTCTTCTGTAGTGTCTTGGTTTGATATTCCCTATGCTCAACCACCAGTGGATGATCTGCGCTGGCGAGCTCCACGTGAATTAAATACTCCGTCTGAGATAATTACTGAGAAGGAAGACACCGCCTGTGTCCAAAAATCTAGTGACTATGCGGGTGCCAGCGGTGAGGGTATTGTTGGCTCAGAAGACTGCCTTTATCTTGATATCAAAGCTCCCGCGGACTTTGCGAGCAAGTCATACCCAGTGATGTTTTGGATCCATGGGGGTGGCAATACCACCGGGCTTAAGGACTATTATGACTTCTCTCGATTGGTCGCTAGTCAAGGGGTCGTCGTGGTAACGACTAACTATCGGCTGGGTGCTCTGGGTTGGTTTACACATCCTGCTATTCAAAGTGTCCAAGAAGGTTTGGATAAGACGTCTAATTTCGGCACCCTAGATATCATAGAGTCTTTGAAGTGGGTCCAGGAAAATATCGCTAAATTCGGAGGCGATGCCCAAAATGTGACAATTTTTGGAGAGTCTGCTGGCGGTCATAATGTACTTGCGCTGTTAGCGTCACCGATGGCTAATGGGTTGTTTCATAAGGCGATATCGCAGTCGGGTTATACCACCAGCTCTTCAAAGCAAGACGCCTATAATGAGATGGGTCAAAACCCTTTGATTGAACGAGGCGCGTGGCAGATCTCTGAGCAGCTTAGTAAAGATATTGAGCTAGATGGCGGCTCAAAACAGATGAGAAATTTGTTGAAGAATGTCGATGCTCGAGCGTTGGTCGCGCTCTATTATAATGGAGAGGGCGTAGACAACTTGCCTCTTACAACCATTGATGGAATTGTTATTCCTGAAATCGGATTGTTGAGCGCACTGGGGAGTAAAGAGTATGCCAAAAATATACCGGTCATTGCCGGTGCGACTAAGGATGAGGTCGCACTTTGGTTAGGATTGCATCGTTACTTTGTGGACGTAAGTTATCCCTTTACCAAGCTATTGCCACCGGCATTTAGCGTTAAGCAACCCGATCTTTTTGACTTTTGGATTCGCACACGATCTCATGCGTGGAAGCTGCGGGGCGCTGATATTCCCCTGCAGGCGCTAGCAGCGGCTGGCTATGACCAGCTTTATGCTTATCGTTTTGATTGGGATCATCAAAAAACCTCTATATTTGCTGATTTTCCTAATATTATTGGCGCCGCTCATGGAACCGATGTTGCCTTTGTGACTGGCCAGTATAACTATGGCCCGATCTCATCATACATCTATCCCGATGGCCTCGATCGGTCTCAAATGGAGACTACGGTGATGACTACCTGGAGTAATTTCGCCCGCTCAGGAATTCCAGATGAAGGAATTTCTCTGGAGTGGAACCGCTTTACGACCGCTAGGCCTGCTTATATCCATTTAGATAAGACCGACTTACTGCGTATGAGTGTTGAGGATGCAACCATGGAGTCATTGTTGACTGGTATAGCTGAGCATGTATCGTCGACTGATCTGGAAAAATGTATGATGGTTTGGGAATCACTAATCAATGTAGGGGACCCAGATGTGGATGCGCACAATGCGTGGAACGATGGGTTTTGCAATAAATTCGATCTTCGCGCTGAACAAAAAGCAATAGTCGCCCGGCTAATTTCTGAATTTGGCTCTATTGGCGTCAACTAATAAGAAAGATGATTTATGCAGTTCAAAGAAATTACCGGGAAGCTAAACCTCCCACATAGCTGGGTGAAAACAGTCTTCTTGTTGGGGCTGTCGGTATTCTTTATCAACGTGGGCGTTGATCATTTTGTTAATCCAGGGTTCTATCTCGCGATAATGCCTGATTACTTGCCGCTGCATTCAGAGGCAGTGTATATCAGTGGCTTTTTTGAGATTCTAGGCGGCGTCTGTGTTCTCAATCCCCGTTTTCGCTCTGCTGCAGGTTGGGGCCTTGTGGCTTTGTTAGTTGTCGTTTTCCCGGCGAATATACACATGGCCATGAATACCGATTTATTCCCAGATATCCCACCGATATTGCTCTATATAAGGCTATTGTTTCAGTTCATATTTGGTTACTGGGCTTATGCGTCGACGCGTCCTTCTAACGAGATATTTTATAGTTCGCCATAAAGGGTATCGAGGCATAGTAAATGCCGAAGACCTCAGAAACAACGGGGCGAGTGGATGTAAAGTTAGCAACAATCTATTTGATAGTGAATTAATAATTTTTTCTTATTTGACCTAGATTGAAATTATCCACATCTGTTGTGGTTTCTTACCTTTAGGGATCTATAGGCATGCTAGATGGCTATAAAACCCAAGGGCCATTGCCCGCCAAACATCGCAGAATAACGGCTGATTAGCCCAATACAGGTAGATCAACACATCGCCGACCTATGTCATTAGTCGCGAGGGTGCTTTTTGCCGGTTAGAGCCTGCTGGTCGGTCTAAGTCGGTCCGCTGCGGCTGCATGGTCTGAGTACTGACTGACAATAAACTGACCTTTGACCACTACTTTCCTATCAAATAATACAGTTAACCAAAATATACTATATTGGTTGACAGTGGCTATTTCGACGTTATTATAAGGCCACCAAATGACTCGTACTTCAAAGGATGCCAGCGATAATTTACCTCTTTGCTGGGTTTTTGTGGTGCCAGTCAGAGCGTTAATGCTAGAGGCGCAACAGAATAATTGCGTTGCTGGCGCAGCAGAGCCCTGTCATTGCATAGGGTGTTCTTCTAAAAATTTAGTCATGGAATTTATGCATTATTATTATATTAAATCACATAATAATAATGATCAGTTAATCTAAGAGGGTCAATTTATGTCAGTCATAGTAGCGAAATATGAAAATCAATTTAACCGAAAAAAACTAGCTTTAGCTATTGTCAGCTGTATATTTTCAGCCGCTGTTCCCTCTGCAATCGCTCAGGATAATAGGGTATCCACGATCGAAGAAATTCTGGTAACAGGCTCCTATATTAAGGGAACGCCTGGCGATGCCGCGCTGCCCGTTCAAATCTTAGATAGAAGCTTTATTGAAGGTATAGGGGCTAACTCCGTCTCTGATGTGATAGCCAGCTTAGCGATTAGTTCTGGGTCCGAAAATCAAACTGACTCGTTTACACAGGGCTCAACCCAGGGAACCGGAAATATCAATCTTCGTGGCCTAGGCTTAAGCTCTACTTTGGTACTTATCAATGGTCGCCGACAGACTATATCTGGCGGCTTAGCCAATGATGGTAGTGTCTTCGTAGATACTAGTAGCATTCCAATTAACGCCTTAGAGCGGGTAGAAGTATTAAAAGAAGGTGCCGCGTCAACCTATGGCTCTGACGCTATCGCTGGAGTGGTTAATTTAATTTTACGCAAAGATTTTGACGGTTTTGAGCTGAGCGCCAGTAGCCAACAGGTTAGCGATGGTGATCAAGACGACAACTCCCTGGGCTTCATATGGGGTGGCGGGAATGATACCACTCACGTAACTCTCGCGGGTAACTATCTCGATCGGTCGGCATTAAGTGCAGCCGACCGCCCTAATTTAGTCGACAATGCAAATAGTTCTCTTGGTAGTAGCTTTATTGCTCTGCCGCATGTGGTCGGTTTGCCGAGTGTTACAGTCGATTCTGGCCCATACGCGGGTACTTATACTCCAGGGCAATACATTCCCAATGCAGACTGTGCAAGTTACTCAGAAGGTCGACCCATTGGCGATAGTTTATGTGGCTTTGCCTACGGCCCGCGATTCAACCTTGTTGCCGCGGAAACACGAGCTCAGTTATATGCCAATTTAACTCATGATTTTGCCAATGGTGTGGAACTTGCTGCCGATCTGGGCTACAGCAGCAATGAAGTGACCGAGAATCCCCAGTCACCCAGTTATCCTGATTTAACATTCCCCGTGATCGGAGGTTCTCACCCAAGTAACCCCATCGGTGTTCCTTTGGCATGGTTGGGGCGACCTTTCGCGTTTGGCTATCCTTCACCTAACGCACCGCGTGAGAATGACACCTTCCGAGGCTCGGTTAGTTTAACCGGTACACTTGAAAACGACTGGGGTTGGAATACCGCAGTCACTCACAGTAGCAATAAGTACAAGGCATTTCAGCCAGATACCATCGCCTCCAGACTCAAAAGTGCCTTTATTGGTCAAGGTGGACCCAATGGCGATGAATTTTATGATCCCTTTGTTCCTGAAAACAACAGCCAGGCTCTCTATGATCACCTGAGTTACATGACCGAGACTCAGCGGACAACGGAGCTTACTGTGGTTGATGGGGTAATGACTGGTGATCTGATGACTCTGGCTTCTGGTGCCGTAGTTGAAATGGCTGCAGGAATTCAGTTTAGGCGTGAGGGTTATAAAACTGAGACTGATGATCTCTATGAGATAACCTTTGACGCCAGCGGAAAAGCCATCCCCATTGACTTGATTTTCTTGGGCGGCGTATCCGAGATAGACCATTCTCGCAGCGGTTATTCGGCGTTTGCTGAAGCTAAAATCCCACTGGGTGAAGCTATAGAAATTACTACCGCGGTTCGCTATGAAAGTCTCGACAGCGGCAGTAGCGTCGATCCAAAGCTTGCTGTGCGCTGGCAGGTTTCAGAGCATGTTGCTCTGCGCGCTTCAGCAAGTACGGCGTTCCGCGAGCCTTCTCTTTCGCAGATAAACGCTCAACTGGTGCAGTTGGAAGGAATACAGGATTACAAAGCAGATGGAACAGCGAAAGGTGGCACCGCATTTATACGCGTTACTCAGTCAGGGTCCCCCGATCTGAAAGCTGAAGAGTCTGACAACTTTAACGTAGGTATCATTGTTCAACCGACGGATAACTTGGACTTTAAACTAGATTATTGGACGGTAGATTACACCGACCTGATCACGGTTGAAAACGCGCAGGGTAAGATTCTCGCTGACATCAATGGAGCAGATATCCTGAGAACGGACACTGGCACCTTAGCCGGTATTAATGTTGATTACTTCAACTCCTCCAGCGTCGATGTAAGCGGAATTGACTTCGAATCAAAGTTGACCTTGAGTGACAATTGGACGATGGGACTAAATATTGCCCACATGCTTAAGTACGATATCACTCTGCCAACGGGTGGAACAGTCGACGCTTTGGGTGAGTTCAATCGGGGTAATTTTGCTCGATCTTTACCAGAAACTAAGGGAAACATGCATCTCGGATGGGCTAGTGGCAATCAAAATGCCAATTTGAATGTTAATTATATTACTAGCTACAAGAACGGCGTCGACGCTGTTGATTCTTACACCACTGTGGATGCTCAGTACGGCATTATCATCAAGACAGGGTTTGATGACCATCATCTGACGCTCAGCATCGGTGCTAAAAATCTATTAGATGAGGAGCCACCAACGGTTATTGACGCTGCTAATTTCAGCTATGACTCTAAGCAGCATAGCCCGCTTGGTCGTGCAGTTTATGTGAAGGCAAACTATAGCTTTTAAGGCAATGTTCATGTGAGTGATAAACCCAAGGGCGAGAACCCTTGGTTTTTTTTCGATTTCAGGGAAGTGAAAGCCTGGATAAAAAATTAATCAAAAAAATCCTAAAATCGCTTCCTCAAAGGTTGGTGCGAGGATAAACTTTAATTATGAATGAAGAAATTATTTCCCTATCTGAGAAGCTTGGTGCGGCGCTGTTATTGCGCAAGGCGACAGTTACTACGGCGGAGTCCTGCACTGGCGGGGTT
>DGAQ01000055.1:0-949 GCA_002382445.1 Porticoccaceae bacterium UBA4026 | reverse complement strand
GGGGGCGTTGCTAGTGCGATCACTGCCATTGCTGGCAGTTCTCAGTGGTTTCATTGCGGCTACGTCACCTACGCCAACCAGACTAAACACAAAATGCTGGGTGTCCCTATGGCTCTTCTACAGATCGAGGGCGCGGTGAGTGAGTCGGTGGTTCGGAGTATGGTCGAGGGTGCCGCGCAGCGTGCTGAGGCTGACTTTGCGATTGCTATAAGTGGCATAGCTGGGCCTACCGGTGGCTCTGCTGAGAAACCGGTCGGCACCGTCTGTTTTGCTTGGCTCAGCCCAGAGGGTATAGGTAGTGCTAGACACCAATTGTCAGGCGACCGAAACGCAGTCAGAGAACAGTCCATAAAAATTTCTCTTCAACAGCTCTTGCATCAGGTCACCGAATGCACTACTGTACACCCATACAGTAAATAGATAGTAGCTTTCAAATAACATTCAGCAATAATTTCTTGAGGTTAACATTATGGACGCCAATAAAACAAAAGCACTTGAAGCAGCATTGGGTCAGATCGAACGTCAATTTGGTAAGGGAACGGTTATGCGCATGGGTGATCATGCGCGTGAAGCTGTGCCTGCCATATCGACCGGTTCGCTTGGTTTGGATATAGCACTCGGAATTGGTGGTTTGCCGAAAGGTCGCGTCGTGGAAATTTATGGCCCTGAGTCCTCAGGTAAAACAACATTGACCCTACAGATCATTGCAGAAGCTCAAAAAGCCGGTGGAACCTGTGCCTTTATCGATGCAGAGCACGCACTTGACCCCATCTACGCCGAGAAGCTTGGCGTTGTTATTGATGATCTTATTGTTTCTCAGCCGGATACGGGAGAGCAGGCGTTAGAGGTTACTGATATGTTGGTCCGCTCTGGTGCTTGTGATGTTTTGGTCATTGACTCCGTGGCGGCGTTGACACCAAGGGCTGAGATTGAAGGTGAGATGGGTGAT
>DGAQ01000019.1:6222-7547 GCA_002382445.1 Porticoccaceae bacterium UBA4026 | reverse complement strand
CATTACCCCATTACCCCATTACCTTAGGCTGCATTACTGGAGCGCCACGCGTAATTATTCGAGATGGATAATCGTTAAACGATGTTCGTGTATATTACCTATCCTAGAATTGATCGGAAAAGCGATTGTTTGTCCTAGTTGCAGTTAAAACTGTATTGCGGTGTAGCAAATTAACGCCGAATACAACTAAGCCAGGTATTATGTAGTTGATAGATACCAAATAACCTCGTAGGCGGTGATGATCTTTATTGTTATCGTCTATGAAGTATCGCCCACATAACAAGAGGGCTCGTCATGAGTAATCAGGACACGCTTAAGCCTGAAATTTTTCAATATTGTTGGGTTGTGCCAAGGCTAGAGTCTGCGGCCCAGATCTAGTTCGATGAGTTGGGAGTCGGTCCATTATCCTATGTTCTGGAGTGGACATTGTTGCTCTCAAAACACTCATGAATCACTCTAATATATCCACAGCTGCTGAATATGCTTCATTGCCGTAAACGATGCGTAAAAAACCCTTTATCGGTTAGATAAAGGGTTTTAGATTTCCTAATACAAACTTCAAATCATTTAGAATGAATAGCTAACGCTCGCGGACATAACTCTCGGCTGACCCAAAGTACCGATTGCAATTCTTGCTGGTTCTCCACCGCCTGTTAGACCATTAAAGCTGAAGTTATCGAAGGGCTCAAGATCAGTGTAGTAGTCTTCACCTGTTAGATTGTCGATATTGAACATTAATTCCCAACGGTCATTTTGCAATCCGATTTGAACATCCATTACTTTAAAACTTGAGTTAGTTAAAACATCCCAAGGCGCACCGCCATCCTGCTCTCCTCTATTGCTAAACTGAAGGTCGGCAATAAACTCAAATCCATTACTAAGCGGACGAGCGTAGTTGGCTGAAAGATTCCAACTCTCTGTCACCACATTGGACGTGCCTTTGCCACTAAGATCTAAATCGCCAACCATTGTGCCATTATCCCATGAGGCATCTATCCAACGTAAAGAGCCGGATATTTGCAGAAATTCATTTACTTTGATGCTGGCTTCAAACTCAATACCCTTTTGCGTAGAGTCACCGACGTTTAAGAGCGCTTCCATCAGAGTTCCGCTTCCGTCTGGGTTAGGCACTACATATTGATAAATGCGATCATTGTAGTTGCTGTAGAAAATCGCCGCTGTAAGGCTTCCACGACCATCCATCCCCGAGGCTTTCCAACCTAGCTCATATTGGATTAGCTCCTCAGGATCGATTCCAAGGAGTGTTTTCTCGCCATTGGGTCCGAATACAGGTGGAGCCCCGTCTGCAATACCATTCCACTGAC
>DGAQ01000019.1:3520-6046 GCA_002382445.1 Porticoccaceae bacterium UBA4026 | reverse complement strand
GTTGGGCCCAAACACCGGTGGTTCACCATCCGCAATGCCGTTCCACTGACCGGGCTCATAGCCTTGCGCTACTGAGAAGTACCCGATAGCATCATCAGAGATGGTTTTAGTCATGGAGAAATTACCAAGAACCTGAGTATCTGATTGAGAGGCTTTGTGGCCGATATCTACGGCTTCTCTCTCAGCTTTCCAGCGGTCAAGCCGCAGACCTAAAGCTATTTCCCACTCGCCAAGGTCAACGGTAACATTACCAAAACCGGCTAACTTACTGTCGGTCTGGTCGCTGGTTTCAAAAGGTACCGCGAAATTCATAAATTCATCCGCGCCTAAGATTAGCCATCCTAGATCTAGCGTTGAGCGCATACTTGTTTTTCCCTCGCTCATGTAGAGGCCACCCATCCACTGCATGTTACCGTCGTTATTAGAGGTGACGCGTAGCTCTTGGGTTGTAAACTTATAAGTTTCGGGGCGGTTGGTATAAATAAACCAAAGTTGTGTGCCATCGACGTCAGTCTTTCGTAGGCTGTCTGTGTCAGAGTAGGACGTGATTGAAGCTATATCATATCCGTCTCTCTCCCACACCATCTCTAGCGAGGCACCCACCGTTTCTCGATCATGCTCTGGAAGATTATTGACATCCAATATATTGGAGTGCTGCATATTGGCTGGAACCTTACCTGAGTTTGAGTAGGCGGCGCCATCGATTAACTCTCGTGACCAATTGTTTGCTGGGCCATCATACTTGCTGTAACGCGCCGTAGCATAGATCGAAAATGTATCACTCACGTCGCCCGCCAATGAAACTCTTATAGCACTCTCATCGTATTGAGTAATGTTTTTTGGGTGATTCGATATTTCGCCGAACACTGGTGAAGGAGAGTTGGGGTTGGTCATAAAACCGTCATCAGTTCGGGTATAACCAAATACTCTCATCGCCCAATCGTTATTGAGAGGCAGATTAAGGCTAACTTCGCCGTCGACTATGCCTTGCCCACCCGCTAATAATTTGACTCGCCCAGAACTCTCATCTGTTGTTGGACGCTTGGTTACGTACTTGATGGCACCTCCAATGTTACTTCCGCCATACATGGTGCCCTGGGGTCCTTTTAGAACCTCAATGCGCTCTATATCACCAAATCTTGAGGATGCATCCCCCTTATAAATTTGTACGCCGTCTACGTGAAAGCCAACACCCTGTGTCAGGCCAAATGCGCCTACGCCGCGAATAGAGACGTTGGGATAACTGTCAGCACGCATCGACAGGTTCACATTAGGCACAGCCAAACCAATCTTATTGAGACCTTTAATATTTTGTCGGGCGGCTGATTCACCGGTAATCATCTTAATTGAGTCAGGAATTTCCAACATACTTTCGTTACGTTTACGTGCGGTGACAACAATTTCCTCGAGTTCCAGAGAAACATCCGCAGCAGCAGTGACACCAGCGAAGCTGCTTATAGCTAAACTCATAGCGGTCAGCGACCAAATATTAGTTATTGTGTTTTTATGATTCATTAGAACTACCCCTTTCAAATTATTGAAGTTACTAATTTATACAACCCCGAAATAAGATACGCAGCATGCTATCTGTTGAGACTCTCCATAGATAAAACCGCGCGGCTAAGTGGGAGTGTCAAGTACAAAGGAATTAAGATTCAGTTTGCACTGTGCACTCGACCTCAAGACAATCCTAGCGAGGGAATATAGCTTTAGGGTAGTAAATGATTACTACCGGAGGGTTATATGATGCCGTTTTTGATGAAGCCTCATGCTGCCTGTTGCTAATCTTCTAGCTAAATGTAAGGGTGATTTTTTGCGCGCTATGCACCACTGAGCTATGGTTAGGCGGGGTAAATTGCGTCAGAAGGTGGGCCGATCTGACTAAGCGTATAAAAACTAAATTATCATAGTGGCCTGAAGTGTTCTCTGGGTATTAGGCAAGACGGTATCTTCGTGCGTTAAATAGTTAAGGCATGCCACACGCAACACCGAACTCAGATTATTTACCTCACCTGTCTTTATGAGTCCTTCGCGATATAACTCTGATATAAACTGGGACAATTTAAGATTTTGTTCTCTGGATACTCGCTCTAACATATCCCAAAATATAACTTCGACACATACACTAGTGACGTGTCCGTCAATGCGCATCGAGCGAGATCTCTTTTCAAATAAAGCAGGGTCCCCGCGTAAAAAAATTTCACACATAAATTACCTCTTTTTTTCTGATTCTTGACGCCTAGATATTAGTCTTTACCGACTGCGCATGCAACCTTGGGGATTATGGTAACAAGAGCGATAAAAGTAGCAGTCAGGTACTACCAAAAATAAAGTCCCTATGACTAGTATTGCTGAGTTGGTAGAGAATTTGATTATATTGGAATAACTGGTTTACATCAGAGCCTTGCTGGGTCTGAATTTAGTGTTATCCGCGAAGGAATAATTTGTCCAATATTCGTAGTTGCTAGTGTATTCGAAAGCGGTACTTTAATTAGAAAACGTTATAGGCTTAAGTCAAAGGAAATT
>DGAQ01000019.1:0-3455 GCA_002382445.1 Porticoccaceae bacterium UBA4026 | reverse complement strand
TCTTAAGTCAAAGGAAATTACGATGACAGACTTAGAGGGTATTTTACAGCGACTAGATTGTCTTGAGTCACACCAATCAATCCGGACATTGGCTACGGCTTATGCCATTGCCTGCGATGAGCATGATATTCCTAGGCTGGCTGATTTGTTCTCTGAGAATGCGGTTTTTTGCTCGCCAAACGGCGCCATGGTATCCACTGGACGCGATGCTATTCGCGATATGTTTAGCGTCATACTCAAAACTCGAGGTCCTGGATTTCATTGGACACATGATGTGCATGCCACTATCGACCCTTATAACGTCGATCGCGCTACTGGGCTAGTCTACAGTCACGCGGAAACGACGCCAAATGGTGTTGCCAGTTTAGCGGCAATGAAATACAAAGATAGTTATGTGCGCGAAGATGGCGTTTGGCGTTTTAGTCGACGCGAGATTAATTTCTTCTATTATGTTCCTGTGACCAAATATAATGAGGGCCTGAATCAGACAGATAGAGTTTTTATAGAGGGTACCTGGCATGCTGCAGATTTCCCTGAAAGTTTAGCGAGCTGGCAACGCTTTGCGTCAGAAGACGCATTATGAACAAAGAAACGCTGGCGTTAGCGGCAAGAGCGCTCCGCCACTTTACCGATAAAACTACGGATCAAGCCGAATCAACAATGGAAATTCCGCTGTCGGCTTATCGTGACGTAGATAGATACGCCGTTGAAGTTGAGCGTATTTTCAACCATCTACCACTTGCTGCGGCACTCAGCCTTGAGTTACCCGAAGCGGGAAACTATCGCGCCATGAGGCTACTGGGTGTGCCAATATTACTCATCCGTGGCGAAGATATGCAGGTCAGGGCCATGCTCAATGTATGCAGTCACCGGGGTGCTCAGTTGTGTAAAGACGGTGCAGGCAGTAGGCAAATGATTACCTGTCCTTATCATGCTTGGAGCTATAGTCAGACGGGAGACTTGGTCGGTCGCTATGGCGGCATGACTTTTGGCGATATAGAAAACGATCAATATGGTTTAACCTTACTTCATTGCGAGGAAAAAGCAGGCATTGTCTGGGTTTGCCTGACAGCGGGAGAAGTATTTAATATCGACACCTGGTTGGGCGATTTTGGTGATGAGTTAAACACCCTAGATCTAGCCAACTGGCATATGCATGAACAGCGCGATTTACCTGGTCCAGGTTGGAAAGTGACCATGGATGGATATCTTGAAGCCTACCATCACCAGCTAGTGCACCGCGAGACGGTGGGTAAATACACAGTGGGCAATCTTCTGGTTTTGGATACTTATGGCCCTCACCAGAGACTCACTTTCGGACGTAAATCGCTGCGTGATCTAATTGACCAACCTCGCGACCAATGGCGTCCCGATGAACATATCCGTATGATCCATTCTGGGTTTCCGAATCTCTCAATATCTGGCATTCTCGGTGACCATTGTTTAGTGAGTCAGGTATTTCCAGGCGAAACGCTTTCCACCACAATCACGCGCCAAACTATTTTAGTAGCAAAAAAACCAGAAACGTTGAAACAGCTCAAAGAAACTAAGGAGTTTAGTGCGCTGACGTTAAAGGCCGTGCAAGAAGAAGACTATGGTATTGGTTTTTCTATACAGTCAGGTCTAGAGTCTGGTGCTAATGATCACTTCTTATTTGGCCGTAACGAGCCTGCCGTTCAGAATTACCATCGCTGGATAGCGAAATTTATGGATTCCAAAAATAATAGTTGGCAACGGCCTAAACGCAGATCTTATGAAAAATAATTTTATATGCATATCACATAATATCGATAGTCTTACCTTAAACTGCGGACAATAACTGCATGAGATTAAACCAATGAATAGCGCTTATCTGATTAAAAACGCCAAGATTATTTCAGGGGGCAAGCAGTTTCTTAGCTCCGTACTTATTGAGCAAGATCGTATTGTAGCCCTCGGTGATAAAGCAATTGCGGCCGCTGATGACTGGGTTAATGTTATCGACGCAAGTGGTTGTACGCTGATTCCCGGCCTCGTCGATGCACACTGCCATATTAGCTTTGATCGGCCTAAGTCGAATGATGAATTATTTTTTCATCGTCGACCTGGTCTCGCCAGTATTGTAGCCTCGGTTAATGCCCAAAAAGTGTTGCGCGCTGGGGTAACAAGTTTTTTCGACGCCGACTGCATATTCGATGTTGGTATTGATCTGAGAGATGCGATGGAAGCAGGGGTTATAGAGGGCCCTCGTATGGCGACTGGCGGCAACGTATTGATTACTAGTGTAGGTGGCACTGCTGGCCGACTATTACCCGATAGCGGTAAGCTGGGTTACGCGGTTATCGTCCAGACTGGTGACGAGATTGTTCGTGAAATTCGTTGCCAAGTAAAAGCTGGCTGTGATTGGATAAAGGTCCATGTGAGCGGCCTTCCGGTGCGTAAAACGCCAATGCACGGCGACGGCGAAATTCAAGCTTGGACATTGGATGAGTTGCGGCTTGTCTGTGACACGGCGCATAGCCTAGGGGTGCCTGTCGTGGGCCATTGCCGCAACGCGTCCAGCACTAGAGATGCGGCACTCGCAGGTTTCGATATGATATTACACGCCTCTTATATGGATGAAGAGGCACTAGGAGTGGTGATCGATAAGGGTGTCCCTCTTGTGCCTACGTTCACATTCTTAGCTAACTTAATTGATTATGGCGATAAAGTTGGCGCAGATCCGGCGCTGCAAAATATATTTCGTAATGAGATCGCGCAGAGTTCCACTATGTTACGTCGCGCCTATGACGCAGGTGTCCCGCTGATGTGTGGTAGCGAGAGTGGTTTTTCAGTCACCCCTTATGGAGACTGGCACTACCGAGAAATGGGTCTGTTTGTAGAGCATCTGGGTCTCACTCCGCTGGAGGCCGTTGCCTGTGCAACAGAAGCCGGAGCCAGTATTTTTGGTCTGCAAGACGAATTAGGGCGCATTGAAGAAAACTATATTGCCGACCTAGTGCTAGTTGAAGGAGACCTTGAGGCAGATATTAATTTATTAGGGGAAAAGAATAATATTCGAGCGGTCTTCAAGGCTGGCAAACTAGTGAATACGGATCAACCATTGCCTGGTGATTGGAATATCCCAGGCTGGCGAGCTGGACAGTATTCAACGGACATCTTGACCTATGACTTGGCTCATAAAAAATAAAGCATTACCGTGGGTCTACGACTCAATCGAGAGAGTAATCATGAACATCGAGACATTGCCACAAAGGGTTTTAGTGAGTGCTGCCAGCAGTGGTATTGGTAAAGCAACAGCTTGTGCCTTTCAGCTGGCAGGTGCGCAGGTTGCCATCTGTGCCCGTGGAGAGGAGCGATTAACAGAGGCTCAGCAGGAAATCGAAGCCACGACTGGCAAGCCGGTACTAGCATTTGTTGTCGACCTAAGTGTGGCGGCGGATATTAGCAATATGATGGATGAGCTGCTCGGCCAG
>DGAQ01000044.1:15548-15795 GCA_002382445.1 Porticoccaceae bacterium UBA4026 | reverse complement strand
TGGGCTGACCCGACTGTCGCCACATTTTGGGCAAGATTTATAACAAATTTGCGGGTTGTTCAGGGTATCGACAGGAGCGAATTGAGTGCTATGCTTCTAAAGGTAAGAAACCAAATTAAGGTCACACACGTGAGCGTCATTTCTGCATCAGGCATTTATGCGAGAGCTATTTCAGAGCTCTCCGCGACGGAAGCGCCCAGAGCGAGGAGACTTTCGCGAGCGCGCTTTTTGCCCGGTTTAAATTCCC
>DGAQ01000044.1:4601-15488 GCA_002382445.1 Porticoccaceae bacterium UBA4026 | reverse complement strand
CCGCAACGGAAGCGCCCAGAGCGAGAAGAGTTTCGCGAGCGCGCTGTTTGCCTGGTTTAAATTCGGTGTTTTCGGCCTCTTTTGCTGCTGTGGCCTCTGTGGCGATCAGCTTGGTTTCGGCTACCGTGCAGGCGCAAAGCCTAGGTGGCGCCGGTGCTGGCTCTAGCGATCTTCAGGCAATTAGCGCGTTGACCGTCAAGCAACGTGGTGGCTTCGAGAGTGCGCTTGCGCCGGCCAACAGCCAGTCGGCTAATTTTCTTGGGCAGGTTTTGCCCAGTGTTGAAGGCAGTGCCAGTTTTCGGATCGGCCCTTCGTCTATTCTAAACGGGGCCGTGCCCGCGCTGAGCATCGCGCGAAACGTCGAAGAGACGGGATTTGAGGGCGCTGTCGTTGAAGACGCGCTCAATTTTAATCTCGGCGTCGCTGTAGAGCCTATCGACGGCCTCAATGTAAGCGCCGATGCGTGGCGTTTAGAGGTCAACGAGACATCGGCTCAGGCGAGTATGGGTCGCGACTGGCAGCCCGGTACCTCGCAGCTTTACATTCAAGATTCGACAATCAACGAGTTCAATGTCGATAATCCGCTTGTTGGCTCACAGCTCGAAACCAACGGGTTCGATTTGAGCGCGTCATATGTGTGGGACACTAGCCGTTTCGGGCAGTTTACGCTCAGCACGAAGTCGACTTATGTACAAGATTTTGAGAATGCGGGTGGCTTGCTCGAGCTAGGAAGCGACGAGCTCGGTGCAATCGACGAGCGGCTTGTCAGCCCCGAGTTACAAAGCAGCATGATGCTTTCGTGGCAGTTTGGTAATCACACAGCAAGCGCGATTACTAACTATTTCGATTCGTTTAAAGACATAAGCGAGCTCGATCTCGACGAGATCAATGATCTGGTCGACAACATTACCACCTTCGACCTGCAGTACGGTTACAGCGTGAAGGCTGGCGCGAAGGATCGCGCGATTATCTCGTTTGGAATCCGCAATCTATTCGATGAGAAAACGGCTCAGATCCTCAACTCATCGACCCGTCTCCTAGACCAGAACGGTCGCGTCGCCTACGGCTCGATTAAATACCAATTCTAGAAAACTAAGACGCCCGTGCCCACGTGGTTACCCTTTCGATGAGCGTTCTGCTCTAGCCAGACACCAAACATCGACGCGCTTAACGCCGGCATCGAGTAAAGTCTCGGTGAGCGAGGATACTGTTGCTGTCGTGGTGACAACATCGTCGATAACGATCACGTGCTTGCAGCCATTCAGGGCTGCTCCTTTCACGATCCCAAACGCCCCGATGAGATTCGCTTGCCTTTCGGCTTTTGTTTTTGCCTCAGTTTGTGGCGTGGTGTGACGGGTTCTTGCTACGGCGTCGCTAAGATTGGGCAGGGCAAGCCGGTGCGCAACCCGCTGGGCAATCAGTCGAGCCTGATCGAATCCGCGTTGTCTAAACCTTCGGGGGTGCAAAGGAACGGCAATCACCGCAAAAGGTTTTCTGCGAGTGCTAGCCTCTTGTCGAACGCCGGCGTAATACGCCTCCATCACGAGTCCGAGCTCTTCGCTCAGCCCCGCGCCGATATCTAACCGTTCGTTGAATTTGTAATCTGCAATTAGCTGATCGATTGGCGTAGCGTAGGCGAATGCGCCGCGGCAGAGTGCAAATGAGGGAGGGTGGGTGGGGCAGCGAGCGCAGCGATTGCTGGGCTCACCTTGGTGCTCGCTCTGTGGCCCGGCTTCGCTCTTATTGTCGCTCTCGCAACTGAGTCCGCAAACAGTGCATGCGTGCTTAATGCGGGGCAGACTCAAAAGGCAATGGCTGCAGAGCGTGCTGTGCGTGTCTGAATCAAGGCCGCAACAGCAGCAGAGGCCGGATACAGTCCGAGCTAATCGATCCGCAACAAAGCGGCGTACTTTACCTCCATACACAAAAATTGCGGAAACTAAATCAGTCAAAAGTCGCCTCGCGATCGTTGGTTGCTCTTAACAAATGTGTCGAGCCCCTTTGGTGTAGTCGCAAAGCGCGACGATTGCCAGTTGAGCCGAAAAGCGCTGGCGACTCACCTCGCGCGGCTAGGGTTTCTAGGGTTCTTCCCCTATAATCCACGAGTAATTGAGTGCGGTAGAACGAACTGCCTGCAGCAGCGTGCTGCGATGTAGTGTCATCAGATTAGAATGTTCGAGGAGAATACCAATGCCAGCCTACAGAGCGCCGATCCAAGATATCGGCTTTTTGCTAAACAACGTGTTCGATGCGGATAGCTTGTTTTCATCGATGCCGGGCACTGTGGAGGTGACGACCGACCTCACCTCAGCAATCGTAGAGGAGGCGGGTAAAATTGCCGAAGGACTGCTTGCACCGATTAACCAGAGTGGCGATCAGCAGTCATGCCAATATAACGACGGCGTAGTGACAACACCCGATGGTTTTAAAGAGGCCTATAAGGCCTACGCTGAAGGTGGTTGGGCGGGGCTGACAGGTGAAATCACCTACGGCGGCCAGGGCATGCCGAAGACGCTGTCTGCGTTAATCGAAGAAATGAGCTTTGCAGCAAACTCCTCTTTCGCCCTGTTTACGATTCTTACGACAGGTGCGACGCTCACGTTGAGTCACCACGGTAGCGACGAACTTAAGCTGCGCTATTTACCAAAAATGTATGAGGGCATCTGGACAGGCACCATGTGTCTTACCGAACCGCATGCAGGTACCGACCTCGGCATGATTAAAACTCGCGCTGTGCCCAATGCCGATGGCAGCTACAGCCTGTCGGGTACCAAAATTTTCATTACGGCAGGTGAGCATGATCTTGCCGAGAACATTGTTCATTTGGTTCTCGCTAAACTGCCCGATGCCCCCGCAGGCCCGCGCGGCATCTCCTTGTTTCTCGTACCTAAAATGCTCGTCGATGAAAACAGCGAGCTGACAGGTGAGCGCAACGGTGTGCGCTGCGGATCGATCGAGCACAAAATGGGCATCAAAGCATCGCCCACCTGCGTGATGAATTTTGACGAGGCGACAGGCTATTTGGTTGGTGAGCTAAATAACGGCCTCTCGCACATGTTCACTATGATGAACTACGAGCGCCTCTCGATGGGCCTGCAGGCGAACGGCCTCGCCGACAGTGCTTATCAGGTCGCGGCGGCTTATGCGAAAGACCGTGTGCAAGGACGTGCGCCTAGCGGCCCCCAGCAGCCCGAGGCAAGCGCCGACCCGTTGCTTGTTCACCCTGATGTTCGCCGCCTGTTGTTAACAATTCGTGCGAACATTCTTGCAGGTCGATCGCTTTCAATTTTTGCCGCGATGCAACTTGATATTTCGCGGTTCCATCCTGATGCCGCTGCGCGAACTCGCGCCGACAAACTCGTTTCCTTGCTGATTCCTGTGCAGAAAGCCTACTGCACGGATCGCGGCTTTGATGCCTGTGTGATGGCACAACAAGTGTTGGGCGGACACGGTTATGTTGCCGAGTGGGGACTCGAGCAGAACGTGAGAGATGCGCGCATCGCGCAGATTTACGAAGGGGCCAATGGCGTGCAGGCGCTCGATCTAATGGGGCGTAAAACAGTGAGAGCTAATGGTGAACTACTCGCCCTGCTGTCCGAAGAGATGGATGCGTTTGTTGCGTCGCAAGCAGGCGTGCCTGCCATGCAGTCTTATTTGGTGTCGCTCGCGACGTGTCGCAAGGTGTTAAGTGATGCGACTCTTTTTGTGATCGACAGTGCTGCGAGCAATCCAGAGGAGATTGGCGCGGCCTCTTACGCGTACATGGAACTGATGGGCCTTACGCTTTACTGCTTCATGTGGCAGCGAATTCTGGCTGCCGCGCTGGCTGATAAGGGCGGCGACAATGCAGAATATCTCGACGGTCTCGTGAAAGTAGGTGAGTTCTTTCTGGCGCGGCAGGTGCCACGTGTCCACTCGCTGCTCGCAGAGATTGAGGCAGGCTCAGAGTCGCTTATGGCAATGGCCGCAAATCAGTTCTAACGAGAGCGGGATTGTCTATCCGAGCCGCAGGCCAATGCGCCTGCGGCTATAAAAAGGCGTCCACCTCAGAGCGTGGGGCCAGGCATAAACACCGATAGGCCCGCAGCAATAGCGATAATTAGCGTAAATATAATCGCAAGTCTAAACCGCCATGCTGCGTCTCCAGCCCTTGCAAGTAATGTCGATACGTTGATTGAGGTGAGTGCCCGGGGTTCACCGCTGTCGTCCTCGTCACCCTCGGGCAAGGTAAGCAATCTCTCATAGAGCAAAGGCGGGATTGGTGCCGACGTCAATAGGTCTTCAATTCCCGATTCGACGCTGCGCACAGTGTCGAGCATTTCTCGCAAGTCCTTATTCGAATTCGCAGCGGCCAAAACCTGTGCATCCTCGGCGAAGGGGTCGCTCAAAATTGCTTTACGAAACGCAGTCTGATCCATTGGGAATTACTCAAAAATGGGGCGGTGAATTCTAGAGGCTCGTAACAGTTGAGTGGTAAACAGGAGATTTTCTTTCAAACTAATTTTTGTTCCGACATACACTTCGCACTTTTGGCAGCGTTTAACGAGGGCAACCTAAGCGCGCTCTGCGCTTAAGTTGCTTAAATTACAGTGGTTTTAAGTTCACCGAATGGTCAAAGAAGAGGGTATTGCCTTGCCGTATCATTTTGTTTCGTTAGCTGATTTTTTGGCGAAATAACCCATCGCTTGCGTGAGTTATTTGGCAGCCATTATTTAATTTCAAATAATTGCGAAGAGATCTTGCCCGGCTTCGACGCCAACTGATTGATGACTTTGCTGCGCGCCCGAAAAAGTCTCGTCATAACGGTATTGGAGTTGATGTCCAAAATTAGCGCGATTTCTTTACCGCTAAAACCGCCAATGATTTGCAATAGAAGTGGTTCTCGGTAGTCTTTTTCGAGTCTGTTCATCGCGTCGAGTAGCCAGCGTCGCTCCATTTTATTGTCGGGCTCGATGCTGTCTTTCTCTACGATGACTTGTTCGTCGACATCGACCAGCACGGGCCGGTATCTTTCGTAAAGGCGCGCATTCTCACGACGCAGAATGGTGAAAAGCCAGGCTTTGGCCGCATTGTCATTCTTTAGGCTATCGAGAGAACGCCAAGCGCGCAAGAATGTTTCTTGGACAAGGTCTTCGGCTAGGGGCTGGCTTTTACAGAGCCAGAATCCATACCGATAGACATCTTGATAAAGAGAGGCAACCAGTTTTTCGTATCTCGCCCGACGAGAGAGATCCGCTTTGCTATCGATTTTGTGCGTTTTTGCTTCTGCCATTTCCCGGACCACTCTTTACGCAGGCTTCATAAGTTTTAATGCCTACTTATTATGTTTCAGTTTGTATCATAAATTGCATTCCCACAAGCATGGGAGGAATTTTTTAGGGCTAAGATGGGTAGATTCTGTTCGATTCTGGTTTAGCGTCTCAGTCTGTATACTCTGAGGCTTTAGAGCGCGGGCAATAGTCAGGACTAGTTATGATAGAAGTAGCAATAGCGGGGGCGGCCGGACGCATGGGCCGAACATTGGTCGAGGCGGTCGAAACAAGCGGCGCCTCGATAAAGGTTGGCGCTGCGAGTGTCCTTGGAGACGACCCAACCGTCGGCTCTGACATCGGCCTTCTGGCGCTTGGTCGGCCGTTGGGCGTAGTCGCAAAGCCATCATTCGAGAGTCAAGTCGATGCGTTTAGTGTGCTAATTGACTTCACCAGTCCCGAGGCCACGCTCGGCCACCTCGCGCTGTGCTGCCGCTATGGCAAGGCGATGGTTATTGGCACCACTGGCTTTACACCCGAAAACCTTGCCGCCATTGATGCCGCCGCCCAAATAATACCCATCGTTATGGCTCCGAACTTCAGCGTCGGGGTCAATCTCTGCTTGCAACTGCTGCGCAAAGCTGCCGAGGTGTTGGGGGATGATGTTGATATCGAAATATCAGAGGCACATCACCGCTTTAAGAAGGACGCGCCATCGGGCACGGCGCTCAAAATGGGTGAAGTGATTGCCGAGACTCTGGGACGTAATTTGGATGAGGTTGCTGTCTACGGACGCGAAGGGAAGGAGCCTGAGCGAGATCGAAAGACGATTGGTTTCGCCACAGTTCGCGCGGGAGATATCGTCGGCGATCATACAGTCACATTCGCAAGCCTGGGTGAGCGTGTCGAAATAACGCACAAAGCGAGCAGCCGCATGACTTTTGCCAGTGGCGCCGTGCGCGCCGCCGAGTGGGTCTCGTCGAAACCCGCGGGGCTGTATTCGATGCAGCATGTTCTCGGATTAGTCGAATAGATCACGATTCCTTATCGCTTATATTTGGCATTTTGGGAGAACTGCGTAGACAACTTGGGGGTGGTGTCTCTATAATACTCGCTCAGTATGACGAATGCTGAGACCTTTGCGAATTCCTACAAAAGCGGAGTGAAGATATTCTTCATCCGCTTTTTTTGTGCCTGTTTTTCAGTCGTTTACGCCCACTGGTGGCCCTCGTAACGCGCTCGTAGCGTGTAAGTTAAGAGGCTCAGCGCGAGAGAGCGGGCGACGCCTAAGACACGAAGCGCACAGTAGAAAAGGGAATTGAGATTGGCAAGGCGAAGACCCGATAACTTAGAAAAGCATAAGGAGTGAGAGTGGCCGCACTAGCTGTATTAGCACTAGAGGATGGCAGTATCTTTCGTGGCGTCGCACTCGGCGCCGAAGGGAGCGCCAGTGGAGAGGTGGTATTTAATACCTCGATGACTGGATACCAAGAGATTCTGACCGACCCCTCCTACGCACAACAAATCGTAACCCTTACCTATCCTCACATTGGCAGCACGGGCACTAACGACGAAGACAATGAGTCCGACGGCGTTTGGGCCACCGGCCTTGTGATCCGCGATCTGCCTCTCATTGCGAGTAACTGGCGCAGCGAGCAAACTTTGCAAGACTTCTTGGTCGAGCGCAAAGTTGTAGCAATAGCTGAGATAGATACCCGTCGTCTCACTCGCGTACTCCGCGATAAAGGGCCTCTTAATGGGTGTATCGTTTCAGGCACAGAGCTAGAAACCCTTGGAGAGGAAGGCGCGATAGCCAAGGCGAAAGAATTCCCGGGACTCAAAGGCATGGACCTTGCCAAGGTCGTGTCGACTAAAGCGCAGTATCCTTGGACAGAAGGCGTCTGGGACCTGGTCGACGGACACAGGAAAGATGTGCCAAGCCGCTTTCGCGTCGTCGCCTACGACTTCGGTGCCAAGCGCAACATCTTGCGCATGCTCGTTGAACGCGGCTGCGAGGTCATGGTAGTTCCGGCGCAGACACCTGCCGCCGATGTGCTCGCGATGAACCCCGATGGCATCTTTCTGTCTAACGGGCCAGGTGATCCCGAGCCTTGCGACTATGCCATCGAGGCAATCAAAGTGTTCCTAGACGAGAAGCTTCCTCTTTTCGGCATTTGCTTAGGATGCCAGCTACTCGCCCTCGCCTGTGGCGCGAAGACGATAAAGATGCGGCTCGGTCACCACGGGGCAAACCACCCAGTGCAGAATCTGCGTGACAACAGCGTACTGATCACAAGCCAGAACCATGGCTTCGCGGTCGACGCGGACACGCTTCCTGCCAACCTCGAGGCAACGCACAAATCGTTGTTCGATGGATCGCTTCAAGGTATCGAGCGCACCGATGCGCCGGCATTCGGATTCCAGGGCCACCCTGAAGCAAGTCCGGGCCCGCATGATGTAGCGCCTTTGTTCGATCATTTCATCGAGCTACTAGAGCGGCGCAGTTAGCGCGTGATTGTCGGACGCCTCCATAAGAGGCGACTCATCCCAATTAATCAGAACACAAGAGAGCAGTAGCGCACATGCCAAGACGCAAAGACATTCAAAGCATTCTAATACTCGGCGCCGGCCCCATCGTCATCGGCCAAGCCTGTGAGTTTGACTACTCGGGAACCCAAGCGTGTCAGGCGCTGAAGGAAGAGGGGCTCCGCGTAATCCTCGTTAACTCAAACCCCGCAACTATTATGACAGACCCCTCGATGGCGGATGCCACGTACATCGAGCCGGTCAACTGGGAGATAGTTGAGAAAATTATCGAGAAGGAACGCCCCGATGCGATCCTGCCGACGATGGGTGGTCAGACCGCACTTAACTGCGCGCTCGACCTCAATCGCCATGGTGTGCTCGATAAATACGGCGTCGAGCTAATTGGCGCGAAATGCGAATCGATCGATAAGGCCGAAGACCGCGAATTGTTCGACCGCGCGATGAAAAAAATCGGACTAGAAACACCTCGCCACCAGATCGCACACAATATGGCCGAAGCCTTCGAAGCCCTCGAAGAGATAGGGTTTCCTTGTATTATCCGCCCTTCGTTCACCATGGGCGGCAGCGGCGGCGGAATCGCCTATAACAAAGAAGAGTTTGAAGAGATTTGCCAGCGCGGCATAGAACTGTCGCCAACAAGTGAATTGTTAATCGACGAGTCTTTAATTGGCTGGAAAGAATACGAGCTCGAAGTCGTTCGAGACACTAACGACAACTGCATCATCGTCTGCTCGATCGAGAACTTCGATGCGATGGGTGTTCATACAGGCGACTCGATTACTGTTGCGCCGTCGCAGACTCTCACCGACAAGGAATACCAAATTCTTCGCAACGCGTCGATCGAGATACTCCGTGAAATCGGTGTCGAAACGGGTGGATCGAACGTACAGTTCGGTATTAATCCTAAAGATGGCCGCCTCGTTGTTATCGAAATGAATCCGCGCGTTTCGCGCAGTTCGGCGCTTGCCTCTAAAGCAACAGGTTTCCCCATTGCACGAGTTGCCGCGAAGCTTGCTATTGGCTTCACACTCGACGAACTGAGTAACGAAATCACTGGTGGCGCGACGCCTGCATCGTTCGAGCCATCGATCGACTACGTCGTTACAAAGATTCCACGCTTCACATTCGAAAAGTTCTCTGAGGCCAACGACAGGCTTACTACGCAAATGAAGTCAGTCGGCGAGGTGATGGCAATTGGTCGCACTTTCCAAGAATCTTTGCAAAAAGCGTTGCGAGGGCTCGAGGTGGGAGTGTGTGGATTTGAGCCTATTCTCGATACTAAATTGAGCGACGCGCGGGAGGTGTTGACCCGCGAGCTTACCGAAGTTGGTGCGCAGCGAATTTGGTATATTGGCGACGCTTTCCGTCAGGGTTGGTCTATGGAAACCGTCTACTCGCTAACCGGTATAGATCCCTGGTATCTCGTTCAGATCGAAGAACTGATCAAAATCGAGCAAGGGTTAGTAGGTAGAGACCTCGCCTCGATCGACGCGGCAGAGATGCGCCAACTCAAGCGCAAAGGCTTCGCCGACAAACGACTTGCTCAGGTGCTCGAATGCCACGAACTGGATTTCCAGAAGCATCGCCATAGTTTAAATGTGCGCCCCGTGTATAAGCGGGTTGATACCTGCGCCGCCGAGTTTGTGTCGGCAACGGCATATATGTATTCAACTTACGAAGAAGAATGTGAATCTCTGCCGAGCACACGTGAAAAAATCATGGTGCTTGGTGGCGGGCCCAACAGGATCGGCCAAGGTATTGAGTTTGATTACTGCTGTTGTCAAGCAAGCTACGCATTGAGTGAAATTGGTTATGAAACCATCATGATTAATTGTAACCCAGAAACTGTATCTACGGATTATGATACAAGTGATAGATTATATTTTGAGCCTTTAATTGAAGAATATGTATTAGAGATTTTAAAAAAAGAAAATTCTAAAGGAAAACTTAAGGGAGTTATAGTTCAATTTGGAGGTCAAACACCTTTAAAACTTGCAAAAGCAATTCACGATAATAATTATCCGATATTGGGAACGCCACTTGATTCCATTGACCTGACTGAAGATAGAGAAAGATTTAGTAATTTAATAAATCAACTAAATTTAAAACAAGCTGAAAATGGATTGGCCAGATCTAAAGAAGAGGCATTTGAAATAGCTAAGAAAATAAATTTTCCTTTCGTCATCAGACCTTCTTATGTACTTGGGGGAAGAGCAATGGAAATTATTCATGATGATGAACAACTAAAAACCTATATTGAAGAAGCAGTAAAAGTATCTGGAAAAAATCCAGTTTTATTGGATAAATTTCTTAATGACGCAATAGAAGTTGATGTTGATGCTATATGCGATGGAAAAGAAGTCTATGTTTCTGGCATCATGGAACATATTGAAGAAGCCGGAATACACTCTGGAGATTCTGCGTGTTGCATACCTCCCTATTCTCTTTCAAAAGATCTAATTCAACAAATTGAGGAGCAAACAAAAAAATTGGCCCTTAATATTGGAGTTGTAGGTTTGATTAATATTCAATTTGCGGTGCAGGGGAAAACCATTTATGTTTTAGAGGTTAATCCACGAGCAAGTAGAACAGTTCCTTTTGTTTCAAAAGCTTCCAATATATCAGTAGCAAAAATAGCGACAAAAGTTATGTCTGGCATGAAATTAAAAGATCTAAATATTCCAAATAAAAAGCTAAAAACTTTTTCAGTAAAAGAAGCGGTATTTCCATTTAATAAATTTCCTGAAGTAGATACAATTTTAGGACCAGAAATGAAATCTACGGGGGAGTCCATGGGGATAGACTTTGATTTTGGAATGGCTTATGCAAAAAGTCAAATCTCTGCTGGAAACTTTCTTCCTAAACAAGGATCCGTTTTTATTTCTGTAAATGATAAAGATAAACCTTTTATCAAAACATTTGCAAAAAAATTATTAGATCTTGGATTTAAATTATTTGCTACAGGTAGAACAGCGGACACTCTGAATGCCGAAAATATTACATGTGAAAAAATAAATAAAGTTACTCAAGGATCTCCGCACATCGTTGAATACCTAGATGATAAAAAAATTGATATTGTTATTAATACAAC
>DGAQ01000044.1:0-4388 GCA_002382445.1 Porticoccaceae bacterium UBA4026 | reverse complement strand
AAAAAATCTATTGAAGATTCAAAATCTTTAAGACGATCTGCATTAAATAATACTATACCTTACTTTACTACGCTTGCTGGAGCAATTGCATGTACAGAAGCAATTGCGTCTATGAAAAATAAACAAATGGAAGTACTACCTATTCAAGAGTTGTAATCTAGGCTACTGGCCAATCAGTTTTAAAAGTAACGTAATTGACTTGAATACATCTTCTGTCTTTTTTAATTTCTTTTTTTTCCATTCCATGCCAACTATTTTCATCGCTACTAAAAAAATAACCATAATTATTTTTATAAGGTACAGTTTTTACAAGCTCCATCTTAGAGTTGTAAAAATCAGTTCCTAAATTTTCTGACTCTCCAAAACGATTTACAAAGAGTAAGCACGATAATAATTTTTCTTTAATATCGCAATGTGGCTTTAGCCAGAAACCTTCACGATCACAAATAACTTCTACACGAACATAAGAATTGGAAAGATCTTTACCAATCAGATTGCCTATATAGGAATGAGTTTCCTTTGATTGCAATTCCTGCACTAATTTAAAAAGTTCTGGAAATTGATTGGCATTATGCTTTTCGATAAAGCATCTAAACTTTAATGCCTTGCCACCATCAGCTATACCTTCTCTAAATTTGCCATCTCCTCCATCAATGGCTCTGGTACCATCATAATCAATAGAGTATCTTCTAGGATCGTCAATTTGCGTATTATAAATTTCATCGATCATTGATTCCGTGAGGGGATTTTTAAATTCCCAATGCAAAAAAGGGTCTGTTAAAGAATTAGAGTTGTTCTTAATTGAGTGTAAAAAATTCATATTATAAAATTTTATTTTTGATTAAATCTGCAATTCTCTTAGTCTCATAAAGCTTATCATATGTCCAGTTTTCTTGTTTTTCATCTAACAACTTAACTATATTTAAATCTCTAAATAAATTTAAAAATTTCATAAACCGATAATCATTTTTGACAGGGTTTAATTGTGCAATATGAATTGGGGAACCGGTAGTTGCAGCTTCAGAAATCATCGATATAGAATCAGACGTCACAATAATTCTATCAGCATGGGCTAAGGCTTTGATATAATTTTCTCTATTTAAAGAATTGTCCAAATGAACTTTATTATCATTTTTATATCTATCAATTAAATAACTATTAATAGCTTCTGGAGTTCGCCTGGAAGAAACAATTAATAACTGAGAAAAGTTAGATAAAAAATGTTGATCGATGTAAGTAAAAATATTTTTTAACTCCTTTAAAGAAAAATTATAGTATTTATTAGGCCCACCTAAAATAACTGCAAGTACATTTTTATTTTTTTTAGTTTGTCTTGCGTCTTCTATTTCTTCATTCGAAATATAATGAATAGCTCCTTTAGAGCTAAAGACATTACCCCCTGTTAATCCATCATGTTCTGGAGCAATAATAAAATCAAAATAATTAAAATTAATTTTGGGATCCTGAATATGAATATTATAAAATTTAGAATCATAATTTTTGATAAAGTGTTGTTTTAGAACAATAGAAGAAATCACGCTTTTCCTGCCACACGAAATAAATATATTGGGTATCTGACTTGGATTTACATTTTTTATTATTTCGTCAAAATTAAAAACAATCCTGTTTTTTGGTGAAAATTTTGGAGGTAAAAAACTTAAAAAAGAATTATAAATAATTTTTTGGTGTACAAAATTTGCATTTAATGCTTTTGCCAAGCCCTCTACTTGGCTAACCATTCCATGGGCGCCCTCTGTTAATAACCATGCATTTAAATTTTGCATTATTGCTATATATACCTAAATTAATTTTACTGATAATAAACTTAATAAATGAGTCAAAAAAAAGAGCATGCTAAAGTTTTAATAGTTGGATCTGGTCCTGCTGGATACACTGCTGCAATATATGCTGCAAGAGCAATGCTAAATCCTATTCTAGTTTCAGGAATGGAGCCTGGAGGACAACTAACAACAACTACGGATGTAGAAAATTTTCCTGGTTTCTCAAGTGTTATTCAAGGACCATGGTTAATGGAAGAAATGAGAAAACAAGCTGAAGCCGTAGGAACAATTTTTCAAAATGATGTCATTAAGCAAGTTAATTTTTCTAATAAACCATTTGAGCTGATTGGAGAAAGTGACACAATATATACCGCAGATTCTGTTATTATTTCTACTGGAGCTCAAGCTAGATGGTTAAATTTAGATAGCGAAACTAAATTTAGAGGTTTTGGTGTGTCTGCGTGTGCTACTTGTGATGGTTTTTTTTACAAAGATAAGGAAGTTGTAGTAGTCGGTGGTGGAAACGCTGCAGTGGAAGAAGCTTTATTTTTAACAAAATTTGCCTCCCTAGTTACACTTATTCACCGTAGAGATTCTTTAAGAGCTGAGAAGCTTCTTCAACAAAAAATCTTATCTCATCCTAAGATTAAGATTGTCTGGAACAGTGTTGTAAAAGAAGTAACCGGAACTGAAAATCCCAAAGGAGTAACTGGTATTGTGATTGAAAACACAAAAGATAAAAGCACAAGTAATTTAAAAACACATGGAGTGTTTGTGGCTATAGGTCATGACCCAGCAACAAAAATATTTAAAGAACAAATTGAAATGGATGCAGAAGGTTACGTTATTACCAAACCAGATTCTACCGAGACAAATATCAAGGGTGTTTTTGCAGCAGGTGATGTTAAAGACAAAATATACAGACAAGCTGTCACTGCGGCTGGCATGGGATGTATGGCTGCACTAGAAGCAGAAAAATTCTTATCAGGCAATCATTAACTAAGCTGACTACAAAATTCTTTGATTTTGTTCATGGCTTTTTTTAAGTTATCCATGGAAGTAGCGTAAGAAATTCTAAAGTAACCATCTAGGCCAAAAGCAGAACCTTGGACCACTGCAATTCCAGTATTTTCTAATAATGAGGTTACAAAATCTGTATCAGTACTAATTAATTTTCCTTGGGGATCTTTTTTATTTAAACATCCTTTGCAACTTGGAAAAACGTAGAAAGCTCCATTTGGATTAAAGCATGTTAAACCATCAATTGCATTTAAACTTTTTACAACAAAATCTCTTCTATCTTTAAATGCACTTGCTCTTGTTTTGATAAAATCTTGATTTCCATTTAAAGCTTCTACTGCAGCAGCTTGACTGATCGACGAAGGATTAGTAGTGGATTGAGATTGAATTTTTGCAATTCCTTTAATTAAATCTTCTGGGCCAGCAGCATAACCTATTCTCCATCCAGTCATTGCGTAAGCTTTACTAACTCCATTAACTGTTAAAGTCCTTGAAAGCATTTCTGGATATTGAGCAATAGTCGAAAAAACAAAATTATCATAAGTCACATGTTCATAAATATCGTCACTCATAATCAATACTTTTGGATATTTTCTTAATATGTCTGCAATTTTTTCTAACTCGCCACTCGTATATGATGCACCTGTAGGATTAGAAGGAGAATTTAATATAATCCATTTTGTTTTGTCATTAATATTTTCCTCAATTTGAGAAGGTGTAATTTTAAAATCTGTCGCTTCATCGCACTCAATAACTCTTGGAACTCCACCTGCCAATAAAACTATATCTGGATAAGAAACCCAATAAGGTGCTGGTATTATTACTTCCTCACCAGGATTTATTGTTGCTAATATAGCATTATATATTACTTGCTTGCCTCCCGCCCCAACTGTTATTTGACTAGAAGTGTATGTTAGGTTGTTTTCTCTCTTAAATTTTTTTACAATTGCATCTTTTAATTCTGCGGTACCGTCCACTGCTGTATATTTAGTTTGACCTTCTTGAATAGCTTTAATTGCTGCTTCTTTCACATTATCGGGTGTGTCAAAATCTGGTTCTCCAGAACCTAATGAAATTACATCTTTTCCTTGGGCTTTTAACTCTCTTGCTTTTTGTGTTACCGCAATCGTAGGAGATGGTTTTATTCTTGATAAAGATGCTGATAGTATGCTCATAAATTTATATGTCTAATTTGCAATCAGTACATACCCTAGAAGGAAATAACAAAAAAGATAATTTTTTTCATAAACTTGAAGGTGGAAAAAAATTTGAACTTACAAGTGCATTCATACCGGCAGGTGATCAGCCAACTGCAATAAAGCAACTTAAAGATGGTTTAATAACTGGTCAAAAAAACCAGGTTTTATTGGGCGTAACTGGATCTGGTAAAACCTTTACCATGGCTAAACTAATCGAAGAACTTAACCGTCCAGCACTAATACTTGCTCCGAATAAAACTTTAGCAGCACAACTGTATGGAGAAATGAAGAGTTTTTTTCAAAATAATTCTGTTGAATATTTTGTTTCTTACTATGATTACTATACTCCAGAGGCTTACGTACCTAGATCAGATACTTACATAGAAAA
>DGAQ01000054.1:30379-30580 GCA_002382445.1 Porticoccaceae bacterium UBA4026 | reverse complement strand
GAGCATTGTACGAGCCACAGAGGCTCGTGCTTTAAAGGATACTTCGTAGTCAGTACCAGCGACTAAAGTCATGACCTGAGATAAATTCACTGCCCACGGGTCACCTGCAGTTGCTACGTCTACGGCATAGTAGGACGCAATCGCAGTATCAGCACCAGTCCAACCGGTTGAGCCATCCTGGAATCCACCATTTGTAACGAG
>DGAQ01000054.1:12297-30127 GCA_002382445.1 Porticoccaceae bacterium UBA4026 | reverse complement strand
GGATCTACTGGATCTACTGGATCTACTGGAGCGGCAGAATCGTTTTTAGCAAGATTAAAAGTCCACCATACCCCAGCACCCGTTTCAAGCGTGACTGTGACGTATTTACCATCAGAAGTAGCGGTAAGGACTTTATAAGTAATTGAATCTGGAGCCGCACCTGGATCAGATAATTCCTGACCATTAACAGCCTTAGGTAGACCTAAGTGAGCGCCTTTCCCGTTGATTGTAATAGTACCCGCTGCTTCATCATAGCTATAGGTAGCAACTGCGCTTCCATCATGAGGCGCAACTGGTGTACCACAGCTCTCAGCTTCAGCACCCTGCCACGTTTCTAGCCACGTCTCAGAACCCATTACATTAGAGAATGACCCGTCATCACCAAATACAAAGCTATCATCAAACCAACACGCGCGTGCTTCAACAGCTGCCGCATCGGCTGACCACCACTCCATGCTACCCTCAGTCGGACCAACACCAGCTGAGCCGGCTCCATCTAAAGACCAGCTTCCAGCAAGCGCTGAAACAGGAACTTTAACTAGATTGAACGTCCACCAAACACCTGCGCCTGTCTCAACAGTGACTGTTAAGTTCATGCCGTCGGCAGTGAGCGTCAAAATTTGATAAGTAATAGAATCTGGTGCCGCGCCTGGATCAGATAATTCCTGACCATTGACCGCTTTAGCTAGACCTAAATGAGCACCCTTACCGTTAATCGTTAGGGTCCCAGCAGCCTGATCGTGACTAAATGTCGCTGCAGCACTGCCATTGTGAGGTGCAACTGGTGTTCCACAGCTCTCAGCTTCAGCACCCTGCCATGTTTCAAGCCATGTCTCAGAACCCATTACATTAGTAAAGGATCCGTCGTCACCAAAAGTAAACCGATCATCGAACCAACAAGCACGAGCCGCAACAGCCGCGTCATCAGCAGACCACCATTCCATGCTACCAGCGACTGGGCCAACGCCTGCTGAACCAGCACCGTCTAATCGCCAATTACCTGCCAATGGCGACGGAGGTACTTTTGCCAAGTTAAATGTCCACCAAACACCAGCACCTGTCTCAACAGTGACGGTTAAGTTCATGCCGTCGGCAGTGAGTGTTAAAATTTGGTAAGTAATAGAGTCTGGAGCGGCACCTGGATCAGATAACTCTTGACCATTAACCGCCTTAGCAAGACCTAAGTGAGCACCCTTACCGCTAATCGTTAGTGTTCCTGCAGCCTCATCATGACTAAATGTCGCTGCAGCGCTGCCATTATGAGGTGCCACTGGCGCTCCACAGCCTTCAGCATCTGCCTGCCATGTTTCCAACCAAGTTTCAGAACCCATTTGGTTAGAGAAAGAACCGTCAGTGCCAAATACAAAGCTATCATCAAACCAACATGCGCGCGCAGTAACAGCCGCTTCATCAGCAGACCACCATTCCATACTGCCAGCTACTGGACCAACACCGGCAGCTCCTGCACCGTCAAGCTTCCAGGCACCCACAAAAGGTGACACTGGCTTTTTAGCCAAGTTAAATGTCCACCAAACACCTGCACCTGTCTCAACAGTGACGGTTAAGTTCATGCCGTCTGCAGTGAGCGTTAAAATTTGGTAAGTAATAGAGTCTGGAGCGGCACCTGGATCAGATAATTCCTGGCCGTTGACCGCCTTAGCTAAGCCTAAGTGAGCGCCCTTACCATTAATTGTTAGTGTTCCTGCCGCTTCATTCCATACCCAAGTTGCATCTGCGCTACCATCATGAGGCGCTACCGGCGCCCCACAACCTTCAGCATCAGCACCTTGCCAAGTTTCCAACCAAGTCTCTTCACCCTGAACATTAGAGAACGACCCCGCTTTAGTGAAGGAAAATACGTCATCAAACCAACATGCGCGAGCGTCAACCGCTGCTGCATCGGCTGACCACCACTCCATGCTTCCGGGGGTTGGCCCAACACCTGCCGCACCTGCTCCGTCAAGCATCCAATCACCAACCAGTGGATCTTCGACTGGAGCAACACAACCCTCTGCACAATACTGTACCCGACTACCGTCAGTCGTTTCAGAAACATCAACCCCGACTTCGCCGCTAGTATCACTGAATGAGATATTAAATGTGACATAACCCTCAACATCATCTGCGGTCATTGCGCGTGAAGCCGACCAGTCCCCAATTTTGCCTTCAAGACTAGCTGCTACACCATTAATAGTAACCTCTGGGGTCATTAATGCTTCAGATGCTGTGAAATCAACCTTAATAGATTGCCCTAGTTTGGCCACACCATCTGGACTCGAATTCTTTTCTTGCTTCTGAAGGATAGATACGCTTGTCAGCGTCGGTGTAACGCCATCGGAACCTGGATCAACCAAGTCATTTTCTGTAACAGTGCTGCCGCCGCCACCGCAGGCCGACAAGATCAATGAAAATGAGAGTGCAAGAATTGCACTAAAATGTTTGGCTTGGAAAAAAGCTTGGAACCAACCCTGATTGGTAACTATTGATTGCGAGTGCATAACTCCCCCTGACTAAGATTTTAATTATTCTTCCAGCACCGGCTGAAAGGTATTGACCGTCTGATTCTCTTCCCCCGCGCCGGCAACCTCCAGAGCAATTCGGTGAATAGGCATTTATATGCGATGAACTGCCGGCAGAAACAGTAAACCGCAGAAATTAGTGAAAAGATAAAATGGCCTGAAGTAAAAGCGGTCTTTTTTAAGCTCTTAAATTAGCGAGTTACCCACCATGGCATTTAGGGGATTCAGGCGCGCTTCGCTCTTTAGTTTGCCACTCTTCAGAGGTATAAGTATGCATTGCTAGCGCATGGACTGGGCCTGCCAGCTCTTCACGCAGCAAGGCATAAATCATCTGATGACGTTGCACCAGCCTTTTGCCCTCAAATTTATGACAGACTACGACAATTTTGAAATGACTTTCCGACCCTTCTGGAACAGAGTGCATGAAACTCTCGTTGGTCACCTCAAGAGTACCGGGGTCAAACTCTGCGACGAGTTTGTTAAGGATAAGTTTCTCGACAGGTCCCATCAGATTACATGTTCCCAACTAAGTTGATCATCACGCCGGCAGCAACCGCCGAACCAATGACACCCGCAACATTGGGACCCATGGCATGCATCAATAGAAAGTTTTGTGGGTTAGCCTCAAGACCCACCTTATTAGCCACTCTCGCAGCCATCGGAACAGCTGAAACACCAGCAGCGCCGATCAATGGATTTACCTTATGGATCGAGACGACATTCATCAGTTTAGCCATCAACACTCCAGATGCGGTGCCAATACAAAATGCGATGGCGCCCAAGGCCAAAATACCCATAGTCTCAGCATTTAGGAATTTTTCAGCGCTCATTTTAGAACCCACGCCCAAGCCTAGAAAGATCGTCACGATGTTGATTAAGGCGTTTTGGGCAGTATCGCTGAGGCGATTGACTACACCACATTCGCGCATGAGATTACCAAAGCAAAACATTCCCAAAAGAGGCGCCGCATCTGGTAACAACAAAGCAACCAAAACTAACAGCGTCAAAGGAAACACTATCCGCTCTGATTTAGTAACCGGCCTTAATTGCACCATCTTAATCTGCCGTTCTGCTGGCGTCGTGAGGGCCCTCATGATCGGCGGCTGGATTATAGGCACCAAGGCCATATAGGAATAAGCCGCCACCGCCACCGCACCCAATAAATCTGGTGATAACTTACTGGCGACGAAAATAGCGGTTGGCCCATCCGCGCCCCCGATAATCCCTATCGAAGCAGCATCACGAATACTAAAATCTAAGATGCCAAAATGGCTCAACCCAACGGCACCAAGCACGGTGGCAAAGATACCCACCTGAGCAGCAGCGCCAAGCAATAAAGTTTTGGGGTTGGCCAATAGCGGCCCAAAGTCCGTCATAGCCCCCACCCCCATGAAGATAACCAGCGGAAAAAGGCCGGTTTCAATACCAACATGATAAATATAGTAAAGCAGCCCACCCGGACTCTGCATCTGACCTAGCGCATCATAGACCGGTGCGACATCAAACCCAGCGCCAGGAATATTGGCTAAAATAGTACCAAACCCTATGGGAACCAAAAGCAGCGGTTCAAAGCCCTTACTAATGGCCAAAAACAATAACGACAAGCCCACCGCCATCATAACTAACTGACCCAGCTGAATTTGTGCAAGGCCAGAACTCGCCCACAAACTATATATATTTTCCATAGTAAGCCCCCTTTAAGCCAAGGTCACAAGGAGGTCACCCACCGCGCAGCTATCGCCACTCTGTACTTTCACAGCGACAATTGTGCCTGCATTGGGCGCACTGATAGAGGTCTCCATTTTCATGGCTTCCAAGATGATAATCGACTCACCTTCAGCGACGACTTGGCCTGGCTGCACTAACACACTGATAACAGTGCCCGATAAGGGAGCATTAACAGGTGCCGCATTAGCGGTAGGTTGCGCTGGCGCCGGTGTCACGCTTAATGGCTGCGCACCCAATTCTGCGATGGACGAAACATCTCCCCCAGAGGCAACAGTAACATGATAGGATTTTCCTTCTACCTCGACGGTATACACCTCTTCTCCTGCCTCATTAAGTTTAGCGGCGGGTCTGCCGGTAGGAATGGGTTCAAACATGTTGGGATTATTTCTATGCTGTAAAAACTTCAAGCCAACTTGAGGAAAAAGTGCATAGGTGAGCACATCATCTATTTCGCCCTCACCAGAGGTCAGAGTGAGGTCATTTTGTTCAGCGAGACTTATCAGTTCCGCTCTCAAACTATCCAGTTCAGGTTTAATATTATCAGCAGGGCGACAGGTAATAGCCTTCTCTCCCTCATCAAGCACTCGCAACTGTAGTTCAGCATTCACCGGGGCGGGTGTAGCCCCGTATTCACCGCGCAAAACCCCCGCAGTCTCTTTAGTAATCGTCTTATACCTCTCGCCGGTCAATACGTTTAGCACCGCCTGCGTCCCTACTATCTGGGAAGTCGGGGTAACAAGCGGTATAAATCCTAAATCTTCACGGACCTTCGGTATTTCAGCAAGCACATCATCCAATTTATCCTCGGCGCCTTGCTGTCGTAACTGGCTCTCCATGTTGGTCAACATCCCACCAGGAACCTGAGCCACTAAAATACGAGAATCAACACCTCTCAACGAACCTTCAAATTCAGCGTACTTTTTACGCACTGGTCTAAAGTAAGCTGCTATCTCTTCCAATTTTTCAATATCAAGACCCGTATCTCTATCAGTGCCTTTAAAAATTGATACTACTGACTCAGTAGCAGAGTGGCCATAGGTCATCGACATCGACGAAATAGCGCTATCAACATTGTCTATACCAGCCTCAACACATTTCATAATAGTACTTGTTGAAAGACCTGTGGTGGCATGGGCATGAAGCTGAATGGGGATGGCTACCGCTTTCTTCAAGCGGGTGACCAAATCAAAACCAACATAAGGCGTTAGCAATCCCGCCATATCTTTAATGCAAATTGAATCGGCCCCTGCATCTTCTATCTGCCGAGCCTGGTCCACCCATAATTCAAGCGTATGCACAGGGCTCACCGTATAGGAAATTGTCCCCTGGGCATGCTTGCCAACTTTTTTTACCGCGCTCAGTGCTGTCTCTAGGTTGCGCATATCGTTCATTGCGTCAAACACCCGAAATACGTCAATTCCATTAGCCGCCGCACGCTCAACAAATTTTATTACAACATCGTCTGCATAGTGCCTGTAACCGAGAATATTCTGGCCTCGAAATAACATCTGCTGAGGAGTGTTGGGCATAACCTTTTTAATTTCGCGGATACGGTCCCAGGGATCTTCACCTAAAAATCGAATACAAGAGTCAAAGGTTGCTCCACCCCAGGACTCCATTGACCAATAACCAATCTGATCTAGCTTGTCAGCGATAGGTAACATGTCATCGATCCGCATACGCGTCGCAAATAACGATTGATGGGCGTCACGCAATACAACTTCGGTTATCCCTAATACAGTCTTTTTCGAGGGCATAAATAGGTCCAGCCAATTAAAAAATTTATCTTACTGAGTTTTCTGCTCGATTGTTTCACCGCTTACATCTAACGACTTCGATGTTGATCTATAGCGGCCTGAATTACTTTTGCAACATTCGGTTCGATTACAATCGGCGCGCTATTAAGGGGTAAAGCACCAACCAATGTGTCTGACTCTTCAGGGGCCATTTTATTAACAGCCATTGACATCAAGTGAGTGATGCCAACCAATAGAGTAAGAAAAGCAAAGACGGTCCCCATACCAAACAGCATAAGGTCGACACCCTGAGAAATTAACGTTACTTCCATACCAATACCTTAAAGCGCTAATATTGCCGCTACCCAATTAGTCTGCCGACCTATTGACCCATTCACCCACGCCCAATCATATCCTATGTCTAATTCTATTACAGCTGGGGCGATATTTCCCGCACAAGAAAAGTCAAAACTATAGCAATAAGTAGAGTTTTTGCAAGTTGCCCTTTGCTTTCTGCGGTAGGAAACCTACAATCCCTGTTCAGCGACACTGCAGAAGATAGGAATCACCCAAAATGCGACTAAAAGCGCTCCTCACCCAGCGATTCAACGCGGCTATGCGTTCCGCTGGCATTCCCGATGATTGTTCACCAATGATTGCCTTGAGCGGGAAACCTCAATTTGGTGATTATCAAGCTAACGGCGCTATGGGTGCAGCGAAAAGAATGCAGACTAGCCCCAGAGACCTAGCTGCAAAAATCCTCGATCATGTCGATCTTGAGGGTATCGCTGAAAAACTGGAAATTGCAGGCCCAGGATTTATCAACATTTACCTGAGTAAGCCTTTCTTAGCAGAAAGCCTTAATCAAGCAAAACGCAAAACACTCGCACCTGAACATAAACAAACTGTCGTCATTGATTACTCCTCGCCGAACCTTGCAAAGGAGATGCACGTAGGGCATTTGCGCTCTACTATAATCGGAGATTCTTTAGCGCGAGTTCTTGAATATCAAGGCCATAATGTTAAGCGACAAAATCACATGGGCGACTGGGGTACTCAGTTTGGCATGCTGATTGCCGAACTAGAATTGCACTTAGGTGAAGGCGAACAAGCAGAACTAGCTTTAGATGACTTAGAGCAGTTTTATCAGCAGTCAAAAAAGCACTTTGATGAAGATCCTAGTTTTGCCGACAAGGCGCGTGACTATGTGGTAAAGCTGCAGTCCGGCGACGAACATTGCCGCAAACTTTGGCACAAATTTATAAAGGTGTCAGTCGCGCATAGTTTAGACATCTATCAACGGCTCAATGTCGGACTTCTTGAGGCACACATTCAACCTGAAAGCGCCTATAACGACGCCCTTGAATCAGTCGTCGACGACCTAAGTAAGCAAGGTATAGCGGTAGACTCTGACGGTGCCAAGGTGGTTTTTTTGTCTGAGTTGGCGGACAAAAATGGTCATCCTTCCCCGATGATAGTAAAAAAATCTGGCGGCGGTTTTCTCTACGCAACCAGCGACTTGGCAGCGCTCTGTTACAGGGTCAATGAACTGCAGGCCGATCGTATTCTCTATTTTATTGACGCCCGCCAGTCCCTGCATATGAAACAGGTATTTATTACCGGACGTAAGGCCGGTTATGTGCCGAAGAGAGTCAGCATAGAGCATCACCCATTCGGCACTATGATGGGCGAAAATGGTCGACCGTTTAAAACTCGCAGTGGCGGAACCGTGAAATTAGCCGACTTGCTAGTAGAGGCTGTTCAGCGCGCTGAAAAGTTGGTGCGTGAAAAAAACAACAACCTCAGCGAAGAGCTAGTTAAAGATATTGCCAACAAGGTTGGTATTGGCGCGGTTAAATATGCCGACTTGAGTGTCACTCGCACGAATGATTATATTTTTAACTGGGACTCAATGTTGTCTTTTGAAGGTAACACAGCACCTTACTTACAGTACGCCTACACAAGAATTTCAAGTATTTTCCGTAAGGCTGGTAAAAACCCTGAAACGATTTCAGCTGCGATCGATATCGTTGAGAGTCAAGAGAAAGCTTTAGCGCTCAAGTTAATCCAATTTGAGGAAGTCATCGATCAAGTCGCAATAGACTGCTACCCCCACTCGCTCTGCTCCTACCTGTACGACCTAGCCAGTGCCTTTATGACCTTCTATGAATTCTGCCCGGTATTAAAGAAGGATGTTCCAGAGGCTACACGGAACAGTCGACTAAAACTTTCCGCACTTAGCGCTGCCACCTTATCTCAAGGCCTGGACCTACTTGGCATCGAAGTTATGGAACAGATGTAACCAGCTAATTTTCATCTACAGCAGACTAACTATCGCGACAATTATTTGATTGTCGCGGCACTCACCTGCTGTTCCATAAGATTGAACTGACTCACTACGACTTCATTTTCAGACTTTCTGTCGAGTAGTGAAACCAGCGCAATAGCGACTAAAGAAAAAATAAATCCTGGCACTAGGGCGTAGAGATTAAATATTCCGCCCTCAAGTTGAGACCAAACGATCACTGTCAGACCACCCACGACTATTCCCGCCAAAGCGCCTGATGAAGTCATTTTCTTCCAGTACAAACTGACTAATATCGCCGGCCCTATCGAGGCTCCCAAACCCGCCCAAGCATAAGATACGACATCAAGGACCTTACTATCTGGTTCCATAGCAAGAAGGGTTGCACAGAGCGCCAGCACGACCACAGCTATACGTCCGATCTGTAAGCGATTTTCAGGGCTCAACTGTTTTTTAACCATCAAAGGGTAAAGATCCTCGGCCAGAGAAGATGAGCAGACTAGCAACTGAGAATCAACTGTACTCATAATGGCGGCAAGTATAGCCGCCAGCAAAATGCCCGCAATCAATGGGTGAAAAATCAAGCCCGTCAGGGCAATAAAGACTTTCTCAGAATCAGGTAGTAGATCCGGCAAATAAGCAACGCCACTCAGCCCCACCAGAATCGCCAGTAAATAGCACAATGTCGCCCACAAGACGCCTATGCTGGCAGCTTTACTCGTCTCTGAGGCGGACCTCAGAGCCATGAATCGAGCCAATATATGCGGTTGTCCAAAATAACCTAGGCCCCAACCCATCGTACTAACAATAACCATCAACCCAAGAGCATCTCCATTAGCGTCAGTAAACATATTGAGAAACTCGGGGTTTGTCTGACTAATTTGAGAGGCAAAATCGCCAACGCCCCCAGACTGCGATATGACCATAACGGGAACGCAGGCCAACGCCAGCAACATCAGTAGCCCCTGGAAAACATCGGTCCAGGATACCGCCAGAAAGCCGCCAAATAGTGTGTAAACGAGAATCAAGGTGACGCTGACAAAAACCGACACATGGTAGTCAAAGCCAAACACTTCATTAAATAATTTACCACCAGCGATCAACCCAGAGCCCACATAGAAGAGAAAAAATAGTAAGATACTGACGCTAGCGATCATCTTCAACCATGGCGTACTATCGGCAAAGCGTCGCTGCAAAAAAGTAGGCAAGGTAACCGCATCGTCCAAGAGCGCGCTGTATACACGTAGTCTTTTTGCGACCAACATCCAGTTCGCAGCAACCCCAATGACTAGCCCAATGGATATCCAAGCCGCCTCTAACCCTGCTAAATAAGCATAGCCGGGCAATCCTAGCAAAACCCAGCCACTCATGTCAGACGCACCGGCACTTATGGCGGAAACCGTTGGCGAAAGCTCTCGACCGCCGAGAAAATAATCCGTTGCATTTTTGGTCCGTAAGTAAGCATAGAAACCAATACCGAGGACAATGGCGACATAAATTAAGAAAGCAATAGTGGTGGACATAGACAGACCGGACATAGATATTCCTTTTTATTATTTCAAACGACAGTATCTTTTATCGCATGCCGCATAGGGCTCTAAAATCGCCCTAAAAATAGAGTATAAATCTCTATAGAAGCTCTTGCCTAGCTAACTGTGCTGCAAGGAATCCAAGCTAAGAAATAAATTACAGATTAACAGCTCTAATCTGAGATTCCACTTCGACATGCGACACCTCTCCCGAGCCCCCCCTATCAATAGTTAATCCAGCGAAATCAAACAACACATTATCTGCTAGCTGTGACGGCGCTACATTTTTAATAGCGCCAAATATCGCATCAATACGCCCAGGAAACTGCCGCTCCCATTGCGCCAGCATCTCTTTAACAGCGTTACGCTGAAGGCCCTCTTGAGATCCACAAAGATTACAGGGGATAATGGGGTATTGTTTCAGCTCTGCAAGGGCTATTAAGTCCGACTCTCGGCAGTAGGCCAGAGGCCTAATAAGCATGTTCTTTTTATCGTCAGACAACAATTTAGGCGGCATTGCCTTGAGTTTTCCCTGATAAAACATATTCAGAAACAATGTTTCTACAATATCATCCCTGTGATGTCCCAGTGCCACTTTAGTCGCCCCTATCTGCTCAGCAAATCCATATAGCGTACCTCTGCGCAGCCTAGAACAAAGACTGCAGTAAGTCTTACCCTCAGGGATTTTACTGGTCACTATGCTATAGGTATCTTTTTCCAAGATATGATATTCGATGCCCAAGCCATCCAGATAAGCTGGCAACACCTGTTCTGGAAACCCGGGTTGTTTTTGATCTAAGTTGACTGCAATTAATTCGAAGTCGACCGGTGCATTTTTTTGAAGATTCATTAAAATATCAAGCATGGCATAGGAATCTTTGCCACCGGAAAGACATACCATAATTCGATCGCCCTCTTCTATCATAGCGTAATCTGCTACGGCCTTACCGACGTTGCGGCGCAAGCGTTTTTGCAGCTTATTAGCTTCTAATTGATTTTTACGATCAGACATTACTGGCACCCTTAATATAAAGTGCGCAGTATAATTGCTAGGCTGTGAAATCAGCAAACATGCTGACGTATTTTAGGCAAATATTCTTAGAACAGCCGATATTTGCTAGATTATTTGTGGGGCGCTTTATGTAACAAGTCGGTTGGATAGCCGAGCTCAGCAACCACATCAACCAGAGCTGAGTAGTCAGCATCTGAAATTTTTGCTGTTCGCGCCATAACCCACACATAGTCTCGACTTTTCCGACCGATGATAGTTTGCTGGTACCTGTCATCTAGATAGACAATTCTATAGTCAGCTTTGATAGGCCAGACAAATTGCATCCCCCAAATAGCATTATTACTATTATCAACGACGAAGCCCCGCGGATGGTAGCTTTTTTGCTCTCCATCAAAACCTCCATCATTAAAGGTAAATGTGGTCGCAATGGTTCCGTCTGCCTCCTTTTGATATGACTCCACCGGATTGTATGCGTCTTTTTCAAGGAAAGTGGGAATACTAGCAATCACATACCAATCTCCCATAAAGCGACCTAAATCTACGTAATCTACCGCAGGCATTGGCTTATGAGTGCTACAGGCAGTGCCGGCTAGAAGTGCTGTGATTATTAACGTATATTTAAAAGTTAGCATTTAATTCTCCCGAGGTATCGTAGACTCTTTGGTATCTTAGGGTTCCGGCAATTTTCAGATCCGACTCCAGTGATTGCCAGGCGCCAGATTTATCGTATTGAAGTCGGATCTCAGTGTTGGGTAACCTAAGCTCTCTACGGGTCATCAAAGTGATTGGGTCAAATTTTTTCTCAAGAGTAACCGGGGTGTATTTACCCGTCTCCACATTAAGTAGATTTTTATCTTCAAGCCATTCAGGACGCCAATAGGCAAAGCTCTTTGTGCACTCTTTTAGGCTCTCCTCGACTCCAGAATTAGTCACGACGAAGTTGCCTGCCAGGCGCTTACCGCTGATCTTGATATTTTTGTTGTTACGCTGAGTCGTACTTTCTACACTTTTTAAGCAACCATCTTTCCAAATTTCTTTTGCGAAGTGTCTATATTTAATCTTCTTAATCAGCAGCACATTAAAATCCATTGAGGCCTCTGAAGTGACATGAAGGTCACCCCCATCCTGTTTCAGAGTGAAGTGGTGCTGCCCAATTTCTTGTTTACCTAAAAAAACTTTAAACCTAATAGATTCGGCTTCGGCGAGGCAAAATTCTATCGGTAGCAACAAGACTAAAAGCACTAAACGGTACATGATAAACTCCTTTTTTATAAACCTTGTCTTGCTAATCAACTCGTCAATCGGCGTATAATCGGTCCTATTAGTAAGAATTATTTCCCTTGATACGCCGCGCTTGATCAATTTTACCTGCCGTGTCTCTGCGCGCGGAGCTATCTTTTTTAACTAGAACATAAGTGGCGCCTAAGCCTCCGTGGGTTTTTTGAGCGCTATGGAAAGCCAACACCTGATCAAATTGTCGCAACCAATGGTTAACACAACTTTTTAGGCGAGCGGGTTGCTCTCTCCCTTCGCCTTTACCATGGGTAACTAAGGCGCATCTTACCCCGTGTTTTTGGCAATCATCGACGAAGCGCCATAAAGCATTGCGAGCCTGTTCGACGGTGTGTCGATGCAAATCAAGCTGCGATTGAATTTCATATTTCCCAAGGCGCAGGTTTTTATACACCCCATGTTGAACGCCGGGTCTTAAAAATTCTAAATAGGCCAGAGGATCGACCTGTTCGATAATACTTGCTGGATCAAGTATGTTGGATTCAGTAACCATCTCTTCCTGAGCTGCTTTGCGCCTCTCTATAACACCTGGTGTTATCTGCGCCGGTTTGGAAATGTGCGAAGAACCTTTTCCGCTCAGGGGTCGGATGTCGCCTCCAACCATATCAACAAATTCCTTATCACCTAGCTCTTCGGATTCTTCTTTTGCTAGATCACCTATCGATGACATATTCTGTTACCTGCGATTAATCGACTGAAAATAAAACTAGGGTAGTCGCCGAGAGACTGCTGCTTGATGTATTATACCGGCCCCTTAATGGAGCCCACCATGCACGTTTCTGCCCACCATGTTATTAGTGTTCACTATACCCTCAGCGATGACAATAATGCATTGATTGACTCAACTTACGACGATAATAAGCCATTGGTTTACCTTCATGGTCGCGGGCAGATGATTATTGGTTTTGAGCAGGCAGTCGCCAAGGCTAAAGTGGGTGATAAACGAAATTTTACGGTGGCGCCAAGCAAGGGCTATGGGTTACGGAATGTTAATAACAGGCAACGAATTCCCATAAAATACCTGAAACATGAAGGAAAATTGACCATAGGTAAAGCCATACATATAAATACCGACAATGGTGTCAAACCAGGCACGGTTATCAAAGTTGGAAGATTCAATGTTGATGTCGATATGAACCATCCGTTAGCAGGAAAGAATCTTAATTTTGATGTCGAGATTGTAGCTATTAGAAAAGCGACCGAAGAAGAGACTGCCCATGGCCATGTTCACGATGACCAAGGTTGTCATCACTAATGGAGTTGTACTGGTACCAATACGCCCTGATTGCAATAGTTTTTACATGGAGTGGCTTTGTGCGCTCTGGACTAGGGTTTGGCGGGGCTTTATTCACAATACCCTTCCTACTGCTGATTCATGATGATCCCTTATTTTTCCTACCTATTATTTCCATCCATTTACTATTTTTCGCCCCTTTGACACTTTTGTTTGGTAAGCGCAAAGCAACTGACAGTCAAAACCAATCTGTTACAGACGCCAACACTGTTAACTGGCGCTTTGTGCGTTTTTCGCTGGCGATTATGCTCATACCGAAATTAGCCGGTGTTGTCGGTCTTATCGTGCTACCGACAGAGCTAATGAATAGCATTATTTTCCTACTGATTGCCGGCTACTCAATGACCTATATCTTGGGTCGTCCGCTGCAAAGTAGCAGTCAAACCCTCGACGTTGTTTTTTTGGTTGTTGGGGCCTACATTAGTGGAACATCGCTGGTCGGTGGCCCGATGGTTATCGCGGTCGCACTTCGTCATATTAAACCTTTTCAGTTCAGAGATACCTTATTCGTTATTTGGACGGTTCTGGTCAGTATAAAACTAGCGGCGTTCGTATGGGCCGGTATCAGTCTAAATTTTGTCGCTGCACTATATTTACTCCCATTTGCTGGGATAGGACATTTTATTGGCTTGGGGGCACATGAGAGATTACTACGGCAAGATAGTAAAAAGTTCTATCGAATTTTGGGATCGATATTGTTCTGCGCCTCTGGTGCGGGGTTGTACCAGGTGCTTTCCTAAAAAAAGGCGCTGTGATCATTCTCATAGCGCCTTTTTTTGGGGTAAAACTGTCTAAATAAGACTTTTAGGTGGCATCAAAATACTCTGTCGGCATAGCCATAACACTATCGGTGCTGGCCTTCATGGTCTTAGCATGAGTATCTGCCCGAGGGAGAATCCGTTGAAAGAAAAATTCTGCAGTGTGAAGCTTATTAGTTAGAAATTGGGTATCACCCTCTCCCGCCGTTAACTTCGCAGCAGCAACTGAGCTCATGCGGGCAAACATGTAGGCCATATAGGCATAACCTGAAAACATCAAAAAATCTACCGACCCAGCGCCAACAGAATCTGGATTTTTCTTAGCACCAGCACCCAGTCTATAAGCCAACAATCGCCATCTAATAGCGAGTTTGGCAACTTGCCAAGCTTGGTTGCGAACAACTTTATTTTTGCCTGCCGCGGTCCACGGCATAAAGCCTTTGGCAAAGGACAGCATTTCACCGGTAAAGACATTAAGTTGTTTTAATTTATCCAGAAGAACTTTTCGTCCTACGAGGTCTAAAGCCTGAATACCTGTAGTACCTTCATAGAGTGTAGCAATACGACTATCTCTTAAAATCTGTTCCATGCCCCACTCTTTGATGTAGCCGTGCCCACCAAATACCTGGACACCGTGATTAGCCGCCTCAACGCCTAATTCAGTAATAAAACCTTTTAGTATTGGAGTACAGAACCCTAGTCGATCTTCCGCTGTCTTTTTTGCCGCCTCTGTCTTTCCTGCACGATAAACGTCGGCAAACTGAGAAGCATAGGTCACCATGGCACGTCCACCCTCGGCGATCGCTCTCTGAGTTAACAGCATGCGTCGCACGTCAGGATGTTCGATAATGGCATCTGCTGGGCCTTCTGGGTTTTTAACACCCGAAATAGAGCGCATTGCCAACCGATCTCTAGCATAGGCAGATGCGCCTTGATAAGACCGCTCAGCGGCAGACACACCTTGGCTAGCCGTTCCAATACGCGCCACATTCATGTAGGTGAACATAGCATTCAAACCATCATGGGGTTTACCGATCAGGAAGCTTTTGGCACCATCAAAATTCAGCACCGCGGTACTATTACCATGAATGCCCATTTTGTGCTCAATAGAGCCACATCTGACCCCATTTCTTTCACCTAAAGAGCCATCTGCGCCCTGTAGAAACTTAGGAATAATAAATAGCGACAACCCTTTGGTGCCTTTGGGCGCATCTGGCAACTTGGCTAATACTATATGGATAATATTTTCAGTTAGGTCATGCTCGCCAGCACTGATAAAAATCTTAGTACCATCGACACTGTAACTGCCGTCTTCATTGGGTACCGCTTTGGTCTTCATCTGCCCCAAATCTGTCCCGCAATGCGGCTCAGTTAGGCACATAGTGCCACTCCAAACGCCACTGATTAATTTAGTCAGGTAATCACTCTTCTGCTGATCAGTGCCATGGTCTTCAAGAGTAGCTATAGCCCCCTCACTCAGGCCTGGGTACATTGCCCAAGCCCAATTAGCCGTAGTTATCATTTCAGTGACCGCTAGTCCCACAGATGACGGAAGTTGCTGACCTCCGGCATCCTCACTACCCGTCAGAGAGGTCCAACCTGCTTCTATATAGGTCTTATAGGCTTCTTTGAATCCGGCAGGTGTAGTCACTACGCCATCATTCCAGACACAACCTTCATCACCAGCTTGGTAGAGCGGTGCTAGCTCATTCTCGCTAAACTTAGCTCCCTCGGTAAAAATAGCTTCAATCATATCGGGGGTTGCTTGATCGCCCCCCACAACTTGCTGATACTGGGTTTGCATGTCAAAGACGTCATTAAACAAAAACAACACGTCTTTCATCGGAACTTTATAATTAGGCATTGGTGAAATCCTGTGAAATAGAACCTTCTAAGTGAGCCTGCTCAGAGATTGGATTGAAAAGTGAAAACTGGGTCTGCCGCGGGCATTGTTTAGTGTAAAACAAGACCTTTGACGGCAAAAATAATGGGCGATGAAAGCTAACATCAACAGTGTACCCGGTATCCGGCAACTGCTCGGATAGCATCGCAAGGCAACGTGCTTTGCTCCACATACCATGGACTATGGCTTTTTTAAAGCCAAACAATTTTGCTGTGATATTAGCCATATGGATAGGATTATAATCACCAGAAACCTTAGCATAACGTCTTCCCATATTGCTATCCACTTGCCACTCTTGGGAAATCCCTTCCTGCATCACTGGGGTTTTTAGCTCTCGGTCTATGTCAGTTTTGCAACGATGTAGCATAGTAGAAACAGATGACCAGACGATCGCATTGTCAACTTTCACCGACCCTTCAACCATCCATTCAAGACCTCTGGAGGTTAGCTGACTGTCACCTATGGTCGCAGACAAACTCATTGGCTGCCTAATATCGAAATTATGGTGAACCGCTATTTTGTTCGCCAGGTGCACCTGCCCCATCGCTTTCATTGGAAAGTCTCCATGGGTCATAATGTTTAACACCATGGGAAACGTCAGCATATTTAAATAGGTTGCGGGTAACTTTTCACCCACCTGAAAGCCGCACAAGGCCTGATAGGCTCGCAGGTGATTCTGATCAACATAAACATCATCAACTGAATTGCCCAGACGAGGTATTGGATCACCCAGTTGATACCTATCTGTTCTAAATGCCGCCTTCCCGAACAGGCCCGTCATACTAGGTAATCGGTCTAATTTCTCGGTCAACAAGTGATCCTAATCCTCTGTAATAGACTGAATATTCAGTTTATTGTTTATGTAAGATTACCCATCTCATTAGCATAAGTCACTAGCTAAAAAACTCACAGTTTTGTCATTTGGGTCAATGATGTATGATACTACCCTATTTTTGGGGTTATTTATGGAAGGCTTAACCGATTCAGGAACCTTAGTGCGTCTTGCCTATCAGGGGTTACGATCTCTGCACGTCGATGCTGATGAAGTATTACGTCGAGCAGGTTTTGATCCAAAAGAGCTATACCAAGAAAATCTACGCACTCAATTTTCCGCACAGCCTCATTTTTGGCGGGCAGCAGTAGCCCTCTCCGGAGACTCTTGCATTGGCCTGCATCTGGGTGAGCAAATGCCTGCCTACAAGGGTCAAATTCTCGAATATTTACTACTGAGCAGTCAAACCTTTGGCGACGGTCTAAAGCGAGTGCTCAACTACCAAAGATTAATCAGTGACGCACTACATGGACAGTTGAGCCTATCACCTCAGCCCTGCTTAACGAGTTATTTCTCTAGCCCTCAATACGCCACCTCGCACTTGGCCGAAGCCATGGTCATGGGCCTAATCAAAGTCTTCCAGTCAGTCACTGAGGGTACCTTCAAGGCTGATAAAATTCTATTTAATCATGCCCCAAATACCGATATTGCTGAATATGAGCGCATATTTAAATGTCCCGTCGAATTTAACGCTGAATCATTCCAGCTATTCTTTTCAGAATCGGTATTAAACTATCGATCGCTTTATGCCGAGCCGCAACTCCTAACACTCAATGTCAAAGCCGCAGACCAACATATAGCTATGCTTGAACAGCGAGACTTTATTGATCAAGTTCGCGGTCAAATGGCCGGCCTTTTGGAAGTCCAAGATGTCACTTTAGAGCGAGTCTCCGCCAACATGGGTATCAGCGCACGAGGTTT
>DGAQ01000054.1:0-12178 GCA_002382445.1 Porticoccaceae bacterium UBA4026 | reverse complement strand
CTATCAGCGCACGAGGTTTACGCCATCAATTAGCGTTAGCGAATACCAGCTTTCAGAAAATACTCAATGATCTCAGGCACCGACTTTCATTAAGGCTATTATCACAAACGAATGAGGGAATAAGTGAAATCATCTACCTCACAGGATTTTGTGAACCGAGTACTTTCTACCGCGCATTTAGAAGATGGGAGGGAATAACACCCATCGAGTACCGCCGAAAACAGCAAAATAAAACCCATAAGGGCTAATCGCACGTATTAGGCTTCTCATGCACCCATATTCAAGTAGAATGAGTGGCCGCTAAATAGGAACATGAGTCAGTCGATGACTTCGCTTTGGAGCAAAAACTAGTATGACCGCTAATGCACACCCCGCTTTTGAACTGCTGCGTGAACAAGAAATCCCCTCTCTAAAGTTACATTATCAGGAGTATCGGCACAGAGTGACCGGTGCACAACATATTCACCTTGGCGCGGACAATAAAGAAAATGTGTTTTTAGTAGCGCTAAGAACCGTGCCTGATGACTCTACAGGAGTGGCCCATATTCTTGAACATACCGCTCTGTGCGGCAGTGAAAAGTACCCTGTACGCGATCCGTTTTTTATGATGATTAGACGCTCGCTGAATACATTCATGAATGCTTTCACCAGTTCTGACTGGACGGCTTATCCCTTTGCTAGCCAGAACAAAAAGGACTTTAACAACCTCCTAAGCGTTTATTTAGACTCTGTTTTCTTCGCCCGGCTTGATCCTCTTGACTTCGCCCAAGAGGGGCATCGACTGGAGTATGCGGATGCATCTGATGCGACTTCCGAATTAACCTACAAGGGTGTCGTCTATAACGAAATGAAGGGCGCCATGAGCTCGATTAATTCGACACTCTGGCAAACCATGACCAAGCACCTCTATCCGACGAACACTTATCACTATAATAGTGGTGGCGAGCCGGCAGATATTCCAAACTTAACCTATCAGCAATTCAAAGATTTTTATCAGGTTCACTATCACCCTAGCAATGCTATTTTTCTTACTTTTGGCGATATTGCCGCCGTAGAACACCAGACTCAATTTGAAGAGTCTGCACTAAGTCGCTTTGAAAAACTGGACTGTCATATCGCTGTAGAAAACGAGCAGCGCTATAGCAGCCCCCAATATTTCGAGGAGACTTATGCCTTCAATGAAGAGGGGTCAACTGATAATCAAACCCACATTGTTCTGTCCTGGCTACTTGGCGAGTCCACCGATCTAGAAGCCATCATGCAAGCTAGATTGCTTTCTAGCGTGTTGTTAGACAACAGCGGCTCACCACTGCAGCAAGCGCTTGAGACAACAGCCTTAGGGTCTTCCCCTTCCCCTATGTGTGGTCTTGAGGACTCACAAAAAGAACTTTGTTTTGCTTGTGGCATCGAGGGCTCTAACCCAGAACATGCCGATGCCGTTGAAGCGCTTATTTTAGAAGTTTTGGAAGACGTCGCCACCAAAGGATTACCTGAAGATCAGGTAGCAGCAAGTCTTCATCAACTTGAATTATCTCAGCGTGAACTATCAGGAGGAGGCTATCCTTACGGACTCCAGTTGATTCTGACCTCACTCACTAGTGCCACGCATAGAGGAAACCCAGTTGACCTGCTCGACCTGGATCCAGTTCTTGAAAAATTACAGCAGCAAATCAAAGATCCTAATTTCATTAAATCGCTAACGAGAGATCTACTGCTCAACAATCCGCATCGTGTCCGCTTAGTAATGAAACCTGACACAGAATTGAGTCACCTAAAAGAGAAGCAAGAAAAAGATCGCTTAGCGAGCATTGCAGCTTCGTTAACCCGCGATGAAAAACAGCATATTATTGACTCTGCGCTTGCTCTTAAAGAGCGCCAAGAGATGGAAGAGAACCTCGACATATTACCTAAGGTAGGTATAGAGGACGTTCCCTCTGAAATTATTTATCCCGAAAAACATCAGGTTAGAAAAACACCTCTCCCATTAACCAGCTACAGCGCCGGCACCAACGGATTGGTGTACCAGCAAATTATTATGCCAATGCCTGCAATGACCGACCAACAGATGGCCCTACTTCCTCTATACAGTACCTGTGCTACTGAAATGGGCGTGGGCAAACGCGACTATCTAGAGACGCAGCTTTGGCATTCTAGTGTTGTCGGAGCTTATTCCGCATCAGTTAGTGTGCGCACTGACAAGGAAAGTCTGGACAAATTGTATGGCAATATCAGCTTTTCAGCCAAAGGGTTAGCATCCAATCAATCAGCGATGACAGATCTCATGCAAGAATCTTTGCAGCAGACTCGCTTTGACGAGTTACCTCGATTGCGCGAGTTGGTCGCCCAAATTCGCAGTTACCGTGAGTCCTCAGTAGTTAGTAACGGCCATGTTATGGCAATGACCGCGGCGGCTAGCGGCCTATCAACCAATGCCCATTTAAGCCAGCGCTGGGGAGGTCTGACTGGCCTTTCATTACTGAAGGCGCTAGATAATAGCTTGGATTCTGATGGAGGTCTATCGAACCTAGCAACACAGCTTGAGTCGATTCATCAGCTGGTTTTAAAACAACCACGCCAATACCTTTTAGTGGCCGAAAATGATCGTTTAAATACATTTAGTGACCAGATGGAAAAAGGGTTTGTAGGTTCTCCTACCGGCGCTTATGAAGATAATTTAATTTGCTATCAGCCCACGCTATCGCCTGTTAATCATTGCTGGACGGCCAACACACAGGTTAGCTTTTGCGCAAAGGCGTATCCTACAGTACCAGCCTCACATCCAGATGCCGCAGCTCTCACCGTCCTCGGTGGCGTTTTACGTAACGGCTTTTTACACCGCGTAGTTCGCGAACAAGGCGGTGCCTATGGCGGTGGTGCATCCCAAGATAATCAATCCGGCGCTTTCCGCTTTTACTCCTATCGTGACCCCCGTATAGCAGGCACTCTTGCCGATTTTGATCAGTCTATTCAATGGTTGCTCAAAGAGCCTATAGGTTTTGACAAAATCGAAGAGTCTATTCTTGGCGTAGTGGGCAGTCTTGATAAGCCCGGCTCTCCTTTCGGTGAGGCAATGCAAGCATTTCACTCTGAGCTCAACGGTCGCAATAAAGCCTCAGCCATGGACTTTCGTCAACGTATTTTAAGTGTTACCTCTAGCGACTTAAAACGCGTCACCGAGAAGTACTTACGTCAAGAATTAGGCCAAACCGCAGTGATCACTAATGTCGACTTAGCGGCTGATACTGGTCTTGAAATAATGGCGGTTTAAACTCCATGTCAGAGCCGAAACAGGACAACCTATTTGCTAACCCACTGGGGAATGTGCCCGGCTTTGTCTTTGACCAAGCCGTGGTTGACGTATTTCCAGACATGATTAGACGCTCGGTACCCGGTTACCAAACCATCTTATCCCACTGTGGAGCGTTGGCCTCTCGCTATGTGAAACCAGAGACCCACTGTTATGATCTGGGCTGCTCTCTTGGTGCATCAACACTCGCCATACGTGCCAATATTGAAGGGCGTGATGCAACCATGGTTGCCGTTGATAACTCAGCTGCCATGTTGGGCCGCTGCAAGACTATTCTTGAATCATCACCCTCCAAGGTCAATACACAGTTAATCAATGCAGACATCTGCGATATCGACATTAGCAATGCCTCTTTAGTCGTCATGAATTTCACTCTACAATTTGTACCCTTGGATAAGCGCTTAGCACTGCTAGAAAAAATTTATCGGGGATTAAACCCAGGCGGTTGCCTGATCATTTCCGAAAAATTGTGTTTTGAACCAGAGTCACTGAATTCACTACTCAGTGACCTGCATCATCAGTTTAAACGCGCGCAGGGTTACAGTGATTTAGAAATCAGCCAGAAACGTGATTCTATTGAAAATGTTTTAGTGCCTGAAACCTTAGAGACGCATATACAACGATTAAGGACTTGTGGATTTCATTCCTCAAGCCCTTGGTTTCAATGCTTCAATTTTTGCTCTTTGGTCGCTTTTAAATAAGTGAAGCCATACTTTAGATTGATTAGGACGTCATCTTAATCGCCATTTTGATCAACTTCCTGACCTTAGGCGTGTAAGGCGGGTGCATCATTGATGCAGAACTAAACTTATCCGTTAGCACACTTCGCTCGTGACTAAAGGCATTGAAGCCCCAAACGCCGCCGGACTTACCTATACCACTATTGTTAACCCCACCAAAAGGCAGGTTATGGTGCAAAAAATGCATCATTGTTTGATTAATACAGGTATCACCCGCACTGGTTTCGGTGAGTATTTTTTCAATATTTCCTTTGTCTTTACCGTAAATATACAACGCCAATGGTTTGGGTCTGTTGTTGACATAAGAAATAACTTCGTCCAGATCAGTAAAGGTAATGACGGGCAATAAGGGGCCAAATATTTCCTCATTCATGATTGCCGAATCTGCAGCCATACCTTCAATTAGCGTTGGTGCAATAAACCGACCCGAATCATCGCTTTGGCCACCGGTAATCAACTTACCACCCCGAGCCTGCGCATCATCTAACAGTCGATTGATACGCTGGTAGTGTCCATCATTAACGACCTGACAATAATCGCCATTGTCCTTAGCATCATTCCCCAGACCATACTGCTTATCAATACAGACCATCATTTCTTTAACAAATTCGTCTTTAATAGACTCATGGATATAGAGGTAATCAGGTGCAATACAGGTTTGTCCATTATTACTAAATTTACCCCAAGCAATGGATTTCACGGCCTTTTTAATATCCACCGATTTATCAACGATTACTGGGCTTTTACCACCCAACTCTAAAGTCACCGACGTTAGATTTTTTGCAGCTGCAGCCATCACGTACTTGCCGACCGCCGGGCTACCGGTGAAGAAAATATGATCGAAGGGTAAGCTGGTCAAATAGCTAGCCACATCAGCTTCTCCTTGAAACAGACAAACCTCTTCTGGACTAAATGCTTTCTCGACAATCTCACTAATGACCGCCGACATATTAGGTGTCATTTCAGAGGGTTTAATAATAACTGTATTACCTGCCGCAATAGACCAGATCATTGGGCCAAAGGTCAGGTTAAAGGGATAGTTCCAAGGTGAAACAACCAAGGTTACGCCTTTTGGCTCCTTAATAATTTTCGATGAAGTCCCAAATAGCGCCATGGTTGCTTTAACAGGTACCGGTTTCATCCACTTTTTCAAGTTTTTACGCACATGTTTCAGCTCTGCCAGTACAGCCATGATCTCAGACAGATCTACTTCAGCTTGTGGTTTGCCAAAATCATCAGCGGCGGACTTATATATTTTTTCTTCCGAATCACGAAAGACTTTTTCAAATCGATCGAGCACCGCAACCCTTTTTTTGTAATCTGACTTTCGCAATTCTATGGCATAGCGCTGTTGACGCGTAAAAGCATTATCAATATCTTGCTTAACTTGCTCATTTAGATCTGACATTTTAAACCCCTATCTTTTTAATTTAACTGGAAGAAGCGCCGACAGATTTGATCAATAGTGCGGCGGTCTCCCGCCCTCTTCCTGACCTCCCGGATCAACCGTATCCTGCAGGGACTCAACACGCTGCAACAACTTTTGATGAGCCTTGGTCAACGTATCAATTTCTTTTTTCTGACGAAAAATCTCATCACCTAATTCAGCATTAGTCATCTCAAAAAAAGCCAACTTTTCCTCAAGCTCCTGAAATCTTTCTTCACTCATTGTATTTCCGCTCCAGCGGTTTATTCAGTGCGGCCTTGGTACCAAAAAAACATAACACTGAGCCAGTTTTGGCAGTCTATATGGCATATTAATTTTAATCAACGATACTCAATTAAAGATGCCTATGTTCGATATCAATTTAAAGACTCAGGTAAAAAAACCAACTCGGCAGGCTACACCAGCCCTGATCAACCACTAATAACGACAATACCGGCATGCAGTAATCCACATTCTGCTGAGTATCCAGATGAGTTTATAGGTGGTAATGCTATTCCCTTCCCGGCTGCTGAGTTAAATAATCAAATAAAACGGGGTATTAGCTTTAAAGACTATGCGCCCTTTGTTATTTGGAACCAACTAGACGATGACATCAAATCTTTATGCAGCCAGGACGCCTATACCCAGTTAATGTACCTGGAGGCTCTCGAAGCGATGAAAGCTTCAGGTGCCCAAAGAACCTGGATATATAACTACGGCCCCTGGAATGACAGTCAAGCTGATGTTTGGGAAGTTGACCAAAGCAATTACCAAATTCCTAACCAGTATCTCGAGTATGTTGTAGAACAGGCTAGCAACCTAGGTATAGAAGTTTTTTTTGCTTGGCAATTTAGCAATTATGACCTCAGTGGTGAGGTTTTTTTACAGCAAAGTGAAGAGGTGACCCAAGAGACGCTAACCAAGATTCTTGACGCTCATCAACGCAACATGATCACAGAGGTAAAGTTTGCCCAAAAAGTTGGTATGGCAGGTATCAGCGCTGATTGGAATGCCTTTGACATAGTACTGACAACAGATGAACTAAAAGACGACTATCTAACATATATTGTCTAGATACAGGGCAACCCTGCTGGGCCGGCACGTCGTCGATAAACCTTCCGGCAATCATCAGCGTGCAGGTGCAGAGTAGAGAAGACTACTTTATTAACGGATGGAAAGAAGATGGTTTTTGTACCAGTGGCATCTTAGAGGACAACACCCCCGATGACTGTATGCAAGAGCACTACACCATTGACTTTTCACTACAGGCGCTTGGCATTGAAGGCATCATGCAAGCCTTAAGTGAGCAGTATACTTTTTCTGTCGAAAGCACCGACATTCACACCGGATATTGGCTATCACAGACATTAACACCTGGGGTTGAAGGTTTCCCCAATTTATCTCAATCAATTCGTGGAAAACCTGCCGAACACATCGTAAAATATTGGTACAGAGGGCAGTAGCAGATCATAACCATTAAGGTAATATAATTAGACGCAAGGACAGGAAGTTTGGATTTCAATCAATCGATGACTTCGAGCCAACTGTCCTTTAAGGTACAACCTTAATCTACTACTTAGTACAACTTAATTACAGAAGACGTCAATGAGGCAATTTCTTAGTAAAAGACACTCAAAACCATTTCCTAGGGAAGAGACAAGAAAACGATTGAGCAACACCCGACTCGGGTTAACTCTGTGCCTTGCCACTCTAATGTGCTCTTGCATTGATCTGCAATATTCCTCATCCGACGCCACAAATCAGCTTTATGCGACCGACTCTTCAACAGGCTTTATACAGGATAAATCTCGGCCCTTTGATGCGATCGCTGCAGTGAATAGCCGGTTTGGCAACCTCATTACCGAGCTTTGGTATCCTGTTGACCATTCATCCTATTCCTTGACCCGCAGTGACCCAGCGTTAGCCATAGAAGAAGGAGATCAAACTTTCCTGCAAGCAATGGTCGACAGTCTCCCTCTACTTGACGATCAGTGTGCCTGCGGTCTAGTAATAATTGTGGCATAACCCTAAGTATTTTTACCCAACCAGATAAGGCAACCAACCCATGGCACTTATTCTCACTATCGCAATGTGCGCCACTCTATTCACAGGACTTATCATCGCTGTCTATTGGCGCAACGTCGAATGCGTGGGAGAGATACCTACATCTTTTTTCACCTTTATGGCGATTCTCTTCACTTCAGGTTTAGATGTGGGGCTAATAATGTTTCCTATATCTGATTTTCAGGTCTATGCCAGCGAAGCACCCTACGCATTTACCAACCCCTTGGCGCTGGAGTTTGGCTTCTGGGGATTTTTAGTCTGGGGATTTTATTTCACCACCATCTTTTACTTTTGTATTGTCGAGCCCAAATTAAAGTTATTTGAAATACCTCTGATTAAATGGACAAACAACATCGTCATTATTGGAACCTGCGCCTTTACGGCCTATTTATTTTTGGTCTATCTACCCGATTATATCGATGCCATTAGTGATCCCTTAAAGTACGGATTGGTTGGCACTGTAGTCCTACTTGCTGCTGCGTCTAGCACCCACATCCGTTATGTGAAAATATTAAGCATAGGGTCAACCTGGCTGTTTTTTGGGCTGATTTTTGGCATGTGGTGGTCAGGTGATATGGGATTTGGAGGGCTGGCAAACTCAATGATGAATATCGGCGACTACTTTTACAACATCAATCATTATCTAGCGCCGATCACTGATTACCACCAATTTTACCTCTATTGGTGGTTTGCTTGGAGTATCATGATAGGACAGTTCATCTCCCGATTTGTCAGCGGATTAAAAGTCTGGCAGCTTTTAGTCGCCCTGCTAGTAGTGCCTTCGGTTCCTATAGCAATCTGGTTTTCAGTGCTCTATTTTTACTTTGACAACGGAATAAATATTGCCAGCATTTGGCGGATTGCTATGGTGGGCGTTGGCGTGATATTTGTGGTCAACTCGCTTGATTCACTAATGCGCCTATATACACGCAATATTGGTATGACCGTAGAACGACTCGGCAAGCTCAAATATGTCGCTATCAATTGGCTGATCATGGTGTCCTTGGTACTGCTCTATCAGTTCACTCCATTGCAAATTGAATGGGTGGGACTCGTGGTCATCGGCATCTATGCTGCCTGTTATTATCTAGTGGCTCAACGCAGACGCCTCCTTATTAGCGGCGAGCCTATATCTGAATAGCACTGTTGAAAAGCCTACCTCGCGCTTAGAGATGTATCGCGATTGATAATGAACCTATTGAGGCTAGACGATTAGACCCAGAAAATACTTTATAATTACCGCTCAACGTCACAGGTATAACAATGTTTCCCTCAGTCATAGACTATCAACCATTTCTCAGCTGGCTAAAAAGCTCTGACTTAGCTACTTGGCATAGAGGCCTACCTGAAGAGATAGAGGAGCGCCTGGATGGTCGTCGTTGGGGTGACATGCCCGGCTGGCTCCAATCACTTGAAGGCCTCCCAGATATTAGCACGCAACATTATGATTTTAGTACTGGAGTTACCATTGGCCAGGCTGCCGATATCACCGCAGAGGTACGTGATCAACTACAACATAGCCTCATGGGACTGCACCCTTGGCGCAAAGGACCCTATCAACTATTTGGCCTGCCTATTGATACTGAGTGGCGATCAGATTGGAAGTGGGATCGTGTCTTACCTCACTTACAGCCACTCAATAACCGTTTAATTTTGGATGTTGGTTGCGGTAATGGTTATCACTGCTGGCGTATGCTTGGCGCAGGTGCCAAGCGTGTGATCGGCATTGACCCTTCGGCCAAGTTTGTTTTTCAGTTTAACGCGATCAAAAAATATGCGGGGCCTGAATTACCGATCGATGTGCTTCCTTTAGGCATTGAGCAGATGCCGGAAAAACTAGCCGCATTTGATACGGTATTTTCAATGGGTATTCTTTACCACAGACGCTCACCCATGGATCATTTACGCGAGTTGCGCGAACTGCTGCGTCCCGGCGGCCAGTTGGTACTTGAAACTCTGGTGATAGACGGTCCTGAAGGGCAGATTTTAGTGCCTGAGGGGCGTTATGCCAAAATGCCAAACGTATGGTTCTTGCCTTCGCCAAATACCCTGACGAGCTGGATGAGAAAGCAAGGCTTTGTTAATACCCGAGTCGTTGACATAAGTACAACCAGTACCGATGAGCAACGCAGCACAGACTGGATGACCTACGATTCACTGGGGGAGTTTTTAGACCCCGATGATATGACTAAAACAGCAGAAGGACACCCCGCACCCCTACGTGCAGTAGTGGTTGCAGAGGTCCCCTTCTAAGGCTCCTAAGCTTGTTTTCAATAGGCTTTTAAGGCCTCATCAGCTGGCACATAGTCATAACCCAAAGCATCGGCAACCGCCTTGTAGGTGACTAAGCCCTTGTGAACGTTCAAACCATTTTGCAAATTAGGATCTGTCATCAGCGCACTAATGGGATCATCGGCTAACTTGATGGCGTAGGGTAGCGTGGCATTGTTGAGCGCCATAGTAGCGGTGCGAGCCACCGCGCCAGGCATATTGGCCACACAGTAATGCACTACTTCATCAACGATATAAGTCGGGGCCTGGTGGGTTGTTGCTCTTGATGTTTCAAAACAACCACCTTGATCGATAGCCACATCCACTACCACCGCACCTTTTTTCATTCGACTAATCAAATCTCTACTCAGTAACTTAGGCGCTGCCGCGCCAGGAACGAGGACTGCGCCAATAACGAGATCAGCTTCCAGCGCATACTCTTCTATCGCTGCATCAGTAGAATAAACGCACTTTGCTCTGCCTTCATACTCATTATCTAATTGTCGCAATCGTGAAATTGAGCGATCCAAAATAGTCACATCAGCGCCCATACCCACAGCCATCGATGCGGCATTATCACCAACCACACCGCCACCGATCACTAACACCTTGGCAGGCGCAACACCGGGTACACCAGCCAATAAAATGCCTCGCCCACCCTGGGCTTTCTCCAAATGGTGTGCTCCGGCCTGGACAGACATCCGCCCTGCCACTTCTGACATAGGTGCCAATAAGGGTAAGCCACCCTGAGCGTCGGTGACGGTTTCATAAGCCACGCAGGTGGCTCCTGATTCTACTAACAACCGAGTTTGCTCTGGATCTGGTGCAAGATGAAGATAGGTATAGAGAATCTGTCCCTCATGCAGCATTTTACATTCGTGGGCTTGCGGCTCCTTCACTTTAATGATCATCCCTGCCCGAGCAAAAATATCTTCAGCAGAGCTGCTTATTTTAGCACCCGACGCAATATATTGATCATCAGTAAAGTCGATGGCAGCACCAGCGTCTTTTTCAACCACCACTTGATGGCCGCGCTTAACTAACTCAAGCACTGACGCGGGTGTTAAACCGACACGATATTCATGATTTTTAACTTCTTTGGGAACTCCGATTAACAAAGCTTTATCCTCCATATTATCAACAATAAATAGACATTAATTATCCTGCAATTTAAATTATATAGAGCACTATTTATTAATTTTTATCAACTATTAGTAGATTATTTTTCTATTATAAGTACTATAACAGTATATTTTTCTGTTATTGGATGGTTTTTAATAATGACCTCAAAATCTAACCTTGAAGGACTCGATAAGCTCGGCAAAATTGACCGTAATATATTGCGCATACTGCAAAAAGACGGTCGCATCAGTTATACCGACTTAGCCAAACAGGTAGGCTTATCTGTCACCCCCTGTATCGAGCGGGTCAAACGACTTGAGCGTAACGGATATATTTTGGGCTACAGCGCCCAAGTATGTCCTGAAAAACTAAACGCCGGGTTGGTGGTCTTTGTTCAAATACGCCTCAATCACACATCACAAGAGAACTTCGAAGAATTTCATCGTTCGGTCATCGACTTAGAAAATATTCAAAGCTGTTTTTTAGTCACTGGCAACTATGACTATCTCTTAAAAGCGCGTGTTGCCGACATGACTGCCTATCGTGAACTTCTCGGCCACAGAATTTTAAAGCTCCCAGCCGTGCAAGAATCAACAAGCTATGTGGTTATGGAAAAACTTAAAGAGAGTATGTGGCTGCCTATTAGCTACAAGAGCTAACTCGCACTTTATTACAAGCTTAGCTGAGGCTAATTATGAGACTTGAGCCAACGAAGTAAATATCAAAAACCCCTTTTCGTGAAGCATGCAATTGTTGACTCAACAACGCCTCTAACTTATAGTACGCGACCTCAGAAATGGGACTAAAATGCACTCGTAGCTCAGCTGGATAGAGTACTCGGCTACGAACCGAGCGGTCGGTGGTTCGAATCCACCCGAGTGCACCAATTAAATAGTTGCAATCCAGTATTTACAGGGGTTGTAAGCGCTAAAGCCTTTAGTTATGTACAGAAAAGTGTACGCATACTGGAGGTTTTTTGCGTTATGAGGAAGGTCAAGATTGGCTCTTACTCTATCTTCATGGAATATCTAAATAAGGACTAATATTAGGTTTTTCCCGGTAAAAAGACCGTCTTTATTTCAGCTGATGCTTCCCCCGGAATAAACATATCTATCATGATGGTGAGCCGCAAAAAACGGCCTGAAATCATGGAGACTTGGGATAGGCCCAGCGGGCCTCTCCAGGCTTGGCGGATTAAGGTGACATCCGTCAAGTCCAAAGCAACAATGACTGATCTAAAACCGCCCA
>DGAQ01000034.1:23035-24910 GCA_002382445.1 Porticoccaceae bacterium UBA4026 | reverse complement strand
GTAGACAGTGAACATAATGCAATTTTCCAGTGTTTGCCTGCAGTCAAGCAAGGCCTCTCAGGAAGTGGAGTTGTCAGGCTGCTTTTGTCAGGGTCTGGTGGACCATTTAGAGGTTTAACGACAGAGCAAATGGTTGATGTAACGGTGGAGCAGGCCGTTGCCCACCCTAATTGGAGTATGGGGCCAAAGATATCTGTAGATTCGGCCACGCTCATGAATAAGGGTTTAGAATTGATTGAGGCTTGCTGGTTGTTTGATGCGAGTCCAGATCAAATAGATGTAGTAGTACATCCTCAAAGCATCGTGCATTCGCTAGTTCAATACGTTGACGGTTCGGTGATTGCGCAGCTGGGTAATCCCGACATGCGTACTCCAATAGCTCATGCATTAGCTTGGCCTGAACGAATCGATTCTGGGGTTGCTGAATTGGATTTGTTTGATATTGCGCGATTGGATTTCACAAGGCCAGATCTCGAGAGCTTTCCTTGCCTATCTTTAGCCTCTGAGGCCGCTCGTGCGGGGATGGACGCACCAGCAGTACTGAACGCGTCTAATGAGATTGCAGTGCAAGCATTCCTTGACCGTCGGATTGGTTTTACCCAAATCGCAGATGTTGTAAAAGCAACGCTGTCGGCGTCTATATTTAATGAACCAGAGTCACTTATTGCAGTCCAAGAGTCTGATCGTAAAGCGCGCAGTTACGCCGCTTCCTTTATTTTAAAAATTGAGCGCTAAAGAATGGACATTTTAGTAACTATTTTTTACACACTGCTTGCTCTTGGAGTCTTAGTTACTTTCCATGAATTTGGTCATTTCTGGGTGGCCCGTCGCTGTGGTGTTCGTGTTGAGCAATTCTCCATCGGCTTTGGAGCTCCCTTATATAAATGGCGGGACAAGCATGATACCGAGTTTATCCTCGCAGTTTTGCCTCTGGGTGGTTACGTCAAAATGCTTGATGCGCGTTCTGGTGATGTTTTACCAGAGGATATGGCTTATTCCTTCACTGCTAAAAAGCTTTGGCAGCGCATGGCGATTGTGGCAGCCGGTCCCTTGGCTAACTTTTTACTCGCAACTGTCATTTTTTGGTTCATATTTCTTGGTGGAGAGCGGGGGTTGGCGCCTGTGATCGGAGATGTAAAATCAGGCTCTATAGCTGAGCAGTCTGGTTTTGAGCGAGATATGGAGATTGTTTCTGTCGGCGGTAAAGCCGTTGATTCTTGGGCTGAATTGTCACGCCGATTATTTGATTATATTGGCCATAATGGGAGTATCCCTTTCACTCTAGTCTACCCAGACTCCGATATTCGTTATGACCTAGGTGTCTCTGTTGAGAATTGGTTGGCCGATGTTGAGGAGCCCTCTGCACTTCGAGAGTTAGGGCTGTCCCCTCTCTTTATTCTGAAAGAGCTTGGTGTTGCCGATGCGTCAGAAGATGGTGCTGGGTACCAGGCGGGTTTGCGCTCTGGCGACCGATTAACCGCCCTTAATGGGATGTCAATATCCTCGGTAGAACAGTTTGTTCAGAATGTTTCTGACAGTGCCGAACAAGGCGTAGTTTTGACTGTAGAGCGTGACGAGCAAGGTGCACAATTTCAAGTGCTCGATATTTATGTGAAACCTCGGCTAGTCACAAGATCTGGGAAACAGGTCGGCCAGCTAGGCATTCAGTTGTCATCAAAAGTGGAGTATCCGGAGGATCTGGTGCGCACCAGACACTATAATGCGTTCACTGCAATTCCTCGTAGCATTGAGGAAACTTTCAGCACAGGTTTTTTCGTTTTAAAATCAATCGGTAAGTTAGTCGTTGGAGACTTAAGCCCTAAGAACCTAAGTGGACCTATTAGTATAGCCAAAGTGGCGGGGCAGTCAGCTCGT
>DGAQ01000034.1:1524-22861 GCA_002382445.1 Porticoccaceae bacterium UBA4026 | reverse complement strand
AAGTGGCGGGGCAGTCAGCTCGATCAGGATTTGATAATTTTATCCGCTTTATAGCCATTCTAAGTATAATGCTCGGCGTGATGAACCTGTTACCCATTCCTGTCTTGGATGGAGGGCATTTATTGTTTATGGTATTTGAACTGATCAAGGGTTCTCCGGTATCTGAAAGGATTCAGTTATTGGGCTATAAGGCAGGTTTTACGATGCTGATAGGGTTAATGGTTTTTGCCACGTTCAATGATTTAATGCGGACATTTTGATTTTACTTACAATAATTAATAATTAGGTTTGAATATTTTCATGAAGCAATTGCTAACAGGTTTATTTCTAGCTCTAATAGTCCACTCCTTTGCTGCGCAGGCTGATGAGTTCCAAGTTTTGGATATTCGCATTGAGGGTCTACAGAGGGTGTCTGCGGGTACTGTTTTCGCTTCATTGCCGGTCAGTGTCGGCGACATCATCGACGACACGTCTGTCCGCGAGGCGACACGGTCGTTGTTCCGAACGGGTTATTTTGCCGATGTCATTATCGCCAGAGAGAATGGGATTTTAGTCGTTGGCTTGGTTGAGCGTCCAGCGGTTACAGAGATTAACCTTGAGGGCAATAAGGCAATTGAAACTGATCAGCTTCTAGATGCTTTGCGTGACAACGGTTTGGCTGAGGGGCAGATCTTTCGCCAGGTGATTCTTGAGGGTATGACACAAGAGCTTCAGCGGCAGTACGTCTCGCAAGGTCGCTACGGTGCACTGGTCAAAACAAACGTTAAACAGTTGCCGCGAAATCGAGTGGCGGTGAATATTGACATCGATGAAGGTGATGTAGCAAAAATTCGCCATATTAATATTGTCGGTAATGAAGACTTCTCTGAGCAAGACTTACTTGATCAATTTGAACAAAACAAAACAGGCTGGTTGTCGTGGATAACCAGCAACGACAAATACTCTCGAGAAAAGTTATCGGGTGATTTAGAAACCCTGGAAACTTGGTATTTAGACAGAGGTTATTTGCAGTTTCAGGTATCCAGCACCCAAGTTTCTATTAGCCCGGACAAAGAATCAGTCTTTATTACTATCAATGTTGACGAGGGTGATGTCTACACCGTCGGTGCTATCGAACTCGCTGGAGACTTAATAATTCCAGAAGGGCAGGTTAGAGCGCTGGTATTAATGCGAGAGGGAATGATCTTCTCGCAAGCATTGATGACCGCCTCGAGCGAATATATTACCCGTCGTCTTGGAAATGAAGGTTACACCTTTGCTGAAGTTGAGGGTTTTCCTGATCTTGACGTGGAAAAAAAGATCGCTAAGGTCACCTTTTTAGTTAAACCTGGAATGCGTGCTTATGTAAGAAGAATAGAATTTCGTGGAAATACTAAAACTGCAGATCCAGTGCTTCGCAGAGAAATGCGCCAGATGGAAGGTGGCTCTGCTAGTAATTCGCTGATCGAGTTATCTAAGGTCCGCCTTGAGAGATTGGGGTTTTTTAAAGAAGTTAAGGTGGAAAACATTCCTGTTGCCGGCACAAATGATCAAATAGATGTGATCTATACCGTCGAAGAACAGCCTTCTGGTTCTGTCGGTGCTAACTTGGGCTACTCCCAGGGCTATGGGTTAATGCTTGGCGCCAATCTTAGCGAAAATAATTTTCTGGGTACTGGCAAGCAGGTTGGCGTGGGAATAAATCGCAGTACCTATTCAAGCTCACTAAATTTCAGTTATACGGAGCCCTACTTTACCACTGACGGTGTGAGTGCTGGCTATAGTATCTACGCGAGCAAAACGGACTACAGTAAACTCCAGCTGCAGCCATTCTCACAAGATACCTATGGTGTCCGAGTCAACTGGAGTTATCCCGTGTCTGAGGTTCAGCGAATAGGCTTCGGCTTTGGTTATGAGAACCTGGCGCTTACTCAGGGTGACTACACCACTTCTTACGAAATCGATGAGTTTATCGCGGCCAATGGCACGGATTTCGACTCGATCACCTTTAATTTAAATTGGGCTAAATCGACTTTAAATAGAGGTATGTTTGCAACTCGAGGTAGCTCTCAACGTCTCGGCCTTGAACTCTATCTTCCCGGCTCAGGGTTGGAGTTTTATAAGATCACCTATAAGTCTGAGTATCTTCGAGGTCTATTTGGACCCCTGACCCTAAAGCTAAGAGCCGATATGGGGTTTGGCGAAAGTTATGGTGGCACCAGTCAGTTACCCTTCTTCAAGAACTTTTATGGCGGCGGCTTTGGCTCAGTGCGTGGTTTTGAGAAGCAGAGACTAGGCCCTCGATCGACCCCTACCTGTGTGTTACAAGATCCTCCCTGCGAAGGAAGGTATGCTATAGGCAGGCCAACCGGTGGCAACGTGCAGGTGGAGTTTGGTGCCGACATTATCTTTCCGCTGCCTTTTGTAAAAGATCAGCGCTCAGTGCAATCTACATTTTTTGTTGATGCGGGTAATATTTTTAATACCAAATGCGGTGATCTTCAGGTAAATTGTTTTAGTCCTGATGCTGGAGAGCTTAGATACTCGGTTGGATTGGGTGCAACTTGGTTGAGTAGCTTTGGACCCATTACTTTCAGTGTGGCGAAGCCACTTAATGCAAATGAGCTTGATGAAACTGAAGTTTTTCAGTTTTCCTTGGGTAATCAATTTTAATTTTAATCTTATGTTTGGAGAAGTGTTGTGATGAATTTGAAAGCGTTAGTGTTGATTGTAGTCAGTACAGTAAGTTTGGCATCGGTTACGGTAGCCGCAGAAACTAAAATAGCGGTCATTGATATTCAGCAGGCCATGTTTGCTTCTGATTATGCTCAAAATAGCGTTAAAGCGTCATTAGAGAGCGCGGACTTTGTAGCCCTTAAAGCCAAAGCCGAAGGTTCAGCGGCTGACCTTCAATCTATGGGTAAAGAGGCTGAAACTAAGCGTCTTACCTGGTCTGCAGAACAGGTGGCAGCGCAGCAGAAAAAGATGTCCTACGCTAAAGCTGACTACGATCTTGCGGTACAAAAGATTCAAGGCGAGCAAAAGCAGTTGCAACAGCAAATAATGCAGGAGCTATCTCCGCAGTTTCAAGAGGCGTTGGCCCAAGTTGTTCAGGAAGAAGGTATAACACTGTTACTGCGGTCTGAATCTGTCATTGTTGCTAGCCCGGAAAACAATTTAACGGCGAAAGTTATCGATCGTTTAAATCAAAACACTCGTGTAGCGACTGAGCAGTAATGGCGTTTTATGACTTACAACTACTCTCTAGGTGAAATTGCTGCGTACCTCAATGCTGAGTTACGTGGTGATCCAGAGATAAGGATACAAGGCCTGAATACCCTTCAAAACGCTGAAGGAGGGCATCTCGCGTTCCTGTCCAATCCGAAATATTCAAAATACCTATCAGACACTCGCGCATCGGCGGTTATCCTGTCCGAGAAGAGCGCTATGGATTATTCGGGCGATTGTCTGATTACGGCTGATCCTTATCTGGCATATGCTTTGATTTCAGAGTGGTTTTCTCATACTGGGTCTAGATATTCTTTCGTCCATCCCAGTGCAACCTTGGACGTTAGCGCGAAGATCGCCGTTAATGTCTATCTTGGGCCCAATGTTGTCATTGAAGAAGATGTGGTTATCGGCTCAGGCTGCCGCATTGAATCAAATACAGTTGTTGGGGCTCGATCTAAAATAGGTGAGAACGCGCATATTTCGTCAAATGTGACTATTTATCATGATGTTACAATTGGGCACAGTGCGAGATTACACAGTGGCTCGGTGATCGGCGCAGATGGATTTGGCTTCGCCCCACGGAGCGCTGGTGGCTGGCAGAAGATACATCAATTAGGTGGCGTAACCATAGGAGATAATGTCGAGATTGGTGCCTGTACAACGATTGACAGGGGCGCGCTGGGTGACACCTTGGTAGGAAATGGTGTGATCCTTGATAACCACGTGCAAATAGCTCATAACGCAGTTGTAGGTGACAACACGGCTATGGCCGCTTATTCTGGACTTGCTGGAAGTGCCACTGTCGGACGGAATTGTATTTTGGCCGGTGATGTTGCAATTGTGGGGCATGTGTCAGTTTGTGATAACGTAATTTTTACTGCCAGGACATTGGTGACGAAATCAGTTACTGAGCCAGGATCTTATTCATCCGGTGCGACGCCATTGATGAAAACAGTTGATTGGAGAAAGAACACTGTGCGGATCGGTCAGTTGGACAAGTTAGCTCGACGGGTAAAAAAACTCGAAGAGTAGCCCTTTTTGCAAAGATGCAAAGAATTAGATATGGCAGTTAAAAGCGAACCGCCGGTACATATTACTTAATATTAACTATGGAAATTTATGAATATTAATGAAATTATGGCTTTATTACCTCATCGCTACCCATTGTTGTTAGTGGATCGGGTGCTCGAGATTGAGCACAATAAGAGTATTTTAGGATATAAAAACATTAGCGTGAATGAGGAGGTGTTTAATGGACACTTTCCTGGGGCGCCAATATTTCCAGGCGTCATGACCATCGAGGCGCTGGCACAGATATCTGGAATACTGGGATTTGTTTCCTCAGGGACGACCCCTGACGACGGTAAACTCTATCTTTTTGCTGGCGTAGACAAGGTTCGGTTTAAGCGCCCTGTGGTCCCTGGCGATCAACTGATGTTGACTTCGGAGGTGTTGGCGGTAAAGCGAAATATTTGGCGATTTAAGACGTCTGCAACCGTGGATGGAGAAGTAGCCTGTGAGGCAACGTTGCTGTGTGCCTATAGAGATAGGGAAAAATTTGCGTGATTCATCCCAGCGCGATAATTGATCCATCGGCAGTGATTGGTGAGAATGTCACGGTAGGCCCTTGGACGACTATTGGACCGGATGTGAAAATAGGCGATGGCTGTAGTATTTCCTCGCATGTTGTTATTAAGGGTCCATCAACGCTGGGTAAAAACAACAGAATTTATCAATTTTCGACAGTGGGTGAAGACACGCCAGACCTTAAGTATAAAGGCGAACCGACGCAATTAGTTATCGGTGATAATAATACTATTAGAGAAGGCGTGACTATTCACAGAGGAACTATCCAAGATAAGAACGAAACACTCATAGGCAATAACAACTTGTTCATGGCTTACGCTCATGTTGGTCATGATAGTGTGGTTGGCAGTAATGTTATAATGGGCAACAACTCGGCTATCGCCGGACATGTAGAGCTTGGTGACTGGGTTATTGTCTCGGGCTATTCGCTGATCCATCAATTTGTAAGTCTTGGCCCACATTGCTTTATTGGTCCGGCGGCATTCGTCTATCACGATGTTCCGGCCTATGTGACCGCCTTTGGTAGTCCCGCTGAACCCCGTACTATAAATCGTGAAGGTCTTAAGCGTCGTGGCTTTACGATAGAGCAGATATCATTAGCTAATAAAGCCTATAAAATTCTTTATCGTCGTGGATTACAGCTAGATGAGGCCTTGAAACTGATCGCTGAATTAGGAGATGATCTGGTGATTACTATGCTTCTACAGTCTGTTGAGCGCTCTACTCGCGGTATTATTCGCTAAGTGATGGTCACTCAGCCGCCTGTCTTCGCTATCGTTGCTGGAGAAGCCTCGGGCGACTTGCTCGGCGCTGATTTAATCAGAGCGCTAAAAGAACAATTTCCCGATGCCTTGTTTGAGGGTATCGGCGGTCCTAAAATGCTGGCAGAGGGCTTTCAGTCTTTGTTTGAAATGGATCGCTTGTCGGTGATGGGATTTACTGAGCCTTTAAAACGTTTGCCAGAATTATTGCGTATGCGCGGCACCATCATTAAACGTTATAGTCAAAACAAGCCGGCTGTATTTGTTGGTATAGATTCCCCCGATTTCAATTTGACCATAGAAGCTAAGTTACATTCCCGGAGTGTAAAAACAGTTCACTACGTTAGCCCTTCAGTCTGGGCTTGGCGTCAGGGCAGAATCAAGAAGATTAAGAAGTCTGTTGATTTAATGCTATCTCTCTTTCCTTTTGAAGCTGATTTCTATCACAAGCATGATGTTCCGGTTTGTTGCGTTGGACATCCCTTGGCAAAACAGTTGCCTATGCAGCCTGACACCTTAGGGGCGAGACGCGCTCTTGGCTTGGATACTAAAAGGCCCGTGCTGTGCATCATGCCAGGTAGTAGGGCAGGCGAGGTAGAGCTTATGGCTGAGCTTTTCCTTGATGTGGCAGCAGTTATCGACAAGGCTTTGCCAGGATTACAGTTGATTATTCCGGCGGCCAATTCGGCCCGATACGATGACCTGGAAAAGATATTAAGCGCTCGCGAAACGCCCGTAGTTACTCTGCTTCGGCAGCAGTCTCATGTTGCCATGGAAGCTTCCGACGTTGTTCTTTTGGCTTCTGGCACAACTGCTCTGGAGGCAATGCTTCTGAAGAAGCCGATGGTGGTTAGTTATCGTTTAGGCTCACTGACTTATGCACTGGTATCGCCTTTCATTAAAACGCCCTTTGCTTCAATACCCAATTTACTTGCAAACGAAATGTTAGTCCCCGAGCTGATTCAAGATCAGGCTACCGTCGAAGCGCTGTCAGACCAGGTGCTAAAAGCGTTCAATCCCGACAGGGTTGCCGAGTTGGCAGCTAAATTTCAAGAGCTACATCAATTGCTTGCGGTTAACTCAGGCTCTATAGCCGCAGCGGCTATCGCCAAGTTGATTGCTGAATGAAAGCATGGAAGCCGCCGAGCGGGATTAAAATACTTGCCGGTGTGGACGAGGTTGGGCGAGGGCCATTGGCGGGGGATGTAGTCACTGCGGCGGTGATACTACCGCAGAATCACGAAATCAGAGGTTTGGCTGATTCTAAGGTGCTTTCGGCGAGGCAGAGAGAGAATTTGTACGAAGATATCATAGGTCAAGCGCTCTGTTGGTGCGTTGCTCGGGCTTCGGTTGCAGAAATTGATCGATTTAATATTTTACAGGCAACTATGATGGCTATGCGCAGGGCCGTGATGGGTTTGAAGGTAAGGCCTGATTATGTTGCTGTGGATGGCAATAGAGTTCCTCAGTGGGAATTTGAGGGTGAGGCGGTTGTAAAAGGCGATGCTCGTGTTGAGGCGATTAGCGCGGCGTCTATTTTGGCCAAGGTAGTCAGAGATGCAGAAATGCATGTTTTGGATGCTAGGTACCCGGGCTATGGATTTGCCGCCAACAAAGGCTATGGTACTCCGCAGCACCTTGAGGCACTGCAGCGAATGGGGCCGACTGAAGTTCATCGACGATCTTTTGCTCCCGTTAGGCTCGATCTTGAGTTAGAGCAGAATTCGCTTTTCTAGCCGTTACTGAGCAATCATTTAATTCGCTTTCGCATAACCTTGAATAATAAGCCCAAAAACGAAGTTTTTGACTTGAGTTACTAGCCTGCAAGCATTACATTCGACTCATTAGAATAACAATAAAGTCTGGAGATTTGAACTTGAAATACGCAGAAATTACCGGGTGGGGGAGCTATGTTCCACCTCTTCTTATGACCAATGATGATATGAGTAAAATAGTGGATACCAGCGACGAGTGGATCTTTTCACGTTCAGGTATTAAACAACGGCACTATACACACGTGTCTACGGGAAAGATGGCCTGGCTAGCCTGCGATCGCGCTTTAGCGGCTGCCGGAGTTGACGCTGAAGATATTGACCTAATAATTCTTGGATCGACAACCCCTGAGGAGATTTGTCCAAATACGGCCAGTTACATTAAGAATGAGCTCGGCGCCAAAAAGGCTGCAGCTTTTGACCTAAACTCCGCCTGTACGAGTTGGTTTTATGCCGTCAATGTGGCAACGGATATGATTAAGTCGGGGTCTATTAAAAAGGCTCTTGTGGTTGGCTCTGAGCGTCTATCGCTGGCTATGGATTGGCAGAAACGAGAATCATGTTTTTTGTTTGGTGACGGTGCTGGTGCCGTTGTTTTAGAGGCGTCTGACCAGAAAGTAGGGTTGCTTTCGGCGCATATGGGCTGTGTCCCCGACAGTCGAGAATGTTTGCATCTGCCCAGTTGGGGCTTGTCTCCATTGCACTGGACCAACGATGTTTTCGTTTCCCTTAATTTTGATGGCCAGGAGATTTTCAAAAGCGCAGTGAGAGGGATGGCGGACTCGGTTAGCCAAGTGCTAGAGCAAGAGGGATTGACCGCGGAGGACATTGATTTATTCATTCCACACCAAGCAAATATCCGGATCATTCAAACCTTGGCAAAACGACTAAATTTTCCGATGGAAAAGGTCGTTGTTCGTATCGATGAGTATGCTAACACCTCTGCTGCCTCGATCCCTCTCGCCTTATGTGATGCGATTGCCGATGGGACCGTAAAGCCGGGCATGACGATATTGACCGCTACCTTTGGTGCTGGACTAACCTGTGGAGCGGGAATTATAAAGTGGGGTGAAAAAGTCACAGCGACAACCGTTAGTGACAGTGATATTCCTGAGTATGAGGGCACCGTATTTGACCTTATGGCGGACAGCTTTGTGCATTATGGAGTTGATGCCCAGCATCTGTTAACGAAAAACTCATAATGACAACAACCTTTGTACATTTAAGACTTCATTCTGAGTATTCGCTTGTCGATGGGCTGGTGCGTTTGAAGCCACTCGCAGCCAAAGTCGTTGAGTTGGGAATGCCCGCGGTTGCTTTGACGGACTTCAATAACTTTTTTGGCCTGGTAAAGTTTTACAAGACAATGCAATCCGCTGGCGTCAAACCGATCATTGGCGCTGATCTGATTGTGGTGGATGAAAGTGGCGAGGGTGCTCCTACTCAGCTTGTACTTTTGGTGAGTAACAATGTTGGCTACAAAAACCTGACGAATTTGATATCCAAGGCTTATCAGCAGGGACAGCGTCAGGGCGTGCCGACCATCAAACATTCTTGGCTTCCAGAATATAGCGACGGACTGATTGCGTTGTCCGGCGGTCGTTTAGGGGATATCGGTGTATCGTTAATTTCTGGTCGTAAGGCTGATGCTGAGGCGTCTCTGAGAGCCTTGATGGATATTTTCCCCGATCGATTTTATCTTGAATTACAGCGTACCGGGCGCCCGGGTGAGGAAGACTATATTCATGCAATAGTTGAGTTGGCTACTGAGAAAAACTGCCCAGTCGTTGCTACTAACGATGTGAGGTTTTTGAGTCCAGATGAGTTTGAGGCTCACGAAGCCAGAGTATGTATATACGAGGGGCGTGCGTTGGATGATCCCCGCAGAGATAGACGCTACTCTCAGGAACAATATCTTCGAAGTCCAGAAGAAATGGCAGAGCTTTTTTCTGATATTCCAGAAGCTTTACAAAATACGGTTGAAATTGCTAAACGTTGCAGTCTCGATTTGCGTTTAGGAGAGTACTTTCTACCAGATTACCCAATTCCCGAAGGTATGACGATTGATCAGTTTTTCATTAAGGCTTCAGAGGCGGGGCTTGCTGAGCGCTTGACTGATTTATTTGATGTTCATGCGGCAAATTTCAAAGAGAAGCAGGAGATCTACCAACAAAGATTAAAATTTGAACTCGATATTATTATCGAGATGGGCTTTCCCGGTTATTTTCTGATTGTGATGGACTTTATTCGGTGGGCAAGATCAAACGAAATTCCAGTGGGTCCAGGTCGTGGCTCTGGCGCTGGCTCTTTAGTTGCTTATGCTCTAAAAATAACGGATCTTGACCCAATAGAATACGATTTACTATTTGAACGTTTCCTCAATCCTGAGCGAGTGTCAATGCCAGACTTTGATATTGACTTCTGTATGGAAGGGCGAGATCGAGTGATAGCTTACGTCGCCGAGCAATATGGTCGTGATGCCGTATCTCAAATTGTTACTTTCGGAACGATGGCAGCGAAGGCCGTCGTGCGAGATGTTGCTCGTGTGCAAGGAAAGTCTTATGGGCTGGCAGATAAACTATCAAAATTAATACCCTTTGAAGTTGGTATGACATTAGAAAAGGCTATTGAACAAGAAGAGGAGCTCAGCGATTTTTTAAAACAAGATGACGAAGCGGCTGAGATTTGGTCAATGGCTTTGCAGTTGGAGGGTGTCGCCCGGAACTGCGGTAAACACGCTGGGGGGGTGGTGATAGCGCCGACTCGAATAACAGATTTTTCGCCAATCTATTGCGATGAAACTGGGGCGGGCGTGGTCACTCAATTCGATAAGAATGATGTCGAAGAGGCCGGCTTAGTCAAGTTTGACTTTCTTGGTTTGCGAACGTTGACAATTATTGATTGGGCTCTGCGAATGATTAATAATTCGCGACGGAACGACGCTGAAGAGCCGTTGGTCATTGAAAAAATACCTTTAGATGACGCTGCTACCTACGCCTTGATGCAGCGTGCCGAGACTACCGCGGTATTCCAATTAGAATCTCGCGGAATGAGAGAGTTGATTCGTAAACTGGGCCCTGATCGGTTTGAGGATATTATCGCGTTAGTGGCTCTGTTCCGGCCGGGGCCGTTGCAGTCGGGAATGGTAGATGATTTTATAAACCGCAAAAAAGGCCGCGCTGAAGTCAGCTATCCGCATCCTCAATATCAGCATGAATGTTTAAAGCCGGCTCTCGAGCCAACTTATGGGATTATTTTGTATCAAGAGCAAGTGATGCAAATTGCCCAGGAGATGGGGGGCTATACACTGGGTGGAGCAGATTTATTACGCCGAGCTATGGGTAAGAAGAATGCCGTTGAAATGGCTAAACAGCGTGATTTATTTATGCAGGGCGCAATTGAAAAGGGCTTTGCGGAGAACCTGGCTTCAAATATTTTTGACCTAATGGAAAAGTTTGCAGGTTATGGGTTTAACAAATCACACTCTGCAGCCTATGCTCTGGTTGCTTACCAAACGGCTTGGCTAAAAACGCATTACCCTGCAGAGTTTATGGCGGCCACAATATCTTCGGATATGGATAAAACGGACAAAGTAGTTACCTTCATCGACGAATGTCGTGCAATGGATCTAAATTTATTACCTCCCGATGTTAATAGAGGAAACTTTCATTTTAGTGTCGACGGTAATGGCGGGGTCATATACGGCTTGGGGGCAATTAAAGGCCTAGGCGAGGGGCCGGTTGAAGCTATTATTGCCGCCCGTGATAGCGGCGGTTCGTTTAAGGATATATTTGATTTTTGCGCAAGAGTCGATGGCCGAAAGGTCAATAAAAGAGCGCTTGAAGCAATGATAAAAGCGGGTGCTTTAGATGCAATTGGACCTGAGGGCGAAATAGGCTATCGTCGCGCAGTAATGCTGACCTGTATGGATGAAGCGGTAAAACTCGCAGAGCAACACGCTCGAAATAAGAACAGTGGAATGGGTGATTTGTTTGGCGAGTCCATCGTTGATAGCGCCTCCGATATTAATTACAGCGCATACTCTGCGGTCCGCACGCTTTCTATTCGGGCGCGACTGACTGGGGAGAAAGACACTCTTGGACTCTATCTTACCGGCCACCCCATTGATGAGTATGCCAGTGAGCTAAAGGAAATGTTGCCTAATAGGATTGTTGATTTGCGTCCCGGGAAAGAAAGCACGGCCGTATCGGGCATGGTTGTTGCTATGCGAGTGATGAGAAATAAGCGGGGGGAAAACTTTGCATTCCTAACCCTAGACGATAAGAGCGGGCGTATTGAATTGTCAGTTTGGGCTGATAAATATAATGCTTATCGCGATATTATTTCTAAAGACGCACTCTTAGTGGTTAAGGGGGTTGTGTCTGAGGACGACTTTACTGGTGGTTTAAAGTTGGTCGCAGATTCTATCCAATCCATATATGAGGCACGTTGTAGTAAATTAAAGTGTTTGGAGTTGCGTATTCCAGCCAAAGGTGGTGATTGGGTGGAAAAATTTCATTCGGCTGTTAGTGGCTATAAGGATGGTAACTGCGCCGTTGAAGTTGATTATTCGCTATCTCATGCGAAAGGGCGGTTAAAGCTGGGCGACCAATGGAAAATTCAACCTCGAGACGAACTGATTTCTCATCTTCGGGAGGAATTCGGGAAAAATAGTGTCACTTTGCGTTATCATTGATTCTGTACTAGCTGTGGTCTGTAGAGATGTTAAACTGGGCTTTTCCAATACCTTTGGTTATATGAGACATTAATAACAATGAATTTAGATTATTTATCTTTTGAGCAACCCATTGCCGAATTAGAAGCTAAAATTGAAGAGCTGCATTTGGTGGGTAATGATAATGAACTTAATATCGCAGATGAAGTGGCAAAATTGCGTGGTAAGTCGCGAAAACTCACAGAAAATATTTATTCAAAGTTAACGCCATGGCAGGTAGTTCAGGTTGCTAGGCATCCTCATCGACCCTATACGCTGGATTACATTAAAAGAATTTTTACTGATTGGGAAGAAATGCATGGTGATCGTCATTTCGGTGATGATAGTGCAATTGTGGGCGGTGTCGCTCGGCTTGATGGTAAACCCGTCATGGTAATCGGGCAGGAGAAAGGCCGCGGGGTCACTGAAAAGGTTATGCGTAACTTTGGTATGCCTAAGGCTGAGGGCTATCGCAAGGCGCTCCGGTTAATGGAAACGGCTGAACGCTTTAAAATGCCAATCCTGACCTTGATTGATACCCCCGGAGCTTATCCTGGTATTGATTCCGAAGAGAGGAATATTTCCGAAGCTATTGCTCGAAATCTAGCGGTAATGTCTCGTTTAAAGACACCCATTATATGTACGGTTATCGGTGAAGGCAGCTCAGGAGGCGCATTGGGTATTGGCGTAGGAGACAGGCTTAATATGTTGCAATACAGTACTTATTTCGTCATTTCTCCAGAGGGCTGCGCTAATATTGTTTGGAAGACCAGTGAGAAAGCACCTGATGCCGCCGAAGCAATGGGAGTCACATCATCAGATCTCGAAAAACTAGGCATTGTAGATACCACCATCCCTGAACCAATGGGTGGTGCGCACCGTGATATAGAAGCCATGAGTGTTACCCTCAAGGAGCACCTCATTAAGCAGTTAGATGAGCTCCAATCTGAAGGTATAGATGATCTAGTTGAAAAACGTTATCAGCGCTTAATGGCCTATGGAAACCTGTGAATACCTGCTTTTAAACCCTTATAAGATCAGATGACTTTAATCAACGTGACCTTTCTTGAAGTAATAAAATAGCAGCTAAAGCGTCTGGGTCTTGGCATTTAATTTTATTGGCTATATTGTGCTGGAAAAAATATCTAAAGTCGGGGTTTTGCTCGGCAGGATAAAGGCAATCGTCACCGGGAAGTACCGGTGTGGCATCCATCTTTTTCTCATCGATCAGCATTGCTTCAACAGTTCCGTTGTTGAGTAGTCGCCAGCTTACAACCTCTTTTAAGCAGATACTTTGGAAGCCATCCTCTGAGAGCACAGCATGTGTGCCGATACTGTCGGGGATTTCTTGGATTATTTCGGTTTCTGAATCACATTGGTAATCATAATATTCGGCTGCAGTTTCTAGTTCCATTACTTTGTGCCGGGGAGCGGAGAAGAACAGTTCATCAATGCCTTGGTCATAGTAGCCTTGCCATTGACCATTTAAAGGGTCCCAAATTTCATCACAGGGCATTAGCTTGCTGAGCCAGGGTACAAGGGCGACAACTTCGCCGCTAAGACGTAGTCCCCATGCCAAAATTTTGATGGAAAATAGTTTGTCTGGATTTTCTTGGTTGCTGTACAGCATTTCTAAGCCATCGAGCTCCGCAGAAATACGGACTAAACGGTTATTGGTGAGTTCGGAGAGTGGTTTACGTGTGAAGATATCAATTACATTATCATCAGAGGAATCAATCGCCGATCTAGGCATAAATAAATCTCCTTATGGCAGTGGGCAGATGAATCACTATCACGACCTAAAGTACCCTAGAAAAATATAAAGCACAACAATTAGTCTTTCATCGAAGAAAACCTGATGATAGAGCATGGTTTTTTTGTATCAAGCGGTTGATAATAGTGACTGACCAGAGACTTGGTTGTAAAGATAGTAACAGTCCGATTGAGGGTTAAACCTTAGTAATAAAATTGAAATTGGTACCCTATTGTGGCCTGTAAAAAACTACAACTAATTACCTCATTGTTCTCTACAGAGTTTGAAGTGAGCTTCAACACTATTCTGGTGGGAGGTGCAGATGAGCCACTCTATCTACCGGCTACAATGGAAAGTCGCTTTTGTCGTATTTTTTATCGTCAAGACTTTGTCTCCAGTGCGCTCCATGAAATAGCGCACTGGTGTCTTGCCGGTGATCGACGCCGCCGATTGGAAGACTTTGGGTACTGGTACCACCCTGATGGTCGCAGTGCTGATCAACAGGCAATTTTTGAGGCTGCGGAAACCAAGCCCCAGGCGTTGGAGTGGATGTTTGCCGTGGCCTGTGGCCATGAGTTTTGCGTCAGTGCAGATAATTTGGATGCTGTCCATGGAGGAGCGCCGAGTGATATGTTTAGGCAGGGCATTGTTGATCAAGTAAAATCCTGGTGTAACTCTCAGGCCTTGCCTCCTGAAGCTGCGGTATTTTTAGATAGATTGAGTGCGGCTTTCGATAACGCGAATGCCCTCAGTGAGGAGTATTATCAGCTGACGGAAACTGGCTAGGGAATTAGCATGCAGGCTTTATTAATCGACTCCCCAATTTATATTTTTCGAAGCTACTTCAGCTTGCCAGAGAACTGGCATTCTCTCGAGCCGAAATTTCCGACTCATGCGGTTTATGGCTTCACTGGGTTTCTTCTTGATTTGTTGCGCCGACAGCAGCCAGAATATATATTTTGCGCCTTTGATGAGAGTCTTGGTACGGGCTTTCGACATCGGCTGTGTGCGGATTATAAAGCTAACCGAGAATTGCCAGATGAAGCGCTGGCTTTTCAGTTAAATGCCTGCCGGCAATTATGCCGAGTACTGGGTGTCTCTGAACTGGCATCAGCAGAGTTCGAGGCCGATGACTTGATTGGTAGCATGGCTAGCGCGGTCAGGGGAAAAAACGTCCAGCCGGTCATTGTCAGTCGAGACAGGGACCTTATGCAGCTGGTTAGGGGGCAGGATCTTTATTGGGATTTCGGAAAATCCAACGCTAAAGGCCAGGCTGAACTTGAGGCTGAGTTAGACCTAGGTTGTGGTCAAATGGCGGACTATCTTGCGCTAGTCGGTGATAAAAGCGATAACATTCCCGGAGTACCGGGAATAGGATCAAAGACAGCTAAGCAGATGCTGTCCCATTTTTCTGACGTAGAAGCAATAATGAGTCACCTTGATCAACTACAGGACTTGCCGATTCGCGGGGCAAAAAAATTAGCCGATAAACTAGTCGGTTGCGTGGATCAGCTACAGTTAGCTAAGCAATTGACCACAATCACTTGTGACGCTAAATCGGTGCCTAGTCTGGAATCTATCGAATGGAAAGGTATTCATCTAGATGCCTTTGAGATTTTTTGTGAAGAAATGGGGTTTGGCTCTGCGTTTTCTCGGCGAACCGCCGATCTTAAGTTACGGCAAACCAGCCAATATGTAACCACTCAACCATTACTTAAATGAGATTAGCGTGAAAATTATTGCTGACCAAAGTATGCCGTTAGTGACTGAATTATTCGAACCTTATGGTGATGTTGCTCTTTTGCCTGGCCGAGAAATATCGGCCTTAGAGATAGCGGATGCAGATATCCTGTTAGTGAGGTCGGTGACTAAGGTGGATGCCGATCTGCTGAAGGGTTCCAAGATAAAATTTGTAGGCTCTGCGACTATCGGAACAGACCATATCGATCTAGATTACCTTAAAGCAGCGGGTGTGCACTTTGCTCATGCTCCTGGTTGTAACGCTCAATCCGTGGTGCAATATGATTTGTCCGTCATGACTCGATTAATGCCCGACTGGCAAAACAAAACAGTCGGCATAGTGGGTTGCGGTAATGTCGGCGGCAGCCTATTAAAAGCTCTTTTATCGATCGGTGTTGACTGTCGAGTTTACGACCCCTTTTTGAGTCCCGACAGCGGAATAGTCACCACCAATTTTGAGTCAGCACTCGATAGCGACATCCTGTGTCTGCACACGCCCTTAACTTTGTCTGGGCCTCAGCCTACCTATCATTTACTGGATGCTAAGGCGCTGTCTAAGATTAAATCTGGATCTCTTCTAATTAACGCTGGTCGTGGTGCAGTGGTTGATAACCAAGCCTTACTCGCTAGGTTAAAGGGAGGCGCGGACTTGTTAGTTGCCCTTGACGTCTGGGAACCTGAACCTTTGATTGACTTAGAGTTGCTTGAATACGTGTCAATGGCTTCACCTCATATTGCCGGATATAGTCTCGAGGGAAAAGTAAATGGAACATCCATGGTCTTCAGAGAATTTATGAATTGGCAGGATGCTTCCTGGGAAGAGCTTAATAGCGCTAAGCTCGACGACATGGAAGTATGCGCGGTGGTTATTAGCAGTGTGGCCGATGCTATTTTGGCTAGCTTTGACGTTGGCGAAGACGACGGCAGAATGCGTTTAATACTTGAAGGTGTTGAACCTAACTCTAAACTTGTCGGTGAATATTTTGATCGTCTGCGAAGAGAATACCCAGTTCGTCGTGAATGGAAGGCTATGACATTTAATTCTGAGCGGCTAAAGCTATCTCACCATGATCGCTCAACGCTCACCGCTTTAGGCTTTAATCTAGCTTAGCGCCTCGATGATATTTCACTGCGCCTGTGCCGACTTTTACCGCTTAGCGGCATAGGATAGGAGGAAGTTCGAGAGTCGCTCCATCGCTCTAATAAGCATGTCCTGGTCTGGTAAAAATACTATTCTGAAGTGTTGAGTATCTTTGCAGGCAAATGCAGAACCCTGGACGATCAGCAAGCGTTCTTTTTTTAGCAGTTCGAGAACAAAATTTTCATCATTATCAACAGGATAGACCGATTCGTCTAACTTGAAAAACAAGTACATCGCTGATTGAGGTTTTACACAACTTACGCCGGGAATGGCGGTTAAAAGATTATGGGCTAAGTCGCGTTGAGCAAGCAGGCGACCACCGGGGAGTATCAAATCTTTGATGCTTTGCCGCCCGCCAAGCGCGGTTTGTACTGCTAGCATGGCAGGCACGTTCGCACACAAGCGCATAGAGGCCAGCATTTCTAAGCCTTCAATGTAACTTTTGGCTATCTGTTTTGTGCCACTAATCAACATCCACCCAGACCTAAATCCAGCAAGTCGATAGGTTTTAGAAAGCCCGTTGAAGGTCAAGCACAGTGTATTTTTTACCAAAAGAGCAAGGGGATGATGTATCGCCTTATCATACAAAATGCGGTCATAAATCTCGTCGGCAAAGATAATCAGTCCATGCCGCTCGGCTATCTTTACCATACCCAGTAAGATTTCTTTGGAATACACCGCACCCGTGGGGTTATTGGGGTTAATAATCACGATACCACGGGTATTTTGAGTTATTTTTCTCTCTATGTCGCTAAGATTGGGTAGCCAGCCTTCCGTTTCTTCACATTCATAATGTACTGGCGTTCCCCCTGCAATAGACACTGCTGCTGTCCACAGCGGATAGTCGGGGGAGGGGATAAGGATTTCATCTCCCTGATTAAGCAAGCCTTGCATCGACATTACAATTAATTCGCTAACGCCATTGCCCATAATGACATCTTCAACTTGGATATCTTCAACGCCCTCAGCTTGGTATCGTTGCATCACGGCTTTTCTAGCGGCAAATAGGCCCTTACTGTGAGAGTATCCTTGTGCGTCGCGAAGGTTATGTATGACGTCGCGCATTATTTCGTCAGGTGCATCAAAACCAAAGGCACCAGGGTTGCCAATGTTTAGCTTAAGTATCTGTTGCCCTTCATCTTCTAGCGAATTGGCATAGTCAAGCACGGGACCTCGAATCTCGTAATTAACATTTTTTAATTTGTCTGATTGTAAAAATGGCTTCATTACTTGCATACTTTGCGATGGTTTTATTTTAGGTTGCGCATTGTACCTAATAAATTATATCTTTTGCTTTTAATCAATATAATATTGGGGTTAAGCAGGTAAAGGAAAAAAATCGGCACTATTGAGCCAGCAAAAAGCGCCATCCAAAAACCTACTCGATCTATCAATAAAGGAAAAATCAAAAACAAAGGGAGCGAAGGCAGCACACTCTTTATCGAATACTCCATAAAGACAAAGTACCAATCGAAGAAGAGGAGCAAGTTCATGCAAACTAGGATAAGACGCGTTTTAGCACTGTTCCTAACGTTGCTGTTGGTGAGTCTGTCACTTGGCGCTATGGCCCATGGCGTTGACGAGGATACCCGTTTGTTCTTGGAACAAAATACCGGGATGCAATTTATCCCGTTTATTTATATCGGAGCCAAACACATGTTCACGGGCTATGACCACATACTATTTTTGGTCGGCGTCATATTTTTCCTCTACCGAAGCCGCGATGTACTGCTGTATGTGAGTATGTTTACGATAGGTCACAGCATTACCTTACTTTGGGGAGTGCTGGGTCACATACAAGTTAATCCCTATTTAATCGATGCCATTATTGGATTCTCCGTGGTGTACAAAGGTTTCGATAATTTGGGTGGGTTTAAACGCTTATTTGGCAAGCAGCCGAGCACTAAATTAGCAGTGCTTATATTTGGCTTGTTTCATGGCTTTGGTTTAGCAACCAAATTACAAGAATTTGAACTGCCTTCTGAGGGCCTAGTTGCCAATATAATTGCCTTTAATATTGGCGTCGAATTAGGTCAGTTTATGGCACTGGCCTTCATTCTTATCGCCATTAACTTCTGGCGAAAGCTCCCTTCATTCGAGCGCTTTTCAACTGTGACGAACACGATGCTAATGAGTGCTGGATTAATGCTGATGGGTCTTCAATTAACCGGTTTTTATTTATACTAATTTGAATGAGAGACTGAAATGACACCACATGTAGTAAGTACAAAAACATTAGTAAAATCGACTATTTTCGCCGTCATCATAGCAGCTGTAGTGTTCGTATGTTTTATTCTGCCAGCAGAATACAATATCGATCCGACACATATCGGTCATAGATTAGGCTTAACCGCTTTAGCGAGTCATGATGATACGCTAACAGAAACAGGAATCGCTGTCGCCACTGAACGAGGGCAGGAGTTGATTGAAGTAATCGTCCCTGCTGGAAAAGGTATTGAATACAAATTTCAGATGGGCCGGTACGACAAAATGACCTATGAATGGCTAACGGATGACGAGCCGCTTTACTTTGATTTACACGGAGAGCCAGAAGGAGATACCACAGGTTATTTTGAAAGCTATGCAATAGCCACCTTAGCTGAAATGAAAGGCAGTTTTACGGCTCCTTTTGACGGCTCACATGGTTGGTATTGGAACAATGAGAGCGACAAGCCCATAGCTATCCAATTAATTATAAAAGGGCAATACACCGTCATTGGACTAAAACAGTAGATAATATAGAGGACTACAAAATAAAAACTATTCTTCATACATTAGCGCTTGTTGTATGTTTTGGACAAAGTGCAGTATTCGCTCACGAAGGGCACAATGATATTACGCGGGAAACGGCGATTAACATTGCCATCAAGACCGTGCAGCAACCCACCATTTTAAGATACCAACGCAAAAATCTCCCTTTACAGCAAACTGATATATCTGTATAATATACTTATAAATCAATAACTTAGCGACATTTTAGACTCCCTCGCAAAGCCCCTCGGAAGACCATCGATAATCAGTGCTTATGATCTTCTTTTGGAAGATTGTCTCGGCCAGATGAATGGGTATGTACGACTTTCCATTGATCACCAATTTTTCGAAATAAAAATGTTTGATGCCCTTTCTTATCAAGTTCTCGACCATTTTTTTTCAATTTGGCTTTAAAGTGCGTATCAGCAATCACCCAGGCAAAGTGTTTGTTTTCGCCTTCAAAATGAACTTCAATAGCGCTAAAATCTAACATCATATATTCCATGGCGCCTTTCTCGGGTTCAACATGATGAGTAACGAGAGAATCTAAACCTTTATTTTGGCCGCCGGACTCAATATATCGTGCACCTTTAAAATCTAAAAAGGTTTTTCTGAACGGTGTGCCATCACCGTTTTCCCAACCATATTTAATACCTGAAATTATATCAATAATTTCTTGTTTATCTTTATTTGTCTGACCTTGCTCCCCATCAGCTAAAGTTGAAAAGCTTAAGATGAGTAACAATGAAATTACTATAATTTTGATCATATCTTTTACCTTTTTTAAGATTTTATTTAGATTTTACCTATAATTAAGAACGGTTTTCATTGACCATTTTCTTTAAAATTCCCTTTATGGCTACCACTAATCTACTGCCGTTAATATTTGATACTGCTCAGGTGTCAATGCAGGTAGACCTTCGAGAAACGCGACCATTGCCCAAATACGTTGATCATCATGCGTTTTTCCCCATGCAGGCATGCCGGATGCTTTTATACCGTGTTTTATAATCCAAAAATTTCTAGCTTGTGTGAATTTGTCATTTCCGTTGTGTTTTATATTTTCTTCATCTGTAATGCTCAAATTTGGTGGAGCAGGATATAAGCCTAAACTCATATCACTTTCTTTTTGACCGGGTGCTAAATGACAGCTAGCACACATAAACCCATAGTCAGCACCACCGCTTAGTAATAGCTCAAAATCGCTTAAATCTGGCACTGTTTATATCTGTTAATGCGAAGCCAAGCCATTGAATGGCTGAAGCAGGGAATTATCGCAAATGCAGTTAGCAAAGAGGCTTTTTCAAACGAAAAATGCCAGGAGGAATATAAATGAAAATAGAAACACTCAATAAAGAAGCTCGCGAGATATGCCAAAAGGCTTACAAAAAGCAGAAAGACCACTTTCACAATGATGACTTTGTTGATGACTATCTGCAATTTTGTAAAGCAACTCAATACAAAGACACAAGCGCGGAAAACTTCATGGTTTATAGCAAAATCTATGGAGGCAATTCAGCCCAGAAAGACCACCAATTTAATTCTGTTCGGAGCGATGGAGGCAGAATGTATGCCGACAACAGAATGATGAAAGCAGTAGACTCAGAGAAGCTTACACATGCCTTCATTGAAGATAATAGAGTCGAAATGATGCGGAGGATGACTCATGCCAACCGTGGATAAATACGAAAAGATAAACGTCTTCATTAAAGCTCAAGAAACCATTCTTTTCAAATGAGCATCAAACGAGAGCGCAAATACCAGATGTTAAAGCTCATTCANNGTTCGGAGCGATGGAGGAAGAATGTTTACACATAACCGAAGGATGAAAGCAGCAGACTCAGAGAAGCTTACAAATGCCTTCATTGAAGACCACAGAGTCGAGATGATGCGGAGGATGACTCATGC
>DGAQ01000034.1:1025-1467 GCA_002382445.1 Porticoccaceae bacterium UBA4026 | reverse complement strand
CGTGGATAAATACGAAAAGATAAGCATTGTCATTAAAGCTCAAGAAACTTGGATTGATGGTTTTGCTGCAAAAGGAAACCCACTTCAGATTGAAAGTGATGCCGCTAAAACTGAGGTTAAAGAGCTGGAAATATCTTGGACTGAGCAAAAATGTAAAATTGACAAAAACTTAGAAGCCACGAATATACTTGTTAGAACGAGGCGACAGAAGGGCGATGAATTAGCATCAGCCAGGCAAGAATTAGCAAACCATCATTACCAATCTGCAATTAGAGATATTTGTGATGCCACATTAAGAGGGAAGCAAGTCACTTCCAAGCAAGCGAATAGCCGATTTGAATCGATTCAGAATTGGTTGCACGCTCAAGAGGCTAATTTATTCAAATGAATGTTCAACGAAACGAAGCTAAATACCAAATGTTTAAACTCATCCACTCAGGAA
>DGAQ01000034.1:550-812 GCA_002382445.1 Porticoccaceae bacterium UBA4026 | reverse complement strand
ATCCACTCAGGAAGAACGCTGAGAGAAACTAAAGCAATGATGAAAGCTGCTACGGTTGGACTCACGACAGAATATGCAAAGTCTGGTGATTTAAAAGACCTTCAGAATCTTGAGGGAGGACTTCATCGCATTGGTTCAGCGAGAAGTGCGGCTCAATCACTTCTAAGAGTTAAGTTTGCCCCACGAAAGATGCTCTCCTCAAGAGAGGAGACACTTTCGAAATGGGCGACAGGCTATAAAGGAGGATTGCCATTAAATTGGT
>DGAQ01000034.1:0-299 GCA_002382445.1 Porticoccaceae bacterium UBA4026 | reverse complement strand
AAAATAGGGAAGACAAGAGTCATTGGAGCTAAGAAGGTTTTGAAGGACTTTAAAAGCTTGATAGGCACGCTTCAGGCTTTGATTAGAAAGCATGGCAAAGGAGATGCAAAAGGCTTACAGAAGGCTTACAAGGCCGTTAGAACCTCGGTTTCCGTTAAATAACGGCATGTAGCACAAGGAGAAAAGGGAGTTTATGCTCCCTTTTTTTACCAATTTGAATAATCAACCGATAATTCCTTGCCAATAGGGATTTTCTTGGTAGAATGCCGGCCTTGCTTAAGTGAAAGTGAGCAAGAAGA
>DGAQ01000072.1 GCA_002382445.1 Porticoccaceae bacterium UBA4026 | reverse complement strand
CAACACCAGCATAAAGGCTCAAGGATAGCGCTATTTTTTATCACATAGATTCGCTAGTATAGGGAAAATGAAAAAAACAATAATCGGGAGAAGTGCTTGCACACCCCTTCAAAAATAAACACCTATCCACACCAAAACAGGCGCGCAATGCCGTATTGATTCTTACACTGGCAAATATCCTAGCCTTTATTGATCGCCAAATACCTGCAATGCTAATTGCGCCAATTAAACAAGATTTTAGCCTTTCAGATTCTCAAATCGCTGTTTTGGGCGGGGCAGCCTTCTCGTTATTTTACGCATTAATGGCGCTTCCCATCGGCTATGCGGTAGATCATATAAAAAGAACAAGAGTGCTGGGTACTGGTATCTTTCTTTGGTCTTTTATGACGGTATCAGCAATATTTACCAATACATTTTCTCAACTATTCGGCGCACGCATAGGTGTCTCTGCAGGCGAGGCGGTCGTTGCCCCAACCACCGTGTCTCTCATAGGTGATTATTATCCTACGAATAAACGCGGCACCTCCATGGCGATCATTACTTCTGGTGTCTACTTAGGGATAGGCATCAGTCTAATGGGTGGAGGCTACTTAATTGACTATTAAACCGAGATCGGTGGTATGACATTGTCTGTGATCGGCCACATTAAACCTTGGCAAGCCGTATTTATGATTGCAGGTGCACCAGGATTATTTCTTGCGGCTGCGGCGTTCTCTTTTACGGAGCCTCCACGAAGTCATGCGGAGCAAACCATAGAGTCACAACAAACTAAAAAGGCAATCATTACCCACCTCAGTAACCACAAGGCTACCTGAGCCCCGATGTTTACAGGATTTTTTTTATGTCAATGATCTTTTACTCGTTCTCCTTTTGGGCCGACTATGATGCTACGAACATTTGACTTAACCCTAACGGAAGTAGGCGCGACATTGGGTATTGTGACGATCTTATGCTCAATTGCGGGTACTTTTTTGGCTGGATTCACAGTGGGCCAGAGGATACAAGGATGCGCCAGTACGCGCGGCAATCTATGCTAGACTGCTGGCATTGCCAATGATCTTTCTGGCGCCTCCTATGCCCTCAGCATTTCTCTCATGCTGCTTGATAGGGCTATATCTTATGTTTATAAGCGCCTATGCAACGTTGGGCTGACTCGCAGTGGGTGGGATGGCAGCACCCAACGTAAGAGGTCAGTTAACGGCGGTATTTGCGTTATTCATGATGATATTTGGATTGACACTAGGGCCTCAGTTAACGGCCTTTATAACCAATTTTATACTTGCCGATGCCAGCGCATTGAATTGGTCCATATCTCTCACGGGAGGTCTAACACTTCCCTTTGCCGCATGGCTTTTTAAAACATCTTTAACTCATTAAAAGTTATCGGTAGAGTGATTGGCTAAATAGCTTATTCGAAGACACGGCCTCGATTGAGAATGGCCTTTGGGTCCATAGCAACTTTTAGAGTTTTCATCAACGCGATTTCGGTAGCACTTCTAGATAGCGGAAGATAATCGCGCTTCAAAATACCTACACCATGTTCTGCAGTGATGGCGCCAGAATATTCACCAATCAACTGCATAATGTCATGACTTATCTTAGTCTTATCTTCCTCGCGGCCAGTATAGGCACAGATATGCAGATTGTTATCACCAATATGTCCAAATAGTAAAACTACAACATCTGGGTATTTAGCCTTTAATCGCCGCTCAAGGTCAGTGGCAAATAAACCAATATCTGCAACAGGGAGACTGACATCTTGGTTGGATACCGGCCCCAGCACTTGAAATAGTTCCCCAATACCATCGCGTATCTGCCAAAATTTCTCCGCATCTTGGTGGGATTTAGCAATAACTGCGTCCTGTAAAACCCCTAGTTCCAACTGTTTATACAACACGGTCTCAAAGCGATCCGATCCCAACTCTTGATCATTGTCGAGGTATTCTACCAACAAATAAAATGGAAATTGGCCGTCTAAAGGACTCGACAATGCCGGAATCACTTCTAGCACCTTTTCGTAATAGTTATCCCACATGAGCTCAAAACCTGTCAGCCCGGGACCAAGACTACGCTTAAGTTCAATCAATAATTTAATAACTGATGCATAGTCCGCCACTGCACAGAGTGCAGTATGAGTACTACGAGCTTTCGGCTGCAGCTGCAATACCACGCGAGTTACAATGCCCAGGGTCCCCTCTGAGCCAATAAAAAGATGCTTAAGGTCGTAACCCGAATTATTTTTGACTAATGTGTTCATGGCATTAATCTGGGTGCCGTCGGCCAAAACAGCTTCCAAACCTAAAACCAGCGCGCGAGTCATGCCATAGCGAATGACTTCAGTGCCCCCCGCGTTGGTAGATACATTTCCACCGATTTGGCAACTCCCTCGGGCGCCTAAATCTAAGGGCAACGAGAGATCATGATCATCCGCTGCGTCCTGTAATACCTGCAACGGCGTTCCCGCTAGTGCAGTCAATGTCATCCCTGAAGGATCGATAGCTTCTATTCCCCGCATTCTCTCAAGAGAAATCGCTAATTCTCCGATTAGGGGAGTTGCACCGCCAGCGAGGCCGGTCAATCCACCCTGAATTACGACGGGCTGGTCATATTCAAAACACAGGGCCATTATCTCTGATAGTTGATCTGTTGTTTTGGGCTTTAATAAAACAGATGGCGCGCAGGGATCTGCACCACTCCAGTCTGCATGATATTTTTCACTAATATCCTCACCAAGGAAAAGGCTTGAGCGGTCTAAAATCGCAGAGAGTTTGTCAATTAAATTACTCATGAAATCTTCACTTTAAATCAATTAAAAAATATCAAGGCCCAACACCTTAGTGGCCGCTGTTAAACAGCCTGCCCTTTCATCGTGTAACTGTTGTTAGTCTCTATCGATAATGGATGTGGGTTTACCTTAAAACATCAATTAACACTCATAATCCATGGCCAGAATATCGGCATTCTTAACCAGTTTTTTACCAACAGCAACATGGGCCGGATGACTAAGATAAGTTTGGAGAGCCTGTTGATCTGCCACCGTCACTATAATGCCGTGGGTAAAGCCGGCGGCGCGATCAGTTATATTTATTCCACTACTAACACTTTGGATCTCTGAAATGACTTTTGCCAAACTGCAGACTTCGTCCAGCAGAAATTGCATCTGTTGCTGACTACAATAATCTTTTTTCTTTAACCACACTATATGTTGAAGGGGCATAACGTCTCTCAAGCACTGCTAAACATAAAAATTAAAGCCACAGTTGTTAAAAGCCAAACACGGCTTAACTTAGGCCTGCGCCTTTAACATAGTGGATGCCAATAACGTAGTATCATTGGGATTCGCGCTAGGAATTAACTCCACGCCAAAGGCTGCTGCCAGCTCTTTATACTCTATCCATGAGAGCATCGCAGAGATAGGCGTTCCTTTCCCTTCATCAAAAATAAGGGGACCGTAGACATTGGCTGTATATATCAAATCTTCATCGGTCACGCGCTGGGTCGCATCGTGGCGAGCGCCTGATGGCTCAAAAAACCATACGCCCGGGCCATAACCCTCTGGAGGCCCAGCACGATAACCAATATGTCCGTTTAAAACGAAAAAATCACTAGAGCCAATGTGGGTGTGTCCCGAGGCAACGCCATTTTGTCGCACAACCAATGAGATAACGCCATTGTCTTCACTAACACGTAAAATCTTTAAACCAATATCAGGTAGGTCAGGGAGAATTACCCAGGGCACCAGCCTAGTGTCTACGAAGTGCGGATGATTGAAGCCACCAGTACACGCAGTTTCACCCTGCACAGAGTCAACCAATTTTTGCCCATTTTGGGCAGAAATAGCTAGCGGCTCAGGAGTATTTTTTAGTTCTTCTGGGCGATCCTGTATACAAGCTGATAGGGTGCTAGGCACCAATGTCACACCATATTGTCGAGCCAAACGCATAATATCAAGACTAGTTAGAATACTTGCTAGATCGGAAGAGC
>DGAQ01000012.1 GCA_002382445.1 Porticoccaceae bacterium UBA4026 | reverse complement strand
GGCTTGCGGCATAGCTTTAGAGATAGGCTAAGAGCCGTTGAAGCGCCTACAGATATGATCGACCAGTTAGGTGGTTGGGCTTTGAAGTCCGTTGGGCAAGGATATGGCGATGGTTATGACTTGGAGTTGTTGGTTAAGTATTTGACCAAAATAAAGGATAGATAGACTTTTATAAAATTCGATATGGCGTTGTGCTAACCACGCGAAGCATTATTTTATTTGAAGCCGAATGAACTGGTAGTTATTCTGAATAGCTTACTCTACTTTATCCCCGCATTTATTTGTCTGATAGAGTTTACTTAGGTGCATGTGCCTAGCCCTAACCGCATTCAACTCAACGGCCTCTCCTTGTTTTAAGTCCATAAAAAAATAAGGAACAATGATTAAAGACCCTGCCACCGCAAGTGCGGCATTTTTCCCCTGCTTATCGGTTTGGCCAGCTAGTTCTGCGCCGCCACGTTCTAAATTGTATATTTGGGCCAACAGTTGAGCGCAGGTCAACGATGAGTCTGTAATTTCGATAACTCTGATAGGCTGTGCAGTTTTACCTGCACACCCAACCAAAAAGAGCAAGCTAAGCCCCAATACACCAAATTTATTCATGGCGATCTTCATCTATTTCCATACGCCAGTTTTAGTCTCTACGTCTGATTCAGACATATTTGACCTCTTCACAACATCATTTTCATCAAATAAGATCACTAACTCTTTTCTCGTTCCAGACATGCTTGATCCAAACCAATTTACAATAGGAATGAAATTCACAGCATCAGACTGAAGATCATCTAATCTGAATTTCCATATCAACATGCCGCTGTCAGTGTAACTAGTTTCATACGGCGATCCAAACATAGCCTTAACTTCGGCTGCTGACGTTTGGCCGGCTATTACTTTTGAGCTCACGGTGAACTCTGATTCATTTTTCAATGACTGATTTCCACTAGAGGCGCAACCAGATAACATCAGCACTGATAAAGCGGTAATTAGGAAAATTTTAATAGGACGGGTCATAGCGATACTCCTTGTACGATTAAGTTAAAGTTATGCAGCATTAAATTTCGTAGACTTATCATACTAACACGGATAAAAGTACTTACAACAAACTAGCTCGATGAATCCTAAATGGCCCGAGCTAACGATTTATACTGCTCCTCATCAGTAACGAAAGAATCGTTAGCTGACAAGGGCTGTAGAGCCTTTAAAGCATAAATAAGCTAGAGTTACAGCTAGAGTTACAGTTGTGATCAAAAAAGCACTCCAAATCATAGGCCCCCCCTTCCGAAAGACCTCGTTTCTAGTATCTATATACCCGACTCAAAAAAATAAACTTGCGTTTGGCACTGCTATGCTTCTAACGCAACATGGTAAATTTTTTTAATTACCTCATGCCAAAGGACTATTGCGAAATAAGAAAAGTTATCGACCAGGTTGGGTATAGGAAGGGTAAATACCCTTATTTCCCCAAAATAACTATCCAGCCCGGGGTTAATATACCGGACCGGTCTATTACCGGGCTTGGCGTTGCCCGTTTAAACGGCCCGGTGCTTAGACCGGTCAATCGGTGTCGTTGCGACGCCTATTGACCACATCGAACACCACACCGGAGATCGGCGTGAAACGGGCAACCCGAATCATCAAGTCACGCACCCTACCCCGCTCACTCACTCGCAGCTCTGGCGCTCCAGGGATGTACCAGAGTACGATCAATAACCGCATCAACGATGACAGGATAAAGATCACCGCGATCGGCCGTTCAATATGCACCCGTATTCCCGCCAACGAAAAATCCGCCGGTAACCATTGAATAATATATCCGCCAGCCAAGGCACCGAGACACACCGCCAGGGCCCCCACCGAGGAGTGCAACGCGGAATAGCTGGCAAAATGCAGGTGACGCGGTTTCTGGTCGTAGAGGTAGTTCGAACTGGCCAGGGTAAAACCGCTCCAGGCCAAACCACCCATCGCCTGCACTAAAATCAAATACAGATAGTTATCGGAAAACAGCCACAACACCGGCAGGGCCGGAATAATGCTGGCGCAGATCGCCATAACATAACGATTACCTTTGCGATCACACACCTTGCCCCAAAAAGGCAGCATCAAAAATTGCACCAGAATCGAACTGCCGGTACTGAGGGTAAACTGGATATAGGTGAACTGAAGGTCGCGCAGCATATAGATGGCAAAAAACGGCCCCGACAGAGCGACAAAACACTGCATACCGGCCATAAACAAACTGAAGCGGCGAAACTCACGGTCGTCCCACAATTGATAGAGATGGCGTAACGATTGCGCCAGGCTATGCCGCTCCCCCAGGGTGGGCTGCTCATGGCTGTCGTGCATCTTGGCCAGCAGCACAGTCGAGGCGCCGCGGCCAAAGGCGGCCACGCTAAAGAGCGCGCTAAAACCCAGCCAGGTTAGGCCCAGCGACTGGCTTCCGGTGAGCAGCAGACCACCGCCCAAGAACGTCAAGAAAGAGGTCAGCATGGCAATACGACTGCGCCGGCCGAAGAACCGACCCCGCATCCCATCGGGCACCAGCTGCCCCATCCAGGCGCGCCAGTGCGGCAGAATCAGGTTGGCACAGGTATGGTAAACCGCCAGCGCCAACAACAGCGTGTTAATGGGCTTATCGATCAGATTCGGGATCGCCAACAGCGCCACCAACACCAAGGCCATAGACTGCACCGCGGCGCTGATAAAGATTAGTCGATGGCGATGCACCCATTGACCGAACCAAACCGCAATCAGTTGGAACAGTCCACCGAGCAGCTGCGGCAAGGCGGTGAGCCAACCGATCTGAACCGAGGTAGCCCCTAAAAATACCGCAAAGGCGTTGACATATTGGTCAAAACTGCCGGTCATTAGGGCTGAGGCAAAACTCTCCCGTTGGGACAGGGTTAAGCTCTTGCGCAATTGCGCTTTACCGGCTCGGTTCAAGGGTCCAGGGACAGGCACGATGGATAGCTTCCTTCTATTGGAGTCAACCTCCGCCAAAGCAAACGGTCGGCCGCATCCCATTGATAAATCACATTTCGATGAATTATAGTCGCAAAGAAATCACCGTTGCGAATGATTTATAGTTTCAAGAAACAGCTTGAAAGCTACAATATAAGACCATAGGCGCAGCACGCAATAGGTAAAACCAATTTAGGGCGCGGGCCACGAATCAACCGAGTTGGGTATAGGAGGGATAAATACCCTTATTTTTCCCAATCTACATTAAAAAGCAGGCTATTGGGAATTGCCAAGTTATTACCCGCTCATTGGCTGTACAATTATTGAGCACAAACTAATGGGCCTTTAGTTGCTCAGACTCGCCCCTCAAGCCATCATAAAATCTAGAGCAAACTGTATTTATTTTATTCATTCAAACCTAATCCACATTCAGCTAGCGTGTAAAGAATACTTTTTTATTGTTATTATTAAAGCCGATTAATCAGTATTTTTATAGGGAAAACTATGACTATAAATATTATATCTCCTGAACAATATAAGACTATTCCATGGAAAAATGGTCTAGGAGAAACTACCGAATTAGCAATTAATGAGGGGGGAGATGTCACAAACTTTGATTGGAGACTAAGTATTGCCCGTGTTACTAAAGATGGATTTTTTTCAGATTTTTCAAATTATTCGCGTAACTTGATTCTTATTTCGGGCAAAGGTCTACGCTTAGAGCATGATAATCAAAAGGTTGAACAACTTGATCAGTTGCTTGATATGGCTTCATTTGATGGCGGTTGCAAAACCTTTGGTACCTTAACTTCTGGTGAAATAAAAGATTTTAATATAATCACCAAAACTTCAATTTATCACACTCAGGTTGAGCGTTATATTAACGAGCAGTTTATTGTTTTAAAGCAGAACACTCAGTATTTTGTTTATAGTATAAGCCACGAGGCTAAACTCAATTTCAATAATGAAACTATGGAATTACCCTGCGGCTATTTATTAGCAATTTCAAAAATCAACAAAGAGGAAGTCATCTTGAAAGGACGTAACCTGATTGTCATTCAGCTATTGAATTTATAAACTTCAACCTTTTATAACCTATTATCTACATAAACATTTCTTGGGTCAGCGCCATTAGCTATAGCATCCAACCTAGCATCTATAGTTCCATCTGCCATTAAACCGCAGAGTCAAATCTTCACGCCGTTTGGAAGCTGCACAACGCTATCACCACGTATTACTTCATTACTGAACTGGCTGGTGGCACCGAAAAAGTGATTAGTCTAGCTGAACAGCATTTAAATGACGGTGACTCAGTTAAGGCGCTGCTGTTAATTGAAGCGGTGATGGATACTGAGCCGGATAATCAAGCGGTGCTGGCCATGCGCTTGCAGATATTAACGGTCATGCGCAAAGCATCGGGTAATCTTAATGAATCTGGTTGGCTCAATCATGGTATTAAGCAAACTCAGAAGAATCCTTTGACTATAAGTAAAGGTGCATCAAGACTTATCTGACTCCTCTCTAAGCCAGACCAATCAAAGGTAGTGTCATCAGTAACCGCGGGCATGGAGAAGGCTAATAGGATTAGTAAAAATAATCGTTTCATAATCAATCCACCTCAATCGCGTCTCTGACTTTTTCATAATAAGACTTTGCATAATTAAAGTTTAAGCTTTTTCCTTCTGAGAGCAATTCACCATTAAGCTCTTTTTCTACTCTTTCTCTTATTTCATCAGGAAAAAAATCAGAACTCCAATTAGGGGCAGTTACGCCATACCAGGCTCTTCCTTATGGGTTACCTAAATAATATAGCGTGTCTAAATCTACTTGAGTCTTCCAGAATGAATCATCCACAATTCCTGCTTCTGACAGTCGATATAGGTTAATCCAACGATTTATAGGTGCGAATGTTTGAGCCTCCATTACCCTCATTTCACCGATGGATAAATTCTTCGGATCAAGTAGTGATTTTTCATAAACGGCAGGTAGGTTTTCACCAGCGAATATTGTGTCTGCGTCAATATATGAGCTATAAAAGTCATTTGTAAGAGTTGCTCTTAGAAGATTACGATCTTGTTGCATTTGGAAGATGACCAAAATCAATCCTATAAGAACACCCATATTTGTGACAATGGCAAACCACCTTGCCTTGATTTCTTGATTCATAATGCTTCTCCTTAAGTTTACAGATACTTAGAGTTTAATCGGATGCCTTAGGTGCGCAAGTTTTTTCGCGGGGGATATACAGATACTGATAATAAAGTCTTTCGTGAGAAGGGATGTCATTTAGCCTTATATCCCATCCAGTCAACGCAGGGCTAGATCGACTTGAGAAGTTCTTGAGGCTTATAAAAAAATAAATCTCCAGAAACATTTTTAATCTATAAGCTGTTGATTTAAAACTTATTTATAAGTATTAATTGAAAAACTCAGTAAAGAAATGAGTAATGATGAATTCTATTAAAGAGCTAGGCTAAGTTGATTTAATTCTTTATTTGATAATAAGCGACTTTGCACTCAAACAAGGGATCAATATGCAGGTATGTTTTAATATACGACATACCTAAATTTTTCATTACACCAATGGAGCCTAGATTATCCTCGTCAGCAATAGCACTAAATATTTTGTTATCTGGATTTTTGGCTAGGCCGTCTTTTATTTGTATTGCTGCTTCACTCGCATAGCCTTTGCCCCAAGAAGAACGAAAAAACCGCCAACCGAGTTCCAAATTATCAAATTCAGGTAAATCAGAGAAAAAATTCATCGGTCGAACGAGTACCCAGCCAATGTATTCATTCGTTTCAGTAATATTTACCTGCCATAATCCCCAGCCGTGATTCGGGTTAAGGTAGGCTTGCATGCGAGGTACTAAAACATTATCAATGGTTTCGCGTGAAGAGGGATTACCGTCACTGATAAAGCGCATAACTTCAGGGTCTTGATTGAGTTGATATAATAACTCTGCATCATCGGTGGTCATTAATTGATAGCTTAGTCGGGCAGAGTTATTAATTTTCATTTTATTAGCCTATATAATTATACTAAAGACTCT
>DGAQ01000039.1 GCA_002382445.1 Porticoccaceae bacterium UBA4026 | reverse complement strand
TTTTTGCTCTAAATCGCCATGTAAAGCCAAAGCTTCATAACCGACTGCACGTAGCTCATTAGCCACCTGGTCAGTGTCGATTTTAGTATTACAAAAAATAAGCGTAGTCTCTGGTTGATGTGCTTGTAGCAACAGCCTAATAGCCTCTACGCGGGCTTCATTATTTTCTACCTGATAAAGGGTTTGTACAATGCTTTGTTTACTATGACTATCCTGCACTTCGACAGTCACTGGAGATTGCATAATTCGTTGTGCGGTTTTTTCGATTTTGGCGGGATAAGTGGCACTAAATAACAGAGTTTGTCGTTGTTTGGGCATGTAACTAACAATGTCATCTAAGGCTTGCTGAAAACCCATGTCCAACATTCTATCAGCTTCATCTAACACCAAAGTCGTTAGATCATCTAGATTCAGATTCGCTTTACGTAGGTGTTCTTCAACCCGCCCAGGCGTGCCCACAATAATGTGTGCGCCATGCTCCAAAGAGCCCACCTGAGGCCCAAAGGCCATGCCACCACTTAAAGTGAGCACCTTAATGTTGTGAATGCCACGGGCCAGTTTGCGTATCTCTACCGCCACCTGGTCTGCCAACTCACGGGTAGGGCATAACACTAAGGTTTGCACACGAAAACGTTTCACATCAAGTTTATTCAACAAACCTAAGGCAAAGGTGGCGGTTTTACCCGAGCCCGTTTTGGCCTTAGCAATAACGTCTTTATTGGCTAAAATAGGCGGTAAAGCTTGCGCCTGAATCGGCGTCATTTCTGTGTAACCAAGGCTTGCAAGGTTGTCAACTAAGGCGGGATTTAGATCTAAACTGGCAAAATCAGATTGTGACAAGGGAATTCTCGTGTGTTGTTTTGGGAGTCGCGAACCTCGACTCAGAGCTAAGCTTTGACCTAGAGCTAAAAAAGTTTAAATTGGCCACAGCAGTATCAAGCCACCCGACTGTATTGGTTCCTGTTTAACTATCAGACAAGCCTATGGCCTAGATCATCGTTCGGTACCCTATTCTAACAGAATAACCTGCCTTTAGCTGATTATCATCGGCGGCTCATTATCGTTTTTTGCATCTCTTCCGACAGCTGCCGGCGAAGATCGGCCCGGTCAAACAATGAATAGTCAGAAAAGCCAAAACTCTAACTGATGTATGCATGCGGGAGCTATAACAATCACGCGTATTCTAAAGGTGGCCGCGCTCTTTAAGGATGCCTAATCAGGGGCATTTAGTGCGCCTTGTGCCAGTCTGAATATCCTGTATCAGTTACTACCAAGATTTTGTCAGCGAAGCTTAAGAAAATAGACCTCCCTTCACCACAGCTGTTCGTGAGTGGCGTCAAAGTTAATCTTGAATCAAACTTGATAACCAGTGATGAAGCTTTAGAGGCCTATTTGAGTGTTAAAGGTCGAGGTAACTCGGAGCGGTTCTTTAGTCATACGTAGCGCTCCATCAAGTACTTGAAAAGATTGTTTAGGCTGTGATCAATGCACGTCATCCGATCTTGTTACACGGGACTTATGGGGTACAGGTGGTTAATTGATCCTAAAAATGTAATTTTCAGATTACTTCCGGAAGGGGATTACCAGGCCTGATTGAATGGCCATATAATTAACTATATGACTATTTAGCTAATTATTGTATAGTTGTCCACGAAATAAAAAATCCAGATTAGAATAAGGTTTTAGGCATGGCGGTGCGAGTAATGATACTTACCTTAACAGCGTTAATGCCAATCTTAGCCTTTGCTCTATTGCCTTTAAGTACCTCCCACAGCCTTTATTCAGTGAGTCAGCAAAACGAGAACGCCTGCCCACGCTGTATTGAAGGCGATCACATCGTCACTAACGGCGTCGTTGATATGTACATCGGTGGCACTCACCGACGAGATCAGTCTTTTTATAAATTTCCCACTGCCGATACCTTTGGCAGTATTATCGGATTCGCGCCTACCGGCACCCCATTCAATGGCGATATCATGCTGGGGACAGTTTACATAAGACAGCACAATACAACGGAGCACCTTAGCTACAAAACATTAGACATTAGGGATACAGATGTAGGCATAGAATTTACGGCCAGCGGCGATATCGCCATCAATGATGGCGATTTGTTACAATTTGTCACTCATACTGTATTGGCAGAAAATAGTGATAAAGTCTCGGTGTCGCTCACTGTTACCAACACCGGCAAGAAAACGCTCGACAACTTAATATACTCACTGTATTTCGATCCTCATCAAATGTACGATTTCAGCCCTTCTGATGGAGGTCTGCATCCCCAGTTAAAATTTCGAGGCTATCCTCGGGACAGCCATCTGATTGTTTGGGACGATAAAACGGCCCGCCAAAGCCATAGCAATGATTTTCTGTTTGGCTGGGATGGAGGCATGATACTGCCCGATCCTCTCGCAGTGAGCCTGACTCCAGGAGAAAGTGATAGCAGACAGTATTCGCTGTTAATAGCGAATAATCCATCTACCGGACTTAAACATGCCTATGAAGATAATGGCTTTAATACCCATGCTGTCCATTTAGATATTAAGCACTCTAACACGGGTTATTACGAAATTACCGTGCGAAATGTTAAAAATTCAGCCGTCTTTTTTCGAAGCTTTTATGATAATCCTGCACCTATCGATATTGAACTACCTGAAGGAGAGTACATTGCTGAGGCAAATTTCTTCCCCGGCAGTGCAGACTGTCAATTTTCGATTAGCCCAAGAGGACCTAGCTTATGTACTTTGGAAGCCCCCAAATTAGGCAAGCTAACCCTTAGCATTGTTGATGGTTCAGGCCAGCCGGTACCCGGCAAAGTGACCATTACTGGTTTAGGCAGCACTAGCGACCCTCGCTTTAGGCCAGTAAATCCCACTAAGGATGATGGTTATTGGGAATCTTACAAAAACTCCGTATTCCCTATGCTGGCCAAAAAAACCATCGACCTACCTGAAGGCTCTTACCTACTGAGTGCCACTCGAGGACCAGAATACTCCTTAGATCAGCAACAAATCATCATTAGCCACCAGCAAACCCAATCCGCTGTTCTGAGAATAAACCCGGTTATTGACCGGCCTGATTTGATTTCCATCGACAGTCATTTACACACACTTGAATCTGATGGTGCCGTAGATATAGCTGACAAAATTAGCGCGTTGGTAGCCTCAGGCATCAATATGGCCATAGCTACCGATCATAATTTTCCTGTTGATTACCAACCAGTTTTAAAACAACTACAGCTAGAAGACTATTTAACGGTAATCACTGGCGCAGAAGTGACGGTACCTGAACGCTTGGATTACAACAGCTACCCTATGACCGCCAATATCAACGCTCATAATAACGGCGGCATTAATGCGCTTTCCACTGACATCAGCAGCCGCTTTAAACTGAGTAGGGAGCGAGATTCCAACGTTATTATACAAGTGAATCACCCGCGTTTTTGGCAATTTGATTATTTTAACTGGTTCGGACTTGATCCAGAGAGTGCCGCCTTTGCCTACGAAGGGTTTGACCTCGACTTCGATGTTTTAGAGGTGGTTAATGGTGCGATTTATAACAGCCCTGAAAATATCGCAGCCCGTAAAGACTGGTTTAATTTATTGCGCAGGGGATATTTTTTCCCATTGATGGGCAGTTCAGACTCTCATGAAATTGATAAAGATGAACCCGGCTTCTCACGCACCTATGTTTATAACGATAAGAATAAACCACCGTCTGTAGAGCAACTGATGCAGCGCTTACGTGAGGGTCGATCGTTTGCCAGCAATGGCCCCATACTCGAGTTGACAGCCGGTGGCAATAGCAAACCCGGTGATACGGTTGGGGTTAGCGATGGTATTGCCAAGATTGAGATTGATGTATGGACAGTTGATTGGATCAAAGCCGACATCCTTACCATTTATGTTAATGGTATTCCTCAAATACTAAGTTCAGAACAATGGGTGAGATCGACAACAGAAACTGGGCTTCACCATATAAAAGCGCAGGCTGAACTGCACTTGAAACAGGATGCGTTTATCGTAGCCGAAGTGACCGGTACGAGTGATCTATTTCCGATGATACAGGCCAGAGGTAGTGCTTTAGACGAAACCCCGGTAAGACCTTTTGCGCTAACCAATCCTATTTTTGTTGATGTCGATGGGAATGGTCAATATGACTCGCCACTGCCACAGGCTATCACCTTAATCCCCAATCTACGCACTACCGCTAAACGTCGAGAATAATATGAAAAAACAACAATATGATGCAGTCATCGTGGGGGCCGGACACAATGGTTTGGTAGCCGCTTGTTATTTACAGCGAGCTGGGCTTAAGGTTTTGGTTTTAGAAAAAAATCCTCACATAGGGGGTGCTACCACCAGTATTTCTCGCTATGAAAACTTTACCTATTCTAACTGTTCTTATGTCTACAGCTTGTTTAGACAAGAAATAGCGCGTGAGTTAGAGCTGTACAAATTTGGGCTACAAGTTATCCCTTATGAAGGCGGTGCACAGATCATTAAAAATGCGGATGGTAGTTATGACAGTATGGGAACCTATTGGCATGGTGACGCCAATCGTCGTGAGGTTGAACGTTTTAACAAACGCGATGCCACCGCAATGGAGCGCTTGGACCGAGATATAGTTAGGCAGTGTAAATTCATTAAGCCACTCTTAATGCGAACTCCGCCGGACCCAACCTCGTTTAAGCCGCGGGACCTCATGGAGCTGCTGTACTTAGGCCAGCGCTTTTATGGTATAGGCAAACAACGTATGCACGAAACTCTGCGCTTTTACACCATGAGTGTGGCTGATTATCTCAATGAATATTTAGAAAATGATGCGCTTAAATCTTATCTAGCGGGTGGCGCGACGGTAGGGACTGCATTAGGTGTTTATTCACCGGGCACCGCCTACGTTTTATTACATCATGCCATGGGTGATATCGATGGTACCGTGGGTGCTTGGGGGTTTCCTCGGGGTGGCATGGGGTCTGTATCGAAAGCATTAAATGATTCTTTCATTGCCTCAGGTGGCACCGTGCGTGTCGATGCGGGTGTCAGTGATTTCATTGTTGAAAAGGGTAAGGTCAAAGGCGTAAAACTTGAAAGTGGTGAAAGCCTCAGTGCGAACCTTGTCGTATCGGGTATGGATGTACGCCGCACCTTTAATGCCATTGACCCTAACGAGTTACCTAAATGGGTAATCGAACGCGCTAAACATTTTCGCTTTCGCGGCTCCTCCGGCAAGATCAATATTGCCCTAGATAGTCTACCCAGTTTCAAAGGTATCCCAGCCAATTCGCCCTGTATGACGGGCGATATACATATTTCACAAAGTATGGATGAACTAGAGTTAGCCTACGACGACTGGAAGGCGGGGAAATGGTCACAAAAACCTTATCTAGATATACTCATTCCCTCTTTGATTGACCCCACCATGGTCCCCGAAGGTAAACACTGGATGTCGGTTTTTGTTCAATACTGTCCTTATAAATTGGCCGAAGGCGAATGGAATGAAACCCGTAAGCAGGCCTTTGGGCAACACATTGTCGATCGTATTGCCCGTTATAGTCCCGACTTTAAAGATAAGATTTTGCATATGGAAATACGTACGCCCAAAGATATAGAAAATGAAACGGGGATGTCAGAAGGGAATATTTTTCAGGGCGAACTCACCATGGATCAATTGATTTTTAATCGTCCTATCCCCGGTTACGCACAATATCGTTCACCTATCGCCGGTTTATATATGTGTGGCTCGTCTAATCACCCCGGTGGCGGTGTTATGGGTGCGCCTGGCGCCAACGCCGCAAGAGAAGTTTTACTAGACCTTGGTAAAGGGAAATAATATGAATTCGCTTATTAATGCCATTATTATCGGTGCCGGCCACAACGGCCTTACCTGCGCGGCCTATCTTGCCCGGGCAGGGCAATCGGTGTTAGTCCTCGAAGCCGCTGCAGAAGTAGGTGGTTTAGCGCGTAATAGAATTGTTGCGAACGGGGAGCAGCTATCATCTGCGGCTCATCTATTGCACTCCCTGCCACAAGATATTATCAAGGACCTCCAGTTGGAGAAATACGGATTACATTACGCCGCTCAACATTTAAAAACCGTGTCCTTAAATAAGAATGGTGCAACCATTGTTTTGAACAAACAGTTAGCCATGGGTGATCAACTTAGCAGCGCTGATTTGTTAGGTTATGATCGATTTTATCTGGACATGCAACGCTTCAGTAAAGCCTTATTACCCGTCTTAGGAAAAGTGGCACCAGAAATTGCCATTGAAGATTGGCGACAGAAACTGGACTTGTTGGGTTTAGGCTGGTCCATTCGTAAATTGGGTACATTTTATATGCGCGAGTTCTTGCGCATTATAGGAATGAATCTATACGACCTCATGGATGAATACATAGAAAACACACAATTGAAAGCTGCTATCGCTATGGATGCTCTCCTCGGCAGTGAGTGGGGCGCTCGCTCTATGGGTAGCGTACTCACCTATCTCTATCGGCAGGCAGGAGAGCTACGCAATAACACTGGGTTAGCCTTACCTCGCGGGGGTATGGGTACAGTCTCACAGGCGATTGCCAAATCTGCCCGTCAAAGTGGTGCGGATATCCGTTGTAACTCACCGGTTAAGCACATCATTATTGAGAATAACAAGGCCGTAGGCGTAGTGTTAGAAACGGGAGAAGAAATTTATGCGGACACCGTTATTTCTAATGCAGACCCCAAGCAGACCTTTTTAAAGTTAATTAACCCCGATCATTTAGGCACTAATTTTGTGCGCCAAGTGAATAATTTACGCGCCAAAGGCAAGGCGGGTAAATTACATTTAGTCCTTTCTCAAAAACCAAGCTTTACAGGGTTAGATGATTCCTTGCTGGGCGAACGATTAGTTATCGCCCCTGGCATGGACGATATAGAACTTGCCTTTAACCCCAGCAAATATAAGCGCTACCCAGATTCACCCATACTAGAAATAATTTTGCCCTCAGTACGTGATGACAGTTTATGCCAGAATGGTCAGCAATTACTGTCTGCCGTAGTACAGTATTTGCCCTATGACGACAGTACTAATGAAGATCAGAATCGCACCGCTATGCTCAGGGTTGTAATTGAGACGCTAGAAGAATACGCACCCGGCATCAGCGATCTAATCATTACTGCCGAACTACTCACACCCAGAGATATAGAGCGTGAGTTTGGCATTAGCGGCGGCCATTGGCACCATGTCGAATTAGTATTTGAATCCTTTTTGTTTAATCGCCCCACGCCTTTACTCACTCGCCATGCCACACCCATAGACAATTTGTTGTTATGCGGTGCAAGTTGCCATCCCGGCGGTAATCTAATGGGTATAGCTGGCCGTAATGCAGCTCAACAAGTTTTGCGTGGAGAGAAATAATATGACTAATGTCAATAACCAACGCCCCTTATATGAGCGTCCTATTCTTGAAACCGCTTTTTACCCCTCGTATAAGCACCTTATACAAAATGATCAATACGAAGAGTGGGGCGGTTACACCACACTGGCTTCGTTCGCCAGTGAAGGTCAGGAATATTTTTCGGTGCGCAATGCCTGCGGCGTTTATGACATCTGCCCCATGCTGAAATATCGCATTAGTGGTTCCGACGCTGAGCGATTTCTGAATCGCTTGATGACTAGAAATATTAAAAAAATGTTGCCCGATCGGGTAGTTTACTGTGTCTGGTGTGATGATAATGGCCACCTTATAGAAGACGGTACTTTATTTAAATTTTCAGAGACGGAATTTCGCCTCTGTTGCGCAGAACATCAAATTGAATGGTTGCTCGATAGCGCTATTGGTTACGACGTAGACATAGAAGATGTCAGCACTGATATAGCCGCACTCGCGGCTCAAGGCCCTGTGTCTTGCAGTGTGTTAAAAAAAATGGGCTTTAGCGGTGTAGATAATCTTAAACCTTTTCAACTGGCAGTTTTTTCTCAGCTTGGTTTTGACGTCATGATATCTCGTACGGGTTTTACCGGCGACTTAGGCTATGAGTTATGGGTTAATTCCAGCGACGCGGCGGCCTTATGGGAAGCATTGTTCGAAGCTGGAAAGTCGCGTGGTATACGCATGATAGGCTCCACGGCGTTAGATATGTTACGGATAGAAGCCGGCCTGATTATGGTCGACGTGGAGTTTATGTCCTGCTTTCATACCGTGCGCCACCTGCGAGAAAAAAACCCTTTTGAATTAGGTTTACATTGGTTAGTTGACTTTAATAAAGGGCCTTTTATAGGCCGTCAAGCGCTGTTAAAAGCAAAGCAAAACAAGCCTCAGCGTCAGTTAGTTGGTCTAGACATAGATTGGAACAAGCAGGCGGATAGCGCTTTGATTTACGACAGTAAAGATTGTAGTCGTCAAATTGGCGAAATCACTTCTGCTTTGTGGTCGCCTGTTTTAAAGCAGAACATTGCTCTGGCATTCCTCGATGCACCTTTTTATGAGGGTAATAAGAGCATGTGGGCTGAAGTGTATCTACACCGTGAGTGCTTATGGGAGCGCAAAGTTTTCGAATGTCGAGTCACACCAAAACCCTTTTATTCACCTGAGCGAAAGTCATTAACGCCACCAGAAGATCTTTAATCACTATGACAAACCAATACAGTGGTAAGGGAGAAAATAGGGGGGATATAGATAGTAGCGAAAGCGTTCGTTTTCTCAATATTGTCAAACCGGAATTCACCTCGGCACAAGCCTTGCTCGCATTAACCGAACTTTACGGCATTAGCGGTGAGTTAAGAGGCTTAGATAGTGAAAGGGATTTAAACTTTCGAGTCACTACCGCAGATGGACAAAATTACTTATTAAAAATCTCTAACGCTGATGAGCCGCTAAACATTATAGACTTTGAAATAACGGTACTACTGCACCTGGCTATAAACGCCCCTCACTTACCCGTGCCGCGAATTCAAACCAGTTTAACGGGTGACTATGTCTGCACCACTATCGCTGCCAATGGCAACGAGCATAAGGTTCGTTTGTTGAGCTTTTTACCGGGTGAGGTCATTAGCGAACTTCCTCGTTCAAGCGAACTTATCGCCAGCCAAGGGAAGCTTAGTGCGCAAATGGCCTTGGCATTACAGGGCTTTTTCCACTCTGCCGCAGGCAACCGAGAATTATTGTGGGATGTACGAGAAATTACTTCTCTGAGGCCCATAGTGACAACTATTGATGATAAACAGACTCAGGTCTTTTTACTTAATATCATTGATGATTTCTTAAAAGACATTAAGCCAGAATTGATTCATTTGCGCTCACAAATTGCTCATATGGATCTCAGTCGCTACAACATGGTGGCCGATAGTCAGGCAGCTAACGAGGTCAGTGGTATTTTAGACTTCGGCGATATGCATCACGGCCCGCTAGTTCAGGACATCGCTATAGCTATAGCTGATGTGCTACAACCCGACCCTACGCCCCTGTTGAGCGCACAACAATTCTTAAGGGCATATAACCAGCAATTACCTTTACTAACCCAGGAAATCGACCTGCTCTATGATTTAGTGCTGGTATATCTTACTGCTTACTATTTAATTTTGGTCAGCCGCGGTGAATCATATTACGCCTCCGATCAAGCTGGGGTATTAAAGGCTATTACAGACTTACACGGGCAAGGCAGAGATCAAGTTACCGCATTATTTCGTCAAGCCTGCGGGCAACCATTTCCTGCGGGGATAGCTGCCGGCGAAGTTGCGGCACTGATAGCTAAGCGCAAACAAGTGATGGGCGAGCCCTTATATGTTTTTTACCAGCCACCGCTTAATATTACCCATGGCAAGGGCGTTTACCTCTATGATCACAGTGGTAAAGCCTATCTCGATAGCTATAACAATGTGGCTATGCTGGGTCACTGCCATCCCCATGTCAGCCAGGCCATCGCCAGGCAAAGCCACCAACTTAACACTAACACCCGTTATATCTGCGGTGAAATCATTGCCTATGCTGCTCGTCTAACGAGTCTAATGCCAGCTGGACTTAGCAATGCTTTTTTTGTCAATTCGGGCTCGGAAGCTAATGACTTAGCCTGGCTGATGGCCGAAGCCTATACCGGCAATCAAGGAGCGATTATTGTTGAGGATGCTTATCATGGTTGGACCAAGGCGGTGGGCGCTCTATCGCCCTCGGGTAAACCTTCTGCAGAGCTTGCGAGCCATGTCAGAACGGTGGCCGTACCTGACCACTATCGCAACCCAGACATGAGTGAAGCAGAGCTACTAGACCACCATGCCCAATTAATCGATCAAGCCATTGAGAGTCTCGCTAAAGCGGGTTTGAAGCCGGCCCTCTGTATAGTCGACTCCGCTTTTTGTAGCAACGGTGTGCTCACTCCCCCTATAGGTTTTGTCAGCACATTATTCGATAAAGTGCGCAACGCCGGTGGATTATGTGTGGCTGACGAAGTTCAATCGGGCTTTGGTCGCATGGGGGCTAGTATGTGGGGGTTTAGCCACCATCAAGTCACACCCGATATAGTCACCTTGGGTAAACCGATGGCGAATGGCTACCCTATGGGCGCTGTGGTCACTCGCCCCGACATTTTGGCAGCGGCCTCTGAGGGCGGCGCTCTATTTGCCACCTTTGGCGGTAACAATGTTGCCGCCGCTGCCGCCTATGCGTTACTAGATGTGATTGATCAGGAAAAGCTGCTGGAAAATAGTGACAACATAGGCCGATATTTAAAATCCGGGCTAGAGCATTTGTGCACTAAGCACTCTATCATCGGTGACGTTAGAGGTAGTGGTTTGATGCTTGGGGTAGAATTGGTTAGCGACCGCCACAGTAGAAAACCCGCTCCCCAAACAACCGAAATGCTTTTACAAATCATGGCCAATAAAGGTGTATTACTGGGGGCCGATGGCCCGCACGGCAATGTGATAAAAATGCGTCCACCTTTGGTATTGAATAAGCAACAGGCCAATGACTTACTGCAGCGATTGGATGAAGGATTCTCTGAGGTGATAATAAGTTAGCGATTATGGGGCTATAATGTCATCTGCCTTGCGGAGACGAGAAATAAAATGGCCTGAAAGGCAGCGATTAAAGATCAAAGGAAATGGCTGGTTCATGCTACCAGCGAAAATTTGAGTCCTTACTCGCCTAAATGTGCTCTTACCCAGTTTTGGAAATCATGTACCGCATATTCTTCAGCCATTAGGGTCCCTTTTTTATGACGATGAGACCTGAGCCCTTTTTGGTTCAACTCGGAGGCATGGGCATCTTCATTCAGAACCGTTTTTACAAAATCGACTGCACGACTAATCTGGGCAGTTTCATCCGCCAAAGTTTCCTCGCTAAACAGCCATTCGACCTGAATTTCAGTGCGCTCTGGGCCTAGAGGCATAAGGCGTACGATCCGAACGTAATCCGCATGGGCAACGATAAAGACCGTAGGAACCATCACCGCATAATGATAACCGAGCTTAATCTCTTCCGCAGTCAAGTTGGGGAATGGCTTGCCGACCAACTGACCGTCGCTGCTCCAGGTTGCGGCACCTTTTTCCAGGCCACCACTAAAGCTTGGGTCACTATTATTGATATGTTTCGCCCATTCAGGATCATCATGGGGTTCCATAATCGCGCGTTTGTAGATGGGAACCAATTGGCTTAATGTCTTATGTACACCTGGGCAGTGTAAACATTCGTTGAAGTTCTCCCAAAAGATCTTCCAGTTACACTCCATCGTCTTATGGAAGGTTTCGCCAACTTTTAACTCGGCCAAAGGCCAGTTGTCTAAATCGACTGCGTCTTTGTCGAGGCTTTCTTTAATTGGCTTTGCGGCTTTGCCCGCTAAATTGATAAATACAAACCCTTTCCAAACCACTACCGCTACGTCGTACAGCGAGTGGTCGGTCATGTCAAAATTGGCAGGGCACTGCTTGGACGATGTGCGGAGTAATCCGCCCTGTTGCGAATAAGTCCATCTATGGTAAGGGCAGACAATAT
>DGAQ01000040.1:869-8672 GCA_002382445.1 Porticoccaceae bacterium UBA4026 | reverse complement strand
TAGAGATTAAAACCGAAAGATTAGTGGTAAAGAAAATCAGGAATTCTGACAAAGAACGATTAGTAACTCTGCTCGGTGATTTTGAAGTATCAAAAACTCTAGGCACTGTCCCATATCCTTACACAATAACTGATGCTGAAAAATCGTTAGAAACAATTAGGAATGAAGAATTTAACTTAAATATTTTTCTCAACGACAACCTAATTGGTGGGTTGGGTTTACGTTTAGATGAAGATGAATTTTATGAATTAGGTTATTGGTTAGGTGCAGATTATTGGGGGAAAGGTTATGCAACAGAATCAGTCAGAGGATTGCTTGATTATGCTATTTCAAAACTTCAATCTCCGAAAATTAAAGCAACTGTCGATAAAGAAAACACTACTTCAGCAAAGGTGCTAGAAAAAATGGGATTTAGATGTATGGGAGAGGGAGAAATTTTTAGTCTTTCGAGACAGAAAACTATTCCGTGTCTAAAACTAGTATTAGAGTAAGTGCCCATTATCTTTTGGCACCCCCAACTAAATATGTGTTTAGGAACCCCCCACTTTTATTCAGAAGGGACTCCTGCTACTGCCTAGTATTACTAATACACGTGAATGAATTGATTCAATGGTAGTTCATCTGTGGAGGAGGAAATTGAATTTGTGATTTGCAGTAATCGCATCCGATTGTAACTTTCTTTGTAAAACCCCCGTTTATGAGGTGGTTTGTAACTCGCAACTCCTTATAAATCAATGGGTTATGCCTTCCCTGCTACTCCCAATCCGGATGTAGAATGAGGCCTTGAGTCTCAGTGATCAATGGAAAACCGCAATCATCGGATGAGGCATTTCGAGATAGGTGTCTGTTTCAATCTCAAATAGCGATAGCAGTGCATTGGTCAATCCATCATGGGAGTGGGGCAAGTCTTTCAATGCCTCTGTGCCTTGCATATTTAGATCGGTGGTTGTTCCTCCCCAAACAATCATGGGCACCGAGGTTTGCGACTTAGGTGCCAACATATAGGGCAGTCCATGCAGGTAAACGCCATTCTCCCCCAGAGATTCTCCATGATCACCTATATAGATCATGCTCGCTTCATAGTGATGCCGGTTGTTTTCTAACAGGTCAATTACCTGATCCAAAAAGTAGTCGGTGTACAGAATAGAATTATCATAGGCATTGATTAATTCCTCCTGACTGCACTCACTGAGTTCTTTGGTTTTACAGGCCGGAGAGAATCTCTCAAATTCTTCTGGGTAACGTAAATAGTAGGCAGGACCATGACTGCCCATCTGATGCAGCACAATCAACTTGTCCCCCTGATCACCATCCAGATACTCCTGCAATCCATCAATCATACCCACATCCCGACATTCCTCGTCACACACTGGGTTCAATTCTGGGGTTCTAAAGTCTTCATAGGTGACTCGGTCAGCCACATGTTTGGAACTTGAATTATTGTCTCGCCACAAAACATCTACACCAGACTTACTGAGGGTGTCTAATACGTTTTCTTCATTTATAGCCGATTCCACATTAAATTCATCCTTGGTCTGATAGGAAAACATACAGGGCACAGAAATGGCGGTAGAGGTACCGCAGGAAGAAACGTTGCTATAGCTAATAATATTGTCCCTTGTAGATTCAAGTGGTCATTGCAACAGTTTGACTAAACTACTGATTTGCATGAGTACTTATTATGAAACGAGTAAAACGAACTTTCACCCAAGGCGAGAAAGACCTAGTCTTTGATCTATGGAAGCAAGGAGCAGGGTTCAGTGATATTGGTAAAGTGCTTGAAGCTGCACCAGGAACTGTTTTTACAGCTTTGCGAGAATCAGGTGGTATCAAACCAACGCCCCGTAAGCGAAATATCCAGCACTTAACAGCTATTGAGCGAGAGGAAATCAGAGTGGCATTATCGGCAAAGATGTCACTCAGGACGATAGCACGCATGCTAAACCGTTCACCCTCAACGATCTCAAGAGAAGTAGCTCGTAATCGTGGGCGGCGTTACTACAAAGCTGTTGATGCTGATAATCGCGCAAAACGCATGGCCAAGCGACCCAAATTAGGCGCTCTAGAACTTAATCCAGAGCTGAGGCAAATTGTTATGTCTAAGCTTGAACTTAAATGGTCTCCAGAGCAGATATCAGGCTGGTTAAGTATCGAGCACTCTCGCAGAAAACATATGCGGGTTTCACACGAGACAATCTATAAATCAATATACGTCCGCGCTAAAGGGGTTATTCATCACTCGTTCTCTCAGTATCTCCGTCGTAGCAAGCCAATGCGCCATAGCCGATACCACCGGCGTAGCGGCGATAGGAGCTTCACAAACATCGTCAACGGTGTCTCAATTCATGAACGCTCTAAGACTATCGAAAAAAGGAAGTCTGTGGGCCACTGGGAAGGTGACTTGGTGTCTGGTTCAAATAACACACATATAGCCACTCTAGTTGATAGAAAATCTCGTTTTACTATTATCCTCAAGCTCGCCGGTAAAGACGCTGAATCGGTTCACCAAGCACTGCTCGCTACGTTTAAGAAAATGCCCATACTGTACAGGAAGTCTTTAACTTGGGATCGAGGCATGGAACTTGCGAAGCATGCCGATTTAACCAAAGAAATAGGCATGCCAGTGTATTTCTGCGACCCTCAGTGTCCTTGGCAACGTGGTACAAACGAAAATACTAATAGCCTGATTCGACAGTACTTTCCAAAAAAGACTGACTTGTCACCACATACTCAGAAACGGCTGAACGAAGTTGCAACAGAGCTAAATGAGCGACCGAGAAAGACGTTGAAATTTAAGACGCCATCGCACATCATTGAAAGGAGTGTTGCGCTGATCACTTGAATCTACAGTTTGGGATTGGGTCTTTGATAACATCAGCTGTAGTTGCGGGTAGCTACAATCGCGCGCAATTCTACTTCCAAAGCTACAAGCCAGACACCTCAATAGGCTTCTACACAAATCAAACGTGTTCCTCCATAAACATAGACCACGTAGTTAGTCTAAAAGATGCGCATGACAGCGGTGCATCCTCTTGGAGTACTTACAAGAAACGAACCTTCGCCAACGACAAGGCTAACCATGTGCCTTCCTGTGGCCGTGTGAAAAGCTCTAAAGGCTCTGTCGGGCCAAAGGACTTTCTGCGCAGAAGCAATGACGGCAAGGGTCTGGAGTATAAGATTGTCAGGTTCTGTGAGTATGTTGAGAAGTACTATGCGGTGAAGTTGAAGTATGAGTTGTCTTTTGGGGCAAATAGCAAAGCAACTTTTCAAAGCTGTGATGTAGCTATTTAGGGGGCGGGGGAGTCTGCTGAGTCCTTGTGATTGTTATTGTATCTGCCCAGATACTTTAAAGACTGATTTCAAAACCTGACCTGCCTCACAACCCACCTGCGCAGCCCACATAATTTGTATTTGATTCGTGGTTTGTGACAAATCCCTTGCGCCCACTCATTATTACAGGCAACAGAATAGCCACTCCTGCCTTGTTGGTTGTTCCAGCGGTTGGCAAATATGTCAGTGCGCCCACGAACCAAATTGCTAAAAATAGCCACCTTCTGTTGTAGAGAAAATGAGTTAGAGATAAGTGAGTTGGGTGGGGTTTTTTGCAACGTTTCCTTCAAAGCAATAAGTTGCTGCTTTTCTAGATCTAGTTCAGCGAGCCTTGCGTCAATAACAGGAATGTTGTGAAATTTAACCTCGCTTATTTTGTGTTCATGCATGTGTACAAGGCGGCTTGATCAGCGACTCTGCTGGGATGCCAAGGCCTTCATGCAGATTCCAGATCATATTTAAGGACAGTGAATGTTTTCGGTTAAGGATCTCGTAAACACGGTTACTCTTACCAATCATCGGCTCCAGATCTTTGACGTTTAAACTTTTACGTTCCATTTCAAATTTAATTGCCTCAACTGGGTCGGTTAGTTCCATGGGAAAATGTTTGGCTTCATACGCTTCGACGAGCGTCACCATAACATCTAATTTGTCACCATCTGGCGAATCAGCTGTTGCCATCATAAGGCTTTCGATTATGTTCAAAGCTTCTTTATAATCGCCGTCGGTTTTAATCGGTTTGATGTTCATAGTCGCTCTTTTCTATTTCTGCTTAATGGCATTTAAATTGATTCAACATTGATCCTGTCGTACTGGCTATGGGTGCCAATGAAACGGATGTACACCACTTGAAAAGTATAGTTAATCCAAACTACGAGCCGGTATTTATTGTCTGCGATATTAAACACAGCGCGGCCATCTTTGAGAATGCTGGCATTACCGAAGTCTCGCTTCACATCGGCAGGAGTATTCCAATCGGCTTGCAGTGCATGGCGATACCAAGCAAGCGTTTTCACCACAGAGTAGCAATACCGTTGGATTTTTCATTCTGGGTGGGCCGAAACTCGTCATTATAACAGCTAGATTGACCTTTATTACGGTGAGGATTAAAGTTGAAGGAGGTCTCACACTTTGACCATCCGGTTTGGCTGTGGTGCTCTTGGGGCGACAGTTGCCTTCCGGCTGTATTGTCAGTTTTAGGATCTCTCTTCTTGTTAGATGGGTCTGCTTATTGTCAGGTATCTAACTATGATTAGATTTAGTATCCTCTAATTCTAACAGTTGGATAGGCGGACAAATGAGAAAATTAACTATATGAAAACTCAAGCTGCGATTTACTTTGGCGGTGATCCAAAAGTGACAATAGCGGATATTGAACTAGAAGATCCGAGATCTAACGAGGTTTTAGTACGCGTTAAGGCTGTCGGTATTTGCCATACAGATATTGGCATGATGTCACCAGACCCTTTCATTCCCGTTCCAATTGTATTGGGCCATGAAGGTGTTGGAATTATAGAAAAGAAAGGTAAAAATGTTAAAGGTCTTGAGTTGGGAGACGCAGTGATTCTATCGATAGATCACTGCGAAGCTTGTCATAGCTGTAAATCTGGCAATCCATCCTACTGCGAGAATATGATGAAACTCCATTTCTCAGGCAGGCGCGCTGATGGAAGCTCACCAATTTCGTTTGACAAGAAACCTGTAAATGCAGTTTTTTTCGCTCAATCTTCTTTTTCATCCTATGCTATAGCCCCATCAAGAGCGGTTATTAAAATTGCTAATGACCTACCATTTGAGCTAATGGCACCCCTTGGCTGTGGTATACAGACTGGCGCTGGAACAGTATTGAATATAATGGAACCTCAAGCTGGGCAGGGTATTGCTGTCTTTGGTGTTGGCACGGTTGGTTTATCTGCGATCATGGCGGCGAAGATATCAGGGTGTCATCCAATCATAGCAATCGACACCAATGCTGAACGATTGTCACTGGCAGCTGAATTGGGTGCACATAAAACGATCAACCCCGAAAATGAAGATCCTATTGCCGTAATCCTCACCAAAACTAATGGGCGCGGAATAGAATATTCTTTTGATACCACAGGCCAAGCATTTGTAATACGTCAGGCCGTCGACAGCTTGTTTAAAAATGGATTATGCGTAATGGCTGCGGGTCACGGAGATGTTACCTTGGATGGGTTTAGCATTGTGTTAGGAAAAACCATTAGAGGAACTCTCGAGGGTGGGGGCGATCCGCAGATCTTCATACCCCATCTCATTGAGCTATTTAAAGCAGGAAAGTTACCCATTGACAAAATAGTTACATGTTTTCCGTTCTCAAAAATTAACGATGGTTTAAGCGCGCTAGCGCAAGGAAGGGTCATAAAACCAGTATTAATAATGCCTTAATAATATATGTTAATGGCCTTTATTTAAGGACCTAAAAGACTAGAAAATAATATGTGTAGTCAGACTAGGACTTGATAATAGGCTATAAAATATAGAGATATGAATGTAATTATACGGCAAACTTATACCGTGAAACATCAGAGTTGGTCTTCCGCTCTATTCTTAAGGTATACTTTATAGCATGAAAATCATAACACAGATTATTTTTTCGCTTTTATTAGCCCACGGAACAATAAGCGCAAATGAAAGCAACACGAATACCCTAGGTATAGCTGGGTGGCGTGAATCCGTGATCAGCGTCTATGATATTGAGCAATGGGTTAAAACATTTGAGGATATCTATGGGTGGACGGTTATTGATGCGAAACGCAAACTCTCCAATACTCATCTGACATGGAATCTGCCTCCAACTGTTGAGTATTCTGAAGTGCTCATGGGTAATAAAGGGGCCTCTACTGGATTTATCAGATTTGTAAAATTCCATGACATTAATCAGCAACAAATTAGACCCAGCGCTCAACCTTGGGAGAGTGGCGGCTATTTTGACTTAAATTTCAGAACTAAGGATATTTTTAAGACATACAAAGAGCTTCAGAATGTAGGATGGCAGGGCTATTCAGAGCCCTTATCATATACATTTGGTCGCTTCGAGATCTATGAATGGTTGGCTAAAGCACCTGATGGAGTGATCATGATGAAAACTCAGCGGCTTAAACCAAAATTAGAGGGCTGGCCAAACCTCAAAAAGACCAGTAGATCTTTTAACTCCACGCAAATTGTCAGCGACATGGATAGTTCTCTTTATTTTTATCAGGAAGTCCTAAAATTTGGCGTGTATTTATTTGACGAGTCTAAAGGTAAAGGTGAAGAGAATATTCTGGCGCTTCCCTTTAACATTAACGAACAGGTCAAAAGAACCGTTTATATCCTCTCTCCAAAGTCTGACAACGAAGGTTCTATTGAACTTTTAGCTTTTGATGGTGCAAGAGGTAGAGATTTTTCAAAAAATGGGCATGAACCTAATCTCGGAATTCTAACAATTCGTTTTCCAGTTCGCGACATACAGGCACTAAAAAGACATCTTGAGAGTGCTCGTATACCAAACATTGGCGTTATAAAAAAATTCCCATTACAACCCTATGGGCTGGTTAGTAGCCTGATTGTAATTGGGCCGAGCGGAGAAAGAATTGAATTTATCGAGTCAGATAGCTTTTTTAATAAAACTATTAATGCAGCGCTATAAGTGGGTAATATTACTTGTAGATATTTCTATGTAGATACATCCATGGGGCAGTTGCATGGAAGGCTCTATGAAAACAGTGGCCCCATGATCATATGCCTGCATCCAGTCCCCTACTCGGGGGCCTATTACGAAACATTTTGTGAAACTCTAGTCGCTTCAACGCATTTCTCTGCTATCTCCTTTGATATGTTAGGTTATGGCCAATCTTCAGCTATTAATAACCCAATTACTATTCAAGACTATGCTGCAACAGTCATTGAAGCGATGAATACGCTAGTTTCTGAGAAATTGATTGACGGAGATTGCAGCGCTCTCGGTTTTCATACTGGCGCCGCCATCGCTAATGAAATGGCAATCCTAGCACCTGATCTAGTCAAAAAAGTTATCTTTGTTACTTATCCCTTTTTCACGGCTCAAAAAAGGCAAGAGCTGATTGATTCAATGTCAAAATCAGGTGTTGACGAAAACTTTGAGTCCTTACAGTCCATATGGGACTTTACGATCTCGAATCGACCTGAAAATGTTCCATTTAAACGGGCATTGTCCAATTTTAATGATCAATTAAGGAGCTCTGAAAAAGGCTGGTTTGGTTTCCAAGCTATGTTCAATTACCTATCTGAAGAGCGATTACCTTTGTTAAACGCTCCCACTTTGATTATCAATGATATAAGTTCATTAACTGAGGCAACTCGGAAAGCATCCAAAATGGTTAAATTCGGTAACTATGTGGAATTAGATAATACAAAAGGTGCTATTTTCCAGCTCAATGTTGATCAAATAATTAGCCACATCAACGCTTTTTTGGCAAGCCCCTAGTTTCCTAG
>DGAQ01000040.1:520-668 GCA_002382445.1 Porticoccaceae bacterium UBA4026 | reverse complement strand
AATTAGCCACATCAACGCTTTTTATCAGTAAATTTTATGATGTTCATTACACTACTCAGGTAGATACCAAGCAAACAGATTATCCAGCAGATGAATCGCTTTAAAATGAAAGGTAAATCGCGAGTGGCTGTTCGCAGTGCGACTCCAC
>DGAQ01000040.1:0-286 GCA_002382445.1 Porticoccaceae bacterium UBA4026 | reverse complement strand
GGCTGTTCGCAGTGCGACTCCACTTTGCGCTATAGTGAGCGCGTCGATAGTATGTCTCTGCTGACATGATCTGAGATAGTGATCGATTACTCAATAGCCTCCTCTCTATGAAATACATTCTGCTACTTACTGCGCTACTTAGTTATTGTTCCTTTTCATCTGACTTTGATGAGATGATGGAGCTGGCTGGCTAAACAAAACCACATAATTGCTCAGTACAACATAGGTGTTATGTATAACAGAGGAATCGGTATGCCAAAGGATGATGCCGAGACTGCTAGGTGTT
>DGAQ01000042.1:24294-26589 GCA_002382445.1 Porticoccaceae bacterium UBA4026 | reverse complement strand
TTAACGTCTGAATATGCGAAGCAGGGTGATTTGAAAGACCTTCAGAGCCTTGAAGGTGGTTTATATCGAATAAGGCAAACTCGGCAACAAGCGCAAGGGCTTCTAAAGGTGAAATTTGCGCCAAGAAAGATGAACTCAACAAGAGAGGAACATCTTGCAAAATGGGCTTTAGGATATAGCGGGTCGATTCCTTTAGATTGGAAGCGGGATGGTAATCTTATTCGGAAGGGAAGACCAAACAAGCCGCGAATAGGTTCTTCAACGGGAAAGATAGGCAAGACGCGGGTTATCGGAGCCAAGAAAGTTCTGAAGGACTTTAGGAGACTCACGAAGACGCTTCAAGACTTGATGAGAAAATACGGTAAAGGCGATACGAAGGCTCTTCAGAAAGCTTATAAATCAATCCGAACTTCGGTCGATATAAAAGGCTAAAATAAAGAGAGAGAAAGAGGAGGGTAAAACTTCCTCTTTTTTTATTGAAAATATCTTGTATCTGATTCCTCTGTGTTTATAATGCGCGCCTTGCTTTTGTGAAAGAACAGCAAGAAGTTAGAAGAATTATTTTGGTCATAACGCAGATTTATCGCATATGACTAGAATTAAGCATCATAGGTTAGTGGTTACTATGCCTTGATGCTCCGACTAGACTAAGTTACATCCTACGTCCCGTTCGTCTAGAGGCCTAGGACACCGCCCTTTCACGGCGGTAACAGGGGTTCGACTCCCCTACGGGACGCCATGTTATAAGAAGCCTTTATTGGTTTCTGCGGGAATAGCTCAGTGGTAGAGCAGTTCGTTGCCAACGAACAGGTCGGGAGTTCGAGCCTCCTTTCCCGCTCCAATTTAAAAACGCAAAACTCTGGTTTTGCGTTTTTTTTATGGATGGAATAAATACCCGCCGATGTACTAGCGTTGTAAACTCAAAAAATGCCTAGCGCTAATCCTGCAGCCATACCCTGGCCGAAATTTTCGCAGGGCTCTTGGTGCTCATCTTTGAAGCCTCCAACGATGATTAGCGGTTCGCAAACCTTTCTCATCGGATAACCTTTAATAATTCGGTCCACTTCGCGCACAGCACCTGTACCGTCATTTCCTGAGCTGACAAAAATGCCATAGGGCAAATTTAGTTGATAAGGTTCAGCGGGGTAAAAGGTGCGATCAAAAAAGTCCTTTAAAGCACCGCTCATGTAGCCAAAGTTCTCGGGCGTGCCAAAAAGAATACCGTCGGCCCAACGCAGATCGCTCAAATCGGCATCAAAAGCCCTTGTAAAGCGTGTTTCAATGTCCTCCTCAAGAAGACACCCCTCTTGCACGGCTTGCGCCATACGCATCGTGCCGCCGCTTTGGCTATGGTAAACAATCAATAGGTTTTTCATTACTGTAAGCGCACCATCGGATAATGTTTTTGCGAATTTGCCCACAGGGTCACAGTGTGAGCCTGTTAAGACTGTAACAGTATAGGCGTTGGCTGAAAACAGGGATTCGTATGATTTATCTACTAGGGATAAGCATTGGTATATTTTCTGTCGCCTGGTACCCGCAACTACCCGATCTGGTTGCCCATTGTATTTCTATTTTATTAGTGACTATTATCTGGATGGGCGTCTGTCACGGCTTTTCTGAAATCTCTACCCCTATAAAACAAGTCACCAAATTCTTTTTGTTAATGGCATGGGGTAGCTGTTGGGGCGTGCTCTCAGGTCATCAACTGTTAGGGCATCAACTACCCGATAGTCTTGATAAGCATGATTTTAGTATTACTGGTCATGTTCAGCAGATCCTGAGTCATAGTGATGAGCATGTACGTTTTGTTGTGTTGATCGACTCGGCCCACGAGCTAGGCCAGCCAGATGATCCTGTCCCCCTAAAGTTGGTTTTGCTCAATGACTACCCCTCAACTCACCTAAAAACGGATTTAAATATTGATCTAGGTGATCGTTGGCAGTTTGTGGTGAGGCTCCGTCCACTGAGGGGCATGCTTAATCCCGGCGGCTTCGATTATCAAAGTTGGCTTTTGCAAAAGGGTTACTCGGCGACGGGATATATTAGAGAGGCGCGAAGCAGTCGTCGTTTGGTGGATAGACCGATTAGCCAACTGAACAGATTAGGTGCTTACGTCAACGGCCTTCGAGATAGAATAAAACGAGCGATTAAAGGGGCTGAATTATCGGCTTTTGGTGGCGCGGTAGTCACCGCTCTGACCGTTGGCGATCGCGAGCTGCTGAGGCCCTGGTGGGACGATTTTACTCGGCTTGGCATCGTACATTTATTAGTAATCTCTGGGCTACATGTTGG
>DGAQ01000042.1:11514-24197 GCA_002382445.1 Porticoccaceae bacterium UBA4026 | reverse complement strand
ATCTCTGGGCTACATGTTGGTTTGATTGCCGGATTTGGCTTTTTGCTTGGTAAGGGCTTGGGAGCCGCATTTTACTTACTCGCTCTGGGTATATCGCTGCATCCGGCTCCTCACGCTGTGATTCGATGGTTGCCGCCTGTTTTAGCCGTTGCCGCTGCTTTTATGTACAGCCTGTTGGCGGGATTTACGCTCCCAACGCAGAGAGCTTTTATCGTGGTCTTAGTGGTGATGACGGCAAAATTAATGCATCGCCGAATATCGGCTTGGGTTTGTTTGTGCTGGGCATGCCTTCTTATTGCGATAAACCAGCCACTTGCCATTCTAAGCGCTGGATTCTGGTTATCTTTCGCTGCGGTTGCCACACTAATTTGGCATTTTTTACCATGGCATTCCACGATTAAGAGTTTTAAGTTACTAAAAGCTCTGTCCGCCCAGCTAGCCCTTTTTGTGGTTATGTCACTGCCTCTTTTAATATTTATCGGCCAGCTTTCATGGCTCGCGCCACTCGTGAACCTTTTAGCGGTCCCTTGGATATCATTTGTCACTATTCCTATGGCGCTGCTCGGTGTGTTATCTATACCAGTCAGTGTGAATCTTGCCAATTGGCTGTGGGGTTTGGCAGACTGGACGGTGTCTGTTCTGTGGAGGTTTCTCGATATTATTCCTTCAGACTATGGATTTTTACAAATGCCTGTACCCTTAAGCTGGAGTATTTTGGCTGGGTTGTTTGTTGCTGTGATGGCTATTGTTCTCCCGATGCCACGTTCCTATAAATGTCTCTGTGTGCTGCCAATTGTTATGGCTATTTTAATGCCTAGTCAAGAGCTGTTGTTGCGAATGACTGTGCTTGATGTAGGGCAGGGGTTGGCGGTGGTCATTGAGACGCCCAGTAAGACGCTTGTTTACGATTCTGGACCTAAGTATAGCGATCAGTTTAGTGCCGGCAGTGACATTATCGCCCCATACCTGCGGTATAGAGGCCGCAACCGCATCGACTTAGCCGTCGTCAGTCATGAAGATGCTGATCATAGCGGTGGTTTTGATTCCCTGGTTCAGGTTGTGACTGTAGATGACTATTTGTTCGGCCCAGGTTTTTCGGGCTATCCAGTCGCTAATGACCGATCGGTAAGCAATAACAAGTTAAGGTATCAGACCTGCCTTGCTGGGCAAAGCTGGGGTTGGCCACTACCGGATATGGATAGTCTAAAACTTGAGGTTATCTGGCCCTCGAAAGAGGGGCCCAGAGAGGGCAATGATAGCTCCTGTGTTCTATTGCTGAGTTGGGCTGATCAACAAATTTTACTCACCGGCGACATAGAGGCTGGAGCCGAGAGGGAAATTCTTAAAGCTAATTCTTTGCCTGATTCTTCAATTACTGCTTTGGTAGCACCCCATCACGGAAGTAAAACATCTTCGCTTCGAGGTTTTGTGGCCGCAACTAACCCCAGGCATGTCATATTTTCAAGCGGCTTTAGGCATCACTTTGGCCATCCCCATGAAGATGTTGTTAATCGCTACAAGACTGTAAAAAGCTCAATATGGAAAACCTCCGAGCAAGGAGCAATTACACTGACATGGTCTAATAAGGAAGATTTAGTCGTTGTGGGTCAAAGAGAAAGACCGGTGACAAGTTGTTTATCATGTTCGGCTTGGTGGCGACATCCCGTTGCTCCAAACGGGCCTTAGGTCGATATATTTCGTATTGTTAGGCGTAAAGCAAAGTTGAATATGACCTGTGGACCATTGTTATGGTTTAATTATTATCAAGGAATGCTACCAACTGGGGTATCATGCTTAGGATTAGGGGCTTAATGAAATACAGTGCGTTATGTTTATAGTTTGTGATCGATTGTCTGGCAACTTAAAAGCACCGTCAGGAAGCTTATTCTTGTGCGGGTAACCCGTTCAAGTTCAGCGGTTACACCTCCTGGTGTTTTTGGCCTGTGGTTTCGAGCCTCTTTGGCCAGCCTATGTCTAAAAGAGCGTTCGCAATATGTCTGAAGACATTTCCCCGACAGGAACAAAAACCTATCTAAGGCTACTTCGATATGTGGTTGGCTACTGGTTCCCATTTTCAATCGGTGTATTCGGTTTGCTGCTGCATTCTTTTGCCGAAATTGCTTTTATCGACCTACTGCGCTACATCACGGACATCGTCGGTGTTCTAACAGGCTCTGCGGTTGATTCTACCTCTGCGCCCAAATCGGGGGTTATCGGCAGTCTTGCTCAAGGAATATTTGGCGATAAGTTAGTGAATGAAAGCTGGCTAGTCATACCACTATTTTTAATTATGATTAGTGCGGTGCGGGGTATTGGCTATCTAATTGGTACCTACTTTATGGCCTATGTAGCAAATTACTTGGTGCATGCGTTGCGAACGGACCTATTTAACCGCTATTTACTACTGCCATTTAAGTTTTTCGATCAGTCTATGTCTGGCCGTTTGGTGTCGGTGGTCACCTTTAATGTTCAGCAGGTGACAGAGGCAGGCACAAAAGCGATTAAGACCGTTATACAGCAGGGCAGTTTGGTGATTCTATTGATGGGCTACCTGTTTTATGTGAATTGGATACTGACTCTGTTCTTTATTGCCGTATTACCCATTATTGGGCTGATCGTTGTCAAGGTGAGTAAGCGCTTCAGACTAATTAGTCAGAATATTTTATCAGCTATGGGTGATGTGACTCATGTGACCCAAGAAGCTGTGCAGGGTTATCAAGAGGTTCGAATGTTCGGCGCTGTAAAGACTGAGCGTGACCGGATGAGTAATGCCAGTCATGATAATCGACGGCAGAATATGAAAATGGCATTTACCGGTGCATTGAGTAATCCATTAATTATCCTGATTGTTTCTTTTGCCTTTGCGGGCGTCACTGGGTTCATGCTTAATCCGATAATTCTCGACACTATGACTACGGGTAGTTTTATTGCCTTTATTGTCGCCTCAGGGGTGCTGATTAAGCCTATTCGTCAGCTTACAGAGGTCAATAGCGATATTCAGCGGGGCATTGCTGCGGCAGAATCGATCTTTGAGGTCCTAGATTCGGAAGCTGAAACGGATCAGGGCACTTTCGAAACACAGGTGGTTGCCGGTGGGTTTGAGTTTTCTAACGTCAGTTTCACCTATAAGGGGACCAAGAAAGAGGTCCTTACAGCGATTAATATTAAGGTTAGTCCTGGAGAGACCATCGCACTTGTGGGGTCTTCAGGCAGTGGGAAGACGTCGTTAGTCAGTTTGATTCCTCGTTTTTACAACCATGAAGAAGGGCAGATTCTGCTTGATGGCGTTGATGTTAATGAATTCTCGCTCACTAATCTAAGAAAGCATATTGGAATCGTAAGTCAAAACGTCACTTTATTTAACGATACTATTTATAATAATATCGCCTATGGCGAATTAATAGGTAAGTCTGAGGCGGAGGTGCGAGAGGCGGCTAAAATAGCCCATGCCGACGGCTTTATTGAGGAGCTTACTGAAGGGTATGACACTCATATCGGGGATGATGGCGTCATGCTCTCTGGTGGCCAGAGGCAGCGGATAGCAATAGCGCGTGCAGTGCTTAAGAATGCGCCAATTCTTATTCTTGATGAGGCTACTTCGGCCCTAGACACTGATTCCGAACGGCACATTCAGGCGGCTTTAGATCAGCTTATGAAGGGCCGTACTACCTTTGTTATAGCCCATCGACTGAGTACTGTCGAAAAAGCTGATCGTATTTTAGTGTTGGAAAAAGGGCTCATTATCGAGCAGGGCAATCACCAGCAATTACTGGCTAAAGAGGGCCGCTACGCTAAGCTTTATCGAAACCAGTTTGACGAGCCCGGGAGCTAGGGTTGTCGATCGAAAAGAGATGGCTAATCGCCTGTTATAGCAGCAGCTCATGGCTACTGATGTTGGCGCCACTCTCGTGGTTATTCAGTATCATTTCCCGTCTGCGAAGGCTGGTTTTACAGTTTTTTTATCAAGGTAAGCCCTTTTCTGTGCCGGTCGCGGTGGTGGGCAACATTACTGTGGGCGGTAGTGGTAAGACTCCGTTGATTATAGCCTTGGTAAACGCCCTTAATGAGCGTGGTTATAAAGTTGGTGTTGTTAGTCGTGGTTATGGCGGTGATGCTAATGTCTATCCTTTAGCGGTCACGTCTGAAACACCCGTGAAGCAATGCGGTGACGAACCCTTACTCATTGCGCAATCCTGTGGATGCCCAGTGGTGGTAGACCCTGATCGCGTCCGAGCGGTTAAGTTTTTACTACTTCAGTCGCCTTGCGATATAGTTCTTAGCGATGATGGACTGCAGCATTATCGCTTACATCGAGATATCGAGATCGCAGTGGTAGACGCTGTACGAGGCCTCGGTAATGGCCGTACACTCCCGTCCGGCCCTCTACGCGAGCCCTCTAGTCGCTTGAGTCAGGTGGATTTTGTGGTGCTTAACGGAGCCGGGTCAGCTTTTAGTGTAGAGATAGGATCAGCTAAGGCGCATAAGGTTGAATTGCAGGCTGTGGGATTGCGTAACATGGTGAGTAATCAGTTAGTCCCAGTCGATGAGTGGAAGGACGGAACAAAGGTGCATGCTGTTTGTGGCATAGGGCATCCTGAGCGGTTCGCCCAGACTCTGGAGCATTTGGGATTTGAGGTCATTTTAAACGCAGTAAACGACCACCAATACCTGACCGGCGAGGATATTGAGTTTGGTGACCAGTTGCCGGTGATTATTACCGCGAAAGATGCGGTTAAGTATACTGATGCCGCCTCTTCGAATCTGTGGGTGTTGGAGGTACAAATGCCTATTTCAAATGACTTTGTTGCGAGTCTTGTCGATCAGGCAGGTCTAGCTATGACGGCAGTCTAAGTTAGTCATATAATAAAGCTATAGCCCTAAGAGTAATTTGTATGTCCTTTATCGTGATTATTCCAGCTCGTTACGAGTCTACCCGCTTGCCGGGCAAGCCATTAAAAGACATTGCTGGCACCACTATGATCCAGCGAGTTTGGCAGCAGGCCTGCAAAAGCAGCGCATCACGAGTTGTTATTGCAACTGATGATCAACGCATTCAACAGGTCGCTAGCGCGTTTGGCGCTGAAGTATGTATGACCAGAGGTGACCATGTGTCTGGTACGGACAGGTTGCAGGAAGTGGCGCAGTCATTACAGCTTAATGATGAGCAGCTGGTCGTTAATGTGCAGGGCGATGAACCGCTTATCCCGCCAGCCGTTATTGACCAAGTAGCTGATAACCTTGAGGCCCATGCCATAGCGGGCGTGTCGACCCTCTCCGAGCCGATCAATGACATTGTGGCCTTCAATGACCCTAATGTTGTAAAGGTGGTAGCCAACTCTGCAGGAATGGCCAATTACTTTAGTCGCGCATCAATTCCTTGGCCTCGAGTCGATGTTCAGGACGAGAGTGGCGCTATCTCATTTGAGCGTTATCCTAAGCGGCACATTGGCATTTATGCCTATAGGGTCAGTCAACTGAATGCATTTGTTGGATGGCCGGTTGCTCCAACCGAGCAGGCTGAGTCACTGGAACAACTGCGGTTTTTATGGAATGGCGTGGCGATTCATGTCGCAGATGCGGTTGAAAAGGTCCCTGGTGGGATAGATACTGAAAAAGATTTAGAAGCCATATCAGCACTTTTTGAATAATATAATACATATTAAACAGTAGTTTATATCTTATAGATAATAATTTACATTAAATTAATTTAAAAGCAGATCGCACAGTATGAGCACAGTAGCCGTTTTATTTGTATGCCTTGGTAATATTTGCCGGTCACCTACCGCGCATGCGGTATTTCGGCAGATCGTGATTGCTCAGGGGCTTGATAGCAAAATACAGGTCGACAGTGCTGGCACAGGCGATTGGCACCTAGGCCGCGCTCCAGATGCACGTTCAACGGCAACCGCCGCCGAAAGAGGTTATGACCTATCCGATTTACGCGCACGGCTGGTAACGTCCTCTGATTTTGCTCATTTTGACTATATTATCGCTATGGACAACAGTAACTTAAATGATCTACAGGTTATGCGGCCCAGTGAATTTTCCGGCGAGCTCGAGCTTTTTCTAAATTACCCGGCTAAGGATAGATATTCTGGGTACACCGAGGTCCCTGACCCCTATTTAGGGGGTGCTGATGGGTTTGCGTTGGTGCTGGAAATGATAGAAGACGCGTCGCTAGGGCTACTGGAGCACATCAAAGCTCAGCTACAGCAATCAGACATGGCCGGAGGCTAATACTCTAGATGCCTGATCTACAGATCGAAAAAAACAAGTCGTTGCTGGCCATGAACACTATGGCGTTGGACTCTACAGCCGAGTATTTTTGTTCTGCATCAACGCTTGAAGCGGTGCACCAGGCACTGTCTTTCGCCAAACGTCATAATTTGTCGGTGACCCCCTTAGGGGCTGGCAGTAATGTGATTCTCGCGACTAATCTAAGTGGCCTGGTTTTACATTTAAGCCTAAAAGGCTGTGAGTCAGCAGCGCCAGTTGGGGCCGCTCATGGTAGTGTTGATGTTACCTTTGCCGCTGGAGAGAATTGGCATGACATGGTGCTTATGTGCCTTGATAGAGGGTGGTTCGGCCTAGAAAACCTATCATTAATCCCGGGTAATATGGGGGCGGCGGCTATCCAAAATATAGGCGCCTACGGTGTAGAGCTCTCTAATCTGCTGGTTTCATTGCAAGTGGTCGATATTCAGTCTGGCGCGGTCTTGGAGTTGGATCGTGAAGCTTGCCAGTTTTCATACAGAGATAGTGTTTTTAAGCAATCATTGAAAGATAAATACATCATTACGCAACTGACGTTGCGCTTATCAACTGAACCTAATATAAATATTGATTATCCTGCGCTGAGTGCTTATTTTGTCGAACTTGATAGAGAGCCTACGCCACAGATGGTCTCGGATGCGGTGTGTAATATTCGTCGTGAAAAGTTGCCCGATCCTTGTGAGCTGGCAAACGTCGGTAGCTTTTTTAAGAATCCAGTGATTAATCAGTCGGCTCTGGCAGGGTTACAGAGCGTTGAAGGCAAAGGGAAGGTTCCTTCTTATTCTCAGCCGGATGGGTTGGTGAAAGTACCCGCGGCCTGGTTGATCGATAAGTGCAAATTTCGTGGTACTCGAAGAGGTGGAGTTGGGGTTCACGATAAACAGGCCCTAGTTCTGGTGAATTACAGTAATGATGCCGATAACGACAGTGCGAGAGAGATTCTTTCTCTGGCGAAAGAGATACAGGCTGCGGTAAAGGATAGATTCGGAATTAACCTTGAGGTGGAACCGCGTATCTATGGACCTGTTTGAATCTCATGTTATTCCGCTTCAGCTGAGTCCAGATCGCCAGAGTGAAATCAGCTTTTGGCCCGCTTGGCTGGGGTCAGCTGAGGCGGATGATTTATTGGCTACCGCTATTGATAAGATCAATTGGCGACAGGATTCGATTAATATAGCGGGAAAATCGATCCCTATACCAAGATTGCAAAATTACTTTGGCGATCCTACTACTAGCTATACTTATTCGCGTATTAGGCTGCAAGCTGTTGCTTTTCCTTCATGGATGGACTCAATACGAGTTAGGGTAGAGCAGCAGACTGGATGTTGTTTTAACAGGACGCTGGTTAATTATTATCGCGACGGCCGCGATAGCGTTGATTGGCATGCTGATGACGAGGTTGAGTTGGGCTTAGAGCCGATTATAGCGTCAGTTAGCCTGGGTGAGGACCGGCCTTTCTTACTGCGGCACAAGACGAGTAAAGAAAGGCTAAAGATAAACTTACCTCATGGCTCGCTTATGATGATGGGTCCGGGTGTGCAAGAGTATTGGCACCATAGTATTGCCAAAGATAAGAATGTAGTTAAATCGAGAGTAAATTTTACTTTTCGTCATATGGATTAATATTGTTGCCTCAAGAGGCTAGAGCAAGGAGCAAGCATTGAAGTTATCTGCATTTGGGGAGAAGTTTTCAGGCTCGACAGGCATCGTTGAGCTGATGGACGATCTCGGTACCGCGCTGAATGAAAATCCGGATATGATTTTTATGGGTGGCGGAAATCCTGGTCGTATTCCGGAGGCGGAGGCGATCTTTAAGAAGCGACTCGAGGCAGTACTTCAAGATCCTCAGCAATTGCATAGCCTAATGGGTATTTATCAGTCTCCTCAAGGTGACAAGTTATTTCTCAATCAAATTGCTAGCTTACTTCGGAAGGAGTTTGGCTGGGACGTTTCTGATCGCAACATTGCTATCTCTAACGGCAGTCAACCGGCATTTTTTATTTTGTATAATATGCTGGCAGGGAGCATGCCTGACGGTACACACCGGTCTATACATTTACCTTTGGCGCCAGAATATATTGGATACACTGATATCGGTTTGTCTGAACAGTTTTTCACTGCCACGCGGCCTGAAATAGAATTACTTGATGAGCGCATGTTTAAATATCATGTTGATTTTTCAAAACTCCAGATTACACAGCAAACAGCGGCTATGTGCGTCTCCAGGCCAACTAATCCTACCGGTAATGTGCTGACGGACAATGAGGTCGAGCATTTGGATGAAATAGCTCAGGCAGCAGATATTCCTTTAATTATTGATGGTGCCTATGGCTTGCCTTTTCCGGGTATATTATTTAACGAGGCCAAGCCTCATTGGAATCAGAATACAGTATTGGTGTTAAGTTTATCAAAGCTTGGCCTACCCGGCGTCAGGACCGGTATTGTGGTGGCCAGAGAAGAGATTATTCAGGCCTTTAGTAACGCCAACACCGTGGTCAGTCTCGCCTGCGGTAACTTTGGCCCGACGATAGCTAGAGAATTATTTAGAACGGGCGAAATATTGTCCTTAAGCCGAAACTTGATCAAGCCATTTTATCAGGAGCGTGCTACGCAGGCGGTCAAATGGTTTAGAGAATCGTTTGGCGATGTGCCATATCGCATTCATAAACCTGAAGGCGCCATATTTTTATGGTTGTGGTTTGATGGCTTGCCCATCAGTAGCCAAGAACTCTATGAGAGACTCAAGCGAAGAGGGGTACTAGTGGTACCGGGGCATAATTTCTTCCCAGGTATGGATACGGGATGGCGCCATCAGCAGGAATGTATCCGAGTATCCTATGCTCAAGACGGAGATACCGTACGCAAGGGTATAGCCTTGATAGCAGAGGAAGTCGCTAGAGCCTACAAGCAATGACCCCGGAGAGATTAGCGAGGACTATTAATAGGCTTAATTGTCGCCTGCCAGACCTTAATGTGGTCAACGGCTAGGTACATAAAGAGTAAAACTTATCAGCAATTATTCGCTCTTGCGACACTGTTGTAATGTCTGCTCTAAATTAGGAGTTCGAAGATACGATTTTCAGAACCCGCACCAGTCACAGTATCAAATAAGGTAAAAGATCTACGCTTTACGCTTTACGCTTTGGGGTGTAGGGCGGAGAACTCAATTCAAACTAAGCCGCTCAGGGGCTGATGAACTTTTGGAGAGTTTCTAATAAAAGCTGAATCTTGGCCATTGATTCTTCAAATTCGCTCTCAGCTTCGGAATCAGCAACAATGCCACCTCCGCCCCAGCAGTGTAAGTCTGAGCCTGAGGCTACTACGGTTCTAATGGCGATATTAGTGTCCATTCGGTTATTGGCGCTAACATAGCCGATACTACCGCAATAAACAGAGCGCCTAACGGGTTCAAGCTGTTCGATAATTTCCATTGCACGGCGTTTGGGTGCGCCTGTGATAGAACCCCCAGGGAAACAGTCTCGCAGGAGATCGATCGGGCTACTGTTCTGGGATAATTCGCCTGTAACAGTACTTACCAAGTGATGCACATTGGCAAAGCTTTCTACTGCAAACAAGTGAGGGACCTTAACGCTTCCTGGCCTGCAGTTTTTACTAAGATCGTTCCGTAAGAGATCCACAATCATAAGATTTTCAGCTCTGTCTTTAGGGCTGTTAATCAGTGCTGCGGCGCTTTCCTGGTCTTCTAACTCTGATCGACCTCGCGGCACCGTCCCCTTAATAGGTTTTGTTTCAGCCTCAAGCCTATCTCCTGAAGAATTGTTGGACACCTTTAAAAATCGCTCAGGAGATATACAAAGAACCGCTTGATCGTGCCACTTCCAATAAGCGGAAAAAGGCGAGGGCAGAGACTCTCTTAGGGCTAAATAGGCCGGCCAAAGATCGCCGTCATATGATGTAGAAAAATGCTGCGTAAAATTGGTTTGATAGCAGTCCCCACTAGTGATGTAATCTTTGATTTTAGCAATGGCTTCAGCGTATTCAGATCGAGCCAGTGTCGGCTTGAAGGGTTGGTTAAGTTTGAAAAGCGATCTGGTGTCGGAGACTGTTTCGGCAGTGGTCTTTGTCAGGCGACTAATAACATCAGTCTTTAGATGCTCAGAGCAGTTTTCGTGAAATACAATCTCGCTTTTCTTAGTGTCATGGTTAACAACTAAGGCCCACAAAAACCGACCAATACGCATGTCGGGTAGGTCCGTAACAGGCGAAGCAATAGTGGGGATATCGATTAGTCTGCGGCCTAAATCATAACCAAAGTAACCTAACAAGCCGCCGACGAAAGGCAGATCTTTGTGGTTAGGTTCAATAGGAAAAAGGGGCTCTAGTAATTCCTTAGCCAGGACAAATGGGTCTTCTTGGCTGGTTCGTTCACTATCTTCACTTTTGATGGTGGAATCATTCCCGCGGGTTTCTATCATCACATCGGGGCAGCTAGAGATAATGTCTGCAGAGCCTTTATCGCTTATTGGTTTACCGCTGTCTAGCCAGATAGCCTCGGGCATATCACGAATGGCCTCGAACAGCAGAACGCTACTGTCACCATAGGGTATTTCATGGCGGTAAATTGATTTCATTGTTATTTCGGACGTCTCGCTGTCACAAGAGAGTTATTACAGAGGCTAGGATCAGAGACTGCTACCATAAGGGCTAAGTTTAAAATAGGCAATGGCAGATTAACGCCCATGGTGTTTTAGTTAAGACTCACTAACGGCTGAGTTGAGCCGAAGTCGCGGCCAGAAAAACTCAGCGCTTACCGTGTGGACTGCGGGTCGAGAAGTCACCCCAAAACCGGGAACCACATACCCAATGTGGCGAGGCCAACGCCGGCTGCAGTGGCAATCGCCGCGATCCAAAGAAAGGCGGCAAAGACGAACCGGGCGCGACTGCTGGAACTCACCTTTATGCGCCAATAGACTTCATACAGGGCGAGAGGCAGAAATTGCAACGCGGCCACCACAGCGAGGAACCAATCCGTGCCATTAGAGGTGTCGATGCCAATGCCGCCTGTCAGAACGAACCAAATCATGATTATGACTCTGAAGAACCACACCGCACTCGCTGCAAGAAAAAGACGCGTAGCCCACCACATATGCACAGAAAATTTACGCTGTCAGGCATAGCGGAGGGCTTGCCAGGCGAACCATAAGATCAGCAAGCCCTGAGCCATGAAACCTGGGCGAAGAGTCCAGGCCCCGATCTCTCGTACCACCAGCATGTAGGCCCCAGCGGCGACAACGATGACCACGCAGAGCACAAATGCGCGCCCTGACCATCGATGGAACCTAGGGAATCCTGACCTGACCGCGGGCAGAAGTTGGAGAGGACCAAAGAAGTGAATGATGATGGCGAGGCTCAAGTGGACCGCGACAGGTATATTCCCTAAGGTTCGGCCCGGAACATAAGCTTGGGATAAATGGGAATTCCATGCCGTGATATCGCCGAACAAAAGGGGCCAGCCATAAACCTAGAGAATATAGGCAACAAATATCCACTGCCCTGTGAGGACTGGCGTATACCAAGCTGTCGCCGCGACGCTTAAGGCCTTAACGGATCGTGCTGAAGGTGTTTGAATGAGTGACAGCCGATGACCATGTATCGATTGTTGCTAAATTCAAGTAAAATACTACCCGAACGGCAATCCCTGGTGCGGCGCGAAGACTTACCCTCGACTTCTGACACTTAGGCGCATCATTGGTATAAAAACAAAGGTAAATTAGATGCTTGACATTCGTATTGCTAATGCTGAGTCAGATGCTGTGACACTGGCTGAACACAACTGTGCCATGGCCTTTGAGACAGAGGGTAAGTTGCTAGATCGTGATGTGGCTATTCTAGGTGTAAATGGCCTATTTGAGCGACCAGAGTTTGGGTTTTATTTGGTGGCCGAGGTCGATGGCATTGTTGCGGCGACCTTGATGGTAACCTATGAATGGTCTGACTGGCGCAATGGATTGTTCTGGTGGATTCAGTCAGTCTATGTCAAGCCTGAGTTCCGTCGTCAGGGACTCTATCGGGGCATGTATGAGCGACTTAAGGCGATGGCAAACCAGCAGGCAACGCGAGTATGCGGGTTTAGGTTGTACGCTGAAACTGAGAACCTTGACGCTCATACGACTTACAAAGCCAGTGGCATGCATGTCTGCGAATATTTCATGTTTGAAGAAGAGACAGTTTAGCTTGGGAAAAGTCGGCTAATAACGGAAGGCACCGCATTTTCTACTCTCAATATTCTAGGACCCAGGTGCACCGCTTGAAATCCGACCTCCACCAGCTTGTCGATCTCATAGGGTATAAATCCACCCTCTGGCCCAATCGCTAAGGTGATCTTGTCTGAAGTATTCAGGGGGCAGTTTTCTTCGGTGTTGGGGTGAGCGACCAGTGAGGTGGTTCCT
>DGAQ01000042.1:0-11282 GCA_002382445.1 Porticoccaceae bacterium UBA4026 | reverse complement strand
ATGCAGGGTAGTTCGTCTTCGACAAAAGGTTTAAATAACTTACGCAAATGCACCTCTGGTAATAGGGTGTCTCTTGCTTGCTCTAGACCTAGAATGAGCTGTTCTTCAATGGCATCTGGCGTTAGAAAAGGCGACTGCCAGAAGCTTTTCTCGACGCGGCTTGAGTTGATGAGATATAGTCTTTTTACGCCCATGGCAGCGATCGTTTGCAGCGTTCTACGCAACATCTTTGGTCGCGGCAACGCCAGCAGCAGGGTTAGTGGCAGTGGAGGAGGCGGCTCTTGATTTAGTTCCAGTGTTAAAGTTGCTTGTTCATTGTCCAGTTTAACGATGGTGCCAGTACCCATTAAACCGTTGATATGTCCTACCTTAAACGAATCACCAATGTCAGCCTTATGCACGTCTAGTAAATGCCGTAGCTGGCGATCACGAACGTTGTAGACATTGTCAGTTATATTGGATGTTAAAAGGAGCATATTCATGTAGGCGATTGTAATCGATATGATGCTCTATAGTGCACTATTCGGTCGCTAAAAACTTCCCGTTGCAACAAGACTCCCTAGTCGCAAGCTAAACTTGTACCAGCCGGGGAGCGGACAGATAATGACCTCACAGGGCGACTGTGTTTTCGCCATAGTCAGACTTCAAATGAAGCTAAAAAGGAGACTTCCATGTCAGATAAGATTCCAAGAGACAATGCAAACGATTACACCGAAGCAATGGCGCAAAAGCGTCGAGACTTTGTGCGGGAGAAAACGTCGATATCTCTGGATAATATCGGTCACTACTCTGTAGATCCGGCATCCACAGCGGGTAATATAGAAAATTTTATAGGGGTGGCACAGGTACCTATGGGCCTGGTTGGCCCACTACAGGTTAATGGGGAGCACGCTAGGGGGGAGTTTTACATCCCTATGGCGACCAGCGAAGGAACCCTTGTTGCTAGCTATAACCGAGGAGCACGGTTACTTCGCGAAGCTGGCGGCGCTAAGGTCACTATAGTCGACGACGCTATGCAGCGAGCTCCTGTGTTTATTTTTGAAGACGCTCGTGAAGCTCGAGAATTTGGGGTATGGGTAGAAGAGCATTTTGATGACATAAAAGAGCAGGCCGAAACGACAACCTCCTCTGGTAAATTGCGTGATATTCAGCAATTTTCTGCAGCCCGAATGCGTTATCTTAGATTTAACTACACCACCGGCGACGCTGCGGGTCAGAATATGGTGGGTAAGGCGACTTTCGTTGCCTGTGAATGGATTGCGGGTAACTATCCAGGCATTAAGCGTTACATGCTTTCGGGCGCGATGGATACCGATAAAAAACACTCGCAACTTAATACTTTGCACACAAGGGGCAAACGAGTGATAGCTGAAGTCATTATTCCCAGCGCACTGCTAGAAAAGGTGATGGGTGTGACTTCAGAGACCCTTTTTAAAGCACGAGCTATCACTCAGGTGGGGGGGTTGCTTGCTGGTTCGATCAATACCGGAGCTCATTCTGCCAATGGCATTACAGCTACATTTATTGCCACTGGGCAAGATGTTGCCAACGTAGCTGAATCTTCAGCTGCGATTGTTTATGTGGACTTGGATAGCGAGAATAATTATTACTTTTCCATTACCATTCCTTCACTAATAGTGGCGACTTATGGCGGCGGAACGGGGTTACCAACGCAGCGTGAGTGCTTGAAAATGATGGGGTGCAGTGGTACCGGCAAAGTGAATAAATTAGCAGAGATTATTGGCGCAACCGTACTCGCAGGAGAGTTATCTTTGATGAGTGCCGTATTGGCGGGTGATTGGGTCACTAGTCATGATGCTTTAGGACGGAATCGCTAGCTATCGGTTGTATCAATTAGCGTTGCATTCAATATAATGGCGACTCTGGGCTCGTAGTTCAATGGATAGAATAGGGACCTCCTAAGTCTTAGATGCAGGTTCGATTCCTGCCGAGCCCACCAGTTATAAGGTGTAGATAGTTCAAGCCTCTTGAAAAACCTCCGTTACGGAGGCTTTCTGGAATGCTGCGAGGCAAGAGTTGAAAAACCTTAGGCGTTTCTTTAACTCTAGTATCGACAGTCTTGGCCTAGGGTATTATTTGGTTTATCCCTATCTAGAGTATGTTATCTGCCAGTAAACTCTGCCCGATATAGGCTAAAAAGGAGATTCCATATCACCCATGCGCACAAAAACAGACTTCATTTGTGAGTAGTGGGAAATGGCTTCCTTGGAATTTTCACGGCCAACCCCAGACATTTTCACTCCGCCAAAAGGAACCTCAACTGGAGCGTCGTTGTAGGAGTTTATAAAACAAGTGCCAGATTGAAGTCCGTCAATTACTCGATGGGCGCGGTTAAAATCAGCTGTAAAAACCCCTGCGGCCAACCCAAATTCTGTCGCGTTTGCACGGGCTATAACATCTGCCTCAGATTCGAAGTCTAAGACCGACATCACCGGACCGAATATTTCTTCACGTGCAATGGACATGTCGTCGGTTACCTCAGCAAAAACGGTGGGCTGTAAATAAAAACCTTCGCCGGTGATACTGTTGCCTCCGGTGACTAGCCGCGCGCCTTCATCCTTACCCTTTTTAATAAATCCAAGCACCAAATCTAATTGACGCTGACTCACCATGGGGCCAAAATTTGTTGCCTCATCCAGGGGGTCGCCAATAACTGCCTGTTCAAGACGTTCACATAGCCTTTTTAAGAAAGCATCTTTAATTCCAGATTGAACAAACACACGCGTACCATTTGAACAAACTTGCCCCGTTGAATAAAAATTGGCCAAAATTGCTCCGCTCACGCTGTTTTCTAGATCTGCGTCATCAAAGATGATTAGCGGAGACTTACCACCCAATTCCATAGTGACATGTTTCATTCCGGCAGCTGCCGCAGCATATACTTTACGACCTGTGGGAACCGACCCCGTTAATGACACCTTGTCTATGCGAGGATCAGAGACCAGGGCGGCACCGACGTCCCCTAAGCCCTGCACTACATTGTAGAGACCGACGGGAAGACCGGCTTCAACTAAAATTTCAGCTATCTTTAGCGCGCATAGCGGTGTGGTTTCCGACGGCTTGAAGATCATCGCATTACCGCAAGCGAGTGCGGGCGCTCCTTTCCAACAAGCAATTTGCGTTGGATAGTTCCACGCCCCAATACCCACACAGAGGCCCAGTGGCTCCCTGCGAGTGTAGGCCCAGTTCCCATCGCTCAAGGGTATGTGTTCGCCTGTTAAGGATCCGGCCAAGCCACCAAAATACTCCAAAGCATCTGCAGCACTTGTTGCGTCAGCATAGAGTGTTTCAGATAAGGGTTTTCCTGTGTCATAGGTTTCTAAAACAGATAAATCATAATTACGTTCTCGAATAATGTCAGCGGCACGCCGTAAGACGCGACCCCGTTCTGTGCCAGATAATTTCGCCCAGGCGCCTTGCGCACTCTTAGCGCTTTCGATGGCTTGCTCGATAATTGCAGGGGTTGCTGAATATACTCGCCCGATAATGGCCCCAGTAGCGGGGTAGATCACATCAATGGGTATGCCAGTATTATCTTCAACGTATTTACCATGAATGAAGTGGCTTGCTGCAGGCTGTAGTTCCATGTGGTCCTCTCAAAAGTAGGAATTATATTTAAAATTGTTTATTTTAGGGTTACTTTATCGTGCGAGTCATTTAAGGCCTATTATCGATCGTGAGTCGCCCAGTCTTATTTAAGCTTTGTTTCTAGAATCGCTACTTCTGTTTCCCCGACGCGCCTAAAATTGTGCGCGGTAGCGGATAGGAAAAGGGTTTGTCCATCGCCCGCCATTAATGTGGTGCCAGATTGTAGGCTATCCTGAGAGATCAAAATCAGTTTTGGACCCTTGACGCTCTCCAGTAATTCGGCCTATCTCATCAATAGAGGCTAAGGTGGCATTGTCTTTATTATTACCATCCACATCAACTATTAATGTGACTATTTGATTAATTTTACTTAAATCAAGACTGACTGTATCAATCGAGAATGAGGTTAAGGACGGCCTATTAGAACCTACTTGGGCAAAACTAATAGGGGGCAAAACACCTCTAGCTCAAGCCAAAATGTAGTGGAAGTATTTAAAGAGAATTTTGAGTACTGCATTACAATAAGCTATTTAGCTTTCGATAAAAATAGAAGAAATACATCTTATTATCGAGTAATGATTCCGCCTGAGATCGATGTTGCGACATAATGTAGGTAACTGCTAGATTGAGTATTTTTTACTTCAGATAAATACATGCAGCAACAGTGTTATTATTAAGGCAAACGAAGCGTCATGATTAATGTGTGTTGCTGTGGAGAGCTAGCCTGGATATTTATACGTTTGCGATTGCAATAAGTGTGGTTATTTTTATCGCCGTTGGAGTTTACGCCGGCCGTAGCGTTAAAAAGTTGGACGATTATTTTGTTGCCGGGCGGCAGGCTCCGACCCTGGTCATTGTTGGCACGCTCGTTGCCAGTGTATTTAGTACCTCGATTTTCCTCGGTGAAGCCGGATTCACCTACGATGGCCAATTGGGCCCCTATATATTAATGCCTGGGGTCGCTGTAATTGGGTATGTCTACGGCGCTTTGTTCTTTGGTACTTTTCTTCGTCGTAGTCGGGCTCCTACCGTGGCGGAGTTTTTTGGCCGGCGATTCAACAGCAGCCGAGTACAAAAGGCAGCTGGTATGACTATCATTGTTGGTCTAGGCGGTTACCTTGTGGTGGTTACTCAGGGGGCGGCTATCTTACTGTCTGAACTGACCGATTTAGAGTATTTTGAAGCCATTATTTTGGCCTGGCTAAGTTATACCTTGTTTACTATGTATTCAGGTTCCAAAGGCGTGATCCTAACGGACACACTCATGTTTTTGCTGTTTTGCGGTGCTACTGTATTTTTTGTATTTTATATTGTAGACGGAATGGGAGGGGTTGCGCAGGCAGTTGAAGACTTAACGCAGGTCGAGAGTAAACCTGACATCGCATCCTGGCACGGTACCGTTGGAGAGGGTACTGAGTGGCCAACGTCGATGGACTATCTTATTTGGGCGTTAATTGTAGATATGTCATGGGGTTTTGTTTATGCCGTTGGTCCTTGGCAATCCAGTCGACACCTAATGGCCAGAGATGAGCATGTCGTTATCCGAGCAGCTGTCTATGCATGCTTCGCGGTAGCGTTGATGCAGGTTCTCATCTATGGAATAGGCGGATTGATCAATTTAGCTAATCCAAATATTTCGCCCTCAGAAACGGTGATGATCTGGGCGGCCAAGAATCTGGTGCCTAGCTTCCTAGGGGCGGTTTTACTGGCCGGCATTATGGCGGCGGCATTGTCTTCTGCATCAACTTTTTTGTCGCTAGTCGGTTTTAGTATTAGCAATGATATTGTTGTCCGCAAGCAGGAACTGACATTGCGGTCCTCTCGAATCGCTATGTTTATCACTGGCGCAGTCGTGCTCGTACTCTGTTTTATTTTTCCACCCAATGTATTTTGGCTTATGATGTTTATCGGTACGGTTTTCGCGTCGTCCTGGGGTCCCGTGGGCTTCATGAGTATTTGGAGCAAATCTATTACAGCTGAGGGTGCCTTTTGGGGTATTGTGCTAGGTTTTTTTGGTAACGTGATACCGGCGACTCTCGAATACATAGGGCTGATTTCTCTACCCAGTTATTTCAATCCAGCCCTTATCGGTGCAAGTATTAGTTTGATAGCGATTATTTGGATATCAAAAAGGGGCACTGTTAGCGCGCAAGAGGAGCAATACCGTAAGGATTTGCATCGCACTCCAGATGTCGATCGTGACTTAGCAAAAACCAAAAGAACCCTATGGGCGCCGGTATTCCTAGTTATATATGGCTGTCTGATGCCTCTGATGTTAATTAAGTATTACGTTATTCCCTATCAAACGGGCGTTGGTCAACTACTAGCAGATGGTTCCGTGGACTTGTCTACTGGGGAATCCATCTTGGCCATGCTAACAGCGCCTGTCTTCATCATCCTCGGCCTTATAGTGGCAAAGGTAGTCTGGAGCAGATACAGCCCCCGCCAAGCTAGATAAGCCTCCACTCTGGCGGTGATCCACTGATTATATTCGGTATCCGATTCCTTCTAGGGCTGCCTATAAGGCTTATTAATACCGTTGTTAAGATTCTAGGCGAGGCCAGTCTATCGCAAAGGGACCTAACTGATCGAGTTGATTTTTTGCGTCAGATTAACGAAGCATCTATCAGCAAGCTCTAAGATTTCAGGTAACGATTCGTCCGTCAAAAGGGCGGCTCTATCCGTGTGTTTAAACTAGTCAATTGTTTGAATCCAAATTCATATTTCGAATCGTCCTAGTACAGAGGAGGTTAAAAGCTATTTTATGTGTACAAATGGCATACTTCCCTAATTTTGGTTCATCAATTTCAAAAACTAGGATTCTCTGTGAATAAGACAGTCGGACTATTCGGGGTGATGAAGGTTTGTATGCTGGGTGGTGTTTCATCTACCCCTAGGCGGCACTAAATATTGTTGACCATCAAATGAAAATACCTTATTTTGTGGCGACATTATTGTTGTGGTGACTAGGCATGAACGGCATTTTGTTGCTTGGCCTAGTGACGGTCATATATGCTAGTTTCTTTTATAAAAGCAAGATTATTAGAAGGTCAAAACGATAGATTTATGCTTGCAAGACTTGAGCGTAATTCATTTGAGATAAAGGAATAGATAATGAAAGAACTAATTTATAATATCCCTGAAGCATTACTTGTTATCTTTTTCGTGTTTTTACTCAGTTTAGTCCTAGATAAGCTATTAGGTAAATATTCCGCGCACTTTGATGCTGATACCTCAGAAATATTTCGTTTGCTGTCTAATTCACAGAGAACGGTATTGTTGCTAGTTGCCTTGATAATGGCTTTAGGAAAATTGGGTTTTGATGTGTCGGCTTTGGTTGCTGGTTTAGGACTAACAGGATTCGCATTGGGTTTTGCCTTAAAAGATGCCGTGTCTAATCTTATTGCCGGGGTAATGATTGTTATTTATCAACCCTGTGAAATAGGGCAGTTAATAGAAGTTTCAGGAACGAAAGGAACGATAGTTGACATTAATTTACGGTACTTAACGATGGATACGGAGTTGGGGACATGCTTGATTCCAAATGCTATGATTTTAAATAATAAGCTCACTTTGTTTAAATAATAGATCGAGGTAGGTACTTTGTCGAGGTCAGTCCGGGGGTATTTATTTTCTAGCGAAAGAGTCATAGAAAGATAATACCCTAGGCTAACTGACAGCCTGAATAACAGTCCATTAACCATCATCACATTTCAGAGATTAACGATGAATATAGAAATCCTTTTAGCCATAGCACCCTTTAGTTGGGGGGCCATTGGTGCTTCGATCCTTTGCGGCGCCATTGTTGGGCTCGAGAGACAGTTGCGTGGCAAGCCTGTGGGAATAAGGACGTCATCCTTAATTGTTCTTGGCACCTATGTTTTCGTCGCGGTATCAATGCTTGCAGCAACGGATAATACCGATCCATCAAGGATTATCGGCCAAGTGGTGACAGGGATCGGATTTCTGGGTGCTGGTGTCATGCTGGCAAAAGAAGGAGCAGTGGTTGGCGTCACTTCAGCCTCTACCATCTGGTCTTTGGCAGCGGTCGGCGTATGTATTGCTGTGGTTGATTCAGTTGTTGCTATCAAGTTATCTATTGTAATTGTGGCTATACTTTACGGCGTGGATTTACTAGAGGAATATTCATCGGTCTTTACTCGAGGCGTACATACTAAATACAACAATTGGCGAAAAACAAGGTAAAACATTGGGTAAGCTTCTGACTTTAAAGCACTAATTGCGGGTTACTTTTGGCTCTTTATACAGACTCCAACAGATCACCCTTTTAACAACCATTTCTGACTCTAAAGCTAAGTACCCATTCGCCAATACAAAATGAATAGGGGTACTATTTTTTAGCAGATCATTTAAAATAGCGTGACCCTTATCAATTCTTTGTATCAGAGTCCTCGTCAGCCATGAATACCGCTGCATTGCTTAAGGCTTTAATGTACGCCTCGCAATTAAGGTACGTACCTTGGAAGCATCTGCCATAGTCATTGAAGACGACATAGGTGTCGTATTCTTGATGTTTTATTTGATATTTCACCGCCTCAGTCCTCTTGAACAAATGGGTGATGAGTCGCCCGCTAGTGTTAGATTCTAAATTGCTACCCAGTACATATCCCAAAAACATAGAACAAAACCAAAAATGGCTAGACAATACATATATTTATAAATCTCAACACGCTACTTCTGGTCTATCTAGATCAGTTTTGTCGTTTTATAGTAGAGATTAGGGGCTAGTACATAACAGGTATCCGTCACGCCAAAAGTGCGAGCGCCTCTATAGATCAAGTGATACTCCGCCAGGTCAGCCGAGTGGTAGTGGGAAATTATGAGGTATTCAAAGACCTGATAGCAGGCAATACAGTGACATATAGTTAATAAAAGTAATTATCTATATCTTATATGTAACTACAAAAGCACGGAGTTGTAACAACATAATGCACGCACTACCTCTCTTACCTGCGAACCTCAAACCCTAACAATCAGAAACAGCGAGTTTGGTGTGGTACATATTTTGGTCGAGGCTTCGGATCTTATAGTAAACTAGATTTTGGACCTGCGAAGGTTAATAATATTGGCGATTGTCTTATGAACGTTGAGTCTTTGGCACTTGAATTTTGGCAACAGGGCTATCTATGCATCGATAATTTTTTCGACGATTCATTGATGGATAAGTACCATAAGCTCATTTTGCAGCATTTTGCTGATAATCCAGATTTTGTTCATAATGATGAGTTTTTAGAGAAGTCGAAGACTGATGTGGTGCCCTGGTTTCCACAGAGGGACGGTATTTATGAGTTCGATATCGCGGAAAAAAATAAAAATCTAATTGCGCTAACGAATGCTATTTTGGGGCAAGACTGGTCGAGTCTCTATAGCATGGTTATGTTTAGCCATGAGGGCTCTAATGGGCAGGCATGGCACCAAGATTGTCCACCCGGAAACAAAGCTCAATTTAACTTAAACCGTCTCGTTTACACGATGGATATCGATTCTGCACACGGTGGTGAGGTACTTGTGGTGCCGGGAACTCATAAGGGTGGTGCCATTACGATCGGTGATAGCGATGAAGATTTCCCCGAGCAGGTCATGCTTACGCCGAAGAAAGGCTCGCTTGTTTTAATCCATGGGCATCTCTGGCATCGTGTACTGCCCGTATCTGACCATTATCGCGTCTCGACAAATTACCGGTGCTGCCCGGCCAATACACCATCCACGATTACCGATATTGGCATCTATCGTAATATGGTCTATGACTTTTCTCGTAATCAGGTTCTTGCGGATCGCCGAAAATGACCCATTTTAGTAAGGAGGTTATTCGCTGGGGAATCGTTGGTGCGGGGCGAATAGCCAAAACCTTTGCCAACGATATTGCCTATGCCCCTCATGCCTCGCTTTATGCTGTTGCTTCACGCCGATACCACTCAGCCCAATCGTTTGCCAAGTCCTATTCAGTGACTCATATCTATGGTAGCTACGAAGCTATGTTTGCTGACCCTAATGTGGACGCTATCTATATTGCAACGCCCCACAGCTGCCACAAAGATAATTCCATAGCGGCCTTACGCGCTGGAAAACACGTACTTTGCGAAAAGCCGGCCACGATAACTCCTGCAGAACTCCAGGAGGTACTAGCTGTCGCTCAGAAGGAAGGGCGTTACTTTATGGAAGGTTTGTGGACATATTTTATGCCCGTTATTCAAACCGCACAGTCGTGGATTAAGGCGGGCCGTATAGGCCATCTATGTCATGTAAAAGCTGACTTTGGCTTCCCGCTACCTTACAGTCCTGATCTTCGCGAGTACGATAATCGGCTTGCCGGAGGCTGTTTATTAGAAATGGGTATTTATCCAGTCGCCATGGCTTGGTTGTTTTTAGGCCAAGATCCTACTACACAGACTGTTTGGCATCACAAAGCAGATAATGGGGTGGAAGACGACGTTGTGATCTTGAATACCTATGGAAGTAGTAATGCTACAGCACAGCTGACTACCTCCTTTCGTAGTAAATTAAATAACTATCTCACCCTAATTGGCGACAAAGGTACACTGACCATAGCTGACTACTGGGCTGCTCGAGAAGTGAGGCTATACAACGGAAATGAGTGTATAGACCGCTTCAAAGAAGATCGTCTTCAACAAGGTTTTAATCATCAAATTGAGCAGGTAAGCTGTGAAATATTGTCTGGAAATTTACAACCTAAAGTTGTTAGTTGGGATGATAGTCGTGCATTTCAGCGACAGATAGCTGAGATAAAGCGGCGCTTTTAAGTGCACAAACAGTCTCACCAAGACCAATAACCCACAATATGAAGTTTGGTGGTCAGTGACTATATGTTTCCAAATACGTCTAACTCCAAAAGCCTACCTCAGACCGGGATGTCATCAGCTATCGAAGGAATGGGAAGAGAAGGGCAGGTCGCCTTCAACTGCTTAAAAGTGCCTACTATTTTGTCTACTTTAAAGGCTTGGCAGGTTTCAAAGACTAGGGGATCACAGGTGGCCATGGGGGGCCGTACTATATAGATGTGGTCGGACTTTATTAGTGTTGAATTTATAGTTGTTGTTGGTTAGGCGGCTAATACAACTAATGTTAAAAGCCTTGTACACAAGTGCATACAAGGCTTTTACCTAATATAACAAGGCCATTAAGACCGAATCAATTACCCCAGTTAGTAAAAAGGCTCTTCACCGCAAAGCTTCGTGAATTGATACAGCTATATACCTCACTCGTGATTGCTTCTGCCTCGGCCGCAACCTTGTAATAATTAAAGGCCATTTCTCCTCTAGCCATAAAATTTTGGAAGTAGACCAGACTAGTGAAATCATGATCAGAGGGTGTCTGACCCAGATAAGGAAGAATATAGTTAACTCCGTATCCTTTAAGCCCGACCGATGCGACTAACTCAGCAACTGCCTTCTCTGCTGTAACCGCATCATCTAATGTTTTGCCATCATTCAACTTACAGTCAGCATATTGGACAGGCCTATTTACATCCGTATCCATTGAATCATCCATTGCTTGAACAACTCGCAACTGAAATGTTGCATAGCTCGCAGAACAGGTTTGCGATGATTTTCGATTCGATTTCGGGAACTCATTAAGATAGACGCCCCAATCTTTATACATTTCACGACCATTCGGCCAATGACCGACGATTA
>DGAQ01000035.1:9019-9245 GCA_002382445.1 Porticoccaceae bacterium UBA4026 | reverse complement strand
ATGTTTGGCAATCCGGAAACCACAACTGGCGGAAATGCGCTAAAGTTTTATTCATCTGTTCGCTTAGACATACGTCGAATCGGCGCAGTCAAAGATGGAGATGAAATTATTGGCAACGAAACCAGGGTCAAGGTTGTTAAAAATAAGGTAGCGCCTCCTTTTAGGCAGGCTGAGTTTCAAATTTTGTACGGTCTAGGTATCAACCGCAATGGCGAGTTGGTTGATC
>DGAQ01000035.1:0-8804 GCA_002382445.1 Porticoccaceae bacterium UBA4026 | reverse complement strand
TGCGCAATGGCGAGTTGGTTGATCTAGGTGTGAAGCATGGGTTAATCGATAAGTCTGGTGCATGGTACGCATACCAAGGTAATAAGATTGGTCAGGGCAAAGCTAATGTAGGGGTCTACTTGACAGAGAACCCTAAAATAGCGGCAGAAATTGAAAAGCAAATCAGAGCTAAAGAACTTGCCCCTGCGGCCCCTCGGGAGAAGAAAGCTCCGGTAGAGGATTTGAGTGAAGAATAAGGCAGGCAGATCTGACATAATTAGTCGTTTGATAAAACAAAAATAGCGCCCAAGTGGCGCTTTTTTTATCTGATAAGATTGATATATTTAAGCTCAATCATTTATTGATTTTTGCGTGAACTGGGATTGGAATTCATGATAAAAGACAAAAAGCCGACCACCCCAGCAAGAATAAGATTTTCCGCTATGGATCTACTCACGGGTCGTGAATTTTCTAGAGCAGAGTTGAATAAAAAGCTAAATACTCGATTTGATGATGACCCGGCAATTGGTAGCGTTCTCGATCAGTTGCAAAGTGAAGGGTTGCAAAGTGATAGTCGCTATGCGGGGGCCTTTGTTAGGTCCAGAATTAACCGAGGTCATGGACAGGTCCGCATTCGGCTCGATATTAGGCAAAAGGGCATTTCTGAGGAGTTGACGAACCTAGCTCTAAATGACGAAGAGGTAGATTGGTTTGCGTTAGCCCGCGATGTGGCCATGAGAAAGTTTGGTTCAGTACCCGCGGCCGATCTGAAAGCCAAAGCAAAGAGAATGCGGTTCTTGCAGTATAGGGGTTTTAATTTTGAACAGATAAAATATGCTCTTACACAAAACCAAGGGGAACCCCACCTTTAGTTTTGAGCGCAGTCGTTTTCATTGCCAAGATGACTGTCGAAAATCTCTACCAGTCGATTTTCAATCCAACTGTGTGCCCAGAGGTCTTGGATAAATCCGCAATGCCCTCCGTTGTCCTGAATCTCAATAATAAGATTTTCGGGTTTAATAATTTTGGCAATATCTTCTACAGGCAGGATTGGGTCATCCTTCGACGCTATAAGGTATGCGGGGACCGCCAAATTTTTAAGACGATCACCGATTAGGGCGTAAGCGGAAAAATAACTCTCGGCGCTATCGAAAGTCGTATATTTTGGAATGAATGTCTTATTGACATCATCTAATGTTTTTACTTTTTTAAGTTCGACTCCGAAGTCATGATCAGGAAAGTATTTTTGTTTCTTTTTGATGGACCGAGTCCACCGCCTAAAGAAGTATCTCTCGTAGATAAACAGGCTGTTGTTGAGTACTGTCATTGCGTTGCTAGGGTCGATCGGCGGACAGATTGCTACGGCTGCTTTTATATTCAGCTTCTTAGCTCGGTCTGCGGCGATCCTGAGCGTAAAGTTACCACCAAGTGAAAATCCAGCGAGAAATACCTCTGGATATTCATATTCACCTAAAAAGGCGGCTATAGCATCTCCGACCTCTTCGATCATAGTGGAGTTGAACATCTCTTTATTTAAATGATGGCTGTTGCCATGATCTCGTAAATTTAACCGCAGAACATCATACCCCTGCTTAAGGAGGTGGTCGGCAGTCGTTAATTGATAAGCTGATTGGCTTGAGCCCTCCCAGCCGTGAAGGAGAATAATAACCGAGTTTTTCGAAGACCTTAGTTGAACATTCTTCGAGTGATCCAATTCCGCCGTTAGCCTGACGCTGGAGGGAGTTGTTAAGACCATGGAACGTGTAGCAAGGTTTTTAGCGATCTTTTTTGCACGATATTTACGCGGCCCAACACTATTTAAAATGCTCTGAACATGTGCGTTTTTTAAAATATTAGGGGGGGAGAAAGTTTTTTTAGTCATCGTACTCACTGTTACATGGATAAATGTGTGGTCGGTTAATTAGCGTGGGGCAATAATAACGATGGTGTAGCTATAAGGCTATGGCTAACCAAAAGAAACGCGAGGTTTAGTTATGATCATTGCGTCCAGAACAGAGTCTCTTAAGGTAGAGCCCTATAGTTGAGACTTATAGATGTTAGAAGGCAAGGGACCTTTTTTCTTATTAAGTACGCTATTTTTCAAAGGTGTTGCGATTCCAACATGTTGCCACTTCCATAATGAACAAGAGAGAATTATAGTTCTAGTCTATTTGTGGAAAATCACGAGTGTTTGTAATGTTGAGACCAGCTTTGTTGTTTTTACTTTTAATAATGACTTTGAATACGAGCGCTATTGAAGGTGAAGCGTCTGGGCGTAATGATGGGAGTTCTGAAAAGAGCCATCAAGAAGAAAGTGTCAATAAGCATCAGATGAGTACAGCTGATGTTCTGGAGAGGCTAAAGAATATTAGCGATATTGACTCAAATGACTCGGGCATTCGCAATGGCTGTATTGCTTTGCGGCGAATTAAACATATTCGTTTTGTGGATGATCAGTCAGCAATTATTGAGATGAGAGGCAATAAAAAGGCACTGCTTAGATTGCGTCGCGAATGCCGGGGTATAAAGAGCGAAGGTTTTTTGCATAGAGCCCGCGGTGGTAATTTATGTGTTCGATTTGATCAATTGGAAGTCCTGAATAGGGGCATGACCTGCTCGATCGAGTCGATTGAGCCGTATTTTGTTGTTGAGTCCCAACCCGATTCGGACATTGAAACAGTATCAGGAGATCCTAAATGAGACGATATTTACTAGGTCCCTGTTGGCTATGACTAAGTGCGCGATTAATAAAACAGGTCTTTGGAGTGCGTTTTTATGGTTACTCGCTCCTGGATTGTGTTTTGCAGGTGAGATAATTTCCTTTCAGGGTGATTTGACCCAAGGGAGTCTTGTTTTAGGGGCGGTAGATCCAGGCTATGCGGTTAGCTATAGGGGTGAGCGGCTAAAATTAGCTGTTAATGGACAATTTTTAGTTGGGTTAGGAAGGGATGCGGCGGCAGTAATGGAGGTGTCTTTAGTTAACCTAGATGGCGATGCGTCGACTCATAGGTTCGACGTAAGAGAGCGAGTCTACAATATTCAGAGCGTTGATGGCGTGCCACAGCGGACGGTGAGTCCGACAAATGATGATATGGCCCGTATTAAGCGCGATGCACTTGTGGTCAAAAGAGCGCGCGAGACGATGGTTGATCGGGCCCATTTTTTAGGTGGTTTTTCGGTGCCGATAGAAGGCCCAATTACTGGAGTTTATGGTAGCCAGCGAATTTATAATGGGGTGCCTAAAAATCCACATTACGGTGTTGATTACGCCGCGTCGACCGGAACTATTGTGAGGGCTCCTGCTGCGGGGATCATTACCATGGCTGAGATAGATCTTTTCTATTCAGGGGGTACTCTGATTATGGATCACGGCCATCGCCTGACCTCTTCGTTTTTGCACCTCAGTGCCATCTTGGTTCAAGTTGGAGAGAGTGTTGAGCGAGGAGACCCCATCGCAAGGGTCGGTGCCACTGGACGTGCTACTGGCCCTCATTTGGATTGGCGGATGAACTGGCGCGATGTTCGGGTTGATCCCCAGTTGGTTCTCAAGGCGTTACCCTTAGAATGACTCAGTTGAAATATCGATCAGTTTCACTATTGGCGGCTCTAGCATGGCGGTTTTTATCTACTTTGCGTACAATGCCGAAACATTTGAATGGACGGTCCCGTGGATAAAAAACTCTTAAGTATCTTGGTTTGCCCTCTCAGTAAAGCGTCTTTGGAATACAATAAAGAGACGCAGGAATTGATTTGTAAGGCGAGTGGATTGGCTTATCCAATAAAGGACGGTATTCCGGTGATGTTAGAGTCCGAAGCTCGGCAGCTAAATACAGATGAAAAACTAAAGGGTGCTGTTGCTACAAAAGGCAAGGGTAGCTGAGGTAATACCAATGTTAGATACTGATGCTACATTATTTACCCGCATTATAAATCGTGAGATTCCAGCTGATATCCTTTATGAGGATGATCTCTGTATCGTCATCAACGATATAGCGCCCCAGGCGCCCGTGCATATGCTAGTCATACCAAAGCAAGTAATACCTAGGCTGGCCGATGCTAGCTGTGAGGACCAGCCTATTTTGGGGCATTTAATGTGGGTGGCCGCAGAGGTCGCTCGTGATGCTGGAGTCGATGAAGCTTTTAGGTTGGTAGTGAATAATGGAGAGGGTGCGGGACAAACGGTATTCCATCTACATGTGCATGTATTAGCGGGGAGCAAGGGATCGCCAATGTTTTCTGAGGCCGACATCGGATAGTCAAAATTAGTAGTGTTTGATAGTGCGACATAAACCAAATTTAGATCAACTAAGTGACAAAAGATAATGATGAAAAGTGCCGACATCCGAGATCTATTCCTTAACTACTTTGCTAGCAAGGAGCATGCGATTGTGCCAAGCAGCAGTCTGGTTCCTGGTAATGACCCGACGCTACTTTTTACCAACGCCGGGATGGTGCAATTTAAAGATGTATTTTTGGGCGCAGACCAGCGCAGCTATAACCGTGCTGTGACCTCGCAACGTTGTGTGAGAGCGGGTGGCAAGCACAATGATCTAGAAAATGTAGGCTACACCGCGAGGCATCACACCTTCTTTGAGATGTTGGGTAATTTCAGCTTTGGCGAGTATTTTAAACGTGACGCCATTGGCTTTGCTTGGCAGTTTTTAACTGAAGAACTAGGGCTCTCTCAAGATCGGCTATGGGTTACGGTACATGTGAGTGATGACGAAGCTGCTGATATTTGGATCAACGAGATTGGTGTGGATCCTGCTAGGCTCTCTCGTCTGGACGAAGACAACTTTTGGCAAATGGGTGATACAGGACCCTGTGGGCCCTGTACTGAAATATTTTGGGACCACGGCGAACATATCCCTGGCGGACCTCCGGGTAGCCCCGATGACCATTTAGATCGATATATTGAAATTTGGAACTTAGTTTTCATGCAATTTGAGCGTGATGCCAGTGGTACTATGACTCCGTTGCCTAAGCCTTCGATCGACACCGGCATGGGATTAGAAAGAGTCGCCGCGGTGATGCAGGGCGTCCACAGCAATTATGATATTGACCTTTTCCAACATTTAATTAAAGCCGCCTCGGCGGTTACCGGCTGCAAAGATCTTCAGGATAACTCGTTAAAAGTTATTGCAGACCATATCCGTTCCTGTGCTTTTCTAATAGTTGATGGTGTAAAGCCGTCAAATGAAGGGCGGGGTTATGTGTTGAGGCGGATTATTCGTCGAGCATTACGACATGGCCATAACTTGGGCGCCAATGGCAACTTCTTTTACAAATTGACGGCCTCTTTAGGTGAAATTATGGGGGACGCTTACCCTGAATTGCTAAAAATGCATCAGGTCATTAGCGACACTATCAAAAAGGAAGAAGAGCAGTTCGCGCGTACTTTGGATATAGGAATGGGTGTTTTGAAGGCCGCTCTCGCCGATCTGTCGGGTACCGAATTGTCTGGAGAGTTGGTGTTTCAACTTTACGATACCTTTGGCTTTCCCACTGACTTAACAAATGATGTAGCCAGAGAAAAGGGCTATACCTTAGATATTGCTGGTTATGAAAAATGTATGGAAGAGCAAAGGTCCAGAGCACGATCAGCAAGTCAATTTTCCGTTGACTATACGGATGGTATTCGAGTGGAAGGCAGTACCGAATTTTGTGGTTATGAATCATTAGAATCGAACTCTAATATCCTAGGGCTCTTTACTCAAGGTAAAGCAGCAGAGAGTGCTGGCGAAGATGCTGAGATTGCTCTGGTTTTAGATAAAACGGTTTTTTATGCTGAGTCAGGCGGGCAGGTAGGTGACTCTGGGTTTTTAAAAAAGGGATCAGCAAAGATAGAAATCACGGATTGTCGCAAGGTGGGTAATCATCATGTTCATATAGGACGTGTCTTGTCAGGCGAATTTAGGCTCGGTGACACTGTGGATGCTTTTGTTGATCATAGCGTTCGACAGGCCACGGCATTGAACCATTCTGCGACACATTTATTGCACGAAGCCCTTCGTCAGGTTTTAGGCGAGCATGTTGAGCAAAAAGGTTCGCTAGTTGATAGTCAGCGTTTGCGGTTTGACTTTTCCCATGGAGAATCTGTTAGTAACGAACAGATTCGTCGAGTTGAGCATATTATCAATCGGGAGATCCTTAAGAATACGGCGGTAGCGACTCAGGTTATGAGTATGGATGAGGCTAAAGCCAAGGGTGCGGTCGCGCTGTTTGGTGAAAAATATGGAGATCAGGTGCGGGTGGTTACTCTCGGTGGCGAGTACTCCATAGAGTTGTGTGGTGGCACTCACGTTTCTCGCTCGGGAGACATCGGAGCAATCCGTATCACTGCAGAATCAAGTGTTGCGTCAGGCATTAGGCGAATTGAAGGTGTTACCGGTATGAAAGCTGTCGGTTTTTGCGATGACCAGCAAGACGAACTAGGCGACATTCTCAGTATCCTACGCAGTGGGCGGCAAGGCTTGAAGGATAAAGCTCAATCTATTGTCGATGACAATAGGCGTCTTCAAAAAGAAATTGAGAGCCTCAAAGACAAACTGGCTAGCACCGCCGGTAATGATTTGATGAGTGGTCTCCAAGACATTGGCGGTATATCTGTCCTCTCGACTATTGTTGAAGGTGCTGACGCAAAAAGTCTTCGAGGTATTGCTGACCAAGTTCGCTCTAAAATGCAGCGAGGTGTCTTTATGCTAGCGGCTGTTGAAGGAGAAAAGGCAGCTTTGGTGGCAGGTGTTACTCAGAACTTAACCGATGACATTAAAGCTGGCGAATTATTAAAATTCGTCACCGATCAAGTCGGCGGCAAAGGTGGTGGTCGCCCAGATTTGGCTCAGGGTGCAACTGGCGACGTTTCTCAATTGCCAAGCGTATTGCAATCTGTCTACCAATGGGTTGCTGAGAAGTCAGAATAATATCCTTAAATATAGCGATGAAAACGCTCTCATTAGCGGCGAGTGGGTCAGTTGGAACGCCTTCGCCGCATAATGTTCTTAAAGGCTTAACTTTTACGGTGATTTGTTGTTTAATCGCTCCATCTTTTATAGTAGCTGAATACAACTCATGAGTTTAATAGTCCAAAAATATGGTGGCTCCTCCGTGGGGACGGTGGAGCGCATTGAAGCTGTTGCCGACAGGGTGCTGAAGAGTCACCAACGCGGCAATCAGTTGGTTGTTGCGGTGTCAGCCATGAGTGGTGAGACTAACCGGCTGATTGGTTTGGCGTATCAAATTCACGACAACCCTGATCTTCGTGAAATGGATGTATTAGTCAGTACTGGTGAGCAAGTAACCATTGCATTGCTCTGCATGGCGCTTCACAAACGTGGTGTCGAGGCGCGATCATACACTGGCGGGCAGGTTAGAATCTTGACTGATAACGCCCACGGTAAGGCCAGGATAAAAGAAATAGATGGTCATCGCATGCAATCAGACTTGAGTGCGGGTCGTGTGGTTGTGGTTGCCGGCTTTCAGGGAATGGATGAGGAAGGAAACATTACGACTTTAGGTCGTGGTGGATCAGACACTACCGCTGTGGCTATAGCGGCCGCGCTTAAAGCTGATGAATGTCAAATATACACCGATGTTGACGGGGTTTACACGACAGACCCCCGCGTCGTGCCCGACGCCCGCCGACTAGACCAGATAACGTTTGAAGAAATGTTGGAAATGGCCAGTCAGGGTTCGAAAATACTGCAGATTCGATCAGTTGAGTTTGCAGGAAAATACAATGTTCCTTTGCGGGTTATGTCTAGTTTTGTAGACGGCCCCGGAACCTTAATTTCTCTTGAGGATAACGACCAAATGGAGCAACCAGTAGTATCAGGCATCGCGTTTAATCGCGATGAAGCTAAATTGACTATTCGGGGAATACCTGACCAGCCAGGCGTTGCTTATAAAGTCCTTGGGGCGATCAGTGAAGCCAACATCGAAATCGATGTGATTGTGCAAAATGTTGCAAAAGATAACTCCGCAACGATGACTTTTACCGTGCACAGAGGTGATTTAAAACAAGCTGAAGCGCTGCTAAAGGAGATTGCCGTTGATCTCGGCGCTATAGAAGTCGATTCGGATGACCGCATTGCTAAGGTATCGATCGTCGGAGTGGGTATGCGTTCACATGCCGGCGTAGCGGCTCAGATGTTTAAGGCTTTGGCTAGTGAGGGGATTAACATCCAATTGATTACCACGTCAGAAATAAAGATTACGGTGGTCATTGAGGAGCGTTATTTAGAACTTGCGGTTAGAGCGCTTCATTCGGGCTTTAATTTGGCGGACGATCAGACATAAAAAATTAATTGTTGAATAATGGATCCCTTAAAATGCTCATGGGTATAAATATTCTAGCGATACCTTTTCTGACCTAGGGTTCTGGTATATAGGAAGATATTTTTTTGAATAGATGGCCCTTGGTTAGCTTGGGAAATATATTACGGAGAGCAGCATGTTAATCTTAACAAGGCGAGTAGGCGAAACCTTAATTATCGGTGACGAAGTCACGGTCACCGTATTGGGGGTCCGTGGCAATCAAGTAAGGTTAGGTGTTAATGCCCCTAAAGAGGTAGCGGTGCATCGAGAAGAAATCTATCAAAAAATTCAAGATGAGAAAAATACAACAAATACGGACGAAAATCGAGAAAATCACGATAGTGACGTTTGATTTTTGCCATGATGTGGTACTATGCCGCCGCGGTTCAGGGCGGCATTTTTTGTTTTAAAAGAGCATAAATGTCAATATCGAAGACCAGCATACGGAGAAGTGGCCGAGTGGCTGAAGGCGCGCCCCTGCTAAGGGTGTATACGTTAATAGCGTATCG
>DGAQ01000026.1:5536-7439 GCA_002382445.1 Porticoccaceae bacterium UBA4026 | reverse complement strand
ATTGTTGTCGACTCTAGGGCTGTGAGAAATAACTGAGACACCTCAGATACCCTGACCCTTCATAAGTTCTTCTATTCGGTATAGACTCTAAGTCTCTCATTTAGATAAAGTTGAATTAGATATGAACATTCTTAATAAATTTACCCCCATCTTCTGTGTGTTAACTTTGTTTCTTTCCATCTCAGCATGCGTAAAGGCTGAAGAAGGGGATATAGGGTTTTGGAAGAGCGAAGATTGTAAAAAAGTTAGTGACGCGGCAGGATTTTTCTTATACACGTCTGGAGAATTATTAAAAACCGCAGACAAAGAAAGAAAAGCAGGAAGCGAGAAAAAATCTGAAAAGTCATATTCAGCGGCATTGTTTTTTTCGGAGTTATCTGGGAATGCGGCAAAGAATTTTGAGGTATTCTGCAAGAAATAATGACAAATAACAAAACTGTTGGTACTGAACTTGATTGACCCATAGCTGAATTGGTCCTGCCCGTTAATGATGGACACCCCGCCCGGAGAGAATCACGCGAAACCACTGCCGTCTTAACCTCAGCATGAAGGGGCAGTGCTGGCACAACCATTCCAACGCAGATCAATCTTATAAGCCGTTTTCTTGAAGCTCTTGATAGAGAGTCTCGCGCCTTAGCGCAATAAACTGTTTTATGGAGATATCGCTAGCGTCACATAAAGTCGCACCTGCATCAGCATTAATAGCGGCAGGGTTATAGATAAATCCGCAGCCGTCTGGCAACCCTGCCTCAGTTTGACTAATAGCTGTTGTCACCAAGGCATCTCTTGTAGCAAGTTTAGGCCCTAACACATCCCAATCCATGTGGTTATCAAGTATCGACTTAATATCTGAGTAAAGTGCCTCTTTATTAGCTTGCTCAGAAAAAACAATATCCCATAAAATAGGATCAACACTTCCTAATTCTCGGCTAGCCCAATCAACCTTTCCCGTCGAAGGAAACGCGTAAGTCCCAGCAATATCTCGAAACGCGGCAAACCAAGACGGCAGTCCGATGGAGATGTCATGACTGTCTCTGAACACAAAATCAAAATCATTAACCATATAAATCCATTGGTCCGTGAGCGGATTGAAATAAAGATAATAATTGTTGGCAACCCTCACATAATGATCAACAGCGCCGAAGGCAATCTCTGCGGCTTGAGCTTTAATGAAGCCAGGAATATCAAACTGCTCAGCTAACATTGAAGCGCTGGGGTAGGTTTGCACAAAACTCATGAACTTTTGCAATAAAGCCCTGCCAGTAGCAATACTGCTCTTTTTGCTTTTTAAGTCATAGGCTGGCTTATAAGGTCTAAATTGAGAATCTTCGCCGCCGTCATTAATGTCCGAATTAACAAATTGAGGGTTTAAATAATGCGCGGTGCCAAGCCACTCTTCTCTTGAGTTAGGGTCTGACTTTTCAACACCAATTTGGCAAAAATTAGGGTCTATATAAGTAACGGCGTTCTCATAGGCTACACAGTTTAGGTCTGCTTCTGCCGACCCGGCTAGATCTGCATTGCCACCGATTTTGAAAAGATAGCCATTTTCCCCAAAATAGCGTTTAAGAAAAGGTTTGTCGACTTGCTCGACCATTTGGTAAACACCCATGTTATAGGTTTGAGGCAGTGACCTTCCATAGAAATTGCCGTCACCACTAATATGAAACTCGACATTGGCATGGGCAACTCTAGAGGCAGGGACACCAATAGAATTTAAGATGTCGTGCGCTAAAAGTTCGCGCTGATAAGACGGGTCATGTCGATTGAACCTAAACGAGAGTTTGTCCACATCCATAAACTCTCTTTTGTCGTTCTCTGGCACCTCTGCATGGTCTTTTCCAACTCTAAGATCACAAGGCGCTCCTTCAACGGCAGCAGGTTCGCCTGTCGCATCAATACA
>DGAQ01000026.1:4143-5328 GCA_002382445.1 Porticoccaceae bacterium UBA4026 | reverse complement strand
ATAAACACCCTCATCTTCGTCAAATTCTTCATCGAACTTAATACCAAAACTAAATCGTTTAGGCTTAACGGTCCAATTATCGCCACCTTCGTCATACCAATATTCAGGCCATTGTCGGCTGGTGTTGCCCTTCATTTTAAAACCAACTTTTTCAAATTTTTCAATCACTGAGCCATCGACATCCAGATATTCAAAGTCAACTTGCCGATATATTTCACTGTGGGACCACAACGTCCATTCAGAAATGTCGCCATTGGCATCGCCCGTGCTATAACGCGCACGCTCTGTATCTAAAACAAACCGATGCCATTCATCGACGTCCATGATCACGCGTATCTTATGCATCTTGTCTACAGCAAATAAGGGTGCTGACGCATCCGCAGCACAGGCAACAGCAATCGTTTTGTCCGATGAACCAACAACCCCTTCCTCAATATCTAAAGCACACTCTTGCCGTCCGGGATCTCTATCGACTTTTAAGGCATAGACTGCGCCGGTCTCTAAGCCACCTTCAAAGGCAAACAGTCCGTTTTTCGCTATGGTGAGAAGCTCATCGCCCTCGCTACATTCAGTATCGCTTTGGGCCATAAAACAGCCGCTTAACTCAACATCCATATTTCGATAAGCATCCATACTGTCAATACCAATAGTGATAAAGAAAATAGGCTTAGTTACGGTTAAATCAAAAGAGATGGAGCTGCTTAATTGACCATCAGACACACTGATCGTGATGGACGAAATTGAGTCTAAATCAGCTGTCGTCGCCGAGCCGGATAACAACCCCGACGCTGTGTCAAAAGCGGCCCATGCAGGCATACCGGTAATACTAAAGACCAAATTGTCACCGTCTACGTCATTTGCAGACGGGGTAAAGTTTAGCGCTTCCCCAACCCTGATCGTTGAAGAGCTTCCTGAAATAGTCGGTGCTGAATTTTGTACAACAGTGACTGGCGCACCGCCACCGCCACCACCACACGAACTGACGACCAGCAACCACATTAAAAGCAAAGTGCTACGTTTCAAAATTGTACGATAGGGTTTTCTCATCACAAATTTTCTCTAGAATACGTCATAGTGACCACACCACTATGAAAGAGTTTAATGTCTAAATGCACATTGGGTTAAAATTATGACTCAGTGACTAATATAGCATTAATTGATCCTGCCCGTTAATGATGGACACCC
>DGAQ01000026.1:0-3947 GCA_002382445.1 Porticoccaceae bacterium UBA4026 | reverse complement strand
CTGCCCGTTAATGATGGACACCCTGTTAAGCGAGTAAACCACGCTACAGAGGTGAATCATGACAACACGAACAGGAAAGAAAAAGACAACACGCCCGCAGCATACGCTAGAGTTTCGAGCTTCTGATATCTATATGTCCGACACAAAAAAAGGCAGAAGAGATTCCACCTATGCAGATTGTTCTAACTAGGGCTATACGTGATAAAAACACTCAACATCATTGAGAATAAAGCCCACCCGTTTTAAAGGCGGACTTTCTCTCTAATCAAGGTCTAGCGGAATAGCGCTGTCATCTTCGCAGTCTTCGGCCTGGCGAAGTGATAAGTTTCACCCCCTCTCAATAGACTACTCCGCTGTGTAGAACTGCTCGCATACTTCAAATTGGTCATTAACAACCTCATCAATTAACGATGTGGCTTGCAGATATGCGTTACCCCATGAGGCTCCTGCAAAGTAGTCATCAATGACTGCGCCATGAGTTTTTTCATCAGCAGTTATAGACTTTAGATACAAAGTACCTGCCTCTTGAGTTCCACCTCCGATCGCAATAAAGAGACCATTGAGAAAGGTGTCGTGACCTGCATCCTGTATTTCTTTTTCAAGCTTTGTGAGCGCTGCAACAAGAGCAGGTACATTGGCGGGTGAGACTTTGATTCTCATCGCTCTCTCGTATCCTGGGTCTAGACGAGAAAACCCTTTAAGCGGCGCCCAAGTTGCACCATATTTAAACTCTCGCATATTTGCCATTGCTCTAGGGGCATTAGATGGGTCATATTTACCTGCACCCACTAAAGCAGCAGTAACATTTGGGAATGCAGTCCACATCATTAGTTGACCTGGATAATCCTGGCCCGACACAGTTCTGCAGTATCCCCCAGCATCTGCCCCAATTGCTTTATAAAGAGCAGGATTTGATTTAACAGATTTCAAATACTTGTCAGTGTCTTTAGCGGATACCATTAGTGTAGTAAAGGCACCTTTACCCTGTTCTTCAGCTAGATGACCATCTCCGAATGCATTTAAACTTACGGCAGCTAGGAATAGGCTCACTATCAAAATTGTCTTTTTCATAATTCACTCCAGTTAATAGTTATAGTTATAGTTAATGCGTTTAATCATAACTAAATAATCCATCCAGTCAAATCAGTGCTAGATCAGGGCACCTCCTAACGTATAAAGCCTTGAACTGGGGGCCTGTTGTCCGACGTGAATGGTTCTACAGATTTCATCAGTTCAGGACTTGCATTCCCTGCAATCACAAACGAGGTAATACTTATAGAAGCAAGGAATTCCTCACCAAACGGACTGACAGCGAAAGCAGCCATATGGAAAAGGGCAGCCTCATTGTTGGGATAAACTTCAATCAAGGTGAGTTTTTTGTTATCTGGGCTCATGAAGTATTGATACCTAGTCGTATCAGGCTCCGAGGCTTTAACCGCAGGAACCATTTCCTTGAGAAGGGCTTTGAAAGAATCAGCTTTACCCTCAACAATATTCGCATTGATAGTAAAAATAATCTGATTTTCGGTAGCCTCATGATGACCAGCAAAAGATATTGTTGTGATTAATAAAGAAACTAAGATAAGTAATTTTTTCATTGTATATTCTCGAGGTAAGTTAATAAATGACTACACAGCTATGGGTAAGGGCTATTAGGCGAGCATAAGTTTATTCTTTGACTGCCTTCATCATTGCGGCTGAGTCATCAAAAGGTCGGAACCGACTATATTTTCCATTTTTAACCGTCACCATATGAAGAGCCTCAGTGTCCAAGCCATCCGCTATCATTCTCCCGTGGACAAAAACGACATCTCCAGACTCATAAAAATGGATAGGTTCAACCTTGAAATTCGGCCACATCTCACCAATTGGGCCTAAAACTCCTGTCATTACTGCCTCAGAACCTATATAAGTCCCAGTATAAGGTAAGCCTACTTGTATCTCCCAAACGACATCATCTGCTTGAACTGCTGCCCAGGCTTCCATATCTCCAATTGCAAAAGCGTCATAACCAGCTTTGACTACAGCGACATTCGGAGATAATTTCTCTTTTTCATGATGACCAGCGAAAGATATTGTTGTGATTAATAAAGAAACTAAGATAAGTAATTTTTTCATTGTATGTTCCCCAAGTAAGTTAATAAGAGACTACACAGCTATGGGTAAGGGCTATTAGCTTAATAGACTTCCATGCTAATCATAACCGAATACTCCATCTAGTCAAATCAGGGCTAGATCGAGGTGATAAGTTCTTGAGGGTTATAAAGATATTTTTACACACTGTTATGCGCGGAGTTTCAGAACACTCCAACGCGCGACTTAATGGACACCAGTACGCGGGAATAGATCGAGGTTGTTACCGCCTATAAAAAGAAGGTCTTGAGGCTTATAAAAAGGACTTTTAGGACACATTTACGTGCGCGTAGATCGAGGTTGCCACTAGATCGAGGTAGTTTGCCACTAGACCGAGGTCCTCAACTTAACAACCTTCTCGCCTGTTTGATAGGCATAGTTAGCGTAGCGTTGCATCATCAGTCTGCGCTTATCCAACATAGCCCCACGCTGATAAGCAGCTGCTGACTTGTCTTTGAGCTTATGGGCTAAGGCTTGTTCTGCAATACTTCCATCCAACTCTGTTTTCTCAGCAATATAATCACGAAAGGTGGAGCGGAACCCATGAACAGTAATCTGCCCTTCTCTGCCCATTCGTTTTATAACTGATGACATCCCTGCCTGAGAGAGACTTTTCCCGTTAGACGTGTTTGGAAATACGTACTCGCTGATCTGCTGCAGTTTCACTCCTCTAAGTACGCCGATTGATTGCTCACTGAGAGGTATTGTGTGCCTTACTTTGCCCTTCATTCGCTTTGCCGGAATTTCCCATATACCTGTATCTAAATCAAACTCATCCCATGTTGCACCCAACACCTCATCAGACCTATTAGCATTCAAGATCAACAACTCTAATGCTCTAGCGCCCATACCATCCATTGTGGCCAGATCAACCATAAATACTGGTAACTCAGCATACGGAAGAGCTTCATGGTGCCTCTCTTCTTCAGGCTTACGCTTGTTCTTAGTTTTCTCAGCACTGGGTAAGCGATGTTCTAGGCTGCCTCTCCAGGCGGCCGGGTTGTCCCCTGCCCTCAAGCCATCACTAATTGCGCGCCTTAAAACAGCCTCAATACGTCGTCTAACTCGATCAGCTGTCTCTGTTTTATCAAACCATATTGGCTCTAGTATTTTTAAAACATGCTTTCTCTCGATCTCTGAGACTGGCAAATGCCCAATAACAGGGAATGCATACGCCTTTAAACTGCTCTCCCATTGCTTGGCGGTTTTATGGTTAGTCCACTCATGCTCTAGATACTGGATAGTTTCATAAGCTAACTTCTCGAACGTTGATTGCCTCAGCTCTTCAACTTGACCTAGTTCTTTTAACCTTGCTTCTTTTTGCAGACGCTCCAACTCGTCCTCTTCTCTTGGGTCGATCCCTTGCTTAACTTTTGCTTTTAGCTCTAACACTTTTGTTCGGACATGTCCGAGGTTGTTGTGTGTCCGATGATATGGTTTTAACGATTTCTTTTTCTGTATACCTTTGACTTTATACCGAAAGGTAAAGACCGCTGAGCCTCCAGAGATATCAAGATATAAGCTATTTCCAAGAGAATAACGTTTAGGAATATTATCTCTAATTATCTTCTCTAGCTCTTTAGCCGTAATGCTCTTCACCATTTATCTAAACCCCATTCCATAAAGACTTATTTTGGTACACTTTTTGGTACACCTTTGACTACATAAGTTACAGTATACGATAAGACAGTAAAATACTCTATTACAGATAAACCCTATATTCATTGGGATGTAGAGGATTTTTAGGTTATTTAGGAAGGCGTTAAAATACTAAGGTTTGGAGGTCTATCCCACCGCCATATTTATGCTTTAAA
>DGAQ01000029.1:455-12838 GCA_002382445.1 Porticoccaceae bacterium UBA4026 | reverse complement strand
CGTCAGGCAAACTATTGGACCAAGACAATGATTTAAAGGCACTTTTATCCGAATATCTCGTGGCAGTTTGTTTAGAAGCACCCTCGGTGGAAGTGGTCGCTAGCTATTTTCGTCATGGAGCCTCAGACGTTTGGTTTGATGGAATGTCTCAACAAACTATTTCTGAATCCCTTTCTCGAATTGAAGAGATTGCTGTTACTCGTATCCGGCGGCATGAGCATAGCGGTGATCTGGAGAAAACTAACGTCGAGCTTCAAGAAAGCTTGCGGCTTCTCAAACAAGATCAGATTGCGGGTCTTGAAGTACAAAAAAGCTTGATGCCCGAGAGTCCTTTGACCTTTGGTGATTATGAAATATCACATTCAGTTACGCCTTCGCTTTATCTCAGTGGTGACTTTATTGGCTATAACTTTGTTTTAGGGCGTTATTTATTGTTTTATTTCGCCGACGTATCCGGGCATGGCGCGTCATCTGCTTTTGTAACAGTGCTGCTGCGGTTTATGATTGGGCGAGTTATCCGGCGTCATATCACGGAAAATGATCATGAGGCCTTGACTGCGGCGCCAGAAGGTCTTTTAGAGCATATTAACAACCAAATTTTGGCGTCGGGCGTGGGTAAGCATTTGACTGTTGTGGCGGGCTGTTTAGACACCGAGACTAGCACATTACGCTACGTTGTCGGCGCTCAACTACCTAGACCGATCATGATCGTAGACGGGAAGGCGGACTATTTACCCGGTATGGGTAAGCCAGTGGGTATATTTGAAGACGCGGTTTGGGCGGTGGAAGAAATACAACTCCCGGAGAGATGTGCTTTAGTGCTTCTGTCTGATGGCGTGTTCGAATTGGTGCCCGATAAAGAGTTAATCGACAAAGAGAAAACTTTACTGCAGTTTTTGGGTAATAAATCAAACACCATAGAAAATTTGAAAGAGGCGCTGTCCGTTGATTTTGTCGAGGCTCCCCAAGATGATGTGTCTATGTTGTTACTGACGAGAGGGATGTAGGGTGAATCCTGGCAAAATTCTTGTAGCAGACAGTATGGGTGATTATTTACTGAAGCTTTCAGGCGATGTGCGCGTGACATTATGTGGAACATTGAATCGGCATATTGAGATGATTTTTGGCAGTAAAGATGTCAAGCAAGTTGTTGTTGATATGTTGGATGCCGATTGCCTAGACAGCACTACGCTAGGATTACTTGCAAAATTAGGCCTTCACTGTCGCAAAAATTACGGTATTAACATCCAGGTTTTTTGCGAAAATGCGAGTATTCTTCGCACACTAGAGTGCATGAGTTTTGATGAGATTTTCGACATCTTTCAAGATGTACCTGATATTAAAGAACATAGTCATTTACACAACATCCGCATGGAAAAATCCGACATTGACGATGTCCGACTCCAAGTTTTGGAGGCGCATAAGCTCCTAATAGAATTGAGCCCAGAGAACAGCAGAGAGTTTACGGACCTAATTAGAGCTCTTGAATCAGATAGTTAGCTAGGTGTTTTCCCGCGCATCGATTTTGCAGTGGATATAGTCGCTGTGTAGGATATGCAAGAGGTCTGCAACTCTGCGTATTATACTTTCCTCATATCTATCCAGATGTCCGTCAGCAAAGGCTACACGCCACATGGCGGTCATTAGCGCCATTTTTTGTTGATGGTCAAAATGAGCGTTGATCTCACGGGTAAACTGATAAAGAGAGGTAGCCTCAGCCACCTCATCCCGAGATAATTGTATTAACTCATTCACCTGCTCGCTGGTTAGCTCTAGCATGCGACTAAGTGTGGCGCTTATAGAGTCAAGCTCATGCGGATCTAGATCACCATCAATTACCATTACTTCCACCAGCAGTGCGGCCATAGCTAACTGCTCTGGACTCGTTGCGTTCTGTTCCGCGTCAAGGACATTGGATTGAAAGAAATTTTTGATTTTGTCTAACATTATTTAAACTCTTTTAACCATGATTCTAATTTAACTTGGTCGGCAACAAAAGCACGTATGCCATGAGATAGTTTTTCCGTCGCCATGGCGTCATTGTTCAGTTCGTAGCGAAATGAGCTCTCGCCACCTAGAGTGTACTCTATAGTTGCACCAGTGTTCTTTGGGTCTAACTTACGGGTTAATATACCGAAATCATCATCCAACTCTTGCAGCAGCTGAGGGCTAATAGTTAGGCGGTCGCAGCCTGCCAATTCGGTGATTTCATCAATATTCCTAAAGCTGGCTCCCATCACCACTGTCTTATATCCAGACTGTTTGTAGTAGTTATAAATCTGAGTGACTGACTGGACCCCGGGATCTTCGGCAGGACTATAATCAGTTCGATCTGTAGAGGCTTTGTGCCAATCGAGAATTCTGCCTACAAAAGGCGAAATTAGGAATGCGCCTGCATCAGCAGCTGCGGCGGCTTGGGAAAAGTTAAAAAGTAGTGTCAGATTACAATTAATACCTTCTTTTTCCAATAACTCTGCTGCGCGGATTCCTTCAAAGGTGGAAGCCATCTTGATCAGAACACGCTCTTTGCCGATGCCCGCCTGCTCATAGAGAGAGATTAGCTGGCGAGCTTTGGAAATAGAGCCGGCGGTATCAAAGGATAATCGAGCATCAACTTCTGTTGAAACACGACCTGGAACTACCGCAACGATTTTTCCCCCAATACCAACGGCAAGTTTGTCCATGCATAGGGCTAGCTGCTCTTCGCTAGACAGTCTTTCTGCGGCCACCGCAGCAATAACTTGGCTAACTAGATCTTTATAGGCGGGCATTTGTGCCGCCTTTAAGATTAAAGAAGGGTTTGTTGTCGCATCCTCTGGTGAATACTGGCTAATGGCTTCAAAATCGCCTGTGTCAGCAACGACAGTTGTCATTTCTTTAAGTTGTTCGAGTTTGCTCTTGTTGGTCATTTGCCAATGGCTCCTGTGGTCGCTTGCAGCGCGGTGGTTAAAACATCAATGGTGGCTGAGGGCTTGTAGGCATTCTCGCTGATATGTCTTCTAAATTGACGTGCTCCTGGCATCCCATGAAACAAGCCCAAGATGTGACGTGTCATAGCATGCAGTTTGGTGCCCTTAATCATCTCATTATCTATGTAATTAAGAAATTGTTCAGCGATTTCTATACGGCTTTTAATCGGATGATTGTCGCCATAGAGCTCTTGATCGACAGTTGCCAATATGTAAGGATTTGTATAAGCCTCTCTTCCCATCATTACTCCATCTAGGCGGTTTAAGTGTCCGATAGATTGTTCCAGAGTGGTTATACCCCCATTGATGATAATTTCGCTACCGGGAAAATCACGCTTTAATTGATAAACACGATCATAATTAAGTTCAGGGACTTCTCGATTTTGTTTTGGGCTAAGGCCTTTGAGCCATGCTTTTCTAGCATGGACTAAAAAAGTATTGCAACCAGCCTCAGACAGCGTACCGACAAACTGGCACAGGAAGTCATAAGAGTCATAGTCATCAACGCCAATACGATGTTTTACCGTTACCGGAAGATCGGTTGCCTCTCGCATGGCTGAAACGCAGTTAGCGGTAACAGCGGCATTTTTCATCATCACGGCCCCAAACATTCCGCTTTGTACGCGATCACTGGGGCAACCGCAGTTTAGATTTATTTCAGCGTATGCATATTTTTCAGCAAGTTTGCATGCAGCCGCTAAATCCCCTGGGTTACTACCACCTAACTGCAATGCAACGGGGTGTTCTGCCGCATTCAACCCCAAAAAACGTTCGCTGTCGCCATGCAATATAGCACCCGTGGTGAGCATTTCAGTGTAGAGAACCGCATGTTGGCTAATTAAACGCAGAAAAAATCGACAATGACGGTCGGTCCAATCCAACATGGGGGCTACGCAAAAGCGCCGGTTAAGGTCTTTAGGAGTTGAATCTGACAATGGCTGAGACCCTAATGGTTAAAGTAAAACAATACTTATTGTAAAAGGGCTGGCTTGAAAAGTCCCTTGAAATTAATGCATTGAAGATATTTTTTAAATTACATGGTGACAAATACTTGAAAGGGTAATCAGATGGTTGCCACTTTCGGTAAGCTATATTATCTTAATATTTCGATCGCTATCATCAACTGGGCATTTACACTACTATTCAGATCTCAATAAAAATTGTTACCAATAAAGAGAATAAAAATGCAGATATATTATGGGCCGATAGCGGTAATTAGAGATGGTTTGTTTTTGTTGGCTACAGTTTTGGCATTGACGTTTTATTCCTCCCTAGTTCTGTCTCACGCGGATCATGATAAAGCCCGCTTTGTTGCCACAACCGGCACCGACGTTGGTAAATGTGACGATCCATTAAAGCCCTGTAACACCGTTAACTATGCCGGGTTGCAGTCTAATAAGGGCGATACGATTCGGATGGCTGCAGGTAACTATAGAATCGAAGATGTTGATACGCTGTTTTATCTTCTCAGTGATCTTGTTCCTGTGAAGGGCTTGTACAGCGAATCCTCTGCATTCGCAAAAACTGACCCCAGCAACATTACACGCCTAACTGGAGTGCCGCTGGAATTCGCCGATAAACTAGCGGGCAAAGGCTTTACCGTCATTGTTGACGCGAAAGGCTTGGATATCGAAAAAACCCAAGATATTCGGCAAAAAATGCAGGTTTATGAGCGACTAAAAGTAGCTAAGTCGGCAACCAACTGTGAAAATGGGTTTGCTGGGGATCACGCCTGTGAAAAGATGGATTTATTGTCTCATATCCCCCTGTCGAGCTTTTCAACTAACCCTAGTACTGCTAACGATGTATGGGGCTTTTATGATGTCAATGATGGCCGAGAATACGCGATCATGGGCTTGCGTAACGGAGTCGGCGTAGTTGAGGTAACTGATCCTGAGTCGCCCCGCATGGTAGGCAGTGTCTCTAGTCAGTCGACCTCTTGGCGTGATATCAAAGTCTATCAACACTTTAATCTTCAAAGCGCAAGATGGGAGAGTTACGCTTATGTGACAGCCGATAGCGCATCGGTTGGGACAATGATCATCGACTTGCGAGAATTACCTGAGAAAATTTCCGTTGCCGGATCAGACCCAAGTGACATAAGCGCCCACAACGTTTATTTGAGCAATGTTGATTACTCCTTAGGGGTGGCCCTAAATGGGGTCGAGCCCTACCTGCATATTGCAGGTTCAAACCGAAAAGGCGGCTCATTTAATACTTATAGTTTGGATGACCCTCAGTCACCAGTGTCAATCTATCAGAACAGCTCTTCCTCACGGTCGAATTATTCTCATGACCTTAGCTCTATGGTGGTGACGGATGAACGCAAAGATACTCAATGCGTTTCGGCTGGACCTCTCTGTGAGATTTTCTTTGACTTCAATGAAGATGACTTCCAGATTTGGGATAAAACGCAAAACAGCTCTCCTACGCGGCTAAGTACTACCTCTTATGAAAACGTCTCCTATGTCCATTCAGGTTGGTATACAGAGGATAAGCAGGTTGTGCTTGTCCATGACGAATTGGATGAGATGGACCACAATTTAAACACTACGGTGCGCTTATTTGAACTCTCTGATTTTAGAGTCCCAAGCTTATTGTCGACCTGGACCGGACCTACTGGCGCTATCGACCACAACGGCTTTGTGCGTGGCAATCGTTACTACATGTCAAATTATACCCGTGGGATGACTGTTCTGGATATTTCGGACACTTCCGCTCCTAAGGAAATAGGGTTTTTTGATACCTTTCCTATCTCTGACAATACATCGTTTAATGGTGCTTGGGGGGTATATCCTTACTTACCTAGTGGTGTCCTGTTGATTAGTGATATCAGCAGTGGACTCTACGTTGTTCGCGATAATACGCTTCAGACAGACCAGGGCAATGTTAGTTTTGATGCCCAAACTTATTTGGTCGAAGAGGGCGGTAGCGCAACAGTTGAGGTTGCACGTAACAATGGCAGTGAGGGAGCAGTCAGTGTTAAGTGGGAGATTTTAGCGGGGGCCACAGATGGCGATGATCTATCCCTTGATTCTGGGTCGCTCTCTTGGGGCGATGGTGAAAACCAAGCGCAGTCCATCAGTATTCCAATTGAATCTGATAGTAATGGCGAGCCAAAAGAGAGCTTTTTTATTCGATTACATGATCCAGTTGGGTCGTTATCTCTGACATCACCCAGCATTGCTATTATCTCGATAAAGGTGAGCGAAGGCGTTGTTCAACCGGGAGAGAATGAAGCGCCGGTTGTTGATGCAGGTGCCGATAACACTGTAAACACCAGCACGACGGTTAACTTGCAAGGGTCGGCCACTGATGTAGATAGTTCCGTTCTGACCTACGCTTGGGAGCAGTTAACGGGAACAACAGTCACCATTGGCCAGTCTAATGAAGCAACAGCGCAGTTCACTGCACCTAGCTCGGCAGATGAGTTAAGCTTTAGGTTAACCGTTACTGATGACCTGGGTGCTACGGGTTCGGATACTGTGACGATTAATGTTGTCGTAGTGCCGCCGCAACCGCCCGTTGTTGTGCCAAAAAGTGGTGGAGGTGGTTGTACTGTAGCCACGGACAGTTCTGGTGATCCAACCTTAGCCATCTTGATGCTAGCAATAGGCCTGCTGATGGTGCGGCGGCGTTATTGGGTCCGCCAGACATAAGCGAGGTTTGAAGGGTAATTGTTATCCCCCCTTTACCTGTGTGTGGGTAGGGGCGCATCTCTCTTTATAAGCTGATTAAGTATTATGGTTGATTCGATACCTTCTGTCATGGGCACATTAGCTAGCTTTTCTTTTAAAAATAGCTCGAAGGATTGTAATGTTGCTGTACTTACACGCAGCATGTAGTCATGCGCCCCTGCAAGCACACAGCACTCAGTGACCTCGGGCAAGTCAGCAATGGCTGATTCAAAGGCTGATGCATTTTTTGAGGTATTTTTGTTCACCTTCACGAATACAAACGCCGAGACGCTGGCGCCTATCATCTGATGATTTAACTGCACGCTATATCGCTCAATGAGGCCGCTTTTCTCGAGTCTGCGAAGTCGCCTCAGGCAGGGCGTTTGAGATAGATTAACCTTGGCGGATAATTCTGCGTTGCTGATGCGAGAATTACACTGCAATGCCGTCAACATGCTGATATCAATACTATCTAATTTATTATTCATTATTAGTGTAATCTGCCAAAAATATCTAATTAACGATTAATATACCACAAATTAAATAAAAAAATGTCCTTTATTTGCCCGATAATGTTACTGTAATTTTGGTAAGATTTAACCTTACTAGGATTACCAAAGGCACCAGAAGATGACTCAAAAAGCCCGTGCGCTAGATCAATGGATTCGCAGTGATTTTAGGCAGATGAATACAGAGTTGGAAGAGCTGTACTTTGAAAATCGTGGTTCGACTGAATCCATGGGCGAAAGCATCAAAACGAGATTAGTGGATGAGGGCAGAGGGCTCATTAGAGACCTTCTCTCCGAGGGTAATACTGACGAGGGTTTTGATAGCGGATTTGAATTGCTGGGTGACGTCGGCTTCTATATGGCCGCCTGTCGTCGTCATGATATTACCGAGCCATCAAGAGAGACCAGATCACCTTTGCATGAGGCTTCGGCCCTTGCAATGCAATTGGGTGCTTCACTCGGTGTTATTCCACGTTTCGCTTCTTGTCATTTAGAAACGCACAATCGTGCAGTCAATGGGGAATATAAGACGTTCACGTCCCTTGCGGATGAAAAGATATTTCTCGATTTTAATACGCGCGGCGTGTTTTCGTTTATTCGTGCTTCCGAGGCCTTGAGGAATTGTTTACCATTGGGTATTTCACACCCAGTAACCTACGACTTATTATCGACTGCAAAGGACGCACTTGACGAGGTTTATGAGTCCAATTCGAGTCTATTTGACCAACTAGATATTAATCGCTTTTTCTACTGCGTCAGACCTTACTACAGACCCCATCGCGTTGGGTTACATGAGTATAGGGGTGCTAATGCAGGTGATTTTGCCGGTATTAATGTGATTGATTTGCTGCTGGGCGTCTGTAAAGCTGATGACCCCTATTATTCACAACTGCTGGTTGATAAGTTCTTGTTCATGCGCCCAGATGATCAGCTAGTACTCCGCGACTGCATGCGTCGTAAAAGTCTGCTCGATAGTTTTTTAGAATGTCTGCCTGAACATAAAAATGACCCTTGGTTTCAGAGCAACTTAGGCATGTTTTTAGAAGTATGTGCGTCTCATGGGCGGGTAGCTATTCAGCACCATGAACGCCTAGTGCACAAATTTATAGAACGTCCTGCAGAGGTAGGAGCGCATTCTGACCAGCCCGATTTAACCGCTAGCGGTCCGCCACTGCCTGTACTCTTAAAGAGTCTCAGAAAGCTCTGCGATATGCGTTGCGCTGCACCAGCCACCGAGGGGTTTGATACCCGGTATAGAGATTTTCAGAGCCTTAAGGACTGCCTAGCATGATGGACGATAAGTTTATTGAACAGCAAGGCATCTATTTACTGAGTCATTCGGTTGGGCTGCCGCTGAAGACCGCAAAATCCATAGCGGACGAAGGCTTCTGGCAGCCTTGGGCTAGAGGCGATGAGAGTATTTGGAACCATTGGTTAGCCGAGATTGAACGATTTCGGGGGCAGCTTGGTTCATTACTAAATAGCGATGCAAGCCACTTTTGCCCGCAAACGACTATATCTAGCTCGGTGAATAAGATTATATTTTCGCTGACGCCGTCAAAGCATAAAAATGTCATTCTAATGAGTGAAGAGGATTTTCCTTCGGTAGCTTATGCGTTGCAGCAATCTCAGAGTTTGGGTTACCAAATGCGTTATATTCCCGCAGCTCTCAACCTAAATGATTTGGACGTGTGGGAACAGTACCTACTCGATGATGTTGCCCTAGTTCTGGTCACTCAGGTTCAATCTAACAACGGCGTCCAGCTACCGATCGCTGCGATTACTGCAATGGCTGCTCAGCGATCAATTCGCTCCCTGGTCGATATTGCTCAGGCTATCGGAATTATTCCCATCGACATTCAGCAGTGGTCTGCAGATTTTATTGTTGGGTCCTCTGTTAAATGGCTTAGCGGTGGACCAGGAGCTGCCTTTTTATGGGTTAATCCAGACACAATTGAACACTGCAAGCCACAAAATGTTGGTTGGTTCTCCCATCAAGACCCCTTTGAGTTTGATATTCACAATTTCCGCTATGCCAAAGATGCTCTTCGGTTTTGGGGTGGAACACCGTCGGTATATCCTTTCTTAGTCGCGACCGCCAGCTTAGAGTTTGTTAGCCAGGTGGGCGTTAAGCAGATTCGCCAACATAACCTAAAAATGTGTGATCGCATTATTCAAGTTCTTTCTGACGACGAGTTAGTTTCGCCATTGGATGCCAGCTGCCGTAGCGGCACGCTTATCATCCACTTTGGTAAAAAACATGAGCAGATCATCCGAACATTGCAAGGTAAGGGCGTCTGTTTTGATAGCCGGTCCAAGGGCATCCGAATGTCACCACACATTTATAACTCCGAGGCGCAGATTGATGCTTTAACAGGACTTATTGATAACAGCCGTTAAGATCATTTTGGGGTAGTAGAGCCCTAATCAAGTGATCCTTTTAACTTTAAAAACCGTTACACTTCTGTCATGGCTTTTGATCATCAATCATTTTTGAAATCGCTTACTCAGCGCCCAGGTATCTATCAAATGCTTGATAGTGAAGGGCAAGTTTTGTATGTCGGCAAAGCAAAAAATCTAAAGAACCGAGTCACCAGCTATTTTCGAAAGACGGGGCTAACGGTTAAAACCGCGGCCTTGGTGAAACGTATTGTTCAAATCGACGTGACTGTGACCGAAACAGAAACCGAAGCACTGATCCTAGAACACAACCTAATAAAACAATATCGCCCACCATTTAACATATTGATGCGAGACGATAAAAGCTATCCCTACATTTTTATCTCCGACCGTGACCAATGGCCTAGGCTATCCTTTCACCGCGGTCCCAAAAAGGCGAAGGGAACTTACTTTGGGCCGTTTCCTAGTGTTCATGCGGTGCGGGAGAGTATGAGCTTTCTACAAAAGGTATTTCGCGTGAGGCAGTGCGAGGATGTGTTTTTTAAAAATCGGTCTAGACCCTGCTTGCAATACCAAATAAAACGTTGTTCAGCACCCTGTGTTGGTTTTGTTAAACCAGATGATTATGCCGAGGATGTAAATTTAACGCGGCTGTATCTTGATGGGAAGGCTGAAAAAATACTGCAGCAGTTAGAGCGAGATATGGATAAATCATCGATCGCATTGGAATTTGAAAAAGCGGGTGAATATAGAGATCAGATATCAGCGTTGCGTCAGGTTCAAGCGCAACAAATGATCGAAAAGGGCCGTGGCACCATCGATGTTGTGGCGGGTGCCGTAACCAATGGCCAAGCCTGCGTTCATATGCTCTATGTGCGTCAAGGTCGTATATTAGGCAGCCGGAGTTATTACCCCAAGGCACCATTGGCGGAGAAGGTGAGTGAGTTGCTAGATGAGTTTTTACCGCACCTCTATTTGGATGGCGCCGGCCGCCCCGATTTACCCAAGGAAATTTTGGTCAACGCATCATTAGAATGTGCGGAGGTTTTGACCGACGCCTTAAAAGAAAAAATCGGACGAAATATAGAAATTCGTGATTCGGTCAGAGGGTTTCGTGCCAAGTGGATCGAGCTTGCCCAACGCACCGCGGAACAAAACTTGGCGGGTAAGTTAGCCTCAAAGCAGACCCTGCAGCAGAGATTTGAATCCCTTAGAGAAACTATTGGCCTTGATGAGGTACCAGAGCGACTCGAATGTTTCGACATCAGTCATAGTAGCGGCGAAGCCGTTGTAGCTTCCTGCGTGGTGTTCGATAGCAATGGCGCGTTAAAAAGTGATTATCGTCGGTTTAACATCGAAAATATCACTGGGGGTGATGACTATGCGGCCATGGAACAGGCGATTAGGAGACGTTACACTCGGCTTATGAAGGGCGAGGGGAAGTTACCTGATGTTCTTCTCATTGATGGTGGTAAAGGGCAGATTGGCGTGGCCAAATCGGTGTTGACAGAGCTCGGCGTGGTTGGCGTAGTTGTGCTGGGCGTTGCTAAGGGAACAACCCGCAAGCCTGGGTTGGAGACACTTATACTGGCAGATCAAAATAATAAGGTAATAGCGCGACCGCAGCAAGCGGCTCTCCATTTAATCCAACAAATTCGGGATGAAGCTCACCGCTTTGCCATTACTGGCCATAAACAGAGGCGCGACAAAAAGCGTCGCACCTCTGCCTTGGAAGGCATCCCCGGTGTTGGGCCAACCCGTCGTCGAGACTTGTTAAAGCACTTCGGAGGTATCGTTGAAGTGAAGAAGGCCAGCGTGGCCGACCTTATGAAAGTTGAGAATATAAACAAAAAGGTTGCTGAAGCAATTTACGGCGCACTGTACAATGATTGAAAGTCGACGCTTTCTTACTCCTCTTAACATACAGGTATCGGAATAATATTTTATGTGGAATCTGCCTAATACACTGACGTTAATACGTATCGCGATGATTCCAGTCTTTATCGTCGTTTATTATCTACCGTGGGAGTGGCACCACTTGGCCTCAGCGGCCATCTTTGGCTTGGCGGCTTTAACCGATTGGGTTGATGGTTATTACGCGCGAAAACTAGATATGGTGACGTCATTTGGCGCCTTCCTAGATCCTGTCGCTGATAAGCTCATCGTTGTAGCGGCGCTGGTTCTTCTCCTTGAAGTTCATTCAACGCCTTGGTTTGCGCTTCCCGCGATTGTGATTATAGGAAGAGAAATAGTGATTTCCGCCTTGAGAGAGTGGATGTCTGAAATGGGTTCTGGTCAAAGTGTGGCTGTATCAACACTGGGAAAAGTTAAAACTTGGGTTCAGATGGTTGCCATAGCGATTTTATTGCTCGCCAGGCCCGATCAACAAGTATTAACATTGATCGGATTTATTGCAATTTACGCTGCGGCTGGACTGACATTGTGGTCAATGATTTACTATCTCAAGAAAGCATGGCCGCAATTAAGCGCCAGCGACGATAAGTAGTTGATTTATTGCCCGTATTCCCTAGAATAGCGGCCTCGTCAAATACCATGGACGAGAATGAAAGTTAAGGCGCGGTAGCAAAGTGGTAATGCTGTGGACTGCAACTCCGCCATCGTCGGTTCGATTCCGACCCGCGCCTCCAAATTAGGCAGTTGTTTTGAACCTATAGTTGTTTGTGGTTCAAGCTAGGTAGAACCGAGATATTCATTCCCAATTCTGTTTTTGGTCATGTATACTTCTCGCCGATTAGAGTTGGCTCACCAGCATTCTTTTTGTTGGTAGTTTGAAATAAGAAATATTTTTAAAAGCCCCCTTCAGTATG
>DGAQ01000029.1:0-182 GCA_002382445.1 Porticoccaceae bacterium UBA4026 | reverse complement strand
CCGGGTGGCGAAATTGGTAGACGATGAGCAGGAAGCTCAAGTGTCGCGTTAGGCAGGACGCCGGTAGCGACCGCAACGCCAGTCAGCATGACTGGTAGATTTAGAAAGAAGTGATGTTTTAAAAGCCCCCTTCAGTATGCCCGGGTGGCGAAATTGGTAGACGCAACGGACTTAAAATCCGT
>DGAQ01000028.1:60186-69754 GCA_002382445.1 Porticoccaceae bacterium UBA4026 | reverse complement strand
GTGTGCTCTTCCGATCTTCGTTAGATTTAAAGAGCTTGCCGACAAGAAGCGTGAAATTTTTGATGAAGACCTTCAGGCCCTAGTCTCCGAAGTGCAAATGGGCACCGAGGACGATGCTCTGACACTGGTGGAATTAGAGGTGCTTTCTAAGTCAGGTCAACTACCTCATTCGAAAATAATCATTCGCTATCAGAATCAGGAACACTCTGCCGAAGCTACTGGAGATGGGGCAGTTGATGCTATCTTCAATGCTATCGAAAAGATAATTAATAGCCAAACAGAGCTGCAGTTATACTCAGTTAATGCGGTGACCCAAGGCACTGACTCGCAGGGCGAAGTCACTGTTCGGCTTGAAAAAGATGGGCGTATCATCAATGGACAGGGTGCCCATACGGACATCCTATTTGCCAGTGCTAAGGCGTATTTAAATGCGTTGACGCTCATGCGTAACCCTGGTCGTTTGCATCCACAACTGGGTGGTATTTAATGGGAAAAGCCGATCGAGCTTATTACTTAAAGAGCCTCGGTATTGATGAATACCTTCCCAGGGACTTATTCAAAGATAACGCAATACCCGAAGTTGAGGTTTTTGAAACAGCACCGATTAAGACTCTGGTAGATCGAATAGTCAAACAGGCTTCAGCTGAGCAAGTGACTGGTTCCTTTGGCGCCTCTAGTGATCCGGTGGCAGAGTTTCCACATACTAAGGCCGAACCGCTGAGTGCGGTGGTGGATTCTTTAGGCAAGAAATCTGACCCAATAGTTAACATAGAACTTCAATTGGCCCTATGGCAGCCGACGGATGAGCTGTTGGTTTGTAGTGTTGTCGACCGCAGTCTTCCCGATCCAAATCAAATCCAACTGTTGTCTAATATTCTCGTTGCAATGGGGCAAGGGCGGGGTAACCTTCCTCAGATGGAATTAGCGGAGTGGCCTCCTTACCCAAATGCAACGGGTGCTGAGTCAGAGGTTCGAGAGTTTTTAACCATGGTTATACAAGCCAGATTAGAAGCGAAGAAAAGTAAGATGATGTTAATGTTAGGGATGAAGACAGCCAGTTGGATTTTAACTGGAGAGCAATTATCAAAAATGACCAATGGCCATATTGATGTATTTAACGAGATTATCGGGCTGGTTGTGCCTTCTCTGGATGAGATGATTGAGGACCCTCAAAGCAAGCGTAAAACATGGAACACCATTAGATTTCTATCCCCGGCCATCAAGCTAAATCAGCCGAATAACGGCGATTGAGTAATCTCGTAAAACTATTCTTTATACGCTCAATGGACCAAAGTGACCTTGAGGCGGTGATTGCTATTGAGCAATTGAACTCGAAGTCGCCTTGGAGCAAAAATCAATTTTTACACTGCGTTGAGTGGACTCAGGTGATTGTGGTCAGCAACGCTGTTGTTGGATTTGCGGTAGTAGTGGCAATGGGGGATCAAGCAGAGTTACAAAATATTTCTATACATCCAGACCATAGAGAACTGGGGCTTGGTGAGGAGCTATTGGATTATGTAATGCGTGAACTACCGAAAAAAATTGGACAGATCTATTTGGAAGTCAGAGTGTCTAATTTTTCTGCTATCAATCTATATACCAAGATTGGGTTCGCGCAGGTAGGTCAGCGGCGGGATTATTATGCTACTGATTATGGGCGTGAGGACGCCTTGCTGATGAGTCGATCTTTGTGTTGATGTGGATGGTATTATTTATAATGCAGCTAAAAATAGGGTATTATTAGAAAGGGTATTAATGGTTAATTGCATAGTCAGTTAATAAGGAGTTCAAGTGGATATTGAGTTGTTGTATTGGCACTGGCTTGTGTTGGGGCTGTTATTGGTGGTCGGTGAAATATTTATTCCAAGCTTTACCATCCTCTGGTTCGGGCTTGGAGCGCTTGTGGTAGGTTTGGTTCAGCTTTTGATACCCATGCCATTAACCGTGCAAGTATTGCTCTGGACTGGATCTTCAGTGGCGTTCACCTTAATTTGGTTCAAAATTATTAAGGCAAAAATGGCCCAAGGTAAGACTGGCGAGCAGGCACACAACGACGCCATTGGTGCGTCGGGTTTAGTCATTAAACTGCCTACTCAAAGCACCCAAGGGAGGATGCGATTTAGCACACCAGTGATGGACTCGGATGAATGGGAGTTTAGCTGCGACACTGACGTAGAGTTGGGTGATAGGCTGCATATAAAAGAGATTTTTGGTGAGTTTTTGGTTGTTACAAAATTAAATTAATTAAGGATAAATCATAATGGAAGGCATGATCGTTGTAATTGCAATTTTTTTATTGGTGATCATCACCATTTTCAAGGGTGTTCGTTTAGTGCCCCAAGGATCGAAGTGGGTTGTGCAGCGTTTGGGTAAATTTCATAAATCGTTGAGTCCTGGACTTAATCTGATTATACCTTATATTGATGTTGTTGCTTTTAAAGCGACGACTAAAGACATTGTTTTAGAGATTCCCTCTCAGGAAGTGATCACGCGAGATAATGTGGTTATTATCGCCAATGCGGTTGCCTATATTAATATTATCTCACCAGAAAAGGCGGTCTATGGCGTTGAAGACTACGAGTTGGCTATTCGTACTTTGGTGCAGACTTCATTGCGGTCAATTGTCGGTGAAATGGCGCTGGACGATGCGCTAGCCTCCAGAGATCAAATAAAAGCAAAGTTGAAATTGTCTATATCAGAGGATATTGCTGATTGGGGTATTACCTTAAAAACAGTTGAAATTCAGGATATTCAACCCTCTGGCACTATGCAGTCAGCGATGGAAGAACAGGCGGCTGCCGAGCGTCAGAGACGCGCTAGAGTCACTCGTGCTGACGGTGAAAAGACTGCTGCAATTCTAGAGGCCGACGGAAGACTCGAAGCATCTCGCAGAGACGCAGAGGCCAAAGTGGTATTAGCCGAGGCGACAAAAACTGCGCTAGAAAGAGTCAATGAAGCTATCCAAGATAAAGAGCTTCCAGCTATGTATCTTTTAGGGGAAAAGTACATCGACGCAATTCATAGCATGTCAAAGTCTGACAATGCTAAATTGGTTCTGCTGCCAGCCGATATACCGGCCGCGGTTCGAGGGATTATGAGTAACACCAAATAATTGACTCCTTGAGTTATTAGACTGATGCAATTAGAAAGGTCAACCGATTAGATCGGCTGACGTTGAATTAAAATATCTACTTAAGGAGTATGAGTATGCGAAGTCTAATGTTGTGTGTCAGTGTTTTATATGGTGGGCTGTTGGCCGGTTGTGCTACTGCTCTTCTAGATAAGGCGGCGGATCAGGTTATTGTTGATACCCGCGGGCTTGATCTTGAGGAATACCAAAGGGATCTATCCGAATGTGATGCCTTGGCTCAGCAGGTTGATATTAGCAAGCGTACCCTGGGTGGTGCCATCGCTGGCGTAGTGACTGGTGGTGTTGTCGGTGCAATTCTTGGTAATAGTGATACGGCACAAGAGATCGGCGGAACCGCCGGAGTTGTTGGCGGAGTAAAAGGCAATCTTCAAGCACGAAAGGAGCAGCAAAAAGTTATTAAGCGCTGTCTCCAGGGTCGAGGTTATAGGGTTCTTAATTAATTATCCTTATTACTATCACAGCGAAATAATAATGTAGAGCCTTTCGCCTCAAAACGGTTACTATGGGCGCCTCGAATAATGCCTCTAAATAATGGAGCGGCGCCATGGAGCCCTTATCTAATAATCTTCAGGAAAATTTTGATCGGTTAATCGTGGAATGCCTTGAGCAGGGTTGTATCTGGGGTTTACAGGACCAAACAGAAAATTGGGCGTTGGTTGGTTCAACTGACCATGACGATATTGATGTTATTCCGTTTTGGTCTTCAAAGCCGCTTGCCGAAGAGTTGTGCAGTGGCGATTGGGCTGTATACAAACCAGAGGCGATCGATATTGAAGAGTTTCTCGACGATTGGTTGCCTGGTATGCACGGTGACGTACTGCTGGTTGGGGTTAATTGGAATACGGATTTGGAAGGTATGGAAATAGAGCCGCTAGATTTGTTAGAAGAATTTGAAGCGGAGTTCGATTAATTCGTGTTTATTGAGCAGTTTTACAATAAAAATATTAATGGAATCAGTGTCAGTGGCCAGCAAGCGAGCGATTTTGCTAAAATTGTAAGTAATGATTTCAACCCGATACACGATGCAGATAGTAAACGTTTTTGTGTACCTGGAGATCTCTTGTTTGCCCTGGTGATAAAACATTATGGTTTGCGAGAAAAGATGGATTTTCGTTTTTCTGGATTGTTAGGGGCCGATCAGCCATTGATTTTTCCATCAGCTTCAAATGCTCGTTATGAGATTTTAGATGCGCGAGGGAAGTGCTATTTGGAGGGATTTCATTCGGGGGATAATGTCCAGAATTCGACTTCTGTTGATGCTCTAATTAAAGCGTACGTTCGATTTTCTGGCCATAATTTCCCGCATATTCTAGTCCCCTTGATGGCGAAAAATAATGTCATGATTAATCCGCAGCGACCGTTGATCATCTATCAGTCAATGTCGCTTGAGCTAGATTGTTTGAATTTTCAAAACCCAAGTTTAAAAATCACCAAAACCAATTTAACCGTTGAGGGTAAGCGAGGTGATGGAGAGCTACACTTTACGTTCCATGATGGCGATAAGACTATTGGCCGCGGTGTCAAAAATCTTATCCTTAGCGGTTTACGCCCTTATCAGCAGACGGCGGTAGACGAAATGGTGTCAGAATACCTCGACAGACAGTCAAATCATGCTGAGGCTTGACGAGCCAGTATCGGTTTCAAAAAGAATCCGGTGTGTGAACCTTTAACCTTAGAAACTTCCTCGGGAGTGCCTTCGGCGACAATTTGACCTCCACCAGAACCTCCCTCCGGCCCTAGGTCGACAACCCAATCAGCTGTCTTGACAACATCTAGATTGTGTTCGATGACTACCACGGTATTGCCGTGATCACGCAACCGATGAAGTACCGCAAGTAGCTGTTCTATATCGTGAAAATGTAAACCTGTGGTGGGTTCGTCTAAGATATAGAGAGTTTTTCCGGTGTCTCGTTTGGAGAGTTCTTTTGATAGCTTAACTCTTTGCGCTTCTCCGCCAGATAAGGTTGTTGCAGATTGTCCTAGGCTTATGTAAGACAGGCCAACATCAATGAGTGTCTGAAGTTTTCTGGCGATAGCTGGAATCGCATCGAAAAATTCGCGAGCATCTTCAATCGTCATTTCCAGTACTTGATGGATATTTTTACCTTTAAAGTGCACGTCTAAAGTCTCTCGGTTGTAGCGTTTTCCGCTACACACATCACAGGGCACATAGATGTCGGGTAGGAAATGCATCTCTACCTTTGTGACGCCGTCACCCTGACAGGCCTCACAGCGACCACCTTTAACATTAAAGCTGAACCTGCCCGGGGTATAAGCTCTGGATCGGGCTTCTTGGGTGCCAGCGAATAATTCTCTCACCGGCGTAAATATTCCCGTGTAGGTGGCAGGGTTTGACCGAGGGGTACGACCAATTGGACTTTGGTTGATATCAATACATTTATCTAAAAGGTTAAGGCCAGTTATTTTAGAGTGAGGCGCCGGCTTGAGAGTGGTTGCCTTGTTTAGTGCGACCGCGGCAGCTGGATAGAGCGTTTCATTAATAAGCGTTGATTTGCCAGAACCAGAGACCCCGGTGATGCAGGTAAATACGCCAATTGGAATATCCAAATTCACAGACTGCAGATTATTTCCTGTGGCACCGATGATTGATAATGTCTTACCTTTGCCTTTATGGCGTGTTTTAGGAATTAGAATACGTCGCTTACCCGACAAAAATTGACCCGTTATGGATTCAGCACTGGCGCAAATTTCTTTAACTGAGCCTTGTGCGACGATCTCACCGCCATGGATACCAGCGCCGGGGCCTATATCGACAATATAATCGGCCGCAGCAATGGCTTCTTCATCATGCTCAACGACAATGACAGTGTTACCAATGTCGCGAAGTCGCACTAATGTCTTTAAAAGTCGCTCGTTGTCGCGCTGATGCAAGCCTATTGAGGGTTCATCGAGAATGTACATTACTCCGACTAGTCCTGCACCGATCTGGCTGGCGAGACGAATTCGCTGTGCTTCTCCACCTGAGAGCGTGTCGGCACTTCGGCTTAGGGACAGATAATTAAGTCCGACGTCGACTAGAAAAGTGAATCGCTGGCGGATTTCTTTGATGATCTTGTCGGCAATTTCACCTTGTCGTCCAGGTAGGTCAAGTTGATCAAAATAATCAGCACAATCGCCAACAGGCATACAAACGATATCTTCAATACGCCTATTGTCAATGAACACATTGCGGGCGGACTTTCTAAGTCTCGTGCCGGCGCACTCGGGGCAATTTGAGGTAGCCATAAATTTATTTAACTCTTCACGTACGGATTGCGACTCGGTTTCTCTATAGCGTCGCTCCATGTTGTGAATAATGCCTTCAAACTTGTGTTGCCGGCGAAAAACAGTCCCCCGATCGTTAACGTAGTTGAAGGTGATTTCTTCATCGGCGCTACCGAACAGAATTTTTTGCTGATGTATCGCGGAAAGTTTCTCCCAAGGTGCATCAATATCAAAATCATAGTGTTCAGCAAGAGAGGTGAGCATATTGTAATAAAACAGTGTTCTTTTATCCCAGCCTCGAATAGCGCCTTCGGAAATAGATACCTCTGGATGTTGAATTACGCGGTCAATATCGAAAAACTGATGTAAGCCTAAACCATCGCAGGTCGGACAGGCACCCGCTGGATTGTTGAACGAAAATAGTCGGGGTTCGAGTTCATTTAAACTGTAGTTACAGACAGGGCATGCGAACTTCGCAGAAAACATCTGATCTGGCTGGCCGCCATCCATATAGCTGATCATGACCAAGCCCTCTGCTAGGTTCAGGGCTGTTTCGAATGATTCGGCCAGTCTTAAGGCGATATCACCTTTCACTTTAAAGCGATCTACTACTACATCAACGCTATGTTTTTGCTTTTTGTTAAGGGCGGGAGCCTCTTCTAAATCGCAAACCAGGCCGTCGATTCGAGCGCGAATAAAACCTTGACGCCGCAAGGTCTCAAATAAATGTAAATGCTCGCCTTTCCGGTCTTTAACAACAGGAGCCAAAAGCATAAGTTTGGTCCCTTCCGGTAGTTCCATTACTTGATCAACCATCTGACTTACAGTTTGGGCTTTGAGTGGCTTGTTGTGGTCAGGACAGCGAGGCTCACCTGCGCGAGCGAAGAGCAGTCGGAGATAATCGTAAATTTCGGTAATTGTGCCCACAGTAGATCGTGGGTTGTGCGAGGTGGATTTTTGTTCAATGGATATAGCGGGTGACAGGCCCTCGATATGATCCACATCAGGTTTTTCCATCATGGACAAAAACTGTCGTGCGTAGGTCGATAGTGACTCGACATAGCGTCGCTGACCCTCAGCGTAGAGCGTGTCAAAAGCCAGAGAAGATTTGCCAGAGCCTGACAATCCAGTAATAACAATAAATTTATCGCGTGGAAGATCTAGATCGATGTTTTTAAGATTATGAGTTCGTGCACCGCGAACCTGAATGGTATCCATTGAGATGTCTTTTTGTCCGATTAAACCGTTAATTATAGAGGCCGAATGGCCTCCTGAGCAAAGAGTAATTTACTCTAATTGGCGTTGTACGGACAGCTGGGTTGGCTAGACCTTATATTTCAAGATAAATGGATTAAATGGAGTGCCTTTTTGTAAAATATTATGGATAAACATTTTCCCCTGTTAGCTGCACTGGTAATATAGCGTCTTCAAAAAATTAATCATAAATCGGCGCCACCTTGACCAGCTATCCAGTTTTTTCGCCTATTGAAAGGCGCGCAACCTTCTCTATTGCTAGCCTCTATGCCTTTAGAATGCTTGGGCTATTTATGGTGCTGCCAGTACTCGCATTCTCAGTAGTGGGGTACCCAGATTACAGTCCTCTTTTATTGGGGTTGACTCTAGGGGCTTATGGCTTAGTGCAGGCAATTTTGCAAATTCCTTTGGGTTTATTATCAGATCGAGTGGGAAGGCGTCCGGTTATTATTGGTGGTCTTCTGATGTTTATTTTCGGCAGTATTGTTTGTGCTGTTGTTGAGACTATGGAGGGCCTGATTCTTGGCCGCGCGTTGCAAGGCGCGGGCGCTATTGCCAGCACGTTGATGGCGATGGTTACTGATCTTACTTCAGAGGAAAACCGCACTAAAGCGATGGCTATGATAGGTGGCAGCATCGGGTTTTCGTTTATCTTGGCCATGGTGCTTGGCCCGCTGATAACCTTGAAATATGGACTTTCTGGAATTTTCTGGATGACCGCCATTTTGGGTGCCCTAGGCGTATTGATTGTGTTGGTATTAGTGCCGCGTAGGGTTGAGGTGCAACATAACCGGGAAACCTCAACTGATCTTAAACAGATCGTTAGGCTCATTAAACAGACCACGCTATTGCGCCTCAATTACGGAATTTTCGCTCTACATCTGGCATTGATGGCCGCCTTTGTCGCCATACCAACAATCCTGTCTGACGAACTAGGTATCGAAGCTCAAAACCTCTGGTGGGTTTATCTGTTATTGCTGGGAGGCGGGTTTTTCATCATGTTACCAGGCATGATCATTGCTGAAAAACATAATGGTCAAAAATGGAGTTTTCTGGTGTCTGTTGGTGCCATGATGATGGCGACCCTGGCTCTAAGTTTGTATCGTGGGCCAATAATGACTCCCGTACTCTTATTGATATTTTTCACTGCATTTAATTTACTTGAGGCGTCATTACCCTCTTGGATGAGTAAATCATGTCCCGTTGGTAATAGAGGTACTGCAATGGGTATTTATTCTACCAGTCAGTTTTTGGGTGCTTTTTTTGGTGGTCTGCTCGGTGGTTGGAGCTTACAGATGTTCGGTGTGAACGGACTTTTTATGGTGATTAGTTTTATCTTGGCGCTTTGGTGGCTCGTCTGCTTAGGGCTGAAATCTCCAAGACCCCTTAAAACACTAGTATTGACTGTCGGCGAATTAGAGCATACTGATTTTACAAAAATAGTTTCAAATATAGCGGGTGTTGAAGATATACTCCTATTAGAAGGTGAGCGATTAGCCTATGTCCAGGTAGACCGTCTACAGGTGGACATGTCCAGCTTGCAACCGTACTTAAACCGTTAACGAATTAGGGGAAAAAAAATGGCACGCGGAGTTAATAAAGTTATCATAGTGGGTAACTGTGGTCAGGAACCAGAAACACGGTTTATGCCGTCGGGTGGTGCTGTAACCAATCTTAGTATCGCTACATCGGAGTCTTGGAAAGATAAAACCAGTGGTGAACCACAAGAGCGAACCGAGTGGCATCGAGTGGTATTCTTTAATCGGCTGGCTGAGATCGCCGGCGAATATGTAAAGAAGGGGTCTAAGCTGTATGTAGAAGGTTCATTGCGAACCCGTAAATGGCAAGGGCAGGATGGCCAAGACCGCTATACCACTGAAATCGTAGCCAGTGAAATGCAAATGCTCGATAGCCGAGGTGGGCAAGGTGGGCAAGGTG
>DGAQ01000028.1:55469-60054 GCA_002382445.1 Porticoccaceae bacterium UBA4026 | reverse complement strand
GGTGGGCAAGGTGGGCAAGGTGGATATGATGCTCCTCAGGGAGACTATGGGCAGAGTTCTGCTCCAAAAAATGCTAATCAGGCTCCACAGCAGGCTCCTCAGCAACAATCAGGACCCTTCGACGATGACATTCCATTCTGAAGTTGTCTAACTCGTTACGTAAACCAGTCCAGTTTTTAGTGCTCGGCCGTCAGTATCTTAGGATTTGGAAGTAATTTTTTAAATATTAGTTAATGGAGATTGTTATGACAATTAAAGTAGGAGATAAAGTTCCAGCCGGAATGTTTACCATAATGGGCGCTGAAGGTCCCGTTGGAATGAGCACTGCAGATATTTTCGATGGTAAAAAGGTTGTCCTTTTTGCTGTTCCTGGCGCATTTACGCCAACCTGTTCGATGGCTCATTTACCGGGCTTTGTCGTTCATGTCGATGAAATAAAATCAAAAGGTGTAGATACCGTAGCCTGCATGTCCGTCAACGATGTCTTTGTTATGAACGCTTGGGGTCAGTCGGCCAATGCGGAGCATCTTGTGATGCTCGCCGATGGTAATGCTGACTTCACTACAGCTCTGGGGCTCGAGTTAGATGGGTCTGGTTTTGGCATGGGTAAACGCAGTCAACGCTTTGCGATGATCGTAGATGACGGTGTAGTGAGTCTGCTGAATGTTGACGCGGGTGCTCTTGAAGGTTCCAGTGCGGAGGCAATTTTAGCTGCGCTATAGAGTAGTTTGATTGCAACGTTTTCCGATTTTAGAAGCCGTTGCAATAGGGAAGGCGTGATCGATAAGAAAGGGTGCAGAGCAGTGTAAATTCTCCACCCTTTTTTATCGCCTGCTGAATAGTAAAACCCCTTACGCCTTAAATCTTTCCATCACTAGCGCAGCGTTAGTACCCCCAAATCCGAAACTATTGGACATGACGCGATTTAGTTTGGTTTGCTTTGACTCCAGTAGAATTGGCAACCCTTTAGCATGTTCGTCAAGTGTATCTATATTGGCAGAACCAGCCACGAAATCAGCTTCCATCATCAACATGCAGTAAATAGCTTCATGAACCCCTGCAGCCCCTAAGCTATGACCTGACAGAGATTTTGTTGAACTGATGTCCGGGCAGTTGTCTCCGAAAACATTGCGAATCGCACCTAGCTCAGCCATATCACCTACCGGCGTACTCGTGCCGTGGGTGTTGATGTAATCGATAGGTCCAGAGGCAGTGGACATGGCCATTTTCATGCATCGTTCAGCGCCTTCGCCTGAAGGTGAAACCATATCAGCGCCATCAGAGGTGGCGCCGTATCCAGTAACTTCACAAATAATATTGGCACCACGAGCCAGCGCATGCTCTAGCTCTTCAACGATGACACATCCGCCACCTAATGCTGGTGCAAAACCATCACGATTGGCATCATAGGCTCTAGAGGCCACTGCGGGGGTGTCATTGTATTTGCTGGTTAGAGCACCCATAGCATCGAACATGCCGGCCATTGACCAATGCATTTCTTCGGCTCCACCAGCTAGCAATACGTCTTGTTTACCGAGCTGAATTAATTCAACAGCATGTCCAATGCAGTGAGCGCTGGTTGCACAGGCAGAGGATAGGGAGTAATTAACCCCCTTAATTTTAAATGGAGTTGCTACACAAGCAGAGACAGTGCTAGCCATTATTTGGGTGACTCGATAAGGGCCCGCCCGCTTAATACCACGGGCTCGCATCACGTCAACCGCTTCGACAAACATTTCGCCAGAAAGACCGCCGGAACCCATAATCAAACCAGTTCTGAGATTTGAAACCATTTCACTAGTGAGGCCTGCATCGGCAATAGCTCGATCAGCAGCGATATAACCATAGGCCGCAGAATCACCCATAAACCGCAACATCTTACGGTCAATATGATCTTTTGGGTCGAGGTTAATAACGCCGCCGACATTGCAGCGCAGACCCATCTCGACAAAATCTTCTCGCCGTTGAATACCCGAGATACCATTGCGTAGAGAGTGTGTAACCGACTCTCGATCATTGCCTAGGCAAGAGACGATTCCCAGCCCTGTGATTACTGCTCGTTTCATTAAATTTCCTTTTAGACCTTAGCTCATTAAAAATAACAGTTAAAAGTTATCGGTACTATCAAATAGTCCAACTTTTAAATCTTGGGCAGTATAAATTTCACGACCGTCAACTTCTACGGATCCGTTGGCAATCCCCATAATCAACCTGCGCTGAATAAGCCGAGTGAATTCAATTTTATAGGTAACTTTTTTTGCGGTTGGTAATATTTGGCCAAAAAACTTGACATTTCCTGCGCCGAGCGCTCGACCACGGCCTTTATTTCCGTTCCAAACCAAGAAGAACCCAACGAGCTGCCAAAGCGCATCTAATCCTAGACATCCAGGCATTACCGGGTCGCCCTCGAAGTGACAGTCGAAAAACCAGAGATCTGGGGTAATATCTATTTCAGCAATAATTTGGCCAAGACCCTTTTTGCCGCCATGGTTATTGATTTCCAAAATCCGATCAATCATTAGCATATTAGGCGCGGGGAGTTTGGCATTTTCAGGTCCAAACAACTCTCCTCGAGTAGAGCCGAGTATTTCATCTTTTGAATATGACGATTTGGGGATGAAGGTCATGTGTACCTTATAGAAGTCATTAAAAACGCCATCCTAACGATTTATTGGATTATCGGCAACTTTTTAGAGGTTATAAGAAGGTCAGGGATCGGTTATAAACGCCTCATTGGTTGGTTTTTGTGATCTTATGAGTTGACAGTAAAGGCCTGCCTGCCTAGCATGCGTGCTGTCAAATAATGAAGTTACCGTGGGAAGTATTAATGCTACCTTTTCATCAGGCTGTGGAAAAAGAGTTATCCGGGGTCAATGAGTTAATCGTAAGCCAACTTCAGTCTGATGTCGGGCTAGTGGAAAATATCGGACGCTACATTGTTGATGCTGGTGGCAAGCGCTTGCGTCCCGTGGTGGTTCTGCTAAGTGCGCTCGCTAATGATTATCAAGGTGCAGATCACCTTAAAATGGCGACAGTAATTGAATTTATCCATACGGCCACCTTACTCCATGACGATGTCGTCGATGTCGCTAGTCTGCGTCGTGGACGCCAAACAGCTAACGCTCAGTGGGGAAATGCACCAAGTGTGCTAGTGGGGGACTTTCTTTACTCAAGGGCTTTTCAAATGTTGGTCGAAATAGAAAATATGCCAATTATGAGCGTGATGGCAAATGCCACGAATGTTATTTCGGAGGGAGAAGTTCAGCAGATGACTAATGCGGGTAATCCTGAAATTAGTGAAGAGATTTACCGTCAGGTAATTTATCGTAAGACGGCAAAGCTTTTTGAGGCCGCTGCTCAGGTTGGCGCCTGCCTTGCCGAAACTCATGAAGATGCAATGATCGCATATGGAAAACATTTGGGCATGGCGTTTCAGATTGCTGATGATGTTTTGGATTATCAAGGTGATATTGAGGTAACCGGCAAAAATATTGGTAGTGATCTTGCCGAAGGTAAAATGACTTTACCTCTTATTTTTGCTCGTGATAACGCTGAATCTGGAGATGCTAGCTTGATTCGCAAGGCCATTACGAACAAGACCGCGGATAATTTCGGCGCCATATTAGCGGTAGTTAACAGTAGTGGTGGTTTATCCTATAGCCGCCAGCAAGCGGCAAATGAAGTTGAACTTGCCAAGCATGCCCTTATTGGGTTGCCTGATGGTGAGTACAAAAATGTACTGCTTGATCTCGCAGAATTTTCAATATCTCGGGTTAACTAAATCCATCTTGTAGATATCTAGTACCTCTTAGACTAAAAACTGCTGCACCATGCCGCGCCTAACAGCCTACCGCTAGAAAAAGTCACCAAGATGTGAGTTCTCCGGGAACTCACTTTCGTACACTTATTGCTTTTAGTCATAGCCCATAATGACCATGACAGTGTCTAAATCAAAATATAGGCTATCATTCCAGCCAACTTTTGATATTAGCTAAACCCATCGCTCACAAAAGAAATGGCCTAAGCTGCCAGTATTTGAAACAGGGCAACTATTAAATTTGTAATAGCGACTATTTGCGCTGAAGCTACAGAGCTAATGGTTTCTTTGATACTATTCATAGTAGTTATTAAACTATCAAAGTTCATCATCAAAAATAAGGAGAATTGAGTGATAATCGGGATTCCTTCGGAAATCAAAACCGGTGAGAAACGCGTCGCCATGTCCCCGACCAACGTCCAGTCATTAACGGACAGAGGTATAAAGGTACTTATTCAGGAAAATTCGGGTAGCGCAGCGGGCTACCCCGACGGTCAATATATAGCTGCTGGAGCAATAATTATAACCAACCGTGCAGAGATCTTTGCCAGCGCAGATATCATTTTGCAAGTGCAGAGCTTTGGCTCAAACAATGAAAATAGTGAATTAGATCTAGCTTTGCTACGTAAGGGTCAGTTGGTGATCGGGATGATGGATCCATTGGCCTCACCTCAAGCAGCCCAGGCGGTCGCGGCCACGGGGGCTAGCGCTATCGCTCTGGAATTGGTGCCACGTATCAGTCGCGCTCAGGGCATGGATGTGCTTTCG
>DGAQ01000028.1:40140-55321 GCA_002382445.1 Porticoccaceae bacterium UBA4026 | reverse complement strand
GCATGGATGTGCTTTCGTCGATGGCCACTCTGGCTGGCTACAAAGCGGTATTAATCGGTGCTTCCGTATCTCCGCGTATCTTCCCAATGTTGATGACTGCCGCCGGGACACTTCAGCCCGCTCGAGTGCTTATTATGGGCGTGGGGGTCGCCGGTTTACAGGCCTGTGCCACGGCTAAGCGCCTAGGTGCCATAGTTGAGGCCTACGACGTTCGACCCGCAGCGAGAGAGCAGATTATCTCAGTGGGGGCGAAGCCTGTGGAATTGGATCTGGATACCGGTGAATCAGAGGGTGTCGGAGGCTACGCCAAAGAGCAGGGGGAAGATTTTCTCCGCCGACAGCGTGAGTTGATGACCGCTGTGGTCGCCCAACAAGATATTATTATTACTACGGCTGCTATCCCAGGAGCAAAGTCACCGATTTTGGTGACAGAAGACATGGTTGTAGCCATGAAGCCAGGGGCAGTAATCGTTGATCTTGCTGCTGAGCGAGGTGGGAACTGTGATCTTACTGAGATGGGTAAAATCATCGTTGCACATGACGTAACTATTGTCGGCCCTGAGAATGTTCCTTCAGACTTGGCTTATCATGCCAGTCAGATGTACGGTAATAATATCCAGACTCTACTTGAGCTTATTTTAGACGAGAATGGTGAACTCAATCTGGACTTTAGTGATGAAATCGTTGCCGGCACTTTGGTAGCGCACGAGGGCGAGGTGCCTCATGCTCATATGAGAAAGTTACTTGGTCTGGATGAAATAAAGGCTTCTGTGGAGCCAGAGCAACAAGCGGGTGCCTCAGTTGCGTCTAATGATGAAAAATAAGAGAGATAATCAATGGAAACTTTAATTTTACTGCTGGCGCTGTTCGTCCTCGCCTTATTTCTTGGTGTTGAGTTGATTACCAAAGTTCCTCCAACGTTACATACGCCGTTAATGTCGGGAACCAATGCTATATCTGGTATTACCTTAGTCGGGGCTCTCTTGGCGGCAGGTACAGAAAGCTCCCCGATGCTTGTTAACTGGCTCGGTTTTATTGCGGTGACGTTGGCGACTATTAATGTGGTAGGTGGCTACCTTGTGACTAATCGTATGCTTGCCATGTTTAAGAGGAAGTAGGCGATGAGTGGAAATTTAGTTAATTTTATTTATCTAGTTGCCGGCGTATTATTTATTCTTGGCGTCAAAGGACTAACCAAACCGAAAACAGCAGTTCGAGGTAACTTCCTCTCGGCGCTGGGTATGTTGGTTGCCGTCGTAGTAACTTTGTTTAACATTAACGATGTTGATTTCATCTATGTGATAGCTGGAGTGGCCTTAGGCGGTATTGTAGGTGCACTGATGGCTCTGCGTGTTCAAATGACCTCAATACCGCAAATGGTAGCCTTGTTAAATGGTTTCGGTGGTGGTGCTTCACTCTCTATAGCACTCGCGGAATACATTACTCGCGCGGGTATAAAGTCGACCTCAGTGATTGATTTTTTTCAGCCCAAGATAGTTGCAAGTAATGCGTTTGGCGAGGGAGTAGAGGGCACTATTGGCTTAGTTTCAATCTGTCTTACGGTACTCATCGGTGCGGTTACGCTCACTGGTAGTTTGGTTGCATTTAGTAAACTACAGGAATGGATGAAGAAAAGTTATGGATTGCCTGGAGGTCCCATCGGCAATGGAATACTTTTATTGAGCGCATTAACTGCGATTGTATTGCTGGTCATTAATCCAGGTAACATGGTGGCTATGGTAACCATCCTAGGTCTTGCCCTATTACTTGGTCTTTTCTTAGTGATGCCAATTGGTGGCGCTGATATGCCTGTGGTGATTGCACTATTGAATTCTTATTCTGGAATAGCGGCAGCGCTGGCAGGCTTTATTCTCGGTAACACGGTGCTTATTATTGCCGGCTCACTGGTGGGTACCTCGGGACTCATTCTTACTCGAATTATGTGTGTCGCCATGAATCGGTCTCTGGCTAATGTTCTGTTTGGCAAGATGGCCGCCAGTGGTGAAATTATAGATGCAGATGAAATCTATGCAGGGAAGGTGACCAGTGCCCAACCTGACGAAGTTGCTATGCTGTTAGAAACAGCTCAGCGAGTGGTTATAGTACCCGGTTACGGTATGGCAATGGCACAGGCTCAGCACGCAGTTCGAGAGTTGGCCGATGCAATGGAGGCTAAAGGTGTCGAGGTCGAATATGGCATTCACCCAGTCGCGGGGAGAATGCCCGGGCACATGAATGTATTGCTTGCAGAGGCCGAGGTACCCTATGACAAGTTAGTTGAAATGGACAGAATTAACCCTACCTTTGAAGATACTGATGTGGTGATTGTAATTGGCGCCAATGACGTAACTAATCCAATGGCTCGCGATGTTGAAGGAAGTCCAATCTACGGTATGCCTATCCTCAATGTTGATAAGGCCAAGACCGTGGTGGTGATTAAACGGTCGTTAAGCCCGGGATTTGCTGGTCTGCCTAATCCGTTGTTTGCGATGGATCACACGCTGATGGTTTATGGCGATGGTAAAAAAGCTGTAGTGGAAATGACTATGGCGCTAAATCAACTTTAATTGCCTCTAGGTCTGTCAAAAGCCCCAGCGCATTAAGTTGTTCTGGGGCTTTTTTATGGCTGCAAGTGGATAAATATTTTAAAGGTGCGACCCCGTACCTCGTGGCTTTTGTGTTGCCTATTGAAAAGTTGTTCCTCAGCCCCCAACTTAGTAGTAACCAACAAGGCATCACCTAGGAGTAAATTATGCGCATGGACAAATTAACCAATCAGCTTCAATCAGCGCTGAGCGAGGCTCAGTCAATTGCCATTGGTAATGACCACGCTGCGATCGAACCGCCGCATTTATTAGTGGCCTTGCTTAACCAACAGGGCGGCAGTGTTCGCCCGATCCTTAATCGCGCTGGCTTTGATGTGTCCGGCTTGCAGAATCAGCTCAATGAGCAACTTGAAAAATTAGCTCAAGTGAAATTTCCCACGGGGGAGGGCAGTATCTCTCAAGATCTTGGGCGATTATTGAATTTAGCTGACCGCGCTGCGCAAAAAAATAACGACCAATTTATCTCTAGCGAAACACTGCTCAGAGCGGCATTGGAGGATGAGGGGCCGCTAGGGAAAACACTGAGCCGATTTGGCGACATTAAAAAAGCAAAGGAGGCAATTGCTAGTGTTAGAGGAAACGGCAGCGTTGATCATGCGGATGCCGAAGAGCAGCGAGAGGCGTTAAATAAGTACACAATTGATCTCACTGAACGTGCGGAAATGGGCAAACTCGACCCCGTGATTGGGCGCGACGATGAGATTCGTCGCACGATTCAGGTGTTGCAGCGGCGCACCAAAAATAATCCAGTACTTATCGGTGAGCCAGGGGTGGGGAAAACTGCAATCGTTGAGGGTCTTGCCCAACGTATTATTAATGGCGAAGTGCCTGAGGGTTTAAAGAACAAGCGTGTTCTGACACTTGATCTTGGTGCGCTTTTAGCGGGAGCGAAGTTTCGAGGTGATTTTGAGGAACGCCTAAAATCGGTACTTAAAGATCTCGCCAAACAGGAGGGGCAGATTATTTTGTTCATTGACGAGATACACACTATGGTCGGTGCGGGCAAGGCAGAAGGTTCTTTGGATGCAGGTAATATGTTAAAGCCTGCGCTCGCTAGGGGTGAGTTACATTGTGTTGGCGCCACGACCATAGACGAATATCGAAAGTTCATTGAGAAGGACGCTGCGCTTGAACGTCGCTTCCAAAAAATATTGGTGGAGGAGCCTGATCAAGAAGATACAGTGGCTATATTGCGCGGACTGAAAGAACGTTACGAGGTCCACCATGGTGTCGAAATAACCGATAGTGCGATTGTTGCCGCAGTGCGCCTGTCTGCGCGATACATTACAGATCGCCAACTTCCCGACAAAGCTATCGACCTGATTGATGAGGCCGGGAGTCGTATTAGAATGGAAATTGATTCAAAACCGGAGGAATTAGATCGCCTTGAGCGGCGTCTAATTCAATTGAAGATTGAGCGTGAAGCTTTGAAGAAAGACAGTGATGCAGCCGCTAAAAAGCGGAAGTCTAAGCTCGATGACGATATATCAAGTTTGGGTAAAGAATACGCAGATCTTGAACAAATTTGGGTTGCCGAGAAGGCCTCGATGCAGGGGTCTACACACATCAAGAGTGAGATAGAGCAAGCCAAAATAGATTTAGAGGTGGCTCACCGGTCGGGGAATTTAGAGAAAATGGCACAAATTCAATACAGTGTAATCCCCGACCTAGAGAAGCAGTTTATCGAGGCTAGCAATGAAGCACAGGCAGAAAAGCAACTGTTAAGGAATAAAGTCACAGAAGAGGAAATTGCCGAGGTGGTGGCTAAGTGGACTGGCATCCCTGTGGCTAAAATGCTTGAAGGTGAGCGCGATAAACTATTGAGTATGGAAAATGCTTTACATCAACGAGTCATGGGCCAGTCTGAAGCCGTCGTGGCGGTATCCAATGCAGTTCGACGCGCACGCGCTGGACTCGCTGATCCCAATCGGCCCAATGGTTCATTTTTATTTCTTGGTCCAACCGGTGTAGGTAAGACTGAGCTCTGTAAAGCTCTGGCTGAATTTCTCTTTGATAGTGAGGAGGCCATGGTGCGTATTGATATGTCCGAATTTATGGAGAAGCATTCTGTAGCTCGCTTGATCGGCGCCCCGCCAGGTTATGTTGGGTACGAAGAGGGAGGTTATCTTACAGAAGCGGTGCGGCGGCGACCCTACTCAGTATTGCTGCTTGATGAGGTCGAAAAAGCGCATACAGATGTATTTAATGTATTACTTCAAGTACTTGATGATGGTCGCCTTACTGACGGGCAGGGACGGACAGTGGACTTTAAAAATACCGTTATTGTGATGACGTCAAATTTGGGTTCCGATGTTATACAGCTACTGTCAGGTGAAGAAAACTATGAGGTGATGAAATCGGCGGTGATGGATGTGGTGAGTCTCAATTTCAGACCAGAATTCATCAATCGGGTCGACGAAACTGTCGTATTTCATCCTTTGGATAAGTCAGAGTTGCGAGGTATTGCCAATATCCAGTTAGGGTTTTTAAAGCGCCGACTGGCAGAGCATGATCTAAATTTACGCTTGGAAGATGAGGTGCTAGACCTTGTCCTAAAAGCCGGATTTGACCCAGTCTATGGTGCACGACCCCTAAAACGAGCGCTACAAAAGCTTATTGAAAACCCTTTAGCTAAGCATATTTTGGCCGGAGACTTTATTGCCGGTAGCATTGTTGTGGCAAAACTGGAGAGTGATGCGATCGTCTTTGCCAACGCCTAGAGGTAGCCGACCAAGGGGTCGCCGCTAGAATACTGAGTAAGGCTGGCAAGGGAGTCTATAAATAGATAGAAAAGTTCTGCTTGCGAGGATACATCCAACTTGGCGTAACTATTTTTACGGTGTAATTTAACGGTCTCTGGCGAAATGCCTAAGCGCCCGGCAATCGATTTGGTTGAGTGGCCATGCAAGAACAACTGCACTACCTGACTTTCACGTTCCGTCAGATAAGCAGTGCCAAAATATTTCAGGGCGCTGTCTAGTTGCCCCGGCAATTGGTTGCTAGCATCAGCCTCTGACTTTGCCTTGCTATCCCACTGCATTTTACAGATGCTTTCTATTATCGGTGCAATATCTTCAAGAATTGTTAACTGTGTCCGATTAAAGCGTTGAGCCAAGCTTAAGCGGCCTATTGATATGTTAATGAACTGATTTCCGTCAAGGTGGACTATATAGCCCGCTTCATCTTTGATCTGAGTAAACTTGAAATAGCTACGATAATATTCGGTCTTTTTAAATCCTTCTGGAGCCAAGTCACTTAGTCTGTGCAGACCAGAGATGCCTCGATCAATTGCTGCGCGGTAAAAAGGGTCAAGTAAAAAAGCACCGTTTACAAAACCATCTATCTGACTGTCACGGTCCAAAGGAGGAAAGTCGTTGTAATGAATCTGGGGTTTATTACCTTCTCGAAAGTGTACGATAACAGCATTATCGAAAGGGACTAAACCCTTCAACATGGTTATCAATAATGACGGCAATCGGTCATTGCCGATTTCTGGCATGATCGCGGCAAAGCGCTGGCTAAAGGCAGAGAGATGACTCGTCATATTTTGGGTACGCTATTAAAATAAACTAAAGAGCCTATGATACTGAACAAACTTTATATATGTCACAAAATTTATCTAATAATGTTAAGACAACGCGATGTAAATTAGCCCAAACAAGCTTTCCTACATTATTTTTTTTATGTGCTAGACTAAAATGTAAGGTATAAAAATAAAGAGCACTTAGAGTGATGATAGTGACTTTTTAAATACCCGCCGAAAGGCATTAATAATACCGCGAACGTAGCATGTTCGCCTTACTGGCAAAGTGTCATGATAAGGCACTTGCCCTTAGTAACCGGGGTCGAATCCATATGACTTTTGCAGTTATTTTGGTCGCTATTGTTATTATTTCCGTGTTATTTCATTTTCTCAGTCCGTGGCAGGCGACGCCACTGGCATCAAACTGGGGATCTATCGACACGACCATCACCATTACGCTGGTTATTACCGGCATTTTCTTTGTTGCCATCGTCCTCTTTATGGCTTATTGCGTGTATAAATATAAAGCGGTTCCAGGGCGCAGGTCTGAATATCGGCCGGAAAACAAAAAGCTGGAATGGTGGTTGATCGGCATTACCACAGTTGCAATCTGTGGATTATTAGCACCTGGTCTAATAGTCTATAACGACTTTGTCCATGTCCCTGCGAACGCAGTAGAGTTTGAAGCGGTTGGCGAGCAGTGGCGTTGGAGTTATCGATTGCCGGGCAAAGACAATACTTTTGGGCGTACGAGTGTAACTAGGATTGATGAAAACAATGCATTCGGTATTGACCCGAATGATGCCGCGGGTCAGGATGATATTTTGATCGGCGGTAATCAAATACATGTGCTGATCAATCAGCCGGCTAAGGCTCTACTGCGTTCCAAAGACGTGCTGCACGATTTTTATGTACCGCAGTTTAGGGCCAAAATGGACCTGATTCCGGGTCAAGTGACTTATTTTTGGTTTACCCCGACGGTGCTAGGTACCTTTGATATTCTCTGTGCTGAGTATTGCGGAATTGGCCATTACAACATGCGCGGACAGGTCGTTGTTGATGATGCAGTATCCTACCAGGAATGGCTCTCATCGCAACTGACCTTTGCTGATGTAATCTCTGGCGGCACAGTCGAGGGTCTTGTCGAACAGGGCCAACGCTTAGCTTCTAGCCGCGGCTGTATTGCCTGCCATAGTATCGACGGTAGCCCAAGTCTTGGGCCCGGTTGGGTAGATCTTTATGGTCGCCAAGAAACTCTTTCTGACGGTAGCATGGTAGAGGTCGATGGCCCTTATTTGATTGAATCTGTTGTTGATCCGGCAGCAAAAATTGTCTCTGGGTACCCCCCGATTATGGTGGCCTATGAATTGAGTGACGAGCAGTTAAATAGTTTGGTCGCCTACATTGCCTCCCTGTCGTCTGACCCTAAGAATTCAACTTCCATTCAACCGTCAACCGAGGAGTGATTTATGGCCTACGCCGATGATGTAGAAAACGAAGAGCTTCACGAACCGACCAGTTTTATTAGTAAATATGTTTGGAGTCAGGATCATAAGGTCATCGCCATTCAGTACTCGACGACGGCGATTCTTGTAGGCCTTGTCGCGCTAGTGTTGTCGGGAATGATGCGTATGCAGATCGGCTTTCCTGGCAGTATAGATATGGATGCCACTGCCTACTACCAAGCCATGACTATGCACGGCATGATTATGGTCATTTATCTGCTCACGGCGATTTTTTTGGGGGGATTCGGCAATTACTTGATTCCGCTAATGGTAGGCGCCAGAGATATGGTTTTCCCCTACGTCAACATGCTTAGCTACTGGTTTTACTTGGTCTCAGTGTTGGTCTTACTAGCCAGCTTTTTTGTCCCAGGAGGTCCTACAGGTGCGGGGTGGACGCTGTATCCGCCGCAGGCTATTACTGCCGGCACACCAGGTTCTGAGTGGGGCATTATTTTAATGCTAGTGTCGTTGATTATATTTATTATCGCCGCCACCATGGGTGGCCTTAATTATGTTACCACCGTTCTACAGGCACGCACTCACGGCATGACAATGTTTAGAATGCCTCTGACTGTTTGGGGCATTTTTGTAGCGACAATTCTTGCTTTACTAGCCTTTCCGGCATTATTCGTCAGTGGTCTGATGATGTTATTGGACAAGACCATAGGTACCAGTTTTTTCATGCCCGATATGATGCAGTTTGGCTCCCAGTTAGACTATAGCGGCGGTAGCCCTATCTTGTTTCAGCACCTTTTTTGGTTTTTCGGCCACCCTGAAGTCTATATCGTTGCACTTCCAGCCTTCGGCTTGGTCTCCGACCTTATTAGTGTTCATGCTCGGCGCAGTATTTTTGGTTATCGAATGATGGTCTGGGCGATTGTTTCTATTGGTGTACTTAGCTTTGTTGTCTGGGCGCATCATATGTATGTCAGTGGGATGAACCCTTATTTTGGCTTTTTCTTTGCCACCACTACGCTGGTGATTGCCGTACCCACAGCGCTTAAAGTCTATAACTGGCTATTGACTCTTTGGCGAGGCAATATTCACCTAACTGTTCCTATGTTGTTCTCCCTGGCGTTTATTGTGACCTTCTTAGTGGGTGGATTGACGGGTTTGTTTTTGGGCAACGTGGTGGTAGATATTCCTCTTTCTGATACTTATTTTGTGGTGGCGCACTTTCACATGGTGATGGGAGTAGCACCCATTCTAGTGGTCTTTGGTTCTATCTATCATTGGTACCCAAAAATCACCGGTCGCATGTTGCACGACGGTATTGGCAAGTTACACTTTTGGATCACCTTTCTGGGGACATACCTTATTTATTTCCCTATGCATTATCTAGGCTTTCTGGGCATGCCTAGGCGTTACTATGCCTATGAAGACTATCCATTTATTCCTGATTCTGCCCAGAGTCTTAATGCGTTTATTACCGTCGTTGCCATAGTGGTTGGCATCAGTCAGCTGCTGTTCTTGTTTAATCTGGCGTATAGCTATTTTAAAGGAGCTCCCTCTGGAGGCAATCCCTGGAGGGCTACTTCACTTGAATGGTTGACACCAGAGACTCCGCCGAAACACGGCAACTGGGGACCATCTTTACCTGTAGTGCATCGCTGGGCGTACGATTATGGGGTTCCTGGTGCAGTCTTGGATTATGTGCCTCAGACTACCTCTGCAGAAGAAGTACCTGTGCACGAGAATGATCATGATGAATAGGAACGCAGCTATTAAATTGTGGAGAAAATTATGCTAACACAAACTACGTCCGTACCTTTCGCCGCTTCACCGGGTTATTTTGATCAACGTAGCGCCAGTGCTAAAACGGGCCTTCATCTACTGATGGCTGCAATGAGTTCGATGTTTTTTCTATTTTTGCTTTCCTATATTTTACGTTCCCAAGTGTCTGACTGGGAGGCTCTATCAGAGCCGTGGCAACCGCTCGCGCAAACAGGTCAGTTATGGTTCAACACTGCTTTGTTGGTCGTTGCTAGCATTTCCTTAGAATTGGCACGTCGAAGTATCAGGCAGCCAGAACGGGGCCATAGCCGCGAGTTACTGATGTTGGCGGGTCTGTCTTCGATCGGCTTTTTGGTGGGTCAGTTAGTATTTTGGAATTTCTTAACGACCCGCGGTTTTTTTGCTGATAGTAATCCTGCAAACGCATTTTTCTTTTTGCTGACAGGTTTGCATGCGGTGCACCTTGTGGGTGGGTTAGTGGCGTGGATAGTCGCTACAGTGCGTTTAGAGCGTGAACGTCGGGAGCCAACTGAAGAAGGCCTAGCGCTGACTAGATTAAGCGTAGAGTTGTGTGCTACCTACTGGCATTTTTTACTGGTGGTATGGATGCTGTTGTTTGCATTATTGTCGAGCTCGCCAGGTACCTACGCCGCCATTGCTAAGTTTTGCGGACTGGGAGACTAGAGATATGGATAATACGAGCCAACCAACCACTAGTGGTATGAACGGTCTAATTGAAGACTGGGTTTCTGACAAAGACGCATTTAAAAATGTCTCTTGGGGAAAAACCATGATGTGGATTTTCTTACTTAGCGATACTTTTATCTTCAGCTGTTTTTTAGTCGGTTACATGTCGGTGCGTATGACCACTGACGTACCCTGGCCTAATACTAGTGAGGTTTTTGCCCTAACCATCGCGGGCGAGCATATTCCTCTGATCTTAATCGCCATTATGACCTTTGTGCTTATTACCAGCAGTGGCACCATGGCAATGGCTGTGAACTGCGGTTATCGCCGCCAACGCAAACAGGCAGCCATTTTAATGTTAGTGACTGCAGTATTTGGCGTCTGCTTCGTGGGCATGCAGGCGTTCGAGTGGACTAAATTAATTGAAGAGGGAGTCCGACCCTGGGGTAACCCAATGGGTGCACCTCAGTTTGGCGCTGCTTTTTTCATGATTACTGGCTTTCATGGTTTTCACGTCTCGATTGGTGTTATTTATTTGACTGTGGTGGCGCTGAAAGTGCTACGCGGTGATTACGAAGAAAGGGGTTATGAAATCGTTGAAATTACGGGCCTCTACTGGCACTTCGTTGATTTAGTCTGGGTATTTATCTTTGCCTTCTTTTATCTGTGGTAGGGGATTAAACATGCAAAACAACACTAACACACAGCCTCAACAGCATCCCATTAGTCTTTATTTTAAAGTCTGGGGATTGCTTTTTGTTTTAAGTAGCTTTTCTTATTTAGTCGACTATTTACAGCTTCAGGGAATACTTCGGTGGTCTCTTATCCTCGTGTTTATGTTCCTAAAAGCCGGACTCATTATCGCCGTATTCATGCATATGGTGTGGGAACGGATCGCTTTCACCCTCGCAATTTTATCTCCGCCTCTCTGTATTTTAGTTCTTATAGCGCTTATGGCTAGTGAGGCGAGCTACACTAACCTTAATCGCTTAATATTCTTCGGCTAAAAGAAACCCTAGGGCATTACTTTCGCAAAGTGTTTGAAGCGTTCTTGCAGGCGTATAAACCAATGGGGAACAGAAGGCCCTTCGCCTGCCGACTCCAGCGTTGGGTGCCGATCCATTATGTCAGATAAAAGCTGTTCTTTTTCGGACTCTATATCAACAAAAAACAGATGTTTTCCGGCTTTCAACTCAGCGTCAAAGCGCGCAAAACGTTTGTTTTTGATTTGAATACCAAAAAACCCGCCTTCCCATGTACAAAAGCCTAAAATAACGATAGATAGGAATACAAAAGGTATCCACGTAGGCCCTTCCGCCCAACCAGAGAAATGTGCGATACCTAAAACGCAAGCGGCGCCGACAACACCAATCAAAGCGCCTATTTCGGTGCTGTGCACTACATCAGTTCGCAGCACAGCCTCTACTTCATGCAGTTTAGTGTGTTGTGAAACCTCGCGATCGTTCAAGCTCAGGACGTGGATATGTGGCGTTGAAACGCCATGGCTTTCAAGCTCTTTTTCTACGGCTTCTAGTTCATCGAGATCATTACTGATATAAAAATGTCTTCTCATTACTCTACCCCCAACTTTTTTTATAAATTATGGAGAAGGTCGAGCGAGACTTTAGGCGTGCTAAAGTGTATCGCGCCTAGAGCCTACAAGCGCCCTCTGTTTTAGTATAGAGCAGAGATTTAACTCTGTCGAATGGCTCTTGGTCTAGTTGATCAGCCTTGCTTGAAGGCGAGTTAGTATCTAGGCTTGAAATTGCTCGGGATTCATGAACATCAGCTTCACGATCAAGTGTTCATTCAGAGGCTCAACTGCCATCATCAGAACATTTAGATCTGCGCCTATCTGCACGCCAGAAGGTAAGTTAAACAAAAGACCACCCGTAGTTTCATTTGTCAGAGTACGTAGATCTTTAAGCTCTTTATCCTTCCGCGCCTCCGTTTCAAATTTCTCCAGCATCGTTCGCAGTGAAACGTCGAAATTTGGATAGTTGAATTGGCCCCGATATTCACTGCGGTCTAGTTCAAGTTTAATAGGAATAACCATGCCACTTTCCTTTGAGGTCAATTCACCCGATTGAACTTGATTTCCCTGTTTAAGCTCTTTAAATAGTCGCTTGGCATCTTCAGGTTTTTGCCGAATGAAACCCGCCACTAGAATATTGACGCCCATATTAAATAGTTTTCGTGAATCGATGTTAATTGACTGTTCTTCGCTCATTTTTTTTGCCATATTGTTTTTTCAAACTCTAACTGAAACGCCGTGAAATTGTAATAGCTAAAGTCTCTTTTCTTGACGGGCAAAAGTCTCTTATGGGAATCTAGTCGTGAGTGTTTATAGCTTTAGGGCATCTTTAAACGAATCTCCGTCGTTGTTGATTATGATGACTTCGTTTTTAAAACATAATATTGTCGTGATAAATGTGAACATAGATGTTATTCATTTAACCTATCAAAATCTCTAAATTAATCTCAGTCTAAACCTTTACTGAAAAGGTTTTGGTTGCGGCCTTGTGAGACGCTGATAATTAAGGTAAGTAGGAAGTGATGTATGGTAATTAGTGCACTCGATTTATTCAAAATAGGCATCGGACCCTCAAGTTCGCATACCGTTGGCCCAATGTTGGCTGCAGCTCAATTTTCAGCCTACTTAAAAGACGCTGGACTTTTGACATCAGTGACTCGAGTGGTTGCTGAAATGTTTGGTTCTTTGGGCGCGACAGGTAAAGGCCACGGCACGCCAAAGGCCGTATTGCTTGGTCTAGAGGGAGAGGAACCAGAGTCAGTAGACGTTGCTGGCATAGCGGCTAGGGTAGCTTATATTCGTGATAATCATCGTTTAAACCTTGGTGGGTGTCACAGCATCAGCTACAACCATTCGACAGATTTTTTCTTACATAGACGTAAAAGCTTGCCGTTCCATCCTAACGGTATGATATTTTCCGCTTTTGACGAGCTGGGCACGACCCTTATCCAAAAAACGTTTTATTCGGTTGGTGGTGGATTTGTTGTCGACGGCAATGCGCACTCGGATGACTGCCTTATTGAAGATAGTAGGCAGCTACCCTATGAGTTCGATTCCGGGGCCGAACTACTTGCGTTGTGCGCGAGACATAATATGAGTATTGCTGAATTGATGCTAGCCAACGAAGAGGCCTGGCGACCCACGGATGTCACGCGAGCTCAACTTTTGAAACTTTGGTGCTTCATGAAGGAATGCATTGACAATGGCATTGCCAACAGCGGGATACTGCCTGGCGGTTTACAGGTGCCAAGAAGAGCTAATAAGCTACATCTTCAGCTCATTGCACGACCTGACTCGACCGATCCATTGGCTGTATTAGACTGGGTGACGCTCTACGCATTGGCAGTCAACGAAGAAAATGCTGCTGGAGGCAGAGTGGTCACGGCACCGACGAATGGCGCCGCGGGCATTATTCCGGCGGTACTTAATTACTATCTTGAGTTTGTTCCTGGAGCTAATTCAGAGGGTATAGTGACCTTTTTATTGACCGCGGCAGCTATTGGCACTTTGTACAAAAAGAATGCATCCATTAGTGGCGCGGAAGTAGGCTGTCAGGGCGAGATAGGGTCCGCCTGCTCTATGGCAGCGGGTGCTCTTACGGCAGTATTGGGGGGCACTCCAGAACAGGTTGAAAACGCGGCTGAAATTGGTATGGAGCACAATCTTGGCTTGACCTGCGACCCCATTGGCGGCTTAGTTCAGGTGCCTTGCATTGAACGTAACGCGATGGGTTCTATTAAGGCCATACATGCGTCACGCATCGCTTTACACGGCGATGGTACTCACTTTGTGTCATTGGATAAGGTTATCAAAACCATGCGTAAAACCGGCGAAGACATGCACAAGCGCTATAAGGAAACCTCAAGAGGGGGTCTGGCGTTGCATGTCTTGGACGTGCCGGTAAACATTATCGAATGCTAGTCAACCAAATCGTACTTCTCCCTCAGGACGGCTATGATTTCGGCTTTCGGGTTGTCAGATATTTCAAGAATTTGGCCGGTAATTTTTTCTGCCAGACTGACGTACGTATTCGACACGGCCATCATCACTGACTCGGGTAAAGCGTTATCCTTGGCTAAGGCGTTGCGCTCATCCATACGATTTTTATCAAGTAATATTTCTGGCTCTGGGAAGTGTCCGAGCAATAATTGTCGGAAGCTCTCTTTAGAGTTTTCTACAATCTTTCCTTCGCGGTAACTTGGGCCGTCCCATATTCTTGACGAATCGGGAGTGCCGACTTCGTCCATATAAATTAGTTTGTCATTACCGGCGCGATCGGTCACATAACCGAACTCAAACTTGGTGTCGACAAATACCTGATCCAGTTCGGCCAGTGCGTCGCTAATAACCGCAAAGCCTTCACTCAGTAGTTTCTCGTAGACATCAATATCCTCGCGATTTCGAAATTTAAAAGCTGCGTAATTATTTTCAATATCGGCTCTGGACACGTTGACGTCATCGACCTCAGGAACACCTGGAATGTTAGTTAGGATGCCTTTAGTTGAGGGAGTAATCAGTAACTCAGGTAATTTTTCATCGCGACCCAAGCCATCCACCATTTGAATACCACAAAACGCTCGTTCGCCCTTATCATAGGCTCGCCACATAGACCCAGTAATGTACTGACGACAAATAGCCTCAATCATCACAGGTTTTGCTTTTTGTACAATCCAGACTAGAGGATGTGGAACATCCAATATATGACTATCGGCGAGACCTTGATCGCGGAATAACTTAAACCAGTGGTTTGAAATAGCATTTAACGCTGCTCCCTTGCCAGGAACTCCGCGCATGCCGCCTTCGGCGTGCCAAATACATTCAAACGCTGAAATTCGGTCACTAATAACCATAATTGCTAGAGGTGCATCTGGTGCTACATCATAATTATTTTCTGCGATCAACCGTCGACTATCACCGTCAGTCAGCCAATACACAGATCGCACTTTGCCGCTATGGACGGGCTGATCTGTGCGAATTGGAAGGTCATCATTTACCGCTAATACTTTGTCCGCAAGATTCATAAGTTGATACCTAGTTTATTTCACCGAGAGTTGAAGTAGGGAAATTTTGACGCGATCGAGTTTAGCAATTC
>DGAQ01000028.1:33683-39907 GCA_002382445.1 Porticoccaceae bacterium UBA4026 | reverse complement strand
ATCATTAAGGGAGATCTTTATGCAGACCGTTTTGGTTACCGGAGGCAGTGGCTTTATAGGCCGTCATTTTTGTCGCGCAGCATCACAATTCGGCTGGCACCTTATCGTGCTCAGCCGAAGTCCAGCTAAGGCAAAGATGGTTTTACCGGAGGCTGTGCAAATAGTCTCTAATTTGGATCAAATTGCTGCTGACGAAAGTATTGATGTAGTCGTTAATCTCGCTGGTGAGCCGCTCGCTGAAAGTCGCTGGACAGACGGGAACAAAGAGAAGTTCTATGCTAGTCGTTCAGGGTTGACTGATAGCCTCTATCGTTTCTTTAGAGAGCGTGAGCTTGCGCCTGCGACCTTAATCAGCGGTTCAGCCATTGGTTATTACGGTTCTGGTTCAGACCCTAAGCACGAGGAGAGTACTGTAGTTGATGGGTTTTCTCATCAATTGTGTGATAGTTGGGAGAAAAGTGCCAATCAGTTCCAATCTTTGGGCACTCGGGTCTGCACCCTGCGAACCGGTATTGTTCTTGGTGATCAAGGAGCCTTGGCAAAAATGCTCCTTCCCTTTAAATACGGACTTGGAGGTCCTATCGGTGATGGTCGGCAGATGATGTCCTGGATTCATATTACTGATATGGTTAACGTTTTATTACACTGCATAGCTGATACAGGATTATCTGGGCCCATTAATGCCACGGCTCCGAATCCAGTGGACAATAAGACATTTGTTAAGGCTCTGGGTGAAACGCTGCACCGCTCGGTGGCGTTGCCCATGCCTGGGTTTATGGTCAGGCTGCTTTTTGGTGAGATGGGCGTTGAGTTGCTTCTGCAAGGGCAGTGTGTGATACCTCAAAAGCTGCAACAGAATGGGTTCCGGTTTGAATTTCCATCACTTCCTCAGGCGCTTGATGATTTGCTCAGCTAAGCGCGGTATATACCTCAAAAGCCTAGATCAATTAAGTGCAAGCAGTATACTGGGATGCTCTGGATTCACGATCGATAACAACAAGTCAATGACAGGAGTATCACCATGGGTGCGCGATTTAGAGGAAAAACAATTATTATCACTGGGGCTTCTGCAGGTGTAGGCGCCGCCTGTGCTCGGGCCTTTGCGGCACAAAAAGCTAATCTGGTATTGGTGGCCAGAGGTCAACAAGGATTGGACATTATCGAAGAGGAGCTATCGGCACAGACTAGGGTGTTGACCGTGGCAATGGACGTATCAGATACCGAACAATGTTTGGCCCTGCTGGCAAAGGCAGAGCTGGAATTTGGGACTGTTGATGTACTGGTGAATAATGCGGGTATGCACAGTCGAGGCAACCTTGAGACTGTCGACCCTGCAGACGTGGGAGCCATGGTCGACGTTAATATTCGTGCGCCCCTAATGCTGTCTTGTGCGGCGATTCCTTATTTGCGTCGTGCTGGCGGGGGCGGGATCGTTATGGTCGGCTCACTTGCGGGTATGGCTCCTTTACAGGGCGCTGCAACCTATTCTGGTACTAAAGCTGGATTGCGCGCATTTGCCTATGCGCTAGCTGACGAAATGCGAGGCACTGGCATACATGTTGGAGTGGTTTCTCCTGGGCCAATTGATACTGGTTTTATTATGGATGAGATAGATAACGTTGAAGACATCGTCTTTTCCCAGCCTATGAGCAGTGCTGGCGAAGTAGCCGATGCAGTGTTGAGCATAGCAGCAGGAGATAGATTAGAGATCCCTATGCCAGCTGCCAGCGGCAAGATGGTTAATCTAGGTTATCTGTTTCCCGGATTACGTCGCTATCTCCGTCCAAAGCTATACGCTAAGGGGCGTAAGAATAAAGATAAATACCGTAATCGACAGATTAATGAATAACTCTATAGGAATATAATGAAGCTGAACTATACCGATCAAGGCGCTGGACAACCTGTCATCTTATTGCATGGCATGTTTGGATCTTTGTCCAACTTAGGCAACCTGGCCCGCGACCTGGCCACCGTTTATCGAGTGATTAGTGCCGATCTACGCAACCATGGCGACTCTCCTCACGAACAGAAAATGGATATTACAAGTATGGCTGATGATGTTGTCGAGCTGTTAGATGATCTCGATTTGTCCGCAGTGAACCTGATTGGCCACTCTTTGGGCGGCAAGGTTGTTATGCAGGTCGCACTCAATTACCCCTCTAGAGTGGCCAAGTTAGTGGTCGCTGATATTGCTCCTGTGGCCTATGTTCCTCGTCAGGACGCAGCTTTGGAGGCTCTGCGCGCGATATCGGATATTGAAGTCAATAGTCGTGGACAAGCGGACAGTGTCATGGCCGCGCACGTGCTGGAGCCTGAGACGCGATCTTTTCTGTTAAAAAACCTGATGCGTAAAGCCGACGGAGGCTACGGCTTGAAAATCAATATGTCTTCGATTGCGGAAAACTACGGCACGTCCTTGGCTGCAGCCCCCGCGGGGCTTCCATACAGCGGGCCGACATTATTTCTGAAAGGTGAAACTTCGGCCTATATTCAAAGCAAGCATCAGCCTAGAATGGCCGAGCTATTTCCGAATATGAAGCTGGAGGTGATAAATGACGTTGGTCATTGGTTGCACTCTGAAAACCCAGTAGAATTTAACCGACGGGTGACGGATTTTCTTAGCTAACCCCTGAACAATTTATCGAAATGGGTTAGAATCTCAGTCATCTAAAACAAAGCATCAGGAATCCTCTAAAATGTTCGAATCACTAAAGCCCGTAGCCATAGACCCAATTCTTGGTCTAATGATCGCCTTTAAAGCAGATACACGCCTGGTAAAAGTCGATCTTGGAGTCGGCGTCTATCAAGATGATCATGGTCGCACACCAGTAATGGAGTCAGTTAAGATCGCCGAAGCGCGTCTTCTGGAGTTGGAAACCACTAAATCGTATCAAGGCATGGCAGGGGACCCTGACTACAATCAGCGTATGTTGGGACTACTGTTTGGAGAACAGCACAGCATACTTAGTTCTGGTCGGGTCAAGAGCATTCAGGCCCCGGGTGGATCTGGCGCGCTAAGAGTTGGCGCAGAAGTTATTCGTCGCGCTAGGCCCGAATCTAAGTTATGGATTGGCGTACCTACTTGGCCTAATCATATACCGCTATTAGGCAGCGCTGGGTTCGAGATAAAAGAATATCCCTACTACGACATGAGCCGTCATCAAATTAGTAGCCAAGCTATGATGGAAGCCTTGCGCAGCGTACCAGCGGGTGACATGGTTTTACTTCATGGTTGTTGCCACAACCCTACCGGTGCCGATTTGTCTCACGATCAATGGGATGAAATTGCTGATATGGCATTGGAACGGGGGTTTATACCCTTTATAGATACTGCTTACCAGGGCCTCGGTGATGGGCTAGATGAAGACGGTTATGGTATGCGCATGATGGCTGAGCGACTTCCCGAACTTGTCATTGCCTCCTCCTGCTCAAAGAATTTTGGCCTTTATCGCGAGCGGACGGGGTCGATTACCTTTATAGCTGAAACACCAGAGCAAGCTGACATTGTTATTAGTCAGGCGATGTCTACCGCTCGGTCCATCTATTCTATGCCCCCAGCTCATGGTGCGTTGTTAGTATCTATGGTGTTGGGCGATGATCAGTTACGTGCGCAGTGGCAAGCCGAGCTTGAGATAGTCCGGTTGCGAATTAAATCCATGCGCACTCTGTTGTGCGACAGTATTCAAAACAATGAAGCGGGTATGGACTTTCGCCATATTAAAGAGCAAAAGGGCATGTTTTCGTTTTTGGGTATTACGTCCGTGCAACTTCAGCGACTACGTGAAGAGTTTGGTATTTATATCGTTTCGTCGACGCGCGTCAATCTTGCTGGTGTTAACTCCAACAATATAGATTATCTCAGCCAATCAATACTCAGGGTATTAAAATCATAGGTAAGACAGCGGCTATAGGGAGTATAAGGCGACAAACCTTAAGAGGTAATAAAGGGCTGTGTGGATTTAATTAGCTGGTGCAAGCACTGTTCAACATCTTGATTGTTGCATTCAAGGCGTATGTCTGCGTAACGAAGGTAAAGTTCACGGCGCTCGGTAAATAACTCAGTGAGCGTCTGGTTTGGTTTTATTGCAATCCCTCGCTCGTCAAAGTTGGTAATGCGCCGATTAATCTCCTTAATATCGATATCTAAAAATACCGTTACCGCATTAGCCGTCAAATGCGCCATTCCTGCGGCGGAATATACGGCACTGCCCCCAGTGGCAACTACTTTGCCTTGGGAGGACACTTTTAATAAAACAGCTTCTTCTACAGCACGTAGTCTTAGGTAATCACTTTGATCAAGAAGCTCCTGGATGGGCTTTCCGCATTCCTGTTCGATAGTCCTGTCTGTATCCTCAAATTCCAGGCCTAACTTGCCTGCAAGTAATATACCTATGGTGCTTTTTCCTGCGCCAGGCATGCCGATGAGAACTATACCTGAGATTACTTTATCTAACATAATCATTGAAATCTGAGCTCTAATAAAATTATCGCGGTATTATGCCTGAAATAGAGAGAAATGATCTTACAGTCTGTATAATTAAAGCAAATCACTCTGGTGAAACTTTAGATGGCACATTTTCAACGTATTGGATTACTTGGCAACCTTGATTTACCTGCAGTTAAGGAATCTCTCTATAAACTAGAGAGATTCTTAGTCAGCCAAGATCGTGAGGTTGTGTATGAAGAACAGACGGCTAACCTGGTTGATAGAGCGGTCGATAAGACACTGTCTATCACTCAATTTTCCGGCGAGATAGACCTTGGGATTGTGGTTGGAGGTGATGGCAGTATGCTCAGCGCTAGCCGCAAAATGGCTTCCCTGGGCATCCCTCTTTTGGGTATTAACCGTGGTAAGCTGGGGTTTCTGACTGATATATCTCCTGATGAAATTGAGGCTAGAGTTCTGCCGGTATTACTCGGAGAGTACAAACAAACCCGTCGCTCTATGTTAGAGACATCGGTCACTCGTAATGGCAATGTTATCGGCACAGGGACGGCGTTGAACGACATAGTATTGCACCCTGGTATGTCGGTTCGGATGATGACTTTTGAACTGTATGTAGATAATGAGTTTGTCTACAGTCAGCGATCTGACGGGTTGATTGTTGCAACACCAACAGGATCTACTGCATACGCTTTGTCAGCAGGTGGACCTCTACTATTCCCTGAGTTGGATGCAATGGTTGTAGTGCCACTGAATCCGCACACTCTGAGCAGCCGGCCTATAGCGTTGCATGGGCGTGCTCAGATTGAGTTAAGAGTGAGTGAACGCAATAAACTACATCCACTGATTACCTGTGATGGACAAAATGATATTGTGACCGAACCGGGGGACCTTATTAAAATTCAAAAGCATGCCCATGATATTTTGTTGGTCCACCCGAAAGATAATAACTTTTATCGGGTTTGCCGCTCAAAATTGGGCTGGGGTAGCCGCCTCGGCGTAGTTATTGAACGGGATTAATGTTTTCTTTGTAACGGATATTTTTATTTTATGTCTCAAGAGCCAAATTGGTATAGGGTTGCCAAACAGTATCCAGTCGTTACTTCGTTAATAGTTCTCAGTGCCCTTGGCGGGATACTCGTTAGTTTTGACTACTCGTTGGCGGCGCAGTATTTGAGGTTTGGTGGCATCACTGGCGGTCAATATTGGCGTCTTATAACACCGGTATTTTTACATTTTGGCATATTACATTTTGTTTTTAATAGCCTCTGGTTGTCGATGTTGGGATCACGTGTTGAGCAGTTTATGGGGTCGACGCACTTAATAGTTGTGGTTCTGGTGAGCGGTCTAGCCTCGAATATTACACAATACAGCTGGTCTGGTGATGTAAATTTTGGTGGTATGTCTGGTGTGGTATATGCACTCTTAGGCTACATTTGGATAAAAAACATCGCTGCCCCTGAACCTTGGTTGACTCTACCCAAGGGGGTAGTGGCGTTTATGATTGGATGGTTATTTTTGTGTATGACTCCGGTCGTGACGTTCCTGCTTGGTGTTGGCATCGCTAATGCGGCCCATCTCGGCGGGCTATTAGTGGGAATGTTATTGGGTTTGGTATTTGGTTTGGTTGAACGGCTAAAAGGTGAGCATGGATCTTAGACAGTTACTGAGCAGCATTACCCCTGAGGTTTATGAAAGCCTCAGACGGGCAGTAGAAGTGGGTAAGTGGCCTGACCGACGATCGCTATCGGATGAGCAAAAGTCACTTTGCATGCAGGCG
>DGAQ01000028.1:0-33511 GCA_002382445.1 Porticoccaceae bacterium UBA4026 | reverse complement strand
AAGTCACTTTGCATGCAGGCCGTTATAGCCTACGAAGAGTCGATGCCGGAGCAGCAGCGCACTGGTTATGTGCCGCCAAAAAACACGGCTTGCGAGCCATCGGATGGAGAACAAGCCTTAGTGTGGAAAGAATAATGGACATTAAGGCTTCCGGTCACCTGGCTAAAATGCATGTTAAGTTATCTAATACGGTGACCTATCAACTTCCGCTTGATGATCAGCGAATAGAGCTAAACGCGTTGGTAGGCAAGCACATTACTATTGAGCACTTGGGTGATATCCACTGTGTGCACTGCGGGCGTCGTTCAAAGAAGAGCTTTAGCCAGGGTTATTGTTATCCCTGTTTTATCAAGTTACCTCAGTGCGATACCTGTATTATGAGTCCCGAAAAATGTCATTTTCATCTGGGCACTTGTCGGGACCCTGAATGGGGTAAAAAATATTGTTTTACTGATCACTTTGTCTACTTGGCAAATAGTTCTGGGGTTAAAGTGGGCATCACCCGAGGTGATCAGTTGCCAACCCGCTGGATTGATCAGGGGGCGACCCAGGGGCTACCGATTTTTAGGGTGCAAACTCGCTATCAGGCTGGCTTGATCGAAGACTGTTTGCGGGAACATGTGGCGGACAAAACCCATTGGCAAAAAATGCTAAAAGGTAATGCCGAGTTAGTCGATTTAGCTGCTATCAGAGATGAATTACTCGCAAAATCTGAAGATGACCTAGAACTCATTGAGCAAGAGTTTGGCCTACAAGCGATACAGCGGCTCTATAATGAGACCACCACCGAGATTAACTTTCCGGTACATGAGTTCCCTCAAAAAGTGAAGAGTTTTAATCTCGATAAGCAACCCCTTGTTGAGGGTGTATTAAAAGGCATTAAAGGACAGTACCTTATTCTCGATACCGGCGTGATCAATATTCGTAAATATACTGCCTATAATGTGCAGTTTTCAGCTAGTTAATTTAAGGACAGTTCTAATGAAAGACGCTCTACCGCAAACTATTTATTTAAATGATTATAAGGTTTCGCCGTTTCTGGTCGATACAACAGACCTAGTTTTTGATCTTGGCGACGAGCAGACCCGTGTGACCTCGACGTTGGCTGTTAGACGAAACCCCGCTAGCGAAGATGAATCCGGTTCATTGGAGCTGAACAGTAAAGGGACTGTGCAGCTGCAGTGGATTGAGGTGGATGGCCAACGTTTAGATGAAAGCGGGTACTCGTTGACCGATAACATGCTCACATTGCCTAACTTGCCCGCTAGCTGCGTGATCAGTAGCGAAGTGCTTATCCAGCCCCAGTCAAACACCTCGATGATGGGTCTATACAGGTCGCGGACTATGTACTGTACTCAGTGCGAGGCTGAGGGTTTCCGACGAATAACATATTTTCCCGATCGCCCAGATATTATGTCTGTGTTTACCGTCAAAATTGTGGCCGATAAAGCCAGTTATCCTGTACTACTATCAAATGGTAATGCCATAGAGCGCGCTGATTTAGATGATGGCCGTCACACAGTGACTTGGCACGACCCGTTCAAAAAACCATCACATCTATTTGCTCTGGTGGCAGGAACCTTGGGTATGGTTGAAGATAGCTTCACCACCATGTCAGGTCGAGAGATTCCATTACAGATTTTCGTTGAAGAGAAAGACTTAGATAAATGCGCCCACGCCATGTTGTCATTAAAAAACTCAATGCGTTGGGACGAGGAAGTATATGGTCGTGAGTACGACCTAGATATTTTTATGATTGTTGCAGTTGACGATTTCAACATGGGAGCCATGGAAAACAAAGGCTTGAATATCTTTAATACCTCAGCAGTGCTGGCTAATCCTAAAACCACCACCGATGCCTCATTTTTGCGCGTCGAAGGTGTTGTGGCGCATGAGTATTTCCATAACTGGTCGGGTAACCGCGTTAATGTTCGAGACTGGTTCCAGTTAAGCCTCAAAGAAGGGTTCACTGTATTCCGTGATTCGCAGTTTTCATCGGATATGAATTCACCTACGGTCAAGCGGATTGAAGACGTTAGTTACTTGCGCACCCACCAGTATGCTGAAGATTCTGGCCCTATGGCGCACCAGGTGCAGCCTGACTCCTATATGGAGATCAATAACTTCTATACTGTCACCGTGTATGAAAAAGGCTCTGAAATCGTAAGGATGTATCACAGCCTATTGGGCCCTGAGAATTTTCGCAAGGGTAGCGATCTATATTTTGATCGTCACGACGGTGAGGCAGTCACTATCGAAGAATTCGTTAGTGCCATGGAAGATGCCAGTGGCCGCGATTTAACTCAGTTCCGTCGCTGGTATAAGCAGTCGGGCACTCCTGTGCTAAAAGTTCGTTCAGTCTATGATGCTGGTACGAAAACATATACGCTTGATTTTGAGCAGAGCAGTCCAGCAACCGCAGGACTGAGTGAAAATCTCCCCTTTGTGATTCCCGTAAAGCTTGGCTTAGTAGGTATAGATGGGTCAGATAGGGTGCTGAGCGGTGATGGTCGGACTGAGATGATCTTTGAGATGACCGAGCCTCACCAGCAGTTAGTGTTTGAGAATATTGATGCTGAACCAGTGCCTTCCTTATTGCGTGGTTTGTCGGCCCCTGTAAAGCTGGACTACCCCTACAGCACAGAACAGTTGGCCCATTTGATGGCCAATGACAGAGACGGGTTCAATCGCTGGGATGCCAGTCAGAAACTGGGCCTGTCAGTTTTGAACCAACTCATACAGGATAGTCTCCATGAGCGGCCCATGACTGTCGATGGGCAATTAGTAGAAGCCTATAAAGCGCTGCTGTCAGATGAATCATTAGATCCTGCGATGGTAGCCCTGATGCTGCAGTTGCCTGCTGAGGCATTGCTTCATGAGGAAGCTAAGACTATTCATGTCGCTGCGACGCATGATGCCAGATCATTCCTCCGTACTGCATTGGCAGGCTGTTTGGCCGATGAGCTGAAAGCTATTTATCAACGCCATAACACCCGCTTAGCTTATGCCCCCAGCGTTGAACAGATGGGTAGCCGCAGCCTTAAAAATGCGGCTCTAAGTTATCTTATGCTAGTCGACAGCGGAGTAGAATTAGCTTGGACTCAGTTCCAAAATGCCGACAATATGACAGACCAAGCTGCGGCGCTTAGCATGCTGGTAAATTGTCCGACTGCCGTTGAATATTCGACTCAAGCGTTGGCTATGTTCCTAGATGAATTTAGCGATGAAGCTCTAGCGATGAACCTATGGTTACAAATTCAGGCTGCCAATAGTTTGCCGAATGGATTGGATCGTGTGAAGGCTTTACTGGACCATTCCGCCTTTAGTATGACTAATCCCAACAAAATCCGCAGCCTGATTGGTGGATTTGTTAATGCCAATCACGTCAATTTCCATGCGACTAATGGTTCTGGCTATGAGTTTTTAACACAGCAAATTTTGGATTTAAACAGCGTCAATCCACAGATTGCCGCTCGCTTGGTTACCCCCTTAACTCGATGGAAGAAGTACCCTGAGCCTAATCGCCAACAGATGCGAGATGCATTGCAAAATATCGCGAATGAGCCAAATCTAGTAAAAGATGTTTATGAAATAGCGACAAAGTCACTTTAATGTCTAATTTAAACCGTTGAAATTAATGTAATATTGATTAGATAATAGCGGTTTTATAGACTAGCATTAAAGTATCAGCCTGGTAACAGTAATCTCTGTCGCTGGAACTGATGCTCATTTTATTAGGCGCGCCGATCCGGATTGGTGGGTTCTACAAATGAGCTACATCTGACCCTAAACTTTTAGGAGGCTTTTACAAGCCTCCTTTTTTTTGCTAATTTTGTAGTGCTCTCTCCAACCGTCCAGCTTAGGGTTCTCGGCGCCAGCAAGTAGCCTCATATAGCGCAGGGGCGCAGCAAGGCGATTCAGCCTTCCGTCCTAGTCTTGTTGGATGATGTTTCAATGCATCTAGATCAATAAGCTAAGACAATAATATGCGATAGGTTTTGAGCTCTACACAGACTAAATTGTGGTTAGTGAAAATCATATAATGACTTTAACTTTGACCTAACAGTCTTTAATTATCCTGTCGTATTCAGACTAACTGTATAGAATGATAATCACAGAGAAATAAAAACGACTATAAGAGGAAACGCGATGGGCCCCTTGTCAGGTAAGACTATTATCGAATTTGCTGGATTGGGACCTGGGCCATACGCAGGAATGATGTTGGCTGATATGGGAGCTGAGGTTATTCGTGTGGAACGGCCGGGCGGTCAATGGTTGACAGCTGGTGGCAACCCTAAGTACGACGTCCACAATCGTGGAAAATCTTCTATCTGCATCAATATGAAGTCAGCTGAGGGGCTTGCCTGTGCGAAAAAACTCATCAAGAGTGCAGATGCCCTTATTGAGGGGTATCGCCCTGGAGTGATGGAAAAGCTAGGTTTAGGGCCTGATGAATGCTTAGAGATTAATCCGAAATTGGTTTATGGGCGCATGACTGGCTGGGGTCAAACAGGACCTCTAGCCCAAACTGCGGGCCACGACATTAACTACATTGCCCTAACTGGGGCCTTGCATGCCATTGGCCAGAAAGGCCAGAAGCCGAGTATTCCGCTCAATCTAGTGGGCGATTTTGGCGGTGGTGGCATGATGTTAGCGTTTGGTGTTGTTTGCGCATTTTTAGAAACGCAGAATTCAGGACAGGGGCAGATTATTGATTGTTCGATTGTCGATGGTACAGTTAGTTTAATGGGTTTCTTTTACTCGCAACTACAGGCCGGAATTGGGACAGACAAGCGAGGCGAAAACATGCTGGATTCTGGCGCTTTCTTTTACGATGTCTATGAAACCAGTGACGGCGGCTACATATCACTGGGGTCAATTGAACCTCAATTTTTCAGGTTATTGGTTGACCTCTTGGGTCTAGATGAGGCTGACAGAAAAGAGTGGATTCAAAACCACTGGGCGCCACAAACTTGGCCGCAGATGGCTGAAAAGTTAGAAGCCTTAATCAAAACTAAGACTCGTGATGAGTGGTGTAATCTATTTGAAGGCACCGATGTGTGCTTTGCGCCGGTTTTATCGATGGCTGAGGCGCGTCATCATCCGCATAACCTGGCGCGAGAAACCTTTGTTGAAGATGGTGACGTATGGCAACCTGCTCCGGTTCCCCGTTTTTCCCGCACGGTTGTCAAGGCAGGCGCTACAGCGGTAGCTTTGGGTGCAAATAGTCAGACCATATTGTTAGGCCTAGGCTATCGACAAGAGGAAGTTGATACTTTGTTAGCGTCAGGTGCAATCGCGCAATTAGAGGGTGACTGAGGCTGTTGTTGGTGCTGAGCAGGTCATGTAGAGTCAAGCCTCCTTTATTTGTGCGCATTAGAGCTTCAGCGACGCTTAGTGTTCCACTTTCATCGGCACTTTAGTGTCTATGCCAAGTGCTTCTTTATCTGCTTTGACCATAGCACGCACATCTGCCAACAGGGCTTTTGCGTCATAGACAATACCGTCTTTAATTGTCCAGCGCACTCCGCCAACTCGCTCGACTCGCTGGGTTTTTTCGTTCAGGTTAGGCACGCCCGTGCCATAAAGAGATTTTAGGTTGTGCAGCGGGTTTTCATCAACAATGATCATGTCGGCTTTTTTACCCACCTGTATTGTCCCAATGTCGTGATCTTGGCCGAGTACTTGCGCACCAATTTTAGTGGCGGCCCTAATCACCTCAAGAGGATGAAATCCGGCCTCTTGGAGGAGTTCTAATTCTTGAATATAGCCAAACCCATAGAGGCTATAAATATAACCAGTATCGCTGCCTACTACCACTTTTCCGCCGCGGTTTTTGTACTCATTTACAAACTGCATCCACAGTTTGTAATTGTGCTTCCATTCAATTTCATCTTCGGTAGTCCAGTTGAAGAAAAAAGATCCATGCTTCTCTCGGCTAGCACGATAGAAGTCCCATAATTCAGGGGCGGTATATTCGTAGTGCCACTCAGCGGTATAGGCGCGCATGAGATCGCGACTTGCTAAGTAAATGGTGAAGGTGGGGCTTAAGCAGAAATCGCGCTCTAGTAAGGTTTCCATAACCTGATTCCAGCGCTCTGAGCCAGGCCCGGCAGCCTGCTTCCATAATCGCCCGGCCTGTGCAAAACGTTGTTGTTCGTTGCTGTAAATATAATCTGATGGATAGTCTTGAATGACCTTATCGGTAAACAACGCTTCGGGTAGGCCGTACCAATGCTCCATGCAATCTAAGCCGCGACTGGAAGTGTCCAAGATGTTCGCATGAGCTACGTTTAATTGGGCGTGATGCATTGTGGTCCGAAGCTCTAGTTTTTCAGCTTCTTCCAGCGCCGCCCATAAAATCTCTTCGGGCGCACCCATAAATTTAATACCATCTGCGCCAATACGTTTGAGATACCGGACACGCTCACGGGCATCCTTAGCGGTGTTGATTGGTGCTAGTTTTTCGTCCCCATCAACAGGCATAGCAAAATAGGGGAATGCAGTAATACGAGGGGCGGTGATAAGATTTTTGTCACTCAGTTCCTTTAAGGCTAGAAGACGACTCTCGCCGGCCATTGCAAACACCTCTCTGGTGCTTGTAACACCGTGGCCAAGCCATAGTTTGAAGATATAGTCGGCGGATACCTTCTGCTCGCCGTCAGGAGAATGAATATGAGTATGAGAGTCGACAAACCCGGGCAAGAGATATTTACCATGAGCGTCAATTTCTCGAAAAGTTTTGTTGGCTGTCATATTGAGTTGAGGTCGATTTTTAGGGTCTATGACTAGCCCGGGGGCTCCTACTGTTCTTACCTCGACGATTCGGTCATTCTCAACGACCACATCCACCGGCCCTGTGGCTGGAGCGCCTGTTCCGTCGATGAGGTAGGCACCTCGAATGATGAGCTGATCATACTGTCCTTGACCATGCTGACGTTTCGGCATGCTATCGTTGATACTTGAAAACAAACGATCTACCTCAGCGGCCATAACCGTCAAGGACACTGTGGCGCAAACCAGGCTGACTAGTAGTGGCATGAAGTGTCTCTTGGTCATAAAGTCGTCCTCATTAGTCAGTGGTGGGTTGCGGCCTTAGCACCACTAGGTATTCGTATGTTGTCTACCAATTCTAGAACAGATTGCGGTGGTTTGGAGGTCAAGCGACTAACCGTTATGGCGATAACAAAGTTTAATATCATGCCGATCGTGCCAATTCCTTCAGGGGATATGCCCCACAACCAAAATTCAGCTGTGTTGAGTTCCGGTGCAGCGAATTTAAAGTAGACAATATAAGTAAAGGTAAATATCAAACCGACCAGCATGCCTGAAATGGCTCCTTCCTTATTGGCGCGCTTGGAAAAGATGCCCAGCAGCAAGGCCGGGAAGAGCGAAGCTGCCGCAAGGCCAAAAGCGAAAGCAACCACCTGTGCCACAAAGGCTGGCGGATAGATGCCAAACAGCCCAGCAATGCAGACTGCCACAGCCGCGGCCAAACGGGCGTAGAGCAGCTCTTGTTTTTCAGTTATTTTAGGCAGTAGGGTTTTCTTCAATAGATCGTGAGAGATTGAACTTGAGATGACTAATAACAAGCCAGCGGCGGTCGATAGAGCTGCGGCCACACCACCTGCGGCCACTAACGCTATTACCCAACCCGGCAGTCCGGCTATTTCAGGGTTAGCTAAGACCATAATGTCGCGATCAATATAGAGCTCATTAGCTACGGCTGTTGGCTTATTCTCCAGCAATCGCTGGCCATGAGTGCCGGTTTGTTCTGTAAATGCAGGCTTAGCGGGTGACAAGGCGACTCCCGCACCGTATTGCATAATACCGTCATCATTTTTGTCTTGCCACGCGATCAGCCCGGTATTTTCCCAATTGCCGAACCATTCTGGTGCTTGTTCGTAAGGGGTGTTATGGACAGTATCCACCAGGTTAAGCCGAGCAAATGAGGCCACAGCTGGAGCTGTGGTGTACAAGATGGCGATAAAGGCCAAGGCGTAGCCAGCGGAGAGTCGAGCATCTGAGACCTTTGGTACAGTAAAGAAACGCACCAACACATGAGGTAGTCCCGCGGTGCCAAACATCAGCGCGGCGGTGATCGCGAAGACATCTATGGTTGATTTACTGCCTTCGGTATAGGCGCTAAAACCTAAATCCAAAAGTACGGCGTCTAGCTTCTGCAACACCGACAGCCCAGAACCATCGTTTACTTCAGAACCGAAACCCAGTTGTGGAATGGGATTATCGGTAATCATGATCGAGATAAAAACAGCGGGCACCATGTAGGCGAAAATAAGCACACAGTATTGAGCGACCTGGGTATAGGTGATGCCCTTCATGCCGCCGAGTACGGCATACATAAATACCACTGCCATACCGATAATGACCCCAGTGCTGACATCCACTTCAAGGAACCGTGAAAATACAATACCAACACCACGCATTTGACCCGCAACATAGGTAAATGAGACAAAGATTAGGCAGACAACAGCGACGATTCGTGCCGCCCCAGAATAATAACGCTCGCCAATAAAATCGGGCACCGTAAAGCGGCCAAACTTGCGTAGATAGGGCGCTAACAAGAGGGCTAGCAGAACATAGCCACCGGTCCAGCCGAGTAGGTAGACAGACCCATCTCTGCCAATGAACGAAATAATTCCGGCCATAGAGATGAATGATGCTGCGCTCATCCAATCAGCGGCTGTAGCCATACCGTTGACCATTGGGTGGACACCGCCGCCGGCAACATAGAAGTCTTTGGTGGTACTGGCTCGAGACCAAATAGCTATGCCAATATAGAGGGCGAAAGATAATCCAACGAACAGATAGGTCAGCATTTGGGTGCTCATGCTTGATCCTCGTCATCACCGACACCAAATTGGCGGTCAAGGGCCTTCATGCGCCAGGCATAGATAAAAATTAGGGCGACAAAGACGTAGATGGCTCCCTGTTGTGCGAACCAGAAACCGAGCTTAAAGCCAAATAGAGAGAATTGATCTAACCAGTCAACCATAATAATGCCGAAGCCAAAAGAGACGATGAACCAAAGGGTGAGCAACTTGGCCAGTAGACTAAGATTGGCCTTCCAGTATTCCCGATTATTATTGTCGTTGCTGCTCATTAGTCTGTCCTTTTGGTTAGATTTTTATTCTCAGAGGTTTTAATCCGGATAAAGTGATTGTAGCGCATTCCCCGATGTATTTTTTCCGGCTGATTTACGGTTAAAGTCTGATTCTTTTTTGAGGCTCGCAATCAATAGCTCTATATCTAGGGTTGAACGGGTCGCCTGTTTGTCCTGATACAACTGTTGATCGAGTTGAGTAAAGAGTTCCCTAATGGTGGGATTCTCTAGGAGATTGCCAAGACTCTTTAGAGTGATGGGAGGGTTGTCGACAAATAAGGTTTTGCCCCAGACTAAAATAGCCTCTCTTATTCCCATGAGGTTCTCATTTTTAGCTTCAATCTCAATGGCTCTTAGTTGCTGCTTAAGAGTCAGTAGAGCGGAGTTGGTGGGGATCGCACGAGTGGGAAGCATATGACCTTTACGATTAATCAATAGCGCTACAATCAGCGCTATAAGTACGGCGTTGAGCCCCAGAGATAGAGTTGCCATGAAAGATAATTTAGGTTCTGTCACCTCAGTGGCTAATGTGGTCATTGCACTCTTGGCCGCCGGCATTAGTGAATCGTCACTAAGTACTGGGGGAGTATTTGAATTTGGGCTAACCTTGAGGGTGGTGGAGGGTAGTCTAGCGGTGCGCTGTTGATCGCTTTTGACATCCCACCAAAAAACCTCGACCGCAGGTAGAACGATTTCTCCAGCCTGATTGGGCACCAAAGCCATTGACTCGGCGCGTGTTGCTACCAAACCAGTAAGGGTCACTAATTCATTTAATTGAGGCTGGTCAGGGTAACCGCGATAACCCTTTCCTTCAGGCAGGGGAAGAGGGGTAATCTGTGCGGCACTAAGACCCTCGGCGCGAATAGTAATGGTTCGAGTAATGGGCTCTCCTACGGTCACTGAGTTCTGATCACCACTCCAGCGCTGTTCCATTATTACAGCGGTACTTGGCATCCATCCATCGATGCTTGATTTCGCGGGACGAGCGGCGACCTCTAGTGTTTTCGATTCAGTATCACGGATAATCTGGTTACCCCGATTATTGAAAACCCCAAACTGGCTGCGATTATCCACCTCATATGCACCGAAGCGTAAACTGGGAATAGTTAAGGGACCTGCCGACTGAGGAAATACGGCATATTTAACCTCTAGCACGAGATAATTTCTGCCATTGATGACTTTTTGGAATTGGCTATCCCCCAATCTATGCAGCACGGCCTTGTCCATAGTTAGCTCTGACAGACCGAAGTCCCGCAATTGGACTGATGTGAATAGTCGGTGAGTTAAAATGACCTGCTGGCCCACGTAGGGCGTTGCACTATCGATGGTGGTTTCGGTATAAATCGGCTGGCTACCTGGATTGGCACTGACACTAGTGGGGGCGGCGCGCACACGCAGTTCTACTACATTGCTCACATCGTTTTTAAAGGTTAATGGGGGTATTGGTAACATGCCTGCACGCTTAGGTCGTAGCTGCAAGGTCCAAGCGGTATAAGACTGGGTCTTGCCATTAACGTTGGAGTAATTCTGTTGGCGGCTGTTTGACAGTACTTCAAAATCTGCAGTAAGAGGTTCAAAATCAGGTTCGCTGGTAAATACCTGCCCGTTATAGCGTATTTCTAGGCGCAAAGTTTCGTTGCTATCTAGCACTGTACGATCAACCTTGGCTGTGAGTTCGGCATAGCTCTCTGACGTGGCTAAGACTGTTAGACAGAGGGTGATCAGTATAAGTAGTCGTCTTAAATTCAGCTTCATTTACCAGCGCTCTTGGTCAGGTGGTCGTTGTTGTTTTCTCATCTGAGATTCATAACGAAATTTGGCTCGTAGTAAGCCGCCGGGATCGTCAGGTATGCGGCGCAGCATGGCGTCGATTTCTCGCTGTTCTTGTTTTTCTTCATCGGTCATTTCAGCTGGCTCAGCATCGCCCTCGGGCTGCTGTTTCGATTCATTATTCTCTTGTTCTTTTTCCCCCTCAGGCTTTTCTTCAGACTGCTCTTCAGCTTGTTCTTCGGACCCTTCTGACTCGCCTTGTTGCTCAGATTCTTGTTCTGAGGGTTGCTCTTCGCTCGCTTCACTATTTTCATCAGACTGTTCTGAGTCTTCACCTTGCTGTTGCTCAGACGGCTGTTGATCCTGTTCTTGGTCGGAAGATTGCTGCTCTTGCTCTTGCTCTTGCTCCTGCTCCTGTTCTTGCTGATCTTTTAGTTGCTCCAAGAGATCGTGATTAAACTGAGCATCTTTTATTGCGGGTTGCAGCTCTAAGGCCTGTTTATAGGCTTTTAAAGCACCGTCGAGATCGCCAGATTTTGCGAGGGCATTGCCTTTATTGTAGTGGCCGTCTGCAGTGTCATCAGTTGAAAAATTATCTGAAGCCTGGTCGAAGTCACCTGCTTTATAGGCGGCGCTGCCACGCCACATCGGATCCTCAAATAAAGATTTTGCGCTCTCAGCATCGCCTAGTTCAAGTGCCTTTGCACCCTGTTGATCGCTGGTTGCCCAAAGATCTTTCCATTCAAAAGCCTCGACAGCATTAGATTGAAATAGTAGGGGTGCTAGCAGTACAACAACCACGGCTCCTTTTCTAAAGCTCAGTAGTAAAATGGGAATTAAGAGTAATGCTAGCCAGTGCCCGCGGTCATCCCAGAGATCGAATGAGCGTTCAGTTTGCTGGGTTGACTCTCCAAACAATGATTCCATAGCTTCTAGAAGATTGTCGATATCCTGGTTATCACTGCTGATGGTTTGATAGTTGCCCCTATTGGCTGCGGCAACACGTCGTAAGTCATTAATGTTTAATTTTGGGATAATCACATTGCCACTGGTATCTTTAACAAAACCACCGGAACCTAGTGGAATGGGCGCGCCATCGGGCGTTCCTACACCTAGAACAGATAACCGGAATTCACCCCTATCGGCAATGATAGAACTAATATCAGATATGGCCGAGGGGTCTACACCATCCGTGATCAACAATATATCTGCCTTCTGATAGCCGCCGCTTATTGCCAACGAGACGGCGGTCTCTACAGCCTCTTCTACGTTACTGCCATACTGGGGTAGGAGCGTCGGATGTAGAACGGGTACCAAGCTGATAATAGTGTTGCTATCTTCGGTGAGGGGTGAAACGGTGTGAGCATCGCCGCCATAGACTACTAGACCGCTGACGCCCTCAGTGCGTCGTTTTAGAATATCGATCAGCTTGTAGCGACCGCGTACCAATCGATTTGGCGTAAGATCTTCAGCAAGCATTGACGGTGATAAATCGAAAACAGCAATTAAGGCGCTGTCCTGCTTGTGCACGGACTGGGGTAGTTGCTGCCACGTTGGGCCTGCAAGGCTAGTTAAGCAGATTATCCAGGCGAGGACTAAAGCGGTGATCAACGCCTTGGTACTTAGGCGCTTACTCTGCGGCTGTCCTTGCATCAGAAAAGGCAGTAATTCAGGATTTATAATAGTGGCCCAATTGCCTGCATGATGTTTATGCCAACTATAGAAACTAATAATTAGAACCACTGGAACTAAGCCTAAAAACCACCAAGGACGCAAAAAATGGAATGCTTGCCATGCGCTAAGGAAACTGTCCACGCTTAAGTTAAACAAGAGACCCCCTGCGGCTGCGTGCTGCGGCTAAGACGAGACTTAAGACAAAACTAACGCCCAACGGCCAATGAAAGAGTGATGCAGAGGGTCGAATGGTTTCGGCGTCCTGCTCGATGGGTTCCAACTGATTGAGCTGAGCGTAGATGGCGGTTAGTTCCTTGGGATCTCTGGCTCTAAAATAACGACCTCCTGTAGTGGTTGCGATCTCTATGAGGGTTTTTTCATCTAGGTCCGCACTTGGGTTAGTGACAGTTCGACCAAACAATCCACGAGATTCTTGACGTTCTGCACCTATGCCGATGGTATAGATTTTTACCTGTGCTCGACGTGCTAAATCAGCAGCCTCTGTTGGATTTAGTTCTCCCGCGTTACTAGAACCGTCAGTCATTAAAATAAGCACGCGATGATCTCTGGGCCGATCCTGTAGGCGCTTAACGCCAAGGCCGATGGCATCGCCGATAGCGGTTCCATTTCCAGCGAAACCAATTTGTGCTTCTAGTAACAGCGTCTGCATGGTTTCACGGTCAAAGGTTAGCGGTGTTTGAAGATAGGCTTTTTCGCCAAATAAAATAAGACCCAACCGATCCCCTGCACGCTCCACTACAAAGTCGCCAACTACCGCTTTTACGGCCACCAGGCGATTGACTTGCTGACCACCAATAACCATATCATCTCTCTCCATGCTGCCGGAAATGTCCACAGCTATAAGAATGTCACGACCACTGGCGGGCAATGTCACGGGGTCTCCGATGTATACAGGTTGAGAAACAGCTAGCAGGGCACAGAGCCAGCATAGGGTTAATAAAAATAGCAGTACACGGTTATACCAGGTGGTTGTTTTTATGGAAGCCTGATCACCTGCGGCGGCGGCCAATAGAGGCGCGCGCAGGGCCTGTACTTTGGTTTCCGATGGTTTTCTTAACCGACGATAAACAAAAGGTAGAGGCGCAAGCGCAAGAACCCAGGGCCAGATTAAATTTAACATTGGCTCTGAGCCTCAAGTTTATCCTCAGCATGATGATGGTTTACCCAATGTTGGGCGCTGCTAAAGACGTCATTCATTATGGGTTCATTATCGTCAGTCTCAGCCGCTTTTCCGTAGAGTAGGGCATCTATGTCCTTAGGTAGCAGCTCAAATAGGGTTTTGTCACAGCTGCTTTGCAAAAACGCGACAAAGGCGCTAAATTCGAGGCTACTATAATGGTGCCTGGGGTAGGCGCTATTGACTGACTGCTTAAGTATTTCAAAGACCATGACCAGTTTTTGCTCAGAGGTAAAGGTAAGATCACCGTTGAGCAAGGATAGTTTTTGCTGTGCTTGACGACGATAGAGATTAGCTTGATACCCTTGCACCGCTTTTATGGCCAGCCAGGTCAATGTGCCTAATAAGAGAATAATCAGCACCCACCAACCGGGGGCTAGCGGCCACCATAAGATAGGTTCAGGTAAGTGGATATCACGAAGTTGCGCTAAAGGATCATTTTCCATGGACTAGTTGCCACGAGCCTTGCTACGGCGCTTGCCATAAGCTTTGCGTAATACAGTCATGACGTTGTCTGATGTGTTGAAAGGCAGCAGGCCGGCAGATAGTTTTTCGCTCATTTTATGTAACCGCAACCCTCTCTCAGCATAGGCTTGCTGAAAACGCTCTCGTAACTTGTTGTTGCTGGTGTCGAGTAGAGTTTGCCGCTGACCGTCGCTGACCGCATATAGAGAGGGCGGCGGCAACTGCTCCTCGATGTCATCGAATATTTGGCAAAAATTGAGGTTGCCATGTCTTGCTAACTCAAACACATGGCGTTCACAGTCATCATTAAGATCATGAAAGTCGCTGACAATAAAAATAGTGCTGCCTGGCAGCACAAAGCGGCGAGCCTCTTCAAGGATCTCAGCCAAACTGTATCGGTCCGGTTGTAGCCCCTCCGTTTGTTGGATGTCTAATAGTTTTTCACTGTAGTCTTGAAGACCATGAATGAACTGCAACACCGCGTGATGGCTGCGCCTAGCTTTGACATCCATCTGCTCTTGCTGACCAAAAATTAACCCACCAGCACGATCATTCGCGGCTAGGCCGGCCCAAGCAAGAGCGGCTGATACCTCGCAGGCGACCACTGACTTGAGCCGTTGGCTGCCAAAAAACATTGAGCTGCGCAGGTCGCTGATAACTAGAATAGGCCGCTCTCGCTCTTCACTAAATATTTTGGTGTGCGGCACCTCAGTGCGCGCTGTCACGCGCCAGTCGATACTGCGAACATCATCTCCAGGCTGATATATACGGACTTGGTCAAAGTCCATGCCGCGCCCGCGAAACCGAGATTTATGACCACCAGCTAGCATTTGCCGAGCTTGAATTTTTGGAAACCCAGTCAGTTCTCGAGCACCATAACGCAACCTGACCATCTTAGATAAGCTGGCAATGGCGGGATGCTCTTGGCCGGTATCGATCAGGCTCATAGGGTTGGGTTCTTATGCCGAGGGCACAGTCTCCAGTAATTTGTCGATGACCTGATTGGCATTAATACCGCCGGCTTCAGCTTCAAAGCTAAGAATTAAACGATGCCTAAGGACGTCATGGGCAACGGCTCTTATGTCATCTGGCGTGACAAAGTCACGTCCTTCCATCCAGGCAAGGGCTCGACTGCAGCTGTCTAGCGCGATTGTCGCTCGCGGGCTAGCGCCATAATCTAACCACTGACCAAGTTCGCCGCTATAAGCAGTTGAGTTGCGAGTGGCAAGAATGAGTTGCACTAGATACTCTTCGACAGCGTCAGACATGTGTATTTTGTTGACTTGCCTGCGCGCTCCAAAAAGGCTTTCCTGTGTTAGAAGTTCAATCTTGGCTGATACCTCCTTTAGCGCTTCTTGGCGAGAGAGTGCTAGGATTTTTCGCTCGGCATCAGGTGCTGGGTAGTCGACTAATACATGCATCAAGAATCGATCCATCTGCGCTTCGGGCAGAGGATAGGTGCCTTCTTGCTCGATAGGATTCTGGGTAGCCATGACTAAAAATAGTTCCGGAAGTTGATAGGTGTTTTTACCAACTGATATTTGACGTTCAGCCATGGCTTCCAAAAGAGCTGATTGTACTTTGGCTGGAGCTCTATTAATTTCATCTGCCAGCACCAAATTATGAAATAGTGGCCCGGCTTGAAATTCAAATGTGCCCTGTTGAGGTCTGTAGATGTCACTCCCTGTAATGTCCGCGGGCAGTAAATCAGGAGTGAACTGGACACGATGAAAGTCCGCATCCATCCCCTCAGATAACGTCTTGATGGCTTTGGTTTTAGCTAACCCTGGCGCCCCTTCGACCAGTATATGGCCATCAGCAAGGAGGGCAATCATCAGTCGTTCTACTAGATGTTGTTGGCCTACAATCTTACTTGTTAGCCATTCTTTGAGTCGGTTAATATCCTGTTGCAAAGTATACCTCTACTGTGTTGTTCTGACGATTCTGGGGCGACGATTTTAGACTCTATACTATCAACAAACAAACACTGATGGAGCCATTTAACCACTGATTACATTCTGACAATAAAAGTCCAATTTAATATCAAAAAAAGCGACAATATTGATACCCACAAAGATTGCTTTTTGTTACCTTAGAATATGGTGTTCAATAATACCTATGCTAAAGACTTTTAAAAACGGAAAAGGTTGCATAAATTTCTCATGGACGTGACACAAGATGGTGGGCGGAGTCGACTTATTCAATCATTGGCGAAGGTTGCCGCCAGCAAACTTAAAAAGGGCCAAGATACCCGGTTCCAAAATTTTATTGCTCATGCAATTCATTTCTACCCAGATCAAGATTATTTAAATAGACCCTCTGAAGATATTTTTTGGAATATTTGGGGTCTATATTCTTTTGGTGAGACGCCTTTCACCTTGCGCGCTGACATAGCTCACTCCGCGAAAGTGCGAGTATTTAACCCGAGCATTGAAATTGATAGCTGGTCAAGCCAATACACTACCATTTATATCAACCAAAGAGATATGCCTTTCTTGGTGGATTCATTGCGCATGGCTTTGAATCGTCGAGAGTTAAATATTTACACCTTACAGAGTAATTTGGCTTGGACATTGAGAGATGCTGACGGTCTGATCGAAGGGGTCTCTGCTAAATTTGTCGAGGGCGCAAATCATGAGGCCTTTATTAGTATCGAAGTCGACATGCTCACTGACCGAGAATTAGAGGCTCTAGAGCGGGAATTATGTTTGGTTTTGGATGATATAGACGCCGTAGTCGATGATTTTGAGATGATGCGAGGGCGTACACAAAAGTTAATTCAAGACCTTAAAGATAATGCACCTCAGGTTGAGCAGCTTCAGGAATCTATTGAGTTTCTGGAGTGGGTTAACAATGGCTATTTTGTCTACACCGGTTATGCGGAATTTGATCTTGTTGTAGATGATGAAAAGGTTTCTTTGCGTGAAGTCGCTAACACCGCCTGCGGTCTTTTACGCAGATATGGGGGTGATTTGCGGGAAGAATCTGTTGACGGGCTAAGTGAGGGCGTTAAGGCGCTCTATGAAGACGACCAGATACTAGCCGTCACCAAATCCTCTAAACGTTCCCGGGTACACCGCAATGCCTATTCTGATTATATTGTAGTTAAGCGGTTCAATGATAAGGGCGACCCGGTAGGTGAAGTGCGCTTACTTGGACTTTACACTTCACAATTTTATTCATATAGCCCAAGAAGGATTCCAATATTAAGAGAGAAAGTAAAATGGGTGCTGGAACGTGCTGGATTTAGCCCTAATAGTCATGATGGTAAGGCATTATCGACGATCTTAGATTCCCATCCGCGAGATGAATTGTTGCATATCAGCCGCGAGATTCTTGCTGATACAGCCATCGGGATATGGCAAATTTATGAGCGTCGGGTGGTGAGAGTTTTTGTCCAACCAGACCCCTTTGATAAATTTGTAAATTGCTTGGTTTATCTGCCACGAGAGTCGTACAGCACAGATGTGAGAGAAAAAATACAGAAGAGAATTGGTGCTGAGTTAGAAGCTGTTGAAAGTGAATTTACGGCTGAGTTCGTTCCCGATTCCGTGTTAGTGAGAATTTATTTAGTTTATAAAATTCAAAATAGACATTACCTTGAGGTAAATGCCGAGTTGCTGCAGGCTTTGGTGGAGCATACTATCCGGGATTGGCACGGCGAATTCCAAGAACAGGCGCTGAATCAATTTGGACTCGCTGAGGGCGCAGCACTGGCGCGTCGATTCCAAAGAGCTTTTTCTGGCGCATATCAAGAGATTTATGCTCCTGACCTCGCCTTAAAGCATATAAGTTTATTTGATGAACTTGAAAATCCAGATGAACTTGCTATCGATCTTGGACAAGACCAAGGGGGTACTGATAACCATCTGCGTCTAACGCTTTTTCATAGAGGCGCACCTTTAGAGCTGTCAGACATGATTCCTATGTTGGAAAATCTAGGTTTTAGAGTAGTGATGGAGCATCCCTACTCGATTCGTCCCGATAGTGAGGGCGTAATCTGGATGCAAGACTTCGATTTAGATTTTTCACTTGATGTTGACGTCGATGTATCTGCAATACAAAAAAGCTTTAAAGATGCCCTGTTGCAAGTGTGGAGAGGTGACGCAGAAAATGACAGCTTTAACCGTTTAGTGATTGGTGCAAGGCTAGATTGGAGGGCTGTGGCTATGTTGCGTCTCTATGCCCGTTACCTTAAACAACTGAGTGTTCCCTATAGTCAGGATTTTATTGCTGACACTCTTTCCAAGTACTTAGATATCACCCGTAATTTAGTGGCTTTGTTTAAGAGCTATTTTGATCCGCGGTATGCTTCAAATAGTCGCAGTGAGCGCATTGAAGGTTTGGTGGCGAAAGTACTCGGTGGTTTAGATCTTATTAATAACATCAACGAAGATAATGTAATTAGAGGCTACCTCGATTTAGTTCAGGCTACCCTGCGAACTAATTTTTTCCAGACAGTCGAAGATGGTACATACAAGTCTTATATTTCGGTTAAGTTGGCCTCGCAACAAATTAGTTTGGCGCCCAAGCCACGACCGGTCTATGAGATATTTGTTTATTCTCCTCGTATTGAGGGTGTTCATCTGCGCGGTGGCAAAGTGGCGCGAGGAGGGTTGCGTTGGTCAGATAGAGTTGAAGATTACCGAACAGAGGTTCTTGGCCTAGTGAAAGCCCAGCAGGTTAAGAATGCGGTTATTGTGCCCACCGGAGCCAAGGGCGGCTTTGTTGCTAAACAGGCAAACCCTGGGGCAGGCCGCGAAGCCTTTATCCAGGAAGGCATTGCTTGCTATATGCTCTATGTACAGGCGTTGTTAGATATTAGTGACAATATAGTGGATGACAAATTAGTGCCGCCCTTAGAGGTTGTGCGCCGTGACGGTGACGACCCCTACCTGGTGGTGGCGGCAGATAAGGGAACCGCGACTTTCTCAGATATTGCCAATGAGATTTCTGAAGCAAATAACTTCTGGCTTGGCGATGCCTTCGCATCTGGAGGTGGTAACGGCTACGATCACAAAGGTATGGGTATTACTGCTCGTGGTGCTTGGATTGCGGTGCAAAGGCATTTTTATGAGATTGGCACAGACATCCAATCGGAAGACTTTAGTGTGGTCGGTATTGGAGACATGGGTGGTGACGTATTTGGTAATGGCATGCTCCTCTCTGAACATATCCAGTTGGTGGCGGCCTTCAACCACCTACATATCTTTGTTGACCCCAATCCTAATGCCCAGACAACATTCCCAGAACGGCAGCGGCTGTTTGATACCCCAGGGACAACTTGGGCTGATTTTGACAAAAACCTGATGTCACCGGGCAGTGCCCTGTACTTAAGAAGTGAGAAGTCGCTTACCCTAACCGCTGAGATCAAGAGTCGTTTTGCTATCGACAAAGACCAGGTAACCCCCACAGAACTTATTAACTATATCCTTAAAGCACCTGTGGACTTGATTTGGAACGGTGGCATCGGCACTTATGTAAAAGCATCCTCCGAAAACAACGCAGAGGTGGGCGATCGAGCAAACGACGCATTGAGAGTCGACGGCCGCGAATTGCGATGCCGAGTAATAGGTGAGGGTGGCAATCTAGGCATGACCCAGCGCGGACGGGTGGAGTTCTGTCTGCGCGGCGGGCTGTGCAACACAGACTTTATAGATAATGCTGCCGGGGTAGACTGCTCAGACCATGAGGTAAACATCAAGATACTGCTCAACAAACAGGTTGCCGCAGGACTTATGGGCGTAGAAGACAGGAATACGCTACTGGCGGCTATGACCGATGATATTGCCACATTAGTTTTAGACAACAATGTAAGACAGACCAGGGCTATTAGCTTGGCTATGGCACGAAGCCAACAGCACCATTCAGAATACACGCGCTATTTAAGTTGGCTTGAAGATACAGATAAACTGGATCGAGATCTAGAGTTTCTGCCTACTGATGATCAACTCACCGACAGAATTAATCGACACCAACCCCCTTGGACCAGACCTGAGCTTTCAGTGTTAATTTGCTATTCCAAAGTAGTGCTTAAAGAGGCCTTAGTTGAATCAAATCTACTGGCTGACCCATGGCTTTCCCGTTCAGTCACCGCTTATTTTCCTAAACAGTTAGTGTCGCGCTTTGGTGACGCGGTAGAAGCCCATCCTCTAGCGAATGAAATTGCCGCGAACCAAATCGTTAATGACTTAGTGAATCGGGTTGGTTTTAGCTTTTTCTTCAGGCAGATGGAGTCGACAGGAGCCTCTGCAGAAGACGTTATAAGGGCATACACCATAGTGACTGAAGTGCTCGGCATTAAAAGTCTATGGCAACAGATCGAAGAGCATAACCCGCGGTTGTCGGCGGCGATAGAGCTAGATTTACTGCACATTTTAGTCAGGCTGGCACGCCGCGCCACACGATGGTTTTTGCGAAATCATCGCTTGAATCTAGATTGTCAATCGCTCATTGCACAGTATTCCCAACCCACCGAGGCCTTGCTGTCAGAGCTTCCGGTCCTGCAAAAAGACCAGTGGAGGGCACTCTGGGGTGGCGAGCGAGATGAGCTGACTAACATAGGAGTGGAGCTCAAATTGGCAGAGCGACTGGCTTCCACCGACAGCATGTTTATGAGTATGGGGGTGGTTCAAACAGCCTTAGTGCTGGATATGCCAGTGCAGCAAGTTGCAGAGGTGTACTTTGGGCTTGGCGAATTTTTGTCTTTAGACTGGTTTATGGCTCAAATTGTGGACTTACAGCCAGATAGTCGGTGGCAAGATTTAGCTCGAGAAACCTACGTCGATGACCTTGAAAGCCAGCGTCGCAGGCTCACCGCTTGTCTATGCACATTGAGCCTGAGGGACCCCTCATCAATGGAAACCTGGCAAGACCAGCAGAAAGAGCTGATTCATCGCTGGAAATTAATGGTAAAAGACCTGCGTAAGGTGCCTCAGTCTGACTTTGCAATGATTTCAGTCGCACTTAGAGAGCTTCTTAACTTAGTTCAGGCCTCTTTGGATAAATAGTTCTAAAACAACCGGACCCTACGGCGGCAAATTGGTTTGCCGCCGCTTTGACCAATAAATAAAATTTTCTCTATTCAGCGGTCAGCTGTTGAGAATTAGACTGGCTACCTTCTGCTGGCAAGCATTAGTATTGTAGCCTGACCAGCCGTCTTTTCGGCCTTCGCGCCAGCCCCGTGACCATTGATAGGCCATTGTTGTGTTTTCTTGGTAGGGGCAGAGGGATAGTGAGCGCCCCTGAATTGCTGACTGGTAACCCTTTACATACGAACGATGCTCCGGGTCTCTCTTGTGTTTCTTCATAGACATCTCCTTTTCTACGCAGATCAACGGTAATATAGGTTTCATCTTAAGGTACGCTAACACAGGGTCAACCCATTTTGGTAGCAGATGATGGCTTATTTTTAAACAAAATAGTCTAAAGACCTATATCATGTGCGCTTTTTAAGTAACGCATAAGTTTAGACTTATAATTGCCGGATTCGTTCAGACGTTTTTCGTCTATACATAATGCATTTTATATCTTGAAGTAATCAAAAGGAAAACTAAGTGGCCCAGGTATCTCTGCAAACCAATTGGCTGGCAACCTGCCCGAAAGGGTTGGAATTGCTGCTGGCTGAAGAATTACAGGCCATGGGTGCTGAAGGGGTAAAGGAAACGGTGGCCGCTGTGCATTTTCAGGGTTCACTGGAACTCACCTACAGAGCTTGCCTTTGGTCGCGGCTAGCTAATCGTATTTTGATGCCCTTGCAAAGTTTTATGCTGAACGAGTCGGACGATCTCTACAACCAGTGCAACGAGATACCCTGGGAGGAGCATTTTTCGGCGGCACAAAGTATTGCCATCGATTTTATCGGTACCTCACGTCTAATTGATAACACCATGTACGGTTCTCAGCGAGTTAAAGACGCCATTGTCGATCGCATTCGACGTATAGAAGGTGAGCGTCCAAACGTAGATACCAAAAATCCTGATATTCGTATTCAGGTGCGCCAGCACAAAGGGTGTGTGACTGTTTCCTTAGATATATCAGGTGAAAGTTTACACCGCCGAGGATATCGAACAGGGCAGGGCACTGCTCCAATTAAAGAGAACTTGGCAGTGGCTTTGCTGCTTAGAGCAGGTTGGCCGGCAATGGCGGAGGAAGGCGGTGCGTTACTTGACCCAATGTGTGGCAGCGGCACATTGATCATTGAGGGCGCGATGATGGCGGCAGACATTGCGCCAGGAATACTTCGTGAGCGCTATGGGTTTGATCAGTGGTTACAGCATGACGCAGAACTTTGGCAAAGATTGGTTGATGAAGCCCAGCAACGCAAGGCCATAGGTCTTGAAAATCTAGAGCTAGACATTCGCGGCTATGACGCCAATCCAAGAGTGCTTGAGTACACCACTCAGAATATTCAAAATGCGGGCTTAGATGGGCATATTCGTTTGGCTCACAAACCTATAGATCAGTTCGGCAAACCCACCGCAGAGCGAGGTTTATTGTTAACTAATCCCCCTTATGGCGAGCGTTTGGGTGAGGTTGATGAGCTCATTCCGTTATATCAAAAGTTGGGTACAGTGCTGCAAAAGAATTTCCAAGGTTGGAAGGCGGCTATTTTTACAGGTAATGTGGATCTAGGTCGTGAAACCGATCTTTCTCCGACCAAACAATACAGTCTGTTCAATGGCACTATTCCCTGTAAGTTGTTGGTGTTTGAGGACATGACCTCAAAGTCTGCAAAAATAGCAGCCCGCTTAAGCACGCCGGCGCCAGCTCAGGACTTAAGTGAGGGTGCCAGGATGGTGCTCAATCGCTTCAAGAAAAACCAAAGAAAATTGGATGGCTGGCGGAAAAAGTCCGGCATCAGCTGTTATCGTCTTTACGATGCTGATATCCCAGAATATGCGGTGGCTGTAGATATCTATGACCAATCAATTTACGTGCAAGAATACGCACCACCGAACACGATTTCTGAAAAGGTTGCTCGAGAACGCTTCGCCGAAATTAAGCAGGCAGTCAAAGAATTCTCGGCTAGTTTTCGAGGCAAAATTCATTATAAAGAGCGTCGACGACAAAAAGGTGATAGCCAGTATCAGCGGCTTAATGAGGGGCCAAGCGAGACGATTCAAGTCAGCGAAGGCAATGCTCATTTTGAAGTTAACCTGTCTGACTATCTGGATACTGGACTTTTTCTCGACCACCGCCCTGTCCGCTCCCTTATTGGCGATATGGTTAAAGGCAAAACTTTCCTTAATCTATTTTGTTACACAGCTGCAGCCTCAGTGCAGGCGGCCTTAGCAGGTGCTAGCCGCTCTCTGAGCATAGATATGTCCAATACCTATTTGGACTGGGCCCAGCGTAATTTTGATCTGAACAGTTTGCGATCCAGCAAGCATCAGTTGTTGCGGGCCGACTGCTTAAAGTGGCTAGAAGCTGATAGTGAGCAGTACGATGTTATTTTACTGGACCCACCAACATTTTCCAATTCCAAAAAGATGGATTCTATTTTGGATATACAACGTGATCATGGCGATATGATACGCGCCACTATGGCCAAGTTGGCACCCGAGGGTACATTGATTTTCTCCAACAATTTTCGCAAGTTCAAGATGGATGAGCTCACCTTACGTCAGTTTGATTGTGAAAATATTACGCCGAAGACCTTGGATGTCGATTTTGAAAGAAACCCGAGAATTCATAATGTTTGGGTGATAACTCGACGAACCACCTTTGGTTAGGTTTTAACTATGATGAAGCCAAGCAGTGTTCCAGCTAGTATAACGCTCCTATCAGGCAGTGGGCCAACAGATGCTCCTCGTTTTCTGCGAAAAATTGCTGATTGGTGTGAGCAGAATAATATTATTTTTGATAATTATGGCTCAGGTGATTTAGTTGAAACATTTGAGAAGAAAATTGCGAGTTTATTGGGATTTCCTGCGGCAAGATTTATGCCTAGCGGAACACTCGCGCAATTAGCGGCATTAAAAGTCTGGGCAGACGAATCTAATTGCCCTCATTTTGGTATGCATCCTACCTCCCATCTTGAAATTCACGAAGAACATGCTTATGCCTATCTTTACAATTTGCGTCGCTCCTTTGTTGGGCCGGTAAAATCGACGCTTTTAGCTGAGCATATATTGGCCATAGACGAAAAAATATCAGCGCTGTTGATTGAATTACCCGCGAGAGAGATTGGCGGCCAGTTACCTAGCTGGGATGAGTTGGAAAAAATCAAAGCTGCGGCCCATGACAAGCAAATAAAGCTTCATCTTGACGGCGCTAGATTGTGGGAAACTAAACCCTTCTATAATAGAGAATACAACGAAATATGTGCTGGTTTTGACTCGGTCTATGTTTCTTTTTACAAGGGAATAGGGGCGTTGCCCGGCGCAATGTTACTTGGGTCTGTAGCTTTTATTGAGAAGGCTAAGCTGTGGCAAAGAAGGGCGGGCGGAACAGTACAAACTTTGGCCCCACAAATTGCTTCGGCTGCCATGCTCTTGGATAAGAGTCTAAGCCGTATGCCAGCATATTTTAAAAGAACCCAGCAAATTGTTCATCATCTCAGTGATATTAAGGCTTTGCGTTTCTTCCCTGAGTTACCCCAGGTAAATATGGTGCATGTTTATTTGCCCTTTAGGGCAGAGATAGCCAATAAAGTCAGGGCAGAAATAGAAGAGCAGTACTCGATTAAAATGTTTGGCAACGCACTGACGTCTGACAAGCCTGAAGAATGCTATTTTGAACTAACCGTGGGCGAGAATTTACTGGGCTTGACGGACTTAAAGGTGCATTTAATCTTTAGTTATTTAATTGACAATGGAACCGAGTATTCAAAGCAGCAGTCAGAGGCAGGGAGATGAAGCCCTCAGCACAGCTGAAGCGAGATTTAATTATTTACACCGGCCCCAACTGCCATCTTTGTGATGAGGCTAAGTCCATTCTCGCGCCAGTACTCGCTAAAAGAGGTTGGCATTTAATAGTCGCGGACATCCATGATGACGTCGCTCTAAAAGAAAAGTATGGCCTTCTTATTCCTGTGGTTTTATTACCTGATGGCCGTGAAAAAGGCTGGCCTTTTACCGCTGCGCAGATCGCCAGAATGTTAACTTCGTCGTTATAGGTTCAAAGGCCTCCTGAGGTTTAAAAGATCAGGTGTTGTGACTAGCAATATACCTGTCTAGCGCGTTGGCGAATTCCATGCGATCTCTCTTGGATAGTGGCGGCGGCCCGCCTCCAACCTGCACGCCGCTGTTGCGCATCGAGTCCATAAAATCGCGCATATTCAGTCGCGCCTTTATATTTCCTTTGGTGTATAACTCGCCTCTTGGATTAAGTGCCTTGCCACCTTTGTCGATTACATCTGATGCCAGGGGGATATCAGCGGTAATAACCAAATCATCGTCTTCAACTAAGTCAACAATGTGATTATCGGCGACATCAAAGCCCTGGCTCACCTGAATGGATCGCACGGTGGGAATTCTCGGCATAGATAATGGTTGATTAGCGACCAAAATCACTTCAATTCCAGTGCGTTGTGAAACGCGGTAGAGGATATCTTTAATGACTATTGGACAGGCGTCCGCATCTACATAGATTTTCACAGTCGTTATTTATCCTGGGCTCAAAAAATCAATTGTAACCTAACTTAAACTTGCAAGTAGGCTTGTAAAGCAAGGCATAGAGGGTAAAATGGCGCCTATAAAATTTAATGCATGTGGCCCTTGGTATGGGTCACCACTGATAGGAAAACACAATGCCCGCTATTACCCTGCCTGATGGTTCCCAACGTATTTTTGAAAACCCCGTTTCTGTTGCTGATGTTGCTGCTGATATCGGCGCTGGTTTGGCTAAAGCCACCCTTGCTGGTGTCGTCAATGGTGAGGTGGTAGACGCTTCTTGCGTGATCAGTGAAGATGCAACGCTGGCGATTGTCACTGACCGCTCTGACGAGGCGTTGGATATCATTCGGCACTCTTCTGCTCATTTGCTGGCCATGGCCGTTAAACAGCTATTCCCTTCCGCACAGGTGACCATTGGTCCAGTGATTGATGATGGGTTCTATTATGACTTCGCCTTTGAACGAGCCTTTACCCCGGAAGACCTGGAGGTTATTGAAGCGCGTATGACAGAGCTTGTAGCGGCGGACCACAGCATTGCCCGTGAGGAATGGGACCGCGATGAGGCCGTTCAGTTTTTTAAGGGAATTGGTGAAGAATACAAAGCTGAAATTATTGCCAGTATCCCCGCTGACCATTCTATTGGCTTGTATCGTCAGGGTGACTTTATCGATCTATGTCGAGGTCCTCATGTGCCCTCAACGGGAAAATTAGCGGCGTTTAAGTTGACCAAGGTTGCCGGTGCTTACTGGCGTGGCGATAGTAATAACGAAATGTTACAACGCATTTACGGCACCGCTTGGACTAACAAAAAAGAGTTAAAAGCCTATATCAATCGTCTTGCCGAAGCCGAGAAGCGCGACCACCGCAAAATTAACAAGAAGCTTGGTCTTTACCATATGCAGGAAGAGGCGCCGGGGTCAATTTTTTGGCACCAGAAGGGTTGGAGTATTTATAAAACTATTGAAGAGTTTATGCGCGGCAAGCAGATCGATCAGGGCTATCAAGAAATAAAGACACCTCAGGTAGTGGACTTTAGCTTATGGGAAAAGTCGGGGCATGCCGATAAGTTTGGTGATGATATGTTTACCGTCACTACTGAAGATCGCAACTACGCCATTAAACCCATGAACTGTCCTTGCCATGTGCAGGTGTTTAATCAGGGTTTGAAGAGTTATAGAGACCTACCGCTTAGACTGGCAGAATTTGGGTCTTGCCATAGAAACGAACCATCGGGCTCGCTGCACGGAATAATGCGTGTGCGTTCTTTTACTCAAGATGATGGTCATATCTTTTGTACGGAAGATCAGATCCAGCCAGAAGTTGCAGAGTTTATCGATTTCCTTCATGAGGTTTATGCTGACTTTGGGTTCGATGACATTATTTACCGGCTGTCGACTCGTCCTCTGCAGCGAGTGGGTTCAGACAAAGATTGGGATCGTGCAGAAAAGGCCTTGGCCGAAGCTCTGGACGCGAAAGAGTTACCCTGGCAAGAATTGCCGGGCGAGGGTGCTTTTTATGGTCCTAAAATTGAGTTTTCTCTAAAAGACTGTATTGGGCGAGTGTGGCAATTAGGAACCGTTCAAGTTGATTTCTCGATGCCGGGTCGTCTGGATGCGCAATATGTTGCTGAAGATGGAAGTCGTCAAGTTCCGGTGATGTTACATCGGGCAATACTGGGTTCATTTGAGCGTTTTATCGGTATTCTGATCGAACACTACGAGGGCGCTTTTCCGTTTTGGTTGGCACCCGAACAGGCGGTTGTGATCAATATTACCGACTCACAGGCCGAATATGCACAAGAAGTGACCAAATCATTGCAAAATAATGGATTTAGAGTCAATTGTGACTTGAGAAACGAGAAGATCGGCTTTAAAATTCGCGGTCATTCAATTCAACGAGTTCCTTACATTCTCGTTGTTGGTGATAAAGAGAAAGAGTCGCGCACGGTGGCAGTCCGAACTCGGGATGGGAAAGACCTTGGTAGCATCACTTTAGACCAGGTCAACAGTCTATTTACCGAAGCTTTAGGACGCCGCGGGCGTATTTTTGTAGAAACGGAGTAAAGCTTATTAAAAAAGACAGCAAGCGGGCACGTCTTAATGACGATATAACTTCAACCGAAGTTCGGTTGGTGGCCTCAGATGGTAGTCAAGTTGGTGTAGTGAGTTTGCAAGAGGCACTAGACGCAGCACAGAAAGAGACCTTAGATTTGGTGGAAATTTCTCCGGATGCTGAGCCTCCCGTGTGCAAAATAATGGACTACGGCAAGCATGTCTTTGATATTAAGAAGAAAGTAGCTCTGCAAAAGAAAAAGCAAAAGCAGACTCAAGTAAAGGAAATGAAGTTTCGACCCGGAACTGATCAAGGTGATTACGACATTAAGTTACGTAGCTTGGTTCGGTTTTTGGAAAATGGTGATAAAGCTAAAGTTACTCTGCGTTTTCGTGGACGTGAAATGGCTCACCAACAGCTCGGTATGGAAATGATGAAACGTGTCGAAGCGGATCTCATGGAGCTGGCCCTGGTGGAGCAGTACCCTAAGATGGAAGGTCGTCAGATGATTATGGTATTGGCCCCACGAAGCAAGAAGAAGTAATTAACGCGACCCGCGTTCAGCCAAATGTTTTGGCAGGCTGTCCGGGCGTCTCTTCTTGTCACTTAACCTCACTATTATTGGAGAAATGAAATGCCAAAAGGTAAGACCCACAGTGGAGCTGCAAAACGCTTCAAAAAAACGGCTTCGGGCTATAAGCATAAACACCAGCACAAAAGTCACATTCTCACCAAAATGACTACAAAACGTAAGCGTCAGTTGCGCGGCACCAGCATTCTAAATGCTTCGGATAAGCCTCGGGTTGATCGTATGTTGCGGAATGTTTAAGTCACTTAACTAATTTTGGTAGGAGAATATTATGGCTAGAGTAAAGCGTGGTGTTGAGGCTAATCGCCGGCACAAGAAAATTTTAAAGCAAGCAAAAGGTTACTACGGAGCCCGTAGCCGCGTTTATCGCGTTGCGGTTCAAGCGGTAACAAAAGCAGGGCAATATGCCTATCGTGACCGTCGCGTTAAAAAGCGTACTTTCCGTAGATTGTGGATCGCACGAATTAATGCTCAGTCCCGTGTTGAAGGTTTGTCATACAGCCGATTCATTAATGGCCTAAGCAAGGCTGGTATCGAACTTGATCGCCGTGTACTTGCTGATTTGGCCGTCCATGATAAAGCAGCATTTGGTGCGGTTGTTAACCAAGCCAAAGCCGCCCTGGCGTAGTATGAAGCACAGTTAAGTGCCTAATTGACTACTTTTTTGTAGTTCGAAATATAGCGAATCAAATAGGGAATGGGCATTAGCCCTTTCCCTATTTTTTTATCAGGAATAAGATACCCACTACTGATTAATAAAGTGAGTCCCAATGGTTGAACTAGAACAGATTGCCATCGAAGCCCAAACTGCCATTGTCGGCGCTGTTGATCTGGCTGTTTTGGAAGATCTACGCGTTGAATATCTAGGCAAAAAAGGTAGATTAACCGGCCTTCTTAAAGGGTTGGGTGGCTTGTCCGCGGAAGACAGACCAGCAGCTGGTGCAAAGATTAATGAGGTTAAGCAAAGCCTTCAGGAGCAGATTAACAGTCAAAAGCAAAAGCTTGAAAGTGTCGCTCTAAATGCAAGGTTAGATGGCGAAACTATTGACGTAACCCTGCCTGGCCGCGGAGAAGAGGTGGGTGGATTACATCCAGTGACCCGCACGATGGAGCGCATTGAAGCTTTTTTTAGCCGGGCTGGTTATAAGGTAGAGACAGGCCCTGAGATTGAAGATGACTATCACAATTTTGAGGCGCTCAATATTCCCTTCCACCATCCGGCTCGGGCAATGCACGACACCTTCTATATTAATCCGACCACGGTGTTGCGGACTCATACATCACCAGTGCAGGTGCACACTATGGAGCGGCAAGCACCGCCGATTAGAATTATCTGTCCGGGGCGAGTGTATCGCTGTGATTCAGATTTAACGCATACGCCAATGTTTCATCAGGTTGAAGGGTTGGTTGTGGATAAAGATATTAGTTTTGCTGATTTAAAAGGGGTAATTGACCAATTCTTAAAAGCATTCTTTGAGGCTGATTTACCTGTTCGCTTTAGGCCTTCATACTTTCCCTTTACCGAACCTTCAGCTGAGGTGGATATCCAATGTAATAATTGTAAGGGTGAGGGCTGTAGGGTGTGCAGCCAGACCGGATGGTTAGAGGTTATGGGTTGCGGGATGGTGCATCCTAATGTTTTAGAGCACTGCTACCCTGACAGTGATACCGACGAATTGACCGGCTTTGCCTTTGGTATGGGCGTGGAGCGATTAGCTATGCTGCGCTATGGCGTTAATGACTTGCGGTTGTTTTTTGAAAACGATCTGCGCTTCCTCAAACAATTTTAGGCCTGGAATAACGTATGAAATTTAGTGAATCTTGGTTGCGACAGTCGGTTAACCCATCGATCTCCACAGAAGATATGGTGGCTCAGGTGACCATGGCTGGCCTTGAGGTCGAGAGTGTTGAGGCAGCAGCGCCAAGTATGTCGGGCGTGGTAGTCGGAGAAATCGTTAGCATTGAGCAGCACCCTGATGCAGACAAGTTAAGAGTCTGCCAGGTGTCAGGTGGTGGCGCCCAGACGCAGGTAGTTTGTGGTGCACCCAATGCAAGGGTCGGCATTAAAGTCCCCTTTGCTGTTGTTGGTGCCAAATTACCTGGCGATTTTAATATTAATAAGGCTAAGCTGCGTGGTGTTGAATCCTTCGGTATGCTCTGCTCTCAAACTGAGTTGCAGTTAGGGGATGATGATAGCGGCCTGTGGGAGCTTCCATCAGATGCATCTGTGGGTTCAGATCTAATTGAATATTTAGATCTGAATGACAATATTATTGAGGTCGACCTTACCCCGAATCGTGGCGACTGCCTTAGCATTCGTGGATTGGCCCGTGAAGTGGGCGTACTCAACCAAGAGGCGGTTATACAGCAAGCCTGCGCCCCTGTGGCGGCGACTATAGCCGACAAGGTCAAAGTAACCCTTGAAGCTCCGGATGCCTGTGCACGCTATGTAGGCCGAGTTATTCGCGGGCTTGACCTTAGCCAGCCGACACCTCAGTGGATGCAAGAGCAGTTGCGTCGCAGCGGCGTACGCAGCCTCGGTCCTGCAGTGGATGTGACTAACTACGTCTTACTTGAACTTGGACAGCCAATGCATGCCTTCGATCTAGCTAAGATTGACGGCGATATTAGGGTGCGCATGGGTCGTGACGAAAAAGTAAGGCTACTGGATGATTCAGAGGTTACTGTCGATACATCAACACTAGTGATTGCGGATCAAGATAAAGTCCTAGCAATGGCTGGCATTATGGGTGGCGCCGAGTCCTCTGTTGGCGACAACACCTCTGACATCTTATTTGAAAGTGCTTGGTTTAATCCTTTAGCAATTGCCGGTAAGGCGCGAAACTATGGCAAGCATACCGATTCATCTCATCGCTTTGAGCGTGGAGTAGACTCTGAGCTCCAAGTGGCGGCTATTGAGCGCGCTACGGCACTTATTTTGGATATTTGCGGGGGCAACCCGGGGCCGGTATCGATCACAGAGTCTGCAGAGCATTTACCTACCGCAATCATTATTCGGCTGCGCGATAAACGCTTGTCGCAACAACTCGGTGTTGTCATTGCTACTGTGGATGTCGACGACATGCTAACTCGCCTGGGGTTAACGCTGGTTGAACGAACTGATTCTGCCTCTACCTGGATCGCCCCCAGCTGGCGCTTTGATCTCGCCATAGAACAGGACTTGGTAGAAGAAGTGGCTCGAATATACGGCTATAACAACTTGCCGACGTCGACGCCTACCATGGCGTTAAAATTAGAACCAAACCCGGAGAACACTCAGGGAATTAGCCTGTTTAGAGCGCAACTTGTCAGTCGCGGCTATCAAGAGGTTATAACCTATAGCTTTGTCGACCCAGGGCTACAAAAGACCATTGAACCAGACTTAGTGGTGGTGCCATTGATTAATCCGATTTCTGCCGATATGTCGGTCATGCGGACAAGCTTATGGCCCGGATTACTCAAAAGCGCAGTTTATAATCTTAACCGGCAACAGTCTCGGGTTCGAATATTTGAAGTTGGTCAATGTTTCGTTTCTAGCGATAAAGGCGATGTAAGTCTAAGCCAAAACACTATGTTGGCTGGGTTGCTCTGTGGCTCACGATCCCCAACCGGCTGGACAGCAGGTAAAGAGAAAGTCGACTTTTATGATATTAAGGGTGATATAGAAGGGTTGCTTGGACTAACGGGTTTAAAGGGCACTTTTTCTTTTGACGCGGCCAGTCACCCGGCGTTACATCCTGGTCAGTGTGCTCAGATTTCACGAAATGGGCAAAGCGTTGGTTGGGTTGGGCAGTTACATCCGCGAATTCAGAGCAGTCTTGGTATTGATTCTGGCGTTTACCTCTTTCAGGTTGATGCAAGCAAGATCGCCGAAGTTAGAATCCCAATTCACAAAGAAGTCAGCAAGTTTCCAGAAGTAAAGCGTGACTTGGCGTTCTTTGTAGAGGCGGCTGTAGAGGCACAAACGCTGATTGACCATGCCAATAGTGTGGCGGGAGATCTGCTGATAAGTTTAAAGTTATTTGATGTGTATCAGAGCAAAGATGTTGAAAACAAAGGAAAAAGTATAGCTTTAGGCTTGACGTTTCAGCACAGTTCGCGCACTCTTACGGACGAGGAGGTCAGCCAAGCGGTTGATCGTGTGATCGCTGAGCTTAGTACTCGGTGTAAGGCACAACTTAGAAAGTAAATGTGTTTTTAAGACAAAAGAGTAAGGATAGGTATTATTAGATGGGTGCGTTAACAAAAGCTGATTTGGCTGAAATGTTGTTCGATGATTTGGGTCTCAATAAGCGGGAAGCCAAAGAGGTCGTTGAAATGTTTTATGGCGAAATCTGCTCAGCTCTTGAAAACAACGATCAGGTAAAGATTTCTGGATTTGGTAATTTTGAACTGCGCGACAAAAGTAGCCGTCCTGGTAGAAACCCTAAGACGGGTGAAGAAATTCCAATTTCCGCTCGGCGTGTAGTGACATTTAAACCTGGGCAAAAGCTCAAGGCTCGAGTTGAGACTTATGCTGGAACCAAGTAACAATAACCAACTACCAGCGATTCCTGGTAAGCGCTATTTTGCTATCGGTGAAGTCAGTGAACTTTGTGGTGTTAAACCCCATGTGTTGCGTTATTGGGAACAAGAATTTCCTGGTTTGAGCCCGGTCAAACGCCGCGGTAATCGTCGTTACTACCAGCGTCAAGATGTCATTTTGATTCGTCAGATTCGGTCATTACTTCACGAGCAGGGATTCACCATTGGTGGTGCACGTCAAAAACTTGGCGACACGCCAGATAAAAAGGAACTTACACCCTATAAGCAACTTCTGGATCAGACTATCTCTGAATTAGAAGATGTTTTGAAAGCCTTATAACAGATTTCAATATTTCACTTTAAAGAATTGCTTTTTGGTTGCAAAAAGAGCCTTTCGCTGTATCATTGCGACACTCAAATCGGGGCGTAGCGCAGCCTGGTAGCGCACTACACTGGGGGTGTAGTGGTCGCAGGTTCAAATCCTGCCGTCCCGACCA
>DGAQ01000023.1 GCA_002382445.1 Porticoccaceae bacterium UBA4026 | reverse complement strand
CACTTTTATTATAGTGGGTTTCATTATAGAGCCCGCACGCAATCTACACATGATGTAGATGATTATATTGTCGGATTTAAAGGGGCTGCTACGGACTAAGTATAAACAAAAAAGCCCTGAATAACAGGGCCTTGAGGGCATCAGTGAATGCTGATGAATTGATATGTGGTCGGGACGGCAGGATTTGAACCTGCGACCACTACACCCCCAGTGTAGTGCAGTCCATTTCCTTATAAATCAATGACTTACGACAAAATTTCTACCCAGAGGTTTTTTGTCGGGTCATTACACTGAGACGAATTTTTGGTGTAGTGACCTACCTTTATTTTAACCACCAAGTCATACCCTAAGTGCATGATTTATATAACTTAATATCATTATACACGCCGATTTAAGACCTTATAATAACCCTTCGCTAAATCCACCCCTTTTCCTTGAGGTTTTTCTTATGGTCGTTGTCTGTATTTGTGTCGTTTTTGCCCTACTCTGTGTCGCCAAACAAAATTTACTTTAACGGGTTACTGAGGTGATCCAGTGCCCGCCCAACTCTTCATGCTAGCCTTAACTTTCTCTCTCTAGCAGTTCCTGAATTAATCTCCAGCGCTCTTCAAACTCTTTTCCTTTGGCCTTTCCAAATAAGAGGTCTGACTTCTTAATTGTATTCTTGAGCGTACTGTCTGACATTGCCCAAGCTTCGTAGTCTCCCTTAATAAGAGATCTTGCGTCTTTCTTAGTAACACCGTTAGATCTGAGAACCATCATTAGTTGCGTATCTGATAAACCTGAAGTCTTGGTTGCTGACACTAGCTTGATCATGCGCTCAAAACCCTCCTTACGAGCGCGTGAAGCTCTTTCAAAGGAATTGGCTAGATCAGCATTGGTAACCTCGTTAGGATCTCTAAACGTCGATGTTAGTATCGATGTGGCGTCTCTCTTGTCTTGATTGAACTCATACGCCTTAAAGTGCAAGCTCACCTACCTTCGCCGATAAAGTAACTCTTTTTCAGTTTTTGCATACTTTATCCCTCTTACGATTAATCCGCACAACTCACATAAATTAATTTATTTAATGACAACGCTAACTTTCTTGGCTCAACATCTCAACCTAGTTAAACGCCTTTACCTTCGTCATTATTTGCAACATAACGTCACTGAGAAGCATTTCTATTGAATGATAATTCTTCAATAACAGTGTGCCTAAACCGATCAACATCAAAGCCAGAGTTGTTTCTCCCTTCGTGACGGGGAACTAATTGGGATGGGAATCCCTTTTTAGTTTATACCTGCTACTGGGCGCCTAGACTCATCCCGCCGTCAACAGCACTAGTACTGCAGGTGATTCAGGGTGTAAAGCTATATACAGTATTTGGTTATTAGGCAAGGCCCAAGTCTTGCAGCGCCGCCGTGGAGAGTAACTCTCCAAAAGGGGTTTTCGCCCAACCGTCTTCATAGGGGCAACAAAAATGGACTCTAGCTAGTACATGATAAAAAAACCATCGACCTTCAACCTTTGTGTACTTCTCGCGGTAATACCCCACAGCCCAAAAAGCCTTGTCCCCGTCTTCATGTTTGGTGCTGCAAAGCTGCATAAGCCGCCAGTCTCCGGTCGCAGTGTCACCATTAATGTCAATGATAGGGTTAAATACCAGATGTTGGTTGAGTGAAAAATAAGGCCAGATTTTCTTATACATCTGACAAATTTCCTCACGGCCTGTAAATACGCCGTCCTCACCTTCATCAAGAACAGCATCAGGCAAAAATAGCCCAGCAAACTCATCGGCATGGTCACCGGAATCTGCATACAGACAATATTGTGCCTTCAATTTTTTAATCTGCTCAATATCCCACAATGTTTCTAAATATCGATCTTTATCGATGTCCATGTCTTACAACCTACCCACATTTAACGGAGCCAAACAATTAAACCTGTGGGGCATAGCCAGCTCCATCTGCCCTGCTATATGAATAAGGTCATGTTCATGATTCCACGGAGCATAGAACTGCACTCCCATTGGGCAGCCATTGCTATCCAAACCAGCTGGCAGTGAAATCGCGGGTAAGCCAGTTTCGTTAGCTGGCATAACGTAACGGCAGAGATCCATGGCATGATCAAAAAATTGCTCAAAACTCAACGGACTAGCCAAAGCGTATTTCTCGCTATTTACGGGCGGGCAAAGATCGGCCATGGTAGGCGTCAAGAGAAGATCGAAGCCCCGCTCCCAAAACTGTCCCCATTGTCGTGTTATCAGCACGTTTTTATCCATCGCTATCGCAAAGTCAGCATAGGTAGTGCCCTTGCCCAGCTTGATCATCTGTAATGTCTGATAACTGGTGTTTTCTGGCGTTAGGGTGACACCAAAGGCGTCGGCCATTTGTGGTATTACATTGCTCAACGGCGCAATCCAATTGCCCACCTTGTACGCTTCAAAAAGGGTTTCAAAATCACAGATGGTATGGTCATCGACAAGCTCGACACTGTGCCCATTATCTTCTAACCAGCTGGCTACTCGATTAGTTCGTTGAATCAACTCTGCCGGTATTACGTCATTTCGTGACCAATTTCCTGTGCTTAGAGCAACCCTGAATTTACGCGTCGATGTAGTTAGCTCTGATAGTAATGGCTGTGTATTAGGATAGGGCATAAACCCTGTCCCCAACGGTTTATGACAAATAGCATCGTGAATAGCGGCGGTATCGCGAACTGAGCGTGTCACTACTCCCTCAACGGCACTGGGTAGCGAAGCCTCATGCACGCCAGTGGGCATGGGTAAGCGACCTCTGGTATTTTTGAGGCCAATTAACCCATTCCAGCTGGCTGGTAAGCGAATCGAGCCGCCACCATCAGAGGCACTGCATACAGGCAATATACCCGAAGCTACTGATGCCGCTGAACCGCCAGATGATCCTCCAGACGAGTGATTGAGGTTCCAGGGGTTGCGAGTAATACCAAATTTAATCGTTTCGGTGACAGCGGCCATACCATCTTCTGGTGTGGTGGTGCGTCCGATCAGATTAAAGCCAGCAGTGCGGAAATTTTTAATTAAACAATCATCTTCCTCGGCGATATGCTGATCCATCCAAGCATAGCCAGCCTCTTGCTGGCGGCCCTTCATTCTTGAACCCAGGTCTTTAATCATCATCGGCACCCCGTGAAAGGGTCCCTGAGCATTCATTCCATCTTTATAGGGGTCTGCCAATGTATCCAAGAAAACTTCAATCACGCCATTAATATCAGGATTAATCAACTCTACGGCCATAGCCGCCTGAGTCGCCAACTCTTTGGCGCTGACTTCGCCATTAGCTACTAGTCTAGCAAGGTCTGTCGCATCACATTTACTGTAGTCAGCCCAACTAATCGGCACTGCGCCGCTCATAATATGACTCCGTTTAACTGATTTAAACTATAAGCACTGCCGTCGGCAAGCTGCTGGATTTCAATCACATTACCAAATGGGTCGCGTCCATAGGCCATCCAATAACCATCGCCGGTATCTACCGGATTATGGTGCCAGTTGACACCCGCCTCCTCAAGATAATCGAAAGCCTGCTGAATGTTTTCTACATCTAGGGCGAAATGGGTATAACCATACTCACTCAAGGGTCTGTCGTCCTGACGAAGTGTTGCAGTAGAATCAAATTCAAATATCTCTAAGAAGATATTGCCCGCGTTAACCAAAATACTGCTACAGCGTGCATCTTTAAGCCCCAGCACCTGATCGCTCTGTTGATCTGGACCAAAACTAATTTCGTCGGCCAGAGTAAACCCTAAAGTCTCTAAATAGAATTTTTTAGCCACTACGAGAGATGGAACTGAAATAGCGAGGTGATGAATGCCGCGTAAGCCTAATTTTAAATTACCTGGTTTAGTCACTTAATCACCCTTTATTTATTTACTTTAAACGCTCCGGAATAATATCGCGAGCGAGTACATCATCTATGGTTTCATGGCGCTTGACCAATTCAGCCACAGTATCGCTGACAAGAACCGACCCAGGTCGTGGTAGTGCATTAAAGTTGGCGGCCATCGCTTCGATATAAGAGCCAGTATTTAGCAGCGCCAGGACATCGCCACAGTCTAATAATGGTGTTTCGATCTGGTTACAAAGTCGCTCGGCATTGCAGGTAAGGCCCACAATATCCGTGATAATACTGTTCGGTTGATCGGTTTTATTAGCAACCATCACGGCGAAAGGATCTTCTTCGCTGAGCCCAGGCACGCCTAAAAACACTTCCGAGGTATCAACTTCTGCCCATTTACGCGCTCGCTCGCCATCCTCTTGCTTGATATTCTTAACGCTGGTCAGATGGACACCTGTGTCACAGTGTAAACCCCGACCTGGCTCTACCTCCAGAGTAATTCCAGCGCAGTCTAGATTGACTGTCGCCATGGTATGCCGGAATGTTGTGACTATAACTTTTGCATAGTCTTCAATTTGGTGTTCAGAGTAACCTTTAACGTACACATCCGGGTCAGTATTTGGAAAGCTGGGAAATCCGCCACCAAAATCAACTTCGGACGGAATCCATCCCGACATTAACTCGCTCATCTGCTTGGTTAATAATACAGTTTGGGTCACCAGCGACTCCCAGACCTCAAGTTGGCTACTGTGCCGTCCGATATGGACGTGAATGCCTATCGGCTCGACATGGTCTAACTGCATAACTCTTGTACACATAGGCAACAGCTCAGCGGTTGGGATACCATATTTAATTAGCTGAGTTAAATCACGTATTTCATAGTCGGGGGCAAAGTCAGACATTACCCCTACATTGGACAGCACCGGTTTGATACGAAACATCACCCTCGCGATCTTATTCAGTGCTCGCCCCTCTTCCTCACACATCTCTAATTCACGGGGGCTGTCCAGAACAATACGGGCACCTATATCGATACCACGCCGGATAATCTCGCGATCTTTTATAGAGCCGTTAACAGAAATCTCACTTGGATTAACGCCGCCGCGAAGAGCACATTCTAATTCTCCGGGGCCAAATATATCGCAACCACAACCTTCATCACTAAGTACTTTGCGAATGGCTAATAATGGACTGGCTTTTAAGGATGGCATTATCCGCACAGGCCCTTCATGCCAATACTTCGTAAAGGCATTTTTATAGCGACGCAAATTACTGCGCAGATGGGACTCTGAAATAACAAATAATGGAGTGCCAAACTGCTTGGCAATCTCAGTGAGATCACAATTTTCTAAAAATAACCTATCCTGACGAATGCTAAGAAACTGATTGATTTGTCTACGCTCTGAGGTCATAAATCTAACCTTATATTCACTTTATCTATACTTTGTTTTTGGGATTATGCATAGCTTAACGCTCCTCAAGCTAACCAACTATGTCGGTTATGGTCGATAAATTGTCACTTTTGGCCAACCTGCTTTTTTTCCATCCGTAAAAGTATTGGCACTACGATGGCAGCGCATAGTAAAAAACTGCCCGCGGCGATCAACACCGACACACTGTAATCAGTGCCTACAATAAATAGTCCGCTAAGAATAGGCCCGACAGCAAAACCTGCACTCTGTGCTGCAGGGATCAAGACCATTAAACGACCCGTCTTATCAAACGTGGCAACGCTGCCTAGCAAGTAGGGAAGAGCAAAATTCCAAAAGAAATTTAGTAGGCCAATGGCGATCATATAGCTGAACCAATTTTCAATCTTTGTAAACATATAGCAAGCAATAAGTAGTCCTAAAATGCTCCATATAACGGGCATATAACGACCACGACGCAGGCCCAAATAAGCCGAAAAAATTGCACCTGTCACACCAACTACACTGCCGATAGCTAATGCCATTCCGCTGTCGCTCATCGAAAATCCAGCGCCACTACCTAGCCGCTCGGCAAACGCCCAGATACTGGAAATACCAGTGTCAAATACCACGATACCTAGCAGAGCTAAACCGGGTAGACCCCAAATAAGCGTTCGTAAACTGCCTATAATAGGTTTGTCAGGGCTCTCGTCAGTAGGTATCACTAGATATCTTTTGACATATAATCCCGTGGCCATCAAAGCTGCAACGCATAGCGTGACAGGGGTCATGCCCCCGCTCGCCACCAGGACAGGAATGAGAATCATAAAGGCAGCCACAGAGGCCACTTGGAGAATGATTGCGCTGGCAATAAGTCTCTCAGGATTATTCATCTGCCCTATCACGCCCAATATAATTGCGTATAAAACGCCGGTGCCAAACAATGCGGTGCAAAATCTTACGAGTAGAAAACTGTAATAGTTTGTCGCAACCGGGGTCAGTAAATTACCTAACACTGACACCACAAGCGCTAAGGTAATAACCTTGTCCAGATCAACCCGGGGAAACCAATACAGCGCGCAAATAGAGGCCAGACAGCCCCCACCTAATTCAGCTCCGCCGATAAACCCCAACTGAGATCCGTTAAAGCCATAGACCTCGGCAATTGCGCCCAAAAACATTGGTTGGATATTGGCGACTAAGGCGCCCAGCATCGCCAACCATACGACGGCTGACGCTCGCTTAAATGGAACCGACTGGAAAAGATCTGCGATGGTTTTACCCTCAGTTCGATTAGGCTGTTGATGATTCGTCAATGAAGGTTTACATAGTACCGTCGATTAAACATAGTCCCGTTATCATTTATGGCCTTATAAGAGATTTGGCGGATTAAATAGACTGATTACGGCTCTGGCGATAGGCACCAGGTGTTTGATTAAACCAACTTTTAAAGGCTCTGTGGAAATTAGCTACTTCAGAATAGCCAACAAGGAATGCAATTTCTTGGGTAGAGAGCTCTGTTTGCCGCAAATAGGCAGTGGCAAGACCCATGACCACTTCTTTGTGAATCTGCTTAAAAGAGAATCCCTCTGTATTAAGCCGTCGACGCAACGTTCGATAACTCATATTTAATTGAGCTGCAATATTTTCAGGCTGAGCAAGCTGCCCGGGGTTGTTGATAATGATCCGCCTAACATCTTCAACTAACCCACCCTGTTTTTTAAGATTCTGCAAAATCTCTTGGCATTGGTTCTCACAAAGGCTGGCAGTGACCTCGTTGGCCATGGTGAATTGTTGATCTAGAGTTTCGCGATCAAAAATAATTTGGTTTTCTGGTTGACCGAAATACACGGCGCAATTAAACATATCATCGTACATAGAAGAGTAAGAAGGCTTGGGAAATTTGAAGTTCACCTGGGTAAAATCTAGCGACGCCCCATTCATACTGACCGATTCTGCCGTCTTTGACCACTGACCAAAAGAAGACTCAACTTCATAGCGATTTAGAGCTCCCTCAGGAAGATGCGACGTGGCTGTTATAACAACCCTACTGTCCTCGAGTTTAATCGCCTCTTCAAACATGGCGGCATTACCGACAATGGCTTGATAGCGAAAGAATGTTTTTATGGCACTCATTAATGTCGGGCTGCTTAAAAAAGCATAACCCAAAACTCCGTAGTCGCCGACGGAAAACTTGTGCCCTACCCTTAAACCAAAACCGTCTATATCGACCGCTTTTATAATGGCTTCCAAAATAACGTAATAATCATCTTTATCTATTTCTGCTTCGGAATTTTGTAAATCGACAAGCTGTACATGACTGCCTGTAAGAGAGGCATCAATAGAAAATCCCGCTTCCGACATAACCTCACTGGCTCGGACTAGATAATTTATTGGAATGGCATCCAGTCGACTGACTACACCAGCTCCACGGTTAGCGTTTGGCATTTATTTCTCTTCAGCGAACTTATTCTTAATACTTACACACAAAAGTATCAACCAAATGTAACCAGTTAGCCTGCCTTTAGCAAATTTTGGGGATCACGTTGAAAGATGATGCTCTATATGTTGAAAAAGCCGCCCCCTCTTTACTGCATCGAGGAAGCGACTCTGTGTCTTCAGCACCTATTTAAATCACTGCAAACAAAATATTAAAAGTGCATATTGATATCAAATTTAACCAATCTTGGCATACCGCGGTTAATTGCAGTACCTAAACCAATATCCGCTCGCGCTGCGGCATAATCCTCATCCGTTGCATTTTGGACCGAAATACCCATATCCCAGTTACTACCTTCAGGTGCATAGCTAACCTTTGCGCTAAGCAGAGCATAACCGTTTTCCTCGAGTAAATTACCCGCGTCGTAGAAAAAATCATCCTGCTTTGTGTACATAACAAAGTAATTGATTGCACCCTGTTGGTAACTAGCACTCACAGTGGCTGAGTTGCCTGGCGCATAAGGAAGATCATTACCGCTAAAAGCGCCAGCGGTAAACTCAGAATCAAGCACCGCCATATTGGCACGCAAAATTAGGTTTTCGGTGGCAAGATAAGTCCATTCTAACTCGAGGCCCTGAGTGTCAGCCTCAGCAGCATTTTCTACTAAGATGCCACCCAAAGTTGCGGAGAGTAGCTGCAGATCTTCGTAGTCATTAGAAAACAACGCCGCATTAAACTGCATACGGCCATTCGCCATTGTGGACTTTAGCCCTAGTTCATATGCCTGGTTTATTTCAGGATTAAATCCAGCTACTGCATCGCCCACAAAGTCGCCATCAAAATCTGCCGCTGCGGTATTGAAACCACCGCCTTTGTAACCTTTTGAAACAGATGCATATAGCATCACGTCATCGGATAGGCTGTAATCTGCCACTAAACGAGGAGTGACTTCAGACCAACTCTGAGTTGCACAGAGTTCTTCAAGGGTAATTACTGCAATTAGGAAAATGCCCGCGTCACCATCGGTGCACCAACTTTTCTCATCGTCTGACCAGCGTAAGCCTGCAGTTAAGTTAAATTGGTCGGTCACTGACCAAGTGACGTCACCATAAATCCCCAACGCCTTGGTCTCGCCTTTAGTCAGCGTTAAATCCTGAGCTAAGACCGCCATACCCAAAGCTGTACCTATTAGGTCAAGACGTGTCGATTCAGCAATGTCTTCATTGAAATAGCTCACACCAACAAACCAATCGCTATTGTCTGTACTG
>DGAQ01000051.1:9148-15549 GCA_002382445.1 Porticoccaceae bacterium UBA4026 | reverse complement strand
GGTTTCTCACACTAGCCCACTTAAAAACCGACCTGCAAACAGAGCGAATAAAAAGGCATAAAGTAAATAGTACCAAAAAGAGTGCTTGGGTCGGGTCTTTGCCAATGAGCGGGAATCGGCTTCTTTTTCAAGTTGACGAATATCAACTTCCACGCCTAAAAAATGCTGGTCTTCGCCACCTAGGTTTTTCATGTGAAGCTTAAGTATCTTCTGATCAGACATGCCTTGATATTTATTTGATCTAAGTAATTGAGGTTTAGACATTTTAACCGCCCACACCCGAACGCTTGAATTGCCTAAAATTAGCCCTAGTGCATCCACCCTTACTCATTAGATACCCCGTGAGGCACATGACCCGTGGCGACATATTCTCTAGCAGAACTACAGTGTGACTGCTGATCGTCAAAGAAAACATCTGCCCCAAACGAATTGAGAAAATCACCTTTACTTAAGCCACCCAGAAACAAACTTTCATCAATGCGAACATTCCATTCTCTAAGAGTGCGAACCACTCTCTCGTGAGACGGCGCGGCTCTCGCTGTCACCAAAGCAGTGCGGATGGGACAGTTGCCGACATCAAATTCGGCTTGGAGCCCATGAAGAGCCTGTAAAAAACCTTTAAAAGGCCCTGCGTCAAGCGGTGTACGGGCCGAGGCTTTTTCATTTTCTGTGAATGCTTCAAGTCCCTGCTCTTTAAATATTCTCTCTGAGGCGTCAGAAAAAAGAACGGCATCCCCATCAAAGGCAAAACGCAACACTTCGCTATCACTAGAGCCCTTTCTAGAAGGTAGTAAAGTCGCCGCAGCAACACCACTATTTAAGGCGCTGCGAACATCCTCGGCGTTGGTGGACAGGAATAGGTCGCAGGCAAACGCAGAGACATAACGATAGGGGGAAGCGCCGCCAGAAAATGCCGCGCGGGTGATATCTAACTTATGATGGGCGATAGAATTAAATACTCGTAAACCAGTATCTGCTGAATTTCGAGAAAGCAAAATAATTTCTACTCTCGGATCTCCCTCTAACTTACCATTGATCCCCAGTAATTTCATCGCCAGAGGGAATGCTTCGCCTGGCTCTAGAACATCATCTTCATGCTGACGTTGATACTCGGCATAGGCCGCAACGCCTTCTTTCTCGTAGATACTATGACTCTCGCTCATATCAAACAAAGCAGTAGATGAGATTGCAATAACCAGTTTCGGCGTTTTACTGGGGCTCATAAAATTACAGACCTTGGGCAGAATTCTCTGTCGTAGTTTTTTCAATTTTCTCTTGGTCAAAGTACTCTTTAGTCAGCTTAAACACAATTGGGGCAAGTAAAATTAGAGCAATAAGATTTGGTATCGCCATCAAACCATTTAAGGCATCGGTCATCTTCCATACCAGTTCCAGACTCATCTGTGTACCAATAAAAATACCGCAGACCCAGAGCACACGAAATGGCATTATCACCCTCGGCCCGAGTAGAAACTCAGCACAGCGCTCACCGTAATAACTCCAACCCAGCATCGTTGTAAACGCAAACAATACAACACAAAGTGACAGAACAATATCGCCAAAGGGTAATGCGCCAGTAAAGGCGGCAAGGGTCATTGCCGCGCCCTGCGGTTCACCATTCCATACACCTGTCACGATCAGGACTAGGCCCGTCATGGTGCAAATGACCAGGGTGTCGATAAAGGTGCCTAACATTGCAATGGTGCCCTGTCTGACCGGACTATTAGTCTCTGCCGCCGCATGGGCGATAGGCGCTGACCCCAAGCCTGCCTCATTAGAGAAAATGCCGCGTGCAATACCCATACGCAGGGCTAACATGATTGTCGCTCCGGCGAATCCACCCGACGCCGCAGCACCATTAAATGCGCTATCCACCACTAAAGTGACCGCCGCAGGAATGTCAGATGCATGTGTTAGAAGAATTATCAGTGTCGCCGTCATATAAAGAAGAGACATAAATGGCACAAGCTTCCCCGCTACCGTCGCTATGCGTTTAATGCCACCCAAGAGGACCACCCCGACCAGCGTCGCCATAATCACACCGCTAACAACTGTGGGTACATTGAAATTAGTTTCCAGCACCTGAGAGACAGCATTGGATTGAACGGTGTTGGCCAAACCAAAACCCGCCAAAGAGCCGAACAAAGCAAAGGCCATTGCCAGCCATTTCCAGTTCTCACCCAATCCATTTCTAATATAGTACATGGGGCCGCCCACTTTACGGCCAAACTGATCTGTTTCTCGATAGTTAACCGCCAGAACCGCTTCTGCGTATTTAGTCGCCATGCCTACCAAAGCGGCACACCACATCCAAAACAGCGCTCCTGGGCCACCCAAGCCAATGGCGGTAGCAACACCTGCAATATTACCCATGCCGATCGTAGACGACAATGAAGTCATCAATGCGTTAAAGGGTGTAATTTCGCCCTCACCAGTGCCGGTCCGACCTTTAAAAAGCTGACGAAACGCATAGGGAATATGACTAATAGTCATGCCTTTAAGGCCGATAGTCAGGTAGATGCCGGTACCCAGTAATAGGGTTAGCATCACTGGGCCCCACACGAAATTATTTACGATATCAATAATTTGCTCAAACATACCTATCCCTTATTTCTATGTTTAAAGTTGCCCCTGTTTGTGCTGAGCAAATCGTACCAGCCCCTCCCGATGAAACTGAGAAACCAAAACTTCCATACTAGAAACTCTTTTGCTTACGGCAAAAAAACTGCAAGGCCATTCCTCTGTATCAGGATTCAAAATTCCTACAAAGCTGAGGACAAATGCTCTCGCACCTGTAAGGTTATTATTCGTTTGACCCGACTGAGTGCATCTGGATAGTGAACCACAACTAAGGCGCCTGTTTATAGGGCATTTTTAGAAACCGTTCCCTACCATCCCGAAGCAATCAAGTAGTTAGATAGCCTTGATGGTGCCCTTAGGCAAGACCGCATGAACAGCAACCTTTTGGAACTTAAGCTCCAAATTGTTACTCACCTCAAGAACAACATAATCGCCCTCTAATTTGGTGATTTTCCCCAGCATTCCGCTAGTCGTCACCACTTCATCTCCTTTGCCTAAAGCGCCAACAAGATCGTTATGCTCTTTTGCTCTTTTGCGCTGAGGCCGAATAATTAAAAAGTACATGAAAGCAAAAAGGCCAGCAAACATTAATATGGTGATCATTGGATTTGGTTCGCCAGAAGCGCCCGCCTGAGCATAGGCATTTGATACAAATAACATCTTTTATTTCCTTTAATTTAATCTGATCTTTATAAGAACAGCTTTTAATGGGTGTTACCCCAGGTTTTGTTTAATCCAGTCTAGCGTATCCTCATGATGGCTTTTGGTTTTCACCTTTTCCATAACATGAATAATCTTACTCTGCTTGTCAATAATGAATGTAGAGCGTAAAACGCCCATATATTCGCGTCCCATGAACTTTTTAAGATCCCAGGCCCCATAACTTCCGATAACGCTATGATCTTCATCCGACAAGAGAGTGAAATTTAACTCTTGCTTATCCTCAAACTTAACAAGACGAGCAACAGAATCGGGACTTACGCCCAACACAACGGTGTCTAACTCATTAAATTGACCACAGCTATCACGAATACCGCAAGCCTGAACGGTGCAGCCTGGAGTCATCGCTTTGGGATAAAAATATAATACAACATTCTTTTTACCCGCAAAATCAACCAACGAAACCATCTCGCCCCGCTGGTTTAATAGAGAAAAAGACGGCGCTTGGTCGCCAACGCTTGAAAATGCCACAGAGTAACCTTATGGGTGGATTTGAACCAGTTACAGACTGTAGCAAATTTTATCCACTCAATGCGACAAAAACCAGCGTCAGGCTGCTTTATATACCATGAATCTAATGTTTTATATAATAACGCCACTGAGTGTCAGCTCAATGGCTTTTTCAATTAACACAGGGTAATTCACGCTATGGTAACAAGTGGTGAACGGCATCTCTTTCTTCCGTCAATTCTTGCTCTGTCGCAGCCATTTTTACACGCGAGAAGTCATTAACGTCCAGACCTTGAACGATAGCCCAGTCACCGTCTTTACAGGTGCATGGGAATGAATAGATTAGACCTTCAGTAATACCATAGCTGCCATCACTGTATACGCCCATACTCACCCAGTCGCCGTCGGCTGTACCCAAAGCCCAACTCCGCATATGTGCAATAGCTGCATTGGCTGCAGAGGCTGCGCTGGAGGCGCCTCGAGCGGCGATGATTGCAGCCCCCCGTTGCTGGACTGTTGGTATAAAGTCGTCTTCGTACCAGGCTTGGTCGACCATGTCGATGGCTGGTTGGCCCTTGACTTTGGCTTCGTGAAGATCAGGGTACTGTGTCGCGGAATGATTACCCCAAATTGTCATCTGAGTTACATCATTAATGGTAGTGCCTGTCTTGCTGGCAATCTGGCTCATCGCGCGATTGTGATCTAAGCGCGTCATCGCGGTGAACTGCCGAGGGTTGATATCCGGCGCATTGCGCTGAGCTATTAATGAATTGGTATTAGCGGGATTACCCACGACCAACACTTTAATCTCTTTAGAGGCATTATCATTCAGCGCCTTACCCTGAGCTGAGAATATCGCAGCATTGGCTTCTAGAAGATCTTTACGCTCCATACCGGGCCCACGAGGACGCGCGCCAACCAACAGTGCGTAATCGGAGTCTTTAAACGCAACCGCAGCATCATCAGTGCAAATCATACCGGCAAGAAGTGGAAATGCGCAGTCATCTAATTCCATGGCTACGCCTTTTAAAGCCTCAAGGGCCGGTGTAATTTCAAGCATTTGCAAAATAATAGGCTGATTGGGGCCAAGCATCTCGCCAGCAGCAATACGGAACAACAGGGAATAGCTAATCTGGCCTGCTGCACCAGTAACAGTAACGCGAACGGGTGAAGTCACAGTTTGTCTCCGATATTAATAGTTGGATTTGAAAATTTGACCGGTATTATAAATCGCCAGCCGTAAAAAGCATAACTAGAGTTGGATATTGACGCTATTAGCTAACTCAATAGGAGTATCTCAGCGATCAGCCATGTAATTCTTTATACCGTTTTTCCATTCTTTGATAAAGTTCGTCCTTAAAATCTCCTGCGGAAGTATCTAGCTGCGCAACAATATCCACGAGATGCTCATTATCTTCAATGCCTCCCCACAGTTTTTGATAAGTTCCATCCTGATATCCATGGTCCTGACGGAAAAAATTAAGCACATTCTTGCCCACATAGCCGATATATAGTGTTTCAAAGTCCATATTAATGCCGGCCATTAAACGCGCAAATCCAGGCAGATCAAAATCCTTAGTGGATAAGGTGTTCTCAGTGAATTGCTCAAGGTCAGCTGCAAAATCACCACTGGATTTAATGCTCGAGAATTCATTCTCCACGATGGCCGTTATGTTCTCAACCGAATGACCCTTTAGTAACAGCAGGCTCAGACCGAAGTGCCATATGTCGACTAACTCAAGCGCGATCTGATCAACGTCGGGGGTTTGTTTCTTCCACCACTTCCAACCGTAATGATCCAGCAATTCTGCGCTTTCGACCCATATCGCGCGATACCATTCAAAATCTTGCTCGCGCCACTCGGCATGAACCTTACTATTCATATCATTTTGTAGCTCTAGCATGTTGGCTAGTTGCTGTTTCATTGGCTATACCTCGTATTTATTAGGATCAACATTTATCAGCACTAGGCTCTGACAAAGCTGTTGCTCACTTTCTCTTGTCCCAAAATTGTATTAGGCCCATGCCCAGTAATCACAACCGCGTCATCATCAAGGCAATATAATCGATCTTTAATTGAGGTTACAATTTGCTCGTAATTTCCACCGGGGAGGTCTGTCCGACCGATACTGCCATGAAATAGAGTATCTCCTGCAATCAAAGTCTTGTACTCTTCAAACCAAAAACTAATGGAACCTGGCGTGTGGCCAGGCGTATGAATTGCGACCCCTCCGCAACAATTAAGTGCTTGGTCGTCCTTAAGATGGCCATCTGGAACAGGAAGTTTAATCTCTGGCACGCCAAACATGGCACATTGCTGTTCAACCATATCCCATAAAAATTGATCACCTTCATGGAGATAAATCGGCGCTCCGGTTGCTGCCTTGATCTCACCAGAGGCTAAAATATGATCAAGATGTGCGTGCGTATGAATAATCGCCACCACCCTCAGGTTAAGTTCTGTCAGTAACCTAAGGATTTTCTCTGCGTCACCTCCTGGATCAACGACTAGCGCCTTACCCGATATTCTATCGCCGATAATCGAGCAATTACATTGCAACGGCCCAACCGGGAATGTCCTGATAATAAATGGTGACGTCGGCTCTTGATCAATGCTCATTGATAACTCTCTAGATAATTTTGGTTTGCTC
>DGAQ01000051.1:0-8852 GCA_002382445.1 Porticoccaceae bacterium UBA4026 | reverse complement strand
ACAGCCTAATACCATGCCGAAACCTGTCAGCCTCCAAAAATAATTAAAATGGGCTCTTTTACATAGTCAGCGTGGATTTATGGTTTTGAGGCATATCATCCAACAGGCTCCTAATGGTCGTTACTATCTCGCTTTCTGATGCACTTAACTGAATACCAACACCTTGACTATCTAGATTGGAATCTCCATTAAAGCTAACCCAGATAGCCTTTCCCTCAACTACTATCAACTCTTCGACTAGAAACAGCGACAAACGTAACTGCACTCCATCGCCAAGCGCGAAAGAATGCTTAGACGGCACGAAAAACCCACCGCCTTTAACAAAGGGCATAAAATGCTGGTAAAGATCATTTTGATTTTTAATATTTAAAGAACATGAATAGCTATGACTATCGGCAAGTATATCGCCCACTATTCGTTTGGTCGCAAGTCCCAGCTTATCCTTCTCCATTTGCCATCTCCTCCATTAAATTCATTTTAGACTTAAAGACCCATAAATTAATGATTCCTTTAGTTATTACCTGCACTGGACGATTGAGCCCAATCCATAAATAATCCTTCTAACAGTAATTGCTGGTTAACATTGGATTGAGAGAGCAGTAACTTTCTAGCAGAAATTAGTCTGTCTTGAAAATGAAACAAGCTTAAGTCAGCGCCCCCCTGCCCTTCATTTGTCACCAATCTATGCAGATAATTCATATACCAATCAACAATATTATTGCCGTTCAATTTAGCACATCTTTGAGCGGCATCCATTGAAGTCAAGGTTCCACTAGCAACCCCCTCAATGACGCTCTCAAAATCTTGGCGCATCCCCAACGTGCCCGACTCGATATTGTGCAACGCAAGTAAAGGACAGCCGTTTGAAACTTCAATAGCCTTGGATACATCTGCACTATTCCCAGTCACCTCATTAAGCCAGTGGGTGACTATATCTAGGTTCGGGACCGGCAGATGTTGCTTTTGACAGCGGCTTCTTATTGTCGGTAACAAAGCATGTAACCGGTCGCTAGTGAGAATGAGTAAAGTCTTACCCTGAGGCTCTTCAAGACTCTTTAGTAACGCATTAGACGCATTTATATTCATCGCATCAGCGTCCATGATGAGGCTGATTTTCCATCCCCCTTGCTGCGCCGTAGTATTTAATTTTGTACATAACTTACGGACATCATCTACCAAGATCTTTTTACCCTCTTCAGCAGGCTCCAGAATAGATAAATCAGGGTGCGAGCCGGCAAGTAGTAATTTACACGACTTGCAAGTCCCGCAGGCATAATGATCTACCGTAGCGAGACAAAGCATTCGCTGAGCGAAACAGAGCGCTAGTCGTCTTTTACCAACGCCATTGGACCCATGTAGCAAAAGTGCATGGGGCATTCGATTGACTTCTACGGCCCGATTAAACGAATCCCAGACATCTTTTTGCCAAGGGAGGGGACGCGCTAAACTGGCAGTTTCATCAGTCATCAAAAAAACCCTTGGTCTTGACCAGAAAAGCCTCCAATACGGTCTTTATGTCCCGCTGGACCCGATCAAGAGATTGCGACGCATCGATCACTGCGCAGCGTTGAGGATCATCTTTCGCTGTATTGAGATATCCCATACGTACTCTCTGAAAAAATTCGACCTGCTCTTGCTCGAATCTATCGGGTGTACTTCGATTGCTCGCTCGCTTGAGACCGATCTCTACGGGTATATCCAAAATTAAAGTTAAGTCAGGTCGCAAAGCACCTTGAACTAAATGCTCTAAATGTGTAATCAGAGATCTGTCCATTCCTCTGCCTGCACCTTGGTAGGCATATGTCGCATCAGTGAACCGATCACAAACAACCCACTTACCTGCCTCCAAATTAGGCTCAATCACTTGATTTAAATGCTGCGCTCGGCCAGCGAACATAAGGAGTAGCTCGGCGCTATCGCAGATTTTTTCATCGCCTGGGGTCAGTAATAACGCCCGGATCTGCTCAGCTAGCGGCGTGCCACCGGGTTCTCGCGTAGCCACAAAGCCGATATGGTGCTCCGACAACCAAGCTTGAATAAATTCAATATTGGTCGTCTTACCGACTCCCTCAGTGCCTTCGATAGTGATAAATTTGCCGTGCATTTAAAACCTACTTTGAACTTTCAAATTAGTTTGGTGCAGATCGATAATTCTCCGCACGCTGCTCCAGCTGATACTTATTCACTGCGTCTCGGTGTTCTTGTAATGTGTTCGAAAAGTAATGACCCCCATCACCTCTTGCCACGAAGTATAGGCTAGAACCAGCCTTGGGATGAAGGGCTGCAGAAATAGAGGCTCCACTTGGCATAGCAATAGGCGTTGGCGGCAAACCCTTTATTAAGTAAGTATTGTAAGGGGTCGGCTGGCGTAAATCTCGACGCCTTAGGTCCCCATCATATTGGTCTCCCATGCCATAAATCACAGTTGGGTCAGTTTGTAACCTCATACCTTTCAATAATCGTCTAACAAACACACCCGCTATCTCTTCTCTCTCCTCCGCTAAGCCAGTTTCCTTTTCTATTATTGAGGCCATAATTAATGCCTCATAAGGCGTCTTATACGGCAATTCAGTCGCTCTTCCCGCCCATTCTTGCGCTAAAACTCTTTTCATTTTCCGGTGTGCACTAAGCATTATATCGAGCGCTGTATCTGAGCTCAGATAATAGTAGGTATCGGGGAAAAACCAACCTTCTAGGTTCGCATCATCAATGCCCGAAAGCTTTAAGCTATTTAACAAGTCTCTCTTATCGGTCTTGTCAAACTGATCGATCGCAGAAAAATGACTTAACCACTGCCTGAAGGACCAACCTTCAACAAAAGTAATCTGATATTGAATCACCTCACCACTATTGAATTTTTTTAGGAGCGTTAAAGGCGTATCTACTGATTTAAGTTTATATCTCCCAGCCTTAATGTTAGTCAGCCCTGCTAGTTTGGCATATAAATTGATAGCCCATGAATCGGGAATAATATCGCGATCGAAGAGTGCTCCAGTTACCTCCTTTGCCCTAGCGCCTTTTTCAACGGTAAATTCGACACTTTCTTTGACGAAACCCAGCGAATTGATCGGTGTGTTAATTTTTATATTGATCAGAGCAAAAAGAGAAATACTACAAATCAAGGTTACTAGGGTTACACCAATGATCCCATAGGCGATTAGCTTCTTCATTGAAAGCATGAGTAATTGTTAGACAACATCGACTGTAATTCTCTTGTGGCCTTGCCTATTTTTCGCACAGAGGTTGATTGATTATCAAACTGACGGACACCGACTACAGGCACAATGCCGCGAACAGAATTACAGATAAATAGCTCTACGTACTCTTCTATGTCACTTATCTTAATCAATCCAATTCTTGGGGATATCCCCATAAGAGGAAATATTTCTTCAATCAATAGCGATCTCATGACACCAGAAACACCGCAAGAATTAAGATCCGGTGTGACCCAATCACCCGAAGTTTTTCTAAAAAAAACATTAGCCCGGGTGGTCTCAACAATTAATCCATCAACATCCATCATCAAACCATCCTGGCAATCGCTTGAATGGCTCTCATTGGCAGCTAACACCTGTTCTATCCTATTTAGGTGCTTAATGCCCGCCAGTTGCGAGCTTGCTGCCAGCGGCTGATCGCAACGCCAGAGGCTGATCCCCAAATTTCGGTACTCGTGGAGATCGCTTGGTGAAACACTGTGACGAAAGATAATTCTGGGAGTATCGGCCCCCAAACTCTCATACCCGCGGCCACCGCTGCCTGCGGTAACTATTATTTTAACAACACCACTCAAAATACATTGTTTGAGAAGTATATCTTTAAATGCACTCAACGCCGAGGACAACCGAGATAAAGGTATCCTTATACCTAAGTGGTCGGCATCGTTTTGAATTCTGGCTAAATGCCTGCTTTGCAGTGGAAATTCGCCCTGGAAATAGCGAATAGACTCAAACAAACCATGACCGTAAGCGAGTCCGCGATCTGACAATAGCTCCGCTGAGCTAATACTTAGAAGCTCATTTTGCCCGTCAATACTGTAGATAAAGTCTGTAGTCGCCATAGTCCTATTAAACAAAATTTTTAGGCAAAAAAAACCGCCCCAATAGGAGCGGCTTTCATACGAGCTTAGTCTAGCTATTCTCGGTTATGTACCGAATTGCATCCGTTACCGTCGTAATTTTTTCTGCTTCCTCATCCGGGATCTCAGCGTCGAATTCTTCTTCGAGCGCCATAATAAGCTCTACTGTGTCTAGCGAATCTGCGCCAAGGTCTTCAACAAAAGACGAAGTCACCTTAACATCTTCTTCTTTTACACCAAGCTGCTCAGCAACCATTTTAATAACGCGTTCTTCAATATTACTCATCGTGTTTCCACTCCTTGTAGGGGTCGGGTAATTCTTCTAATCTGGGCGAATAGCACCCAGACGCTATAATCTTTGTGGCTAAGTCGGGCATTTTACCCCAGATGGATCAAAATGCTAGCTTCATCTATAAAAAAACATAATATAACTAAAAAACCAACACTAATGAGTCAATAGCAAACCCTATTAATTGAACAATATCCCACTCATAAGCCCAGGAATCGGCACTAGGACATGTACATACCGCCATTCACATGGATGGTTTCACCAGTGATGTAACCGGCAGCATCACTGATTAAAAACCTAACCACGGACGCTATTTCACTGGGTAAGCCCAGTCTGGCGAGTGGGATTTGTGACAAGAGAGCCTCTTTATTTGCCTCGGGTAAATCTTTAGTCATATCTGTATCGATAAACCCTGGGGCCACCGTATTAACGGTTATGCTTCTTGATCCGAGTTCTTTCGCAAGCGCTCGGCCAAATCCCTCTACTCCTGCCTTACTAGCCGAATAATTACTTTGCCCGCCATTACCCATGGATCCTACAACGGAACTAATGTTCACTATACGACCCCAGCGAGCTTTAGTCATGGGCCTGACGCATGCTTTAGAAAGACGAAAAACGGCCGTTAAATTAGTATTGATCACATCTAACCATTCGCCCTCTTTCATGCGCATCAAAATATTATCTTTGGTAACACCCGCATTATTAACCAATATTATGGGCGCACCAAACTTCTCAATTACCGACTTTAGCAGCACTTCGATAGATTCTGGTTGCGTAACGTCTAGCACCATACCTGCGCCAAGACTTTTCCTGGCGGCAAGTCTTTGACTGATTTTATCCGCACCCGATTGACTAGTAGCAGTGCCTACCACAATATAACCTGCAGATCCTAGCTCATCAGCAATCGCAGCCCCAATACCTCGGCTGGCACCGGTAACTAATGCTACTTTAGATTGATCATTCATAAATATTCCCTAATTGTTTATACAGACAACAATGCGTTCTCAAAGTTCTCGACATCATCAGTCGCGAACGAGATTAATTCTCTATCAATTCTTTTAGACAGGCCATTCAAAACTCTCCCTGGCCCACATTCTACAAGGCGCTCCGCGCCGCCACTCTTCAGCTTAAGTACACAGTCCACCCATTTTACTGGCTGGGAGATCTGCTCTAGCATTAGCAGTTTAATTTTCTTAGGATCAACCTCAGTTTCGGCATGCACATTATGAATGACTGGAATGATCGGCTCGGCGAAGGGAGTCTCTGCGACCAGCCCCTTGAGTCGCTCCGCAGCGGGCGCCATTAACGACGTATGGAATGGAGCACTTACGGGTAAGGGCAACGCCCTTTTTGCGCCAGCCGCCTTGCAACATTCTATCGCTCGCTGGACCGCAGACGCGCTACCGGCAATCACTACCTGACCCGGCGCATTAAAATTAACCGCGTCTAGGACATCATTTCCTCTCGCTTCCGCGCAGACCTGTAAAACAGCCTCATCATCCAAACCAATAATGGCAGCCATTGCTCCCACCCCAACTGGAACAGCCTCTTGCATAAATTGCCCGCGAGCACGCACAATCACAAGAGCGTCAGCAAAGGTAAGTACACCTGCACAAACCAATGCGGTCCACTCACCCAAGCTGTGCCCTGCTAACTGGGATGGTCGCGCACCTTTCTTATCTTGCCAGAGGCGCCATATAGCGACACTTGCGGTTAGCAGTATTGGTTGAGTACGCTCTGTGAGATTAATTTCCTCTTGCGACCCATTTTGCACTAAATGCCAAAGGTCATATCCCAGCGCATCTGACGCCTCTAAAAAAGTACCCTCAATAATTGAATCAACTGATGCCAACTGACTCAGCATACCGATCTTCTGAGATCCCTGCCCGGGAAAAACAAAGGCTACGTTATCACGCATAAATGCTCACTTAATAGGTTTACTTTCAATTAACTTACTCTGCAACAAAGGGGCTAGCGCCTTGGGTAAATTATGCTCCGCAGCCTCGATTGCAACATCCAGCGCGTGACCGAAGGCCTTTTGCGAGGCACTGCCATGACTTTTAACAACAACACCATTTAGCCCCAACAAATAGGCACCATTATAAAAAGCCGGATCAAGCTTGTCGATAAGCTGTTTGAATGAGCGATTCACTAGCCCAAAAGTTAATCTAGCTAACCAGCTCTTACTCAGCAAGCCATCGAGCATCGAGCTGATCATGTTCGCGAGACCCTCACTGGTTTTAAGTGCTATATTTCCACTAAATCCATCACAAACTACCACATCTGCAGTGCCCTTGAAGATCTCATCGCCCTCTAAAAAGCCAGCATAGTTAATAGATTCATCGCGATCAATTAGCACAGCTGCCGACCGCAATGATTCGCTACCCTTAGTTGCTTCTTTACCGACATTTAACAACCCCACAATGGGATCTTCAACGCCGTCTAATAGTCTTGCAGTTAGAGAGCCTAGCATTGCAAATTGATGTAATTGTTCCGCAGAGCAATCAATGTTGGCGCCTAGATCGAGCACATAGGTACGCCCAGACATTGTCGGGAATGTGGTGCAGATTGCCGGTCGGTATATCCCAGGAAGTGTCTTAAGGTTAACTAATCCAAGAGCCATGAGAGCCCCTGTGTTGCCCGCACTGATACAGGCGTCAGCTTCTTGTTCCAACACCGCTTTAACCGCTAAGCCCATTGAAGAATGCTGTTTGCTGCGTAATACCGAGGATGGTTTATCGTAGTCGCTCACCCTTATGTCAGAGTGTCTGACATCAACTCGAGAGAGGAGATCAAAATCCGCACAGGCAGATAACTCCGCCTCAAGCGACAATCTATCACCAAACAGTAATGCAGTGACGTTAGAATGGCGGGCTAAGCACAAAAGCAGTGCTGAAACCGTAACTCGAGGACCAAACTCGCCACCCATTGCATCAACTGCAATTCGGATTGAACAGGCCAAAGAGATACCTAGTCGGTACTTGTCTCTACAACTTTTTTACCGCGATAAAATCCATCTGCGGTGACATGATGACGCAAATGTCTTTCACCACTTACTGAGTCTGTAGACACAGTGGCAGCAGTCAATGCATCGTGAGCGCGACGCATGCCACGCTTCGATCGGGTTTTACGACTTTTTTGAACAGCCATCAGATACTCCTAATTGGATTGCTTTACAGCCTTTACTTACGTTTTAACTGTTTTAAAATATTAAATGGGTTATCAGCCACTGCCTCATCCCCACTAGATTCATTCTCTTGTATAAAACTATCGCCGGTACAGCAACCGATCTCATGGTAGTTAACTAAAGGCAAAGCCAACAAGATCTCATCTTCCAATAATTCGCTGAAATTAGCCATTCTATCTTCAACCAGCCAGGGCTCATAGTTCTTGGCGACCCTATTAAGGTGGTCTTCCGACCAAATCACCTGCACTGCGAAATCCGCTTTAAGGTCAACCGTCACCGGGTCTAAACAGCGCTGACAAATCGCCTGGACTGTAACGCTGGCACTACCCCTCGCTATCTTCGCTCTCGACTCATCTAGTTCAAACTGCACTGACGCTTCAAACGAACCGCTTATGCTTGATACAGAGGATGCCAACCTTGAAAGGCTCTCGGCCTTAACCTCACCCTCCAAAAGATACCCTTGGAGCGCTAGTTTTCGTGGGTCAATGTGAGTCGGCAATGCCATATAATAAGGTCGATCTCAGTTAGGCGCGCATGATAGGCACAACACCCTGATCTGTCAAAGAAAATTGCATTAAAACCCGACATATCTGGGTTGTTAGACTGAATAATAACTTATACTGCAAATTAAGGCCCTAGTAAATGAGCCCTATGACCTAATAATACCGGCAAGGGCTGTAATTACATGACCAACCTAATTCTCGCCTCCAGCTCACACTATAAAAAGGAATTATTGCGCCGTTTACAGTGTGATTTTCAGTGCGAATCACCAGAAATCGACGAATCGCCACTAGCGCTTGAAAAACCAGCCGTTACCGCAGAAAGGCTGGCAATCGCCAAAGCATCGAAAGTAGCCGCCATTTATGCTGACTCTTTGGTTATCGGCGCTGACCAAATCGCTGACCTAAACGGTAGTTTTATCAACAAACCTGAAACGCACGAACAGGCGACCAAACAACTACAGCAACAATCTGGCCAAACAATACTCTTTCATAGCGGTCTTGCTTTGGTCCGAACGTGCCGGAATGGAAGCCTTGAATGCCAGTCAACAGTCAATTCTACCCAGGTGACCTTTAGGCAATTGAGTGACGAAACAATAGAAAGATACCTGCTGCAGGAGAAGCCATATGACTGCGCGGGGAGCTTTAAGGCAGAAGGCCTGGGCATAGGCCTTTTTAGTGAGGTTAAGAGCACAGACCCGAGCTCTTTGATAGGCCTCCCTCTAATTGATCTATGTACATTCCTAAGCCGGTTTTCCTATAAAATTATGTAGATTATACTTTAAATATAATTTTTAAATA
>DGAQ01000078.1 GCA_002382445.1 Porticoccaceae bacterium UBA4026 | reverse complement strand
GTTCAAACATACTGAATTTTGTCCGTTTATTAAAAACCTTTCTGATTTTGATATTAGCTATTCGAAATCCAACATCCCAGAACTTGGTATAACTCAAGTGTTTTTGGGGTCGCCCGCAGGGTTACGTATTGAGGTGATTTTTAGTTATGTGGAATGAATTTTCCTGTTATCTTAATTAAAATACCTATTGTGCAGGGTCTTGGAGCCTTTAGCTAGGCGGCGGGCATGCTCTTTAAATAGGCTTTAATGGGCAGGGCCAACTCTTCACTAAACCAGCCTTCGTGAAGCTGTGCATCTAACTGCTGTAAAAAGGGCTCGTGGCCCTGTTCCTTAAGTAACTCAAAGGGTCCTTTCGAAACACTCATGGCAACCTTCCATGCGCCGTCAATCACCTCTGGGCTAGCGACCTCATTAGCCGCTAATTGGATCGCATTTTGGATTAAAGTAGAACACAGGAGGCTGGAATTTTTATCGATACTATTTCCCATTGAGCGCTCTACAAACCCTTCAGACTGATAGCTAGGCTGCGGATACTGATAAAACCCTTTCATGGATTTTGCACCCAACTCTTGCCGGTCAATATAGGGCTGAACTAAGGCCATAACATCCGCCTTATTTTCTTCGTAGTTCGGAGTAGAACGGGACTTTTGCCAGCTGTCATAAATAACATTAATGCCAAATAAATCGATTAAACCGAAGGGGCCAATTGGCACCCCCTGCTGAATCATCCAGGCAAGATCAACCTCCTCGATGGTTGCTTCGCCTTTTTGTCTCATCAGCATCGCCGTCGTCAAAACAGGCCCCAGCATTGCATTAACTACGTAGCCTGGATTCTCTTTCTTGAGAATTAAGGGCACTGCATTCAGACTCAACACGTAGCGCTCTAGAACATCGACGGTATCCTGCGACGTTCGCACACCACCAACAATATCAATCAGTACAGATCCAAGATGGGAATGTAGTGCCGCAAATAATGCACCGCGATCATCAGACATCACATCTTGAATTTCAGAGACCATAATCAAGGAGGTATTGGTGGTAATAATCGTGTGTGGCGGACATAACTGATCTAACTTAGCATGCACCTCACGTTTTATATCCACACTTTCAAAAACCGATTCACTCACTAAGTCTGCATCGCTGGTGGCTTTATTAAGATCATCTGAGCATTCAATTTGACTGATGACATAATCAAACGCAGATTGCGAGCAAATATTCTGGGCGACAATATAGTCTCCTATACCCTTGAATCGACTCGGGACTAGATCAAGACTGGCTTTGCTAATATCATAAATAACCACCTTATAGCCTGCCAAACCAGCAACTACTGCATTGGCACATCCCATGGTGCCAGCACCGACAAAACAAACCTTATTAATTTCAACGATCTTCACGCGTATTATTTCCTTATTTTAATGCTCTGGGGAGGCGGTCTAACACAAACAAATTAGCGCTGCCCTTGGTCATAATAGCTGGTAGGTACTCAATAATCGGCAGGTCTGCCATAGCATTAGCGATGTGGTACTGGGTTGGATTTTGCTCCCAGGTTAGGTGCTTCCAGTTGACTTCACCGGTTCCTGTTTTCACATCGGTGAATTTGTTTTCGGATGGAAATAATGTCGGCTGGCCAAAACCTGGCCCCCATCCACCGATAGTTGGCATATATCGGTAACCCATGGGGTTATCGGTTGCTTTGTTAGCTTCCTGCTCTGCTAGCACTACATCTAGAGCAACGGGAGTTAATCCCGTTAACGACATATCCATAATGTCATGACCGAAATGATGAGCCTTAGTGCGCCAAATGCCATCGCTCATATGATGCTCTGGTATATCAGCATAAATTTTGGAAATACCCTGCATCTCACGACCGGTCAAAATAGGATCAGTTAAATTTTCCCACATAACCAAGGTGTAGCTGCCGACAATTTGCTCTTTATCGCCTTTGTAAATAACCGAGGCATGCACTCCAATTAAGTTATAACCATGACCCGCTAACCAATCAATGTCTTTATTGCCGGCATAGGCTACTGTAATTACCGCCTGCTCAGGCACGTCAAAGCATTCGGGCAATAATTTCAGCAATGCATCGCGATCAGTGACATAGGACACCATCATGGTGGTCACATCGTGGTACCAACCTGATGATTTTTCACCGGCATATCGCGGGCCGAAATGTGCGGGCATAAGGTAATTTTGATTGGAGTCTAACTTGTTCATCTTGAGATCCTTTGTAGCGTTAATAGCGTTCAATTTAGAGATTATGAGGTGGCATCAAGGGTTTTTCTGAGCTTAGCATGGTCATCACGATTGAGTCGGAATTGAGTGGTAAAACCAAATCCGATCATAGAAAAACCGGCAACGATAATTAAGGTGAACCACCCTAATGACTGAAGAACATCGGCGGGAACCTGCCCTAGTAACGAGTCGCTTTGAATCCCGACCCATTGAATCACAACACCGGCAATAAGCGCGCCGGCACCGATAGTTGCTTTACTCAAGAAAGCACCGACAGCAAAAATAACCCCTTCCTGACGTTTGCCAGTCTGCAATTCGAGCTCATCCAATATGTCCGCTGCAAAAGAGGCAGACATAATTTGTAGACACACAATACTGAACACGGCTATGCCTGTATTCACCAACAGTAAAGAATAGAGCATGGGGTGATTATTGGCCGGCAGTACATCAAAAAGACGACCACCGAATAGCCACACTGAATTAGATGCTAGCACTAAACTAAATGCGGCCATTAATGTGGGCTTATCAAAACGTCGACCCAAAGGCCCCAACACCATAAAGGCAACCAGTGTAGCAATGGCGGTGGGAACCACGAAGCCAGCCAATTGTGCAACACTAAGCTCCCAAAAGTAGGTGGCCAGATAAAGACTTAGAGTGGCATAAGCACCTGTGGACATACCAAAGGCTAAACTGGAACCAATAGAAATACGGAAGTTACGGTTTACACAAACACCGATAATGTCATTGTATGGGTCAGTCCATTTGAAAGGTGCTTTGGCTGCAGCCACCGGTAACCAAGGAATCACCGATCGGGTGCCCATAATACAAATCAAGGCTGTCACCCCAGCGACTGCGGCTGACAAAATGCCGTAGTACCAATAATTTTCTGCCACCAGCCGGCCGTCTATTCCATTCTGAGGTTGGAAAAAAAATGTGAAAGCAATGGCAGGCAAAGCCATTCCAGCAATCCAGCCTAGGGTTACTCTGGCCTTGGCAATGGTAGTGCGCTGATCATAGTCTGTAGAAAGTTCAGCACCCATTGCCGTGTAGGGAACAAAGTAAACCGTCAATGTGGTGCGAAGTAATATCGACACACCGAGTAGCCAGGCAAATATGCCCATTTCGCTCATGCCTTGGGGCGGCGCAAAGAGAGCCAAAAATAACACCGTTGTAGGCAGTGCCCCGGCCACCAACAGCGGGTGACGACGGCCCCATCGAGAGCGAAAATTATCACTCCAACTACCGACCACAGGATCAGAAATAGCATCCCAAGTGAGGGCAAAGAACATGGCCAGTCCCGCTAGACTACCGCTGAGACCATTAACTTGAGTGTAATAAAAAACAACGAAGTTGGCGAAGGCCGCTTCTTTAACTGAAAAGGGAACATTGCCGACGGCATAGCTCCATTTTTCTAACCCTGTGAGAGAGGCCATAGCGGAAATTTCCTTCGGTGACGTAAAGGGCTGTAACGCAGCTAAATTACTGCGTTACAGCAATTACCAATTAGGCTAGAAGAATACCGCCAGTTCTAGACCGTAGTTGCGAGGGCTGATTGGGCGCCCAGAACGACGTACTCCATCAGCTAAACCACTGACTGAATAGTCATTAGCATAACTGAGTTCATCAGTTAAGTTTGACCCATAAATCGACACTTCATATCGTTCGCTGTTTGGCTGCCATGAAATGCGGCCATTGAGCTGTGAATAGCTGTCGATGGTCTCTATATCATCATTAAATACCGTCACGAACTGCTCACCCACATGGGTGTAGTTACCGGTCAATAAGAGTGTTCCCGTTTCCATCGGCTGGCGATAGTAAGCCGCTAAACTAAATTTCGAATTGGGTGAACGGTTGAGTTCATTGCCTTTAGCATTACGGATAGTATTGGTCTTATTGTCTGATACAAAGAAGTCATCGTCATATTCGGTTTGCAAAAAGGACATATTGGCCAGAACCGTTAGTTTTTCGGTGGCCGCCCACTGGGACTCAACTTCTAAACCAAAGATTGTCGCGCTTGATGCATTAGCAAGCTTAGCGGTAGCAATACCAGAAGTAGGATCAAGAATCGCTAGCTCTACCTGAAGATCGCTGTAATCATAATAGAACGCAGCTGTACTCATTGAAAAGCGATCGCCAATGACGCCTTTATAACCTACTTCAAACGCTAATAAGTCTTCGTTATCAACAATCGACTCATTGACTGCCGTTGTTGCATCATCTTGCAAGCCACCCA
>DGAQ01000069.1 GCA_002382445.1 Porticoccaceae bacterium UBA4026 | reverse complement strand
CCTTCTAGTGGTTTCACTGCTTCGACAATCTCAGAAAGAAACTTCACCTTATGCCCCTTCATGTAGACACCTCCGGTCATAGAGTGGCCTTTGTCAGCGGCATGACCTACGACATGAGCCACCTGTTCTGTGTGGTAGCCTGCTCTCTGAGCCTCAGTAACGAAGGTCTTGCGTAAGCTGTGAAATACTAGCTCTCTTGATCTGTTTGGATATAGCTTTGCTTTAACATTTCCAAAACGCTTAGTGTAGTCTTTAGGCCTCTTTAGCTTTGGTTGGAACTTTTTTGCTAGAGGTATCAAAGATTTCCTGATCGGTACAAGTCTTGTACTGCTACCTGTCTTAGGCGACCATTCGCCTTCTGAAAGTTCTTTGACATCAAAACAGACCACTCCCTCAACAGTAACTATCTCCGCGTAGGCTAACTCAGCTAGTCGCATACCTGAGTGCCTAGCTAGAATAGCCCATGCTCTGTCCGAGTCAGACTTCAGATTATCGAGGATGCTGAGTAATTCGCTATCTAGCATCATGTCTATGCTTTTCTTGTCTGGCTTCCCCAGGTCGTGGTCTTCAAATGGGTTCCTCCGATCAAAACACTCCTTCCGTACCCGCGCGAATTTAAATAGCTTCATTAGCCGAGCTACATGGTCAACTCTTGTAGCGTGGGCTGTTGTTTTAATTAGTGAATCTATCCACAGAGCAACTTCACCTGAATCTATATTGTCGAGGGCAATATCAGGCCTTCTGCCAAGGAAAAGGGCTACAGCCCTGTCATATGCTTTTAGTGTCTTGTCCTGAATCTCTCCAGACTTTCGAATTGTGAAGTCACGAAGGGCATCTCTGAGACTATATTTATATTGATTTGGTATATCTCTGCCACTCTCAACAATGAATGCCGCGTATTGTTCTGCGGTCAGCTCAGACTCTTTTATATCACCGCTCTCGAGAGCTTCTTGAATATCAGGGGCTTGCAGTGGTGGCTTACCTTGGTTGATCGTGTCTGTTGGATGTTCTCGATAGTCGTCTGGATTATCGGTAAACAGATTGCCGACCATTCTTGGGAGAATAACGTCTTCCATTTGGTCATAGATCGCGAGCTGTCTAAGGTAGTGTTCTCGTGGCTGTATGAAGTCTATAAGGCCAAGACCACCGCCTTCAACCCACGCATCAACAAGGGCTTTCCTTGCTAGAGCAATACTGGCGTCTTTGGTTTTTAGGGACAGCTGAATGATTTTACCTGGATCGTGGCCGTTGGCCTTGAACGCTCTGTGCAGGTGTTCCGGTACTCTTCGCTTGTAGTGGTAGACGTTACCGCGTTTTACTATGTTGGAAATGTTCATTCAGACAGGCCGTGTGTGCACAAAAGTGTGCAGTCTATCTGAAGCTAAGCCCCTAAGTCTAGTGACCTAGAGGCCTAGAGTATCAATTGGTGCCCAAGAGAGGACTTGAACCTCCACGCCCGTAAGAGCACTAGCACCTGAAGCTAGCGTGTCTACCAGTTTCACCACCTGGGCTTTGCTGCTGTATAGAGTGAATCCTATTGCCCAGCAATGCAACTGAATACAGCGGCGCGCACTATAGTAATCCGCTTTGTTTTTGTCAAATAGGTTAATACCTTTCATTAGTGTGAAGTCGGTCAACTCGTGGTGGGTTACTTTCATGTTTACTAGAGCAGTAGTGCTGACTTCTGATGATTTGTCTAAAAGTGATTTAACCAGCGGAAGGATTGCTAGCATTGCCTAGACTTGGTAACCCCTTTTAATCTACCCGATAAGGAATTCGCACATGAACATTACCTATAAATCTTTAGTAAGCATCTCGATGCTAGTGATACTGTTTACGTCATCAATTGTAATGGCTGACCCAGTGTCTGCGGCCATGGAAAAGTCTGAGGCGATGGAAGACGCTGAGACTATGATGACGTTAGAGCCTATGCTGGTTAACATCAATACGGGCACTGCCGAAGAAATAGCCGAGGCCCTTAAAGGCGTTGGCCCAATGACTGCCGCAGCCATTATTAAATACCGCGACGCTAATGGCCCTTTTGCTAGCAGAAAAGATATTGTCATGGTCAAAGGTGTTGGTGACATGACTTTCGAAGCCAATAAAAGCACGATTATGGTCGAATAATCATCTCGACAATGTAAACTAAAATGGTCGCGATTGCGGCCGTTTTTTTATCCCTATGGATGAGAATTATGTTGGTCATATTGGTACCAATGATCTGGCCATTCTATTAAACTAAACTAAATCAAACTAAAGACAAACAGATGAAGGCTTTGGCAGGCTTCACTAAAACTGCCATGGCGCTCGTTTAGACGATTAAAAAACTCTCAAGGATACTGTTTCATGGAAAAGCTGACCTGTTTTAAGGCCTACGACATTCGTGGACAGCTTGGCACTGAGCTAGATGAGGCGGTGGCCTATCGCATTGGACGGGCTTATGCTGAATTCCTCAAACCAAAAAATGTCGTGCTTGGTGGTGACATTCGATTGACCAGTGAGTCTCTTAAGGCAGCGCTTAGTGAGGGTATTCGAGATGCCGGCGCTGATGTCATTGATATCGGTATGGTGGGAACAGAACAGGTCTATTTTGCCACGTCGCATTTACAGGCCGACGGCGGCATTGAAGTAACAGCCAGTCACAACCCCATCGACTATAACGGCATGAAGCCTATTCGAGAGGGATCTCGCCCTATTAGCTCGGATACCGGTTTATTGGATGTTAAGCGTATTGCTGAAGAAAATAACTTCTCCCCAGTAGATGTCGCTAATCGGGGTGGGTATGCGCAGGTGTCTATCATGCAAGAGTACCTAGACCATCTGTGCGGTTACGTTGATTTGCCGGCTATCAAACCTATTAAATTGGTGATGAATGCAGGCAATGGCGCCGCAGGACCGGTGGTTGACGCCATAGAGGCGCGCTTCAAGAGTCTTCAGTTGCCCATCGAGATCATTAAAATTCATAACAACCCAGACGGATCTTTTCCTAACGGCATTCCGAACCCACTATTGCCTGAAAATCGCGGGTCAACCATCGATGCGGTGTTAGAGCATGGTGCGGCTATGGGTATTGCTTGGGATGGCGATTTCGATCGCTGTTTTTTGGTCGATGAAAAAGGTAACTTTATTGAGGGCTACTATATTGTAGGCCTGTTGGCAGAGGCCTTTTTGTTAAAAACCCCGGGGGCTAAAATTATTCATGACCCCCGATTGACCTGGAACACCATCGACGTGGTGACTAAAAATGGCGGCCAGGCTATACAGTCAAAGACAGGCCATGCCTTCATTAAAGAGCGCATGCGGGCGGAAGACGCGGTCTATGGTGGAGAAATGAGCGCCCATCACTATTTTAGAGACTTCTTTTACTGTGACAGTGGAATGATTCCCTGGTTATTAGTGATGGAGCTCATCAGTAGCTCTGGCCGACCGCTGTCTGATTTAGTCAGGGCCATGGTCGAGGCTTACCCATCCCCTGGTGAGATTAACCGCACCATAGCGGACCCTGCCGAGGCGATTAGACAGGTTAAGCAACACTATGAAGCAGAAGCCTTGGTCATCGATGAAATTGATGGTATCTCTATGGAATTTACTGATTGGCGGTTTAACTTGCGCATGAGTAATACCGAGCCGGTAGTGCGTTTTAATGTGGAAACCCGCGGTGACAGGGAATTACTGGAACAACGGCAAAATGAAGTGCTTGCTATACTAGAAGCACAATAATTAGCCAATAGTAAAGGTGATGGTAGTGGAATGGTTTTTGTTGCAAACAAAGTCTCGGGAAGAGCTGCGCGCTGTTGAAAATTTGGCGCGCCAAGCAGTTGAATCTTTTTGCCCGATGATCCGTGTAGAAAAGATTGCCCGCGGCAAAAGAATTGAGGCCGTTGAGGTTTTGTTTCCAGGATACCTCTTTGTTCAGTTGGGGGAATCTTCGGTCTCAGCAACCAGTATCCGATCCACTCGTGGCGTCAGTCATTTTGTGAGTAGTGGTGGCAGGCCGATCAAGGTCCCTTTAGATTTAATTGACCAGTTACATCGTCGGGTAGCCGCACAAGAAGATCAGGTGATGTCTAACTTGCCCAGGGCGGGTGAGAAAATGAATATTCTGGATGGCCCATTTCGAGGCCTTGACGCGGTCTTTTATCAGAGCGATGGCAATAATAGGGCGCTGGTGTTGGTGACTATGTTAAATCAACAGGTTAAGGCATCCATTTTATTTTCAAGTCTTTCAGTGGTTAATGACTCATCGATTTAATTTTTAACATTGTCAGTTTTTAGGTCTCTTGCGTCACTACGCGGGGTACATAGTCTGCCGGTTTAAAGTGACAAAAAACATTGGCAAATGAATCGCCTTCTAGGGGATACGGCCGTCCATGAGATAGCCGTCCGCCTTCGTAAAAGATCACTTCGCCTGGCTTTAAAATCACCTCATGGCGGCGATAATAGTTGTCGTCAATAACCAGAGGCCAGTCTTTATCTATTTGCTGATCAATATTAATTATCGCGCTAATAATATGCGTTTCCAGTCTATCTTGATGGCATTTTAATACCGCGCCACGCTGATAAACACGAACACCATAAACAAAGGTCGGTATTAACGCCTTGCCACACCATTGCTCCATGAGTATCTTGAGAACCTCATGTATCTCTTCACGCAGTTCGGCGTTTAAGTTGACCAATAGACTACTTTGTTTTGTGGCCTTGTCTGAATTAAAAATAAAGTCTCCCGGAACCGTCTCACTTTGCCCAGACGCTAGGTTAGCTGTATAAAAAGCTTGTATCTTTTTGAACAGTGGGTCGGGCAGCCGGGTTTTGCTAAAGCCCATTTTAGTGTAGTTAGGAATATAGTCATTGGTTTTTCTAGCGTCCATCGGTGGCGGCACAGGCAGCCGACTATTGCTTCGAAACCATTTAGTAATGATGGCTTTATACCCTTTCAGCACGGGCTGCCCATGATGCATGCTATTAATATTTGGCAATCCACTGGCATCCAAGCTTGACCAAATAACTGCCAATCCTTGCTGGGGTTGATAGTCCTTATCGACCTTAGGGAAGCGAGTAACACCACCTTCCTGTACTGTATTTAAATAAATCATGACAGTGAAGGTTCGTTGCCCCATCACTGCGCCATGAGAGGCCATTTCATGCTCTTCAAAGTAATCTGTGTGGGGTTTAAATTCCTGACCAACCTCATAATACTGACCTTGAATGGCCTCCGAATAAGATTCATCAATTCCTAGCAATCTGCAAATGCGCAGATCTATATCCTTAATCAATGCATCATCGAGGCTGCCCATATCGCAGGTTTTACTGGTACGAAATGCGTTATCGGGTTCATGGCTGGAAAGTTCAGAGGGCCTCAGTGCAGATTTTATAGCAGTGATAATATGTTCACATTCCTGTTTGTTAAGGAAGTTTTCAAGAGTAAATAACTGTAGAACGTCCGAATCGAGCCTTTTGGAATTTGGAATAAACCGCTGACCTAGATTGACGTCTTCGCCGGCGTTATATTTTTCTTCTTTGGCTTTTAGTGGATTGACCAGCTCATCAGCGTTTAGGGTTGGCTCAAACTGCATTTCTTGATGAATGGCCTGATAGCTAAACCCCTCATCTAATAGTATTTTGAAAAGCCCATCTCTATCTTGGCCATCATCCACGTTGGTTTTTATCCAGTTTTTCCAGGCCGCATTAAATTCGGTTTTTGCCGTGGGCTCAAACTGCATCTCTTCACAAATGGTCTGATAGGCAAACCCCTCGTCTAACAATATCTTGAAGAGCCCATGTTTGTCTTGGCCATTGTCAATATTGGTTTTTATCCAGGCTTTCCAGTCAGCATTAAACTCTGTAGTCATTATTACTCCATGAGTAATGGTTTGCGTGTAGCGTACGCCTTAACATAAATCAAAATGAGCGAGGATAAAAGGATATTCATCAGACACGCCAATTTAATGGCCGCTTACTGCAATAATGACAGCCCTTCGCTGGGTTAAAATAGACTTTATGGCGAATAACGACTACTTTAAACTAGTATCAAGCTGATAAAAGAGATAAATGTTTGATCTAAGTGCTAATAGGTTAGTAATAAATTATACTATCTGTTAATATTTTCGGCGTAGGGTGCGTTATGCGCGAAAGTATAATAGTTTATATGTCGACGGTTATTAGTACTTTAAAT
>DGAQ01000017.1:97466-149868 GCA_002382445.1 Porticoccaceae bacterium UBA4026 | reverse complement strand
CCTGCATGCTCACCGGACTCGGAATAGCGATGCTGCCCGAGGGTCCGATAAAGCACTTGATTGATGCCGGGAAAGTGGTACGCATACTGCCAGACTGGCAGCTAAAATCCGATGAGATGCGACTGTATTACCCTAGTAGGACTCACTTGCCTTCTAAAGTTCGTGCATTCATCGATTTTGTTATGGATCCGATCCGGGAACTGCCTGGACTGAAGAGATACTAACTCTTCAGATAAATGAATCATCGGTATCTGAAGACTGATGCGACACCGATGTTGAGTTCCTTTGCGATAACCGAGGGTTTAATTCCTTCAAGGTGGAGCCTCTGTATTTCTTTCTCCAACTTTCTCGCAGTTGGAACACGACCTTTGCATTTACCTTAACTCTTTGCTTTGGCAATCCCAATTTTCTGTCTTTCTAACATCATCTCTCGTTCCCACTGTACTATTATTCCCACTCAATAGTTGCCGGTGGTTTACTAGAAATATCATAGGTCACGCGCGAAACTTTGGTTATCTCATTAATGATACGGTTAGAGACTTTCTCTAAGAGTTCATAAGGGAGGTGGGCCCAGCGAGCTGTCATGAAGTCGATGGTTTCTACTGCCCGAAGAGCAATGACCCATTCATAGCGACGGGCATCCCCCACTACGCCAACAGATTTGATCGGTAGAAATACAGCAAAGGCTTGACTGGTTTTTTGATACCACCCCGAGTTATGCAGTTCTTCAATAAAGATGGCATCGGCTTCTCTGAGGATATCTGCATATTCTTTTTTAACCTCACCGAGAATACGGACCCCCAAACCAGGGCCAGGGAATGGATGACGATAGACCATGTCATAAGGTAAACCGAGCTCAACGCCAATCTTGCGTACCTCGTCTTTAAAGAGCTCGCGCAGTGGCTCAACCAGGTCAAGGGCCATATCATCGGGCAAGCCACCCACATTGTGGTGAGATTTAATGACGTGGGCTTTGCCGGTTTTGGACGCGGCTGACTCAATCACATCAGGGTAGATAGTGCCTTGAGCGAGGAATTTAACATTAGGGATTTTTTGGCTTTCCTCATCAAAAATCTCGATAAAGGTGTTACCAATAACCTTGCGCTTGGCTTCTGGATCGCTGACACCCACCAAACCATTTAAAAACTTATCTTGGGCATTGGCGCGAATCACCTTAACACCCATATTTTTGGCGAACATCTCCATCACAGCATCGCCTTCGTTTTTACGTAACAGGCCGTTATCAACAAAGACACAGGTTAGCTGATCGCCAATGGCTTTGTGCAACAGGGCCGCAACAACAGATGAGTCGACACCACCGGATAAGCCTAATAGCACATGGCTATCGGCAACCTGTTCTTTCACTCGAGCGATTTGATCTTCAATAATGGCAGAAGCAGTCCAAAGAGCCTCACAACCACAAATCTGTAGCGCAAAGTGACGGAAGATTTTTTCGCCCTGTAGTGTATGGGTCACTTCAGGATGGAACTGTATGCCATAAAATTTCTTATCTTCATTAACCATGCCGGCAATCGGACAGGAAGGTGTACATGCCATTAGACTGAAGCCTTTAGGCATAGCAACGACTTTGTCACCGTGGCTCATCCATACATCTAACAGCGATTCACCATCAGTGCCAATATGGTCTTTAAGGTCGCCAAGCAAGGCAGACTGACCCTCAACATTAACTTGCGCATAGCCAAATTCGCGCACATCTGAGGTGTCGACCTTGCCACCTAACTGAGCCGCCATGGTTTGCATGCCATAGCAGATACCTAATACAGGCAGTCCCATGGTGAAGACACAGTCTGGCGCTCGCGGTGCTGTTACACCGCCGGTTACCGACTCTGGACCACCAGAAAGAATAATACCTTGGGGATTAAATCCGCGAATCTCTTCCTCAGTAATGTCCCAAGCCCTAATTTCAGAGAACACACCGATCTCACGGACACGCCGCGCAATAAGCTGGGTGTATTGAGAGCCGAAATCAAGAATGAGAATTTTTTGTGAATGTAAATCTGTCATTAGTTACCCTTAAAGTAAAAGGGCTAGGCTATACAGCCCAGCCCTTCATTAAAACCTATGTCATCGTACTCTAACCACGGATTTATTACCGACCACCCGCTGGGTAGTTAGGTGCCTCTTTGGTGATTTGAACATCATGCACATGGCTCTCACCCACCCCTGCAGAAGTGACTCGCACAAATTTTGGTTGGGTACGCATTTGCTCTATCGTAGTACAGCCCGTGTAACCCATGGCAGAACGCAAACCGCCCACCATTTGATGAATAATACTGGCAACAGGTCCTTTATAAGGAACGCGGCCTTCAATGCCCTCTGGGACTAGTTTCTCAACAGCGCTGGCTTCTTGGAAATAACGGTCGCTAGAACCCTGATTGGACGCCATTGCGCCTAGAGAACCCATACCTCGATATGACTTGTAAGATCGGCCTTGGAAGATTTCAATATCGCCCGGCGCTTCCTCAGTACCGGCCAACATAGAACCCATCATCACTGCACTTGCACCTGCCGCAATCGCTTTAGCCATATCACCGGAGTAGCGGATACCGCCATCGGCAATCACTGGGACCCCAGTGCCTTTTAGAGCCCAAGCTACGTCAGCAACCGCGGTAATCTGAGGCACACCAATACCGGTGACGATACGTGTAGTGCAAATTGAACCAGGGCCAATGCCCACCTTAATACCGTCAGCACCGGCCTCAACCAAAGCTAGGGCGCCAGCACCAGTGGCAACATTACCGCCTATGATTTGTACATCAGGAAAATTCTTTTTAATCCATTTAACCCGATTCAATACATTCATTGAATGGCCGTGAGCCGTATCAACAACTAAGACGTCAACATTGGCATGAATTAACGCTTCAATGCGCTCATCAGTGCCCAAACCCACACTTACTGAGGCGCCGACTATAAGTCGACCCCGATCATCTTTACAGGCGTGAGGATATTGTTCAGCTTTATCAATGTCAGTCACTGTAATAAGGCCTTTTAACTCAAAGGCGTCATTAATGACTAAGACTTTTTCAATACGGTGCTTATGCAATAGACCGCGCACTTCATCGGCTCCCGCACCTTCTTGTACGGTGACCAAGCGCTCTTTAGGCGTCATCACAGAAGTAACTGAGGCATTCATGTCTGTCGCAAAACGCACATCACGCCGCGTAACAATGCCCACGAGGTTGCCGTTCTCTAAAACAGGCACACCCGATATATTGTTAGCAACCGTCAGGGCATGCAATTCTGCAAGGGTCGCCGAGGATTCGATAGTGAAAGGATCTTTAACTACACCGCTTTCATATTTCTTAACGGCCCAGACTTCTTTAGCTTGCTGTTCTATGGACATACTTTTGTGCACGATACCAACACCGCCCTCTTGAGCAATAGCAATTGCAAGGCGAGATTCGGTCACAGTGTCCATTGCCGCTGAGACCAGCGGAATATTCATGGTAATACCACGGGTCAACTGAGTATGAGTCGTTACCTCTTTTGCGGTGACGTCAGAGTACCCGGGGACCAGTAATACATCGTCAAAGGTGAGTGCTTCGTGAGAAATTCGTAACATAGAGAATGCTTACCTCGGTATGCTCTAAAAAGAGACGACATGTTAGGATTTTAAAAAGTAAGCGGCGAATTATAAGCTAATGTGTACCTTTAGGTAAACAACTATTTAGCACTTTAAACACATCGCATACAGGGCTTAAACGCCTGATTTTACTGTTTTTTTGTTAATTTTCATCAAATTTATTAATACTTCAAAATACGCAAATCAGTTACCATTGGACTCGTCTTTCTCTACAATAGCGCAATGACTATAGACACCAACCATCGCCAAATTTTTTCGGTTAGCGAACTAAATCGTTCGGTAAGGCAATTGATAGAGATGAATCTACCCTTATTGTGGGTGGAAGGAGAAATATCAAATTTCGCAAGACCCGGCTCTGGTCATTGGTATCTAACCCTCAAAGATGAACAGGCTCAAGTGCGCTGCGCCATGTTTCGCAATACTAATCAGCGCGTTAGCTTTACTCCTGCCAATGGCACCCAGGTGCTTGTGCGTTGCCGAGCAGGACTTTATGAAGGCCGAGGTGAGTACCAACTAATCATAGAGCATATGGAAGAGGCGGGTTTTGGCGCGCTGCAAAGACGCTTTGATCAACTTAAAGCGCAACTTGATAGCGAGGGTCTGTTCGACCCAAGGCACAAGAAACCAATGCCCTCATCAGTGACGCAGGTAGGTGTTATTACCTCACCCACTGGGGCCGCCATAAAAGACATACTCTCGGTATTAAAGCGCCGCTTCCCCGCCATTAAGGTTAGTATTTTCCCAACCACCGTGCAGGGCGATCAGGCCGCAGACCAAATTGTTGACGCCATCGAAATCGCAAATCAGCATGGACATTGCGATGCCTTAATAGTCGGCCGTGGAGGAGGATCGCTGGAAGATTTATGGCCATTCAATGAAGAAAAAGTAGCACGCGCGATTTTTAACAGCCATATACCTATTATCAGCGCCGTCGGCCACGAGGTTGATTTTACTATCGCCGATTTAGTCGCTGATCTTCGGGCGCCTACACCCTCTGCAGCGGCAGAATTGATCAGCCCTGATGGTAATGAGATTCTCAATCAGTTCTTTGCATTAGAGGAATTATTGATCGAGGCTCTAGCTAGAAAAATAAACGAGTTTCGACAGCAAGTGGCTCACCTGCAGAAAAGACTTCAGCATCCGGGCCGTAAACTACAGGAGCAAGCGCAACACCTCGACCACTTAGATATCCGCCTAGGTAGAGCGATGCTAAACAAACTTCAAGAACAACGATACCGGAGTCAGTCGCTACGAGACAACTTACTGCGCTGCCATCCAGGTCAGGCTATAGAGCGCCAGAAACTTGTCCTTATTGATACAATCAAGCAGCTATCTAAAATAGTTGGACAACAGCTTAATGACAAGAGAGTAAAGACGGCGCAAGCGATGCATTTATTGGACACAGTCAGTCCGCTAAAAACCTTAGCCCGCGGGTATTCTGTTATCCGCAACAGTGAAGGCGCCGTCATCAAAACCATTGATAACATTAGGCGCGGTGATAACTTAAAAGGTCAGGTCGCTGATGGTGAGATATCTTTTACTGTAACCAAGACGGCTGAAATCAAGCTGTAAGCGCAAGGATTAGCCTTGTGCCAGGGCTTGCTTTAGGTCTGCGACTATATCTAATACCGATTCTAACCCAGCTGAGATTCGGACTAAGCCACGACTAATACCGTGTTCAGCTTGCTGCTCCGGTGTATAGGTAGAGTGCGTCATGCTGGCCGGATGTTGAATGAGCGTTTCAGCATCGCCTAGGCTCACCGCCCGTTTGATTAGTTTTAGGCGATTTAGCATTTTAGCTGCCGCATCAAACCCCTCTTTAAGCTCAAATGCAACCATGCCCCCGAAACCCTCCATCTGACGAGCCGCCAATCGGTGACCTGCATCAGTTTTCAACCCTGGGTAAAAGACACTTTTAACCGCGGGGTGTTGATCTAATAGCTCGGCGATAACCTGTGCGTTTTCACAGTGTCTCTCCATGCGCAACTGCAAGGTTTTAATACCGCGTAAAATCAAAAAGGCATTGATCGGTGAAATAACTGCTCCGGTCATATCCTTTAGTCCAAACAATCTAATTTGTTGAATCATTTCTTGACGTCCCACCACAGCCCCCGCAATTAAATCACCATGACCGCCAAGATATTTGGTCGCAGAATGTACCACGATATCGGCCCCCATAGTCAGTGGTCGCTGCAATGCAGGCGTGCAATAGGTGTTATCTATAATCACCTGAATGTCCGCGTTGTGGGATTTTACTACTGCACTAATTGCCGCAATATCGAGTATCCGCATCGAAGGGTTCACCGGACTCTCAAAGTACACCACCTTGGTATTGGTCTGTAACGCTGCGGCAATGTCATTATGGTTAGTGAAATCAACATAGGTAACCTCTATACCGAATTTCTTAAGACCATGCTCCATAAAGGAAAAAGTGCAGCCATAAATAGTTTTATCAACTAACACATGATCGCCAGGAGAGACAATTGTCCAGAAAGTTGCACTAATTGCACCCATACCTGAAGCCGTGGCCAGAGCCGCTTCACCCTCTTCTAAATCAGCTAAGCGCGTTTCAAGGATCTCTTGCGTAGGGTTCGATATGCGACCATAAAAATGGCCTGGATTTTCTCCAGAAAATCTCTGCGCACCCTGCTCCACGGAATCGAAACAAAAAGTCGATGTCATATAAATAGGAGGATTAAGCGAACCATGGGAGTCAGATGAGTCATAGCCACTATGTACGGCACGAGTCGCAAAGGCCAGCTTGTTATTTTCGGACATTTTTATCTACCCTTTAAATCACATGAATATAGTTCATAATAAACCTAATAATTAGACTATTTCTCCTTTTTAAAGTGGTTATATTGCCAATTAAGAGCTATATTCACCAAACAATTATAGTTTAAAGATCAATAATGCCAATTCCTAAACTTGACCGTATTGACCGCCGAATTCTTGAGGAAATCCAAGTCGATGGCAGTATTAGCTACCTAGAACTTTCGGAACGCGTAGGCTTGTCCCCATCACCCTGTGCCCGTCGGATAAAAATTCTTCAAGAGACGGGTATTATCAATCGTCAGATAACCTTACTGGATCAAGAGAAGCTTGGATTGCCGATCAGCATCTATGTGATGGTTTGCCTAGAGAACCAAGAATCTGGGCGACTGGAGAATTTTGACCGAAGCGTAAGCGCATGGCCTGAGGTACTGGAATGCTCTTTAATTACCGGCAGCGACGCCGACTATTTGCTTAAGGTGGTCATGCCAGATATGGATTATTACCAACGCTTTTTACTTAAAAAGCTGAATCGCATTGATGGGATCAGAAGTATTAAGACAAGCTTTGTACTGCGTAAAGTCGTTCAACGTACTGAGCTCCCGCTTGATCATATAAAATAATCGAGCCTAAGGTTAGTCGTTTCGTTTACTGTATTTAACAATCTTTTTACGCTTCATTGCTTTACGGTCGCTAGGCACAACAGCCTTATTTTTATAAGGATTGTCGCCAGTACGGTATTCGACTCTCACTGGAGTCCCATGCAAGCCTAGCTCTCGACGGAAAATCTTCTCTAAATATCGGGTATATTGCGCCGGAACCGAATCAGTTTGATTACCATGGATTATGATCACCGGAGGATTCCGGCCTCCAGCATGGGCAAAACGCAATTTAATACGACGTCCATGAACCATTGGCGGTTGATGCTCCTCAACTGCACCTTCAAGCACCTTAGTTAAACGGGACGCACTTAAGGTATCTGTGGCTGCAGCATAGGCCGCTCCAATAGAGTCGTAGAGGTTACCAACGCCAGTACCGTGTAAGGCTGAAATAAAGTGAACGTCAGCAAAATCGGCAAACTGTAAGCGACGTTTAATCTCTACTTTAATATGTTCACGCTTGTCTGGATCAAGTCCATCCCACTTATTGATACCAAGGACTAACCCTCGCCCAGCATCAATAACAGAACCCATTAGATGCAAGTCTTGGTCAACCAGCCCCTCATGCGCATCCACCATGAGCACAACAACATTGGCATCATCAATAGCCTGCAATGTCTTCACAATTGAGAACTTTTCGATCGCAAGTTTTACATTTTTACGCTTACGGATACCCGCTGTATCTATCAGAGTATATTTTTGGCCGTGACGCTCATAGTCGATATAGATACTGTCTCGGGTAGTGCCGGGTTCATCAAACACAACCACTCGATCTTCACCTAAAAGGCGATTTACCAAGGTTGATTTGCCAACATTTGGCCTGCCCACGACACCAATCTTAATACTATTTGAACCATCTGGCTGTGACTCTACATACTCTGGATAAGGCTCTAAGATCTCCTCCATCATTGATCGTACGCCACGGCCATGGGTTGCCGTCGTAGGGAACATCCCGGCAAATCCCATTTCATAAAAATCTGCCAAGGCTGTAGCAGGATCAAGGCCGTCTATTTTATTGGCAACCAGATAAACCAAGCGATTTTTACGCCGTAACTTATCAGCAATCATATAGTCTGCAGAGGTAACACCTGAACGACAATCAACAATAAATAAAACAATATCAGCTTCATCCATCGCCAAAAGCGACTGATCTGCCATCTCTGCGTCTATACCCTCTTCTTCTCCGCTGATACCGCCGGTATCGATAACCATAAAGCGACGATCAAACATCTCCCCGTCACCGTATTTGCGGTCCCGGGTTAAACCTGAATAGTTAGCCACAAGCGCGTCGCGACTGCGGGTAAGTCGATTAAAGAGAGTAGATTTGCCTACATTAGGCCGGCCCACTAGGGCTATAACAGGAATCATAGGATAAAAAATGCCGCAGGTTTCAACTGCGGCATTCTACTTTAATTAAGAATAGTTTTCGCTATTGAATTTTATAAGCGCTAACTTTGCCATTGTTAGATTGAATAATAAGAGATTCACCAACACTTAACATCGGTGTACTAATACCGCTACCATCTATCTTTTCTCGACCAACGAAGCGTCCATCTATCGGGTCTAGTAGATGTAAATAGCCCTCAGCATCAGCTGTCGCTATTATGCCTGCAAGATTAGCTGGGCCGGTTAAACGGCGTAATAACAACTGGTCATTAGACCAAATCAGTTGCCCGTTACCCGCGTGAAATGCCTGCACCGAATCTTCTGCTCCAGTCACATAAATCTGACCCGCACTATGAGCTGGCGCATGATGAGAAGAGCTATCCTGAGACCAGAGGCTTCTTCCTGTGCCTCGACTCACCGCTCCTACACGCCCTTGATAGGTCACAGAATAAATAACATCACCAACCAACAGAGGTTCGCCATCAATATCAACCATACGCTCGAGTTCTGTTCGACCCGTTGGCAAAGCCAGTCGAGTCTCCCAAATAATCGAACCGTTGTCGGGACTGAAAGCAATCAATTTACCTGAATCAAATCCAGATAAAACCATATTATTAGTAACCACCGATTCACTCGTGCCGCGAACACTCAAAATGGGGGCGTCACCATCGTGCTGCCATAGTTCTTCACCCGTCTTAGCATCTAGGGCGACCATTTTATTATCGATACTATGCACTACAACGATTTCGCCATTCGATTTAGGGCTCGATAGAATCTCTGAGCTGACCTGGCTTGTCCATAGAACCGAACCGTCGTCCGCATCCAAGGTATAAACTTCACCCTCAACCGTTCCGACCATAACCAACCCAGCGCCGTAACCGACTCCGCCGGTCACTGGAACATTCAACTCAGTCTGCCAGCGCACCTCACCAGTATCGACATCTAACGCAGTAACCTGTCCTTCGTAGTCTGCAGCAAAAACCGTGTCTCGATTAGCCGTTGGCCGCAAGCTAATCAGGTAATTTTTAGTACCTGAACCCACGCTAGCCGACCATTGACGAACCAGGGACACTTCCGATTGGAAATCAACCAACTCTGCAGGTTCAATTGCAGCGTCGTCGTCACCACCACCAAACCAGCTACATCCAGAAGCCAGCAAGACGCACAACAAAAGACTCAGTTTTTTCATTGATCATCTCCGATTGTTGCATCAGGCGTTGCTGCTGGTAGCACCTGCCCAATTTTAAGCTCCAATATATTACCAACGATTGGATCGCTGGACTCATTGGATGCAATTGCTGCGTCATAAGCTGTATAGGCCGCCTCGGTATTATCTAACAGTAAATAAAAGTCGCCTTTAGCTTCTTCATAAGCCGACTTGTGAGTACCAAAATCGATTCCCTGGACCATCTCCAGAGCAAGCTCAACATTACCTAGAGCAGCTTCCACACGCGCTAATCTAAGCCGAACAATCATTTCTGTCGCCGGCTCAGGATCGTTATCAAGAGACCACTGCAATTCGGCGGCAGCAGTTGCTAAATCGTCATTTTCCACGGCTATTTTTGCTTTTAGCATTGCTCCAAAATGAGCATAACCAGTTCCAGCATGGTCATTTTTCAGCTGGTCTGTATCATTATTGATAGTCGTCTGCTGCTCGGGGGAAAAATTCTCACCTGGCGCTTGGCTAGAAACGATGTCCATACTATTTTGCCAAATACTCGAGGCTATCTCAGCCTGAAGCTGTTTGTTTTGATCCCAAGATTGGTATCCAAAATACCCACCCACAATCAGCACAATTGACACAAGGGTCTTAACGCCATTTTCTCCCCACCATGCTTTTAAGGATTCAATTTGTTCTTCTTCGGTAAGGTGATCTGCCACGCGTTTGCCTCAATTAGTAAAAAAATCATTAAGTAAATTTGCCAAGTTACCTTGGACAACAGTTTCTTGTGTATGTTCTTGTCGAAGGTACTTGACCCCGACAGTCGATGACGCCGCCTCTGACTCGCCTAGAATAAGCGCCACGGCTGCACCACTTTTATCCGCTTTTTTAATTTGCGATTTAAAACTACCACCACCACAATGACTCTCAATACGTAGATTAGGGCAATGATTTCGAAGATTATCAGCCAATACAGCTGCAGCATTGCTAACCTCACCGACCGCCAGTAAGTAAATATCCACGGTTTGGCCGACACTATCAGGGACAACCTTCAATTCGTCAAGTAACAGCACCAACCGTTCGACACCCATGGCAAAACCTACCCCGGGGCAAGGCTTTCCACCAAGTTGTTCAACCAAACCGTCATAGCGACCCCCTGCACAGATGGTGCCCTGAGCACCAAGACTGTCAGTAACCCACTCAAATACAGTTTTGGAATAATAATCCAACCCCCGAACCAGCCGTGGATTGATTTCATAGGTGATTTTAGCCGCGTCTAAGATGCCACACAGGTGCTCAAAGTGCTGCCTTGAATCATCGTCAATGAAATCAATTAGCTTAGGCGCTCCATCGACAATTCTCTGTACATCTGGATTCTTACTATCCAGTATCCGCATCGGGTTAGTCTCCAGACGCCGCTGACTATCTTCATCTAGATTATCTCGGTGGACCATCAAGTAGCCGACTAATTTCTCTCGATAATTTGCTCGGTCAGTCGACGTGCCTAACGAATTAATCTGCAACCTCAGGACGCCATCAATCTTTAACGTTTTCCATAAATTCGCCGTAAGCAGCAGTAACTCAGCATCAATATCTGGACCATTCAATCCAAAAGCTTCTACACCAATTTGGTGAAACTGGCGTTGGCGGCCTTTTTGCGGGCGCTCATGACGAAACATAGGCCCGGCGTACCATAATCGCTGTGTTTGATTATGCAACAGGCCATGCTCGGTGCAGGCTCTAACGCAACCTGCAGTCCCTTCAGGACGCAAGCTAAGTTGATCGCCGTTGCGGTCTTCAAAAGTATACATCTCCTTTTCCACGATATCGGTGGCTTCGCCCACAGAGCGCTTAAACAACTCTGTTTGTTCGAGTATAGGAAAACGAATTTCTTTATAACTATAGCGAGACAGTAAATCGGCAACCGTCTTTTCGAGATACTGCCAAATCGCTGAGTTTTCTGGGAGCAGGTCATGCATACCGCGCAAAGATTGGATTTTCATGACAAGTCTCTTTTTAACCTCTGGCAATTATTCGCGAGGCGTCCAGTGCCAACTGAGCCTCTTTGGCGGCGGCCTTAGCGCGAATTTCAGCCTCTAACTGATCAACCAAATTATCTTGACTAATTTTATGATCAGGAACGCCGTCAAGATACACTAAATGAGCGGGAGTGCCGCCCGTTAAACCAAAGTCAGAAGCCTTGGCTTCTCCCGGTCCATTCACAATACATCCAATAATTGATACATCCATCGGTACGGTAATGTCTTCCAATCTATTTTCCAGTTCATTGACCGTGCTGATAACATCAAAATTTTGACGGGAACAACTGGGACAGGCAATAAAGTTAATGCCTTTGGATCGAAGCCTCAAGCTTCGAAGCATCGACCAGGCAACTTTGACCTCCTCCTCAGGTTCAGCGGCCAGTGAAATCCTAATGGTATCGCCTATACCGTCTAACAACAGCGCGCCAAGCCCAATGGCTGACTTAACAGTACCAGCGCGTAGCCCTCCAGCCTCAGTGATACCCAAGTGAAGAGGCTGTTCAATACGTGTGGCAAGATCGCGATAGGCCGCTTGAGCCATAAATATGTCAGATGCCTTAACGCTCACTTTGAAATTTTGGAAATCATATTTATCTAAAAGGTCAACATTGCGCATAGCTGATTCGACCATGGCCTCTGCCGTTGGTTCAGCATACTTACGCAGTAAATCTTTACCCAAGGACCCAGCGTTAACGCCAATTCGGATTGGGATGTTAAGGTCCTTAGCCTTTGCAATAACCTCTCTAAGACGATCTTCCCGACCTATGTTGCCGGGGTTAATGCGAAGACAATCCACACCCAAGTCAGCAACACGAAGAGCAATTTTATGGTCAAAATGAATATCGGCAACTAGGGGGATGCTCACTCGTTTTCTTATCTCACCAAAGGCATCCGCTTCTTCTATGCTAGGAACAGAAACTCGAACGATGTCTGCACCCGCCTGCTGAATACGCTTTATCTGGGCCACCGTAGCCTCTACATCTGAAGTCAGAGTGTTAGTCATACTCTGAACGGATATAGGTGCATCACCGCCAACAGGTACGTTACCGACCATAATTTGTCGCGACTTTCGCCGCACGATGGGAGTCTCACTAAAATTCAACTTTTACTCGCTTCTCTCTTATTAATGGAGCATTTATTTTAAACTAATATTGCAACGCCGTCGCATATTGCGCCGCCTCTTTAGAATCGGGATACAGCATTTTAAGCTTTTCCCCCTGAATTCTAGCCAACTCATTATTACCAAGGTGGGTCTCTAATCGAATCGACAACCAAAGATTATCCGCTGTTGGTCCCGCCAATCCAACATGTTCCAGAAGTTTCTTCTTCGCTAAGACAAGATTTTGCTGTCCCATATATATTTTAGCTGACTCAATATAGGGCGGACGAAACAACGGAGATAGTTCCGTAGCTCGAATAAAGAATCGTAACGCCCTGTCCGGCTGTTCACGCTTATTCTCTAATAACCCAGCGATATAAAATGCCTGAGGTCGACGCTGATAATTAAGATCTTCAGTGACGATCAATATTTGATCTAAAGCATCATCAAAACGCTCCTGATTAAACAGAAACGATGCAAAATTATATCTAGCAGTACTATTTTCGGCATTACCATCTAACGCTTTACGAAAATATTTCTCAGCTAGGACCCGCTCTAGCTCCATTTGGTAAAGCAGAGCATATCCATTATAGAACTGTGACTGCGCGACCTTGTCTGAGCTATTAAAATACTTTTCTGCTTTAACTAAATGTATCCGAGCCAAATCGCGATTATTCATCCCGATATACTGCATAGCTAAGTTCAGGTGCTGTTGATAAGCGTCAACTGTATCTACAGGCATCTTGGTTATGTTAGTCGAAGAAACACATCCAGATAAAAGCAGAGAGGCTAGTAAAAAAGTGGTAATAGAGCCTATTCCTGATCCACGTTTCATCCTTTATCACTCCCTGTGAAATAACATCCATTGTCTTCCTAATACAACCTAGGGACAGCCATCAAGGCTAGTCACTAATCTGAAGCGTTTGAATCTCACTTAAGCGCTTTTTATAGCGCTCTTGGCGCTTAGTCCGGTCGTTGACTTCACCGGCAAGCTGTCCGCACGCGGCAGCAATATCATCACCTCGAGTGGTTCTTACGGTAACAGTGTAACCCTCCGCCATTAGAATATCTCTAAACCGGTTGAGAGCAGTATTGGTGACCCGCTTGTATTCTGACCCTGGGAAAGCATTAAACGGAATGAGATTGACCTTACAGGGCAAATCTTTCAATAACACCGCTAATTCACGAGCATGGGCTGATCGATCATTTACCTGATCCATCAGTGTATATTCAACGGTGACTTTCCTGCGATTATCAGGCATTTTTTCAATATAATTTTTCGCACTTTCAATAAATTGAGCTAATGGGTATTTGCGGTTAATCGGCACCAACTGATTGCGCAGCTCATCATTTGGAGCATGCAGAGAAATGGCGAGAGATACGTCACTGACATCACCCAACTTATCCAGCTGAGGAACCACACCTGCAGTGCTAAGCGTCACCCGCCGTTTTGAGAGACCATAAGCATTGTCTTCGAGCATAATGCTCATAGCATCAACAACGTTATCAAAATTCATTAAAGGCTCGCCCATTCCCATCATCACCACATTAGTGACACGACGTTTGGCCTTGTGCGTGAACTGTTCAAAAGAATTTGCAGCAATCCATAACTGGCCGATAATTTCTCCGGCTGTTAGATCTCTATTAAAACCCTGCTTACCCGTCGCACAGAAACTGCAATCAAGCGCGCAACCGATCTGAGATGACACACATAGCGTGCCTCGCTCACGCTCGGGAATATAAACCATCTCAATGCAGCTTCCGCCATCGACTCGAATCAGCCATTTGCGCGTTCCATCCACAGAATCTTGGCAACTCACCACTTCGGGTAATTTGACCTCTGCGACCTGGTCAAGTTTGGCGCGTAAGTCCTTAGATAGGTTGCTCATCGCATTAATATCACAGATTCCCATCTGATGAATCCACTTGATAACCTGAGTCGCGCGAAAACGTTTCTCACCTATTTCTTCCATGAAGTCGCCAAGACGAGACGCAGAAAACCCCAAGAGGTTAGTTTTAACCTCTTGGGGTTGGTCGTCTATTAGATTTACTGCTAATTTTGGGGACATAAAAGTCCTAATATCTCACTGTCTAACGAGGAAAAATCTCGCTATCTTTAAAAAAGTAAGCGATTTCTCGCGCCGCAGAAATAGCGGAATCAGAACCATGCGCCGCGTTGGCGTCAATAGATTCCGCAAAATCTGCACGAATAGTACCATCTGCAGCCTCTTTAGGGTTAGTTGCTCCCATTAGGTCTCGATTAGTCATAATAGCATTCTCACCTTCAAGCACCTGCACAGAAACTGGACCAGACGTCATAAAACCTACCAAATCACTAAAGAACCCACGCTCTTTATGCTCTGCATAAAAGCCTTCGGCCTGTTCCTGGCTAAGGTGAATCATTTTACAGGCAACAATATTAAGCCCTGCAGTTTCAAATCGGCTCAAAATCTGGCCAACAACGTTTTTTGCCACTGCATCAGGCTTAATGATCGATAATGTGCGTTCAGACGCCATGAAATTTCTCCAAAGTCAGTAATTTAAGAATGAGGTATAAAAAGTGCGCGAATTCTACCTATCAATGGTGGTCGTCACAACTGCTTTCTAGGTTGCATAGGAATTCCTTCTAACATATCGCTCCTAGCATCGAATCAACTTTACTCTGCCCGGCTGCATGGGTTTGATATATATTATTATTGCGCCTCTTATCCAGAACCCGATACAGACACTAAGTGCGTTTAATCCAATTCGTCAATCCACGTCATTTGAATAGCTTCAAGAATTTTTTCGCCGCAGCGATCAGGATCATCAGAAAAGTCATCAATGGCTAAAACCCACTTATGTAGATCAACAAAGTTAACATACTGAGGATCAACATCCGGGTGACGTTCCATTAATTCGATGACGATATCGCTAACATCGGTCCACTTAAGCATATTTTTACCTCATTTTATGCGCATTGGTTGGCGCATCTTTGTTTTATATTATGGATTAAATCGTTCAATAAAATCGTTGAACACCTGTATAAAATAAGGCCTAGGAGTCTCCATAAACGCGGCATGATCACCCCCGGACACCACTACCCAACTTTTGTCAGCAGTCTTTAGCCGAGTAAACAGCTTGGCCTGCAAATCTGTTGGTGCATAGGGATCAAACTCGCCCTGAATAAGTAGTACAGGAACATCAATACGGCTAGGGTCGATGGTTAGAAATTCCTGCTCCCGACGCCAATCAACTCGGACTGGGTCGGCGGCTAAAGCAGCCTTCACATAGCCATCGATGGCCCGCTGACTGATACTACCCGGCACAATAAAGTCACTTGCGGCAGCTTCTGCTGTGTTAACACGTCTTTCTAGGGTCTTATCTTTATGCTCTTTTTCTACCTTAGCATCCAAATCCAACCAAAAACCGAAGAGTGTCAAACTAGCAATATTATTTGAATTATTCTGAGTTGCTAGCAGCGAAATCACTGAACCATAGGACCAGCCAAATACATGAACGGGGACATTGTCATGGCGCTCAGATATCCAATCGACAACGTTACTCACATCATTAGCGGCCTTGACTGGGGAAAGCCATTGGCTGGCATCTCTTGGCGTTTTACCATAGCCACGCAGATCGATAGCATAAGAGTCATAGCCCTGTTCGAGCATTCCATCCATCAGTGATAATTCTTCACCTTCAACCTGAAGATCAAAGTCCGGCAGACCACTCCACGTTCTGCCGTGGACGAATAAAATAATTCCTTTAGTCTCATCATCAGACTTCTCCCATACCGTCATTGGATGGCCATCGGACATCACACTGTGTCTAGTGGGAGTCACTTGCCCGATTGATAATTCCTCGTCCGTATACTGAACAACGGTGTCTACAGAAGTGACACAAGACGTGCAAAATATCAATAATAAGCACAGGAGTAAGTTGTGATGTAACTTAGAGTTAAGAATAGTAAGCCGCTCCATCACTACCTCTGCTTAGTGCCTTTCTGACACCATGTTGATTGTGTAGATAGGGATTTCAACCACCAAGTCCTGATCCTCAATGATCACCTGACAACTCAACCTCGAGTCTGGATCAACTCCCCAGGCTTTATCAAGGTAGTCTTCCTCAAGCTCATCGGCTTCAGGAAGTAAATCATAACCCTCTCGAACATGAACATGGCACGTAGTACAGGCGCAGGACATCTCACAGGCATGCTCTATATCAAGACCATTGCGCAGAGCAGCTTCGCAAACAGATTCTCCCTTGTGGGCCTCAATAACTGCGCCATCGGGACATATCTCTTTATGAGGTAAAAATACTATTCGAGCCATGATCAATAAAGTCCTTTAAGGATAGATTTTGTTTTAACCCTGTTCAATTTCGTCCAGGCTACGGCCTGCCAATGCTCTCTTAATTGAGGCATCCATCCGCCGGGCAGCGAAAGTCTCGCTAGTTTTGCCCACCGCCTCTATTTGACGCGCCAAAACTCGGTGCTGCGTCGTCTCCACTCGTATCTTCTGGAGTTCCTTGACGGCCACCTGTAGGCACTGAATTTCTTCTGCACTAAGCAGCTTATCCCCATCTTGCTTTAACGCAGCAAGAAGGCCTTCGATCATTCTGTCGGCGTCAACCTGCTGCTCACAAAGTGCTCTGGCCTGCATATCATCCCGAGCATGGTTGAACGAATCTTGAAGCATTTGAGTAATCTCATCTTCAGCTAAACCATAAGACGGTTTCACTTCGATTCTGGATTCTACATTACTAGTCAATTCGCGAGCAGTAACGCTAAGCAAGCCGTCCGCATCAACTTGATAAGTGACTCGAATTTTGGCGGCACCGGCAACCATCGGTGGAATACCTCGCAATTCAAATCGAGCCAGCGACCTGCAATCATCAACCAACTCGCGTTCACCCTGCAAAATGTGCACAGCCATAGCTGTCTGCCCATCTTTGAATGTGGTGAATTCTTGGGCCTTGGCAACGGGAATAGTGGTATTGCGGTGAATAATCTTTTCGATCAGCCCGCCCATTGTTTCAATACCTAAGGACAGCGGAATCACATCTAGCAGCAACATCTCGTCGCCTGACTTGTTACCAATTAACACCTCCGCTTGCAGGGCCGCTCCTAAGGCAACTACCCTGTCAGGGTCGAGGTTAGCTAAGGGCTCTACACCGAAGAATTCAGCCACCTTATCTCGAACTCTCAAGGTTCTGGTCGATCCACCAACCAACACTACCGTATCTATCTCCTCTACAGCGACGCCGGCATCACGCAATGAGCGCCGACAAGCTCGAATAGTTTGGTTCAGTAAGTCGTCGATTAAATCATCCATCACATCACGGGTCAGAACACCGCTCCAATCCAGAAGTTCGATCTCGACGGTCTCAGAATCGGTTAGCTCTTCTTTAGCTGCCTTGGCCGTTTCAAGAAGAATCCGCTGCTCCATTGGATTTAGGGACTCGCTCATACCCGACTGTTGGCGCAACCACTCAGCAATAGCGTGATCAAAATCATCTCCCCCAAGAGCCGAATCACCGCCAGTTGCAAGCACTTCAAAAACGCCGCGTGAGAGACGCATAATGCTAACATCAAATGTCCCACCACCTAGATCATAGACCGCAATAACACCCTCTTTGGCATTCTCTAGCCCATAGGCAATAGCCGCCGCAGTAGGCTCATTAAGCAGCCGTAATACTTTAACGCCCGCAAGAGTCGCGGCATCTTTTGTGGCCTGACGCTGAGCCTCATCAAAATAAGCCGGCACAGTGATCACCGCCCCATCTAAAACACCATCAAGGGATGCCTCAGCACGACGTACTAATGTACGTAAAATCTCAGCCAACACCTGAATCGGGCTTACCAGTCCATTTGCAGTAGCAATTTTAGGCATTCCCCCTTGATCAGTCTGAAAATTATAGGGAAGCTGATTACCCAACATTTTAACGTCTTCGAGTCCACGCCCGAGCAACCTCTTCACCGAAGATATGGTATTCAGCGGGTCGCTTACGTTGTGCTCTGCGGCTTCAATGCCCACACAATTAGGCCCTTGCGGCGCGTAGTGAACGACAGACGGCAATAAATGCCGACCCTTCGCATCTGGCAGAGTTTCAGCCATGCCGCTGCGAACAGTTGCAACGAGTGAATTGGTTGTCCCAAGGTCAATACCCACCGCGTTTCTACGCTGGTGAGGTTGAGGGGATTGTCCAGGTTCAGAAATTTGTAATAAAGCCACGCTTTATGCGTCCTCTAGTTCAGCTTCGAGCTGTTCGATTTCGACCAGTAACTTGGCAAAAAACTGCATCTTAACCATTGCGTTAAAAGCATCATCAAATAACTCAGATTCATACTGACGCTGAAATTCAGATTGAAGTTCACTATAGCTGCTTTCAACACCAATTCTAAGCGCCGCAATACTCTGCAAAGGATTCTCTTTATTAGAAATGTCCGACAGAGTCTCTCGTAATTCTATCTGTTGCATCAAAAATACAGCATCACTGGTGATGTGAGTTTCTTGATCAACAGCTGTGTCTTTGAGCGTTAAAAGATATTGCGCTCGCTTTAGTGGGGACTTCAACGTATCGAATGCTTGATTAATAAAAGAGGATGCCTGCACCGCGACACGCCTTTCAATATCCGATTTAGTAGCGTACCTATCAGGATGAAATTCTTGTTGGAGTTTACGATAGCGGACGCCCAAATCATTGAGATCGACGTCCCAGACTGGGGCAATTGAGAAAACTGCAAAGAAATCGCTAGAAAAATTCAATGGACCATCACTCTGACTATTTTTAATTAAAGGCGCAAAGGTTAAACGTGAAAGCTCTCTCCGCAGCCACATTCGTCCTTAACATTAGGGTTTTTAAATTCAAACCCTTCATTTAATCCCTCTTTAATATAGTCCAACTCGGTACCATCGAGATATAACAAACTCTTGGGATCAATCATCAATTTAAAATCACTAAATTCGAAGATTTCGTCCTCAGCAGCAGCAGCGTCGACAAATTCCAGAACATAGGACAATCCCGAACAACCGGTAGTACGAACGCCTAAGCGTATACCCAAGCCCGTGGTGCGATGTTCTAAATGTTTTAGGACATGCTGCTCAGCAGCCGAGGTCATTGTGATTGCCATTTTGCCAGCTATCTCCCTTGCTTCGCTCGAACGTCGCGCACTGCAGTTTTGATTGCATCTTCAGCAAGTACTGAACAATGGATCTTAACTGGGGGAAGCGCCAATTCTTCGGCGATTTGAGTGTTTTTAATCTGTTCAGCTTCATCTAAATGCTTACCTTTAACCCATTCGGTTAAAAGTGAACTCGATGCAATAGCTGAACCACAACCATAAGTTTTAAACTTTGCATCTTCGATAATACCTTCATCATTAACACGAATCTGCAGACGCATAACATCACCACAGGCAGGTGCTCCCACCATCCCAGTGCCGACGTTTCTAGATGTTTCATCTAACTGACCCACGTTCCTTGGGTTTTCATAATGATCTATAACTTTTTCGCTGTAAGCCACAATAATGACTCCTAGTTAACAGTTTAAACTAACGCTGCAAATTTAAGACGCCAGTAGCGCCTTAATGAGCGGCCCATTGTACAGTACTTAAATCAATTCCCGCTTTATACATATCCCATAATGGCGATAATTCTCGTAATTTGCTCACTGCATGACGCACTTTCTCAATAGCGGTGTCTATGTCTTTCTCTGAGGTGAAACGACCGATACTAAATCGAATCGAACTGTGGGCCATCTCGTCATTTAGACCGAGAGCCCGCAGCACATAAGAAGGTTCCAAACTCGCCGATGTACAGGCAGAACCAGAAGAAACAGCCAGGTCTCGCAAGGCCATAATGAGAGACTCTCCCTCTACAAAAGCAAAGCTAATATTCACAATTCCAGGCACATGCTGATCTTCAGAACCATTTAAATGGACCTCTTCCATATCAGACACGCCAACCCACAATCGAGTACGCAGAGCGTCAATACGAGCAGATTCTGCCGCCAAATTCTTAAAGCCAACCTTAAATGCCTCTCCCATCCCAACAATTTGGTGTGTTGGTAATGTACCCGATCGCATTCCACGTTCATGGCCACCACCATGCATCTGAGCTTCAATGCGCACTCGGGGCTTGCGTCGCACAAACAGCGCGCCAATACCCTTAGGTCCATAAATTTTATGAGCAGAGAACGACATCATGTCGACGTACATGTCCTCTACATTAATCTCTGTTTTACCTGCGCTTTGGGCCGCATCAACGTGGAAAAAAACTTTTTTCTCACGACAGATTTTACCGATAGCGGCGATATCATTTAGTGTGCCAAGCTCGTTATTAACGTGCATTATTGACACCACAGTTGTGTCTTCTCGAATCGCATCAGCGACCATCGCCGGATGGATCAGACCATTAGAATCTGGATCAAGATAGGTAACCTCAAAGCCTTCACGCTCGAGCTGGCGACAGGTGTCTAACACCGCCTTATGTTCGATTCTTGAGGTAATAATATGCTTGCCTTTACGCTGATTGAAGTGCGCGCAACCTTTGATCGCAAGATTGTTAGCTTCGGTTGCACCAGAAGTCCAAACAATCTCTCTAGGGTCTGCACCAATAAGATTAGCAACATCCTGACGCGCCTCTTCCACTGCGGCCTCTGCCTGCCAACCGAACACATGCGAACGTGATGCTGGGTTACCAAACTGCCCAGCAGGGGTCAAAAATTCCATCATTTTCTCGGCAACGACCGGATCAACCGGTGTGGTTGACGCGTAATCTAAGTAAATCGGTAGATTCATCTACTACTCCATATCAGCAGGCTTTAGCCCGCACATTATTATCTTCCAAGGTCAAAAGCTGATCCACTTGACGATTGGCTATAGTCTGAACATCGCGCTTCGCCACCAAATCTGCTAGCGAAATTCCGCTTAAAAAGCCGGCGATCTGTCGGCCTAAATCATCCCACAGATTGTGGGTTAAGCAGATACTGCCGCCCTGACAGTCTCCCTTACCTCCACAATTGGTACTATCAATAGACTCGTTGACAGCCTTAATAATATCGGCCACACAAATTAAGTCAGTGGTCCCTACCAAACGATAGCCGCCACCCGGGCCACGGACACTATCAACTAAACCAGCTTTCCGTAGACTTGCAAAAAGTTGCTCCAAATAAGACAAAGAAATTGTTTGCCGCTCTGAAATCTCGGCGACAGATACGGGCCTTTTCTCTGAGTGCAAAGCCAGATCGAGCATCGCCGTCACTGCATAGCGGCCTCTGGTTGTCAGTCTCATATTTTTAACCTGGATTTAACCATTAACAGGCAAGAATTATCTAATACCCTACTAAAATAGTCAAGTACTTAGATCGGCTCAGATTCCATTACTTTACGCGCTTTCGTTGTGCCGCTGATAGCAGACCTCGCAGCATAGAAACCTCCATCTTATCCATTCTAGTCCGATTAAATAACCGTCGCATTCTCGTTAAAAGCTGCTTAGGATTATCCGGGTCATAGAAATTCAAATCAGCCATAGTGGCGGCCAAATGGTCGTGAAATAACTCTAACTCGTCCGCGGTGGCTAGGGGCTGATCCCACTCGTTCATTTCCGGCAAATCACCATTTTCACATGCCAGACTAGCCATACGGATCTCATAGCAGAGTACTTGAACCGAGGCCGCTAGATTTAACGAGCTGTAATCTGGGTTCGACGGAATATGCATGTGATAGTGACACTTTTGTAGTTCACTATTTGTCAGCCCGCGATCCTCTCTCCCAAAGAGCAACGCAACTTGATGAGATTTAGCCTCTTGCCAAATTTTTTCACCGCACTCCCGGGGATTTATCAATGGCCAGGGTATTCTGCGTTCCCGCGCACTGGTTCCAATCACCAAACCACAATCCTTAATCGCCTCATCCACTGAGCCAACAATTTTTGCATTAGCGAGTACATCGCTTGCCCCTGCCGCTCGCCAGACGGCTCTTGGCGCAGGATATTCGCGCGGCTCAACCAGATACAACTCCGCTAAACCCATGTTTTTCATTGCTCGGGCGGCACCCCCAATATTTCCTGGATGGGAGGTGTTAACCAATACAATTCTTATTTTTGTTTGTCGCTCAGCTGTAGACATTAATTTCCTCTCTTGTCTGCAATTAGTCTCTAATTCTAGTCACTTAAAAAATAGGCACGCGAGTGTAGCAGAATCGGGGTTCTCTGGTACAATGCGCGCCGTCTTATCTTCACTTGGAATACTCTTATGCAACCGATGGTCAATATCGCTCTCCGCGCGGCCCGTCAGGCTGGCGAGATGATTGTTAAAGCCGCCGACAACTTAGAGTTAGTCAAAGTGGATGAAAAGGGTCGTCATGATTTCGTGACTGAGGTCGACCGCCGCTCCGAAGAAACCATTATCTATCACATTAAAAAAGCCTATCCAGATCATCGATTCCTCGGCGAGGAAGGCGGCTCTAGCGGCAATCCAGACAGTGATGTCGAGTGGATTATTGACCCATTAGACGGCACCACGAACTTCGTTCGAGGCATTCCTCATGTGGGCATCTCAATCGCCTGTAGAGTCAAAGGACGCCTTGAGCACGCCGTTATTCTAGAGCCTTTTAAGCGTGAAGAATTCACTGCTAGTAGAGGGAGTGGAGCGAATCTCAATGGACGTAGAATTCGCGTATCAGGTCGCCTCGAAAAATCTGGCGCCCTTTACGGAACAGGGATTCCTTTTAGTGACCCATCGTTTAGTGAAATGGATAATTACCTAGCCTGCATGCATGAATTCGCCGATAACTCATCGGGCATACGGCGAATGGGTGCCGCCTCACTAGATTTAGCTTATATTGCGGCGGGCAGAATGGATGTCTTCTGGGAAATGCATTTAAAACCCTGGGATATTGCCGCGGGTGTGCTCATTGTCCGGGAAGCTGGCGGTATGGTAAGTGATTTTCAAGGTGGGGAATCCTTCTTGGAGAGGGGTCACATCCTGGCCTGCACCCCAAAATTATTCAAACCTAGCCTGAAAGTACTCGCCAAACATTTAGGCCACATTAGGTAGACCGGAAACCTTATCCCAGCAGCAGTACACTGCGATCGAAAAGCCAGTAAGCGCTGCAGCTTCCGATCGCATAAACAGTAACATCGGTTATCACCCTTTCTTTGTTCCTAATAGCTGGGATCTGCCGTGCGAGCAGCCCGATAAAAATAACACCACCAATAAATATGATCTGACCTATTTCAACACCAATATTAAAAAACAATAGGGCTTCAATTTTCATCGACTGAGGCAACCCTAGTTCCTGAAGTACCACCGCAAAGCCAAAACCATGTAACAGTCCAAAACCTGAAGACACACTGACTGGATAGCGCCAAGTAAAACTATTTTTCTCGCGACCATGATGATGAATAATTTCAACCGCTAATAATAAAATACTCAAAGCAATAAGTATTTCGACCAACTCAGTGCGCACTCTAAAAATATTCAAAGTGGCGAGGCTGAGCGTAATGGAGTGGGCGAGAGTAAATCCAGTAACCGTAAGCAGTAACCGCTTAAGACCTCCCGCGATGATAATTAAGCAGAGGACAAAAAGTAGGTGGTCATAGCCCTTAAGAATATGCTCTGTCCCCGCTATTAGATACTGATACGCAACCTCAGCAGATGAGGAGTCGAGCGGTAGCGCTATAATGGTCACTTCTGGCCCCGAAAATACCTGGGCGGTATCCCCGGACAGTGACTTGTAGACCACCAAAGAAGTAAGACCCGGATTGCTACCAGGGTAGCTTAGATGAACAGTAAAGGCTGGATTAGTCTGATCACAAACATAGTGCTTTCGACCCAACAGACCCATCGATCGGTTTCCTGTAGAGCCATCCTCGACATGACAACTTTCATGGTCTAGTTTTATGCTCGGCTCTTTTCCCGAGGCCATGACTGGCGGTATTTTCCACTTAAGTAAGTATTCACTTTCTGACAGCTGATTGATCTCTACATAAACAGGTCTTGCCTCATCTGCAGTCGAATTACTGAACCACAACAGGCTTAGCAGTAAGAAAAAAGCCCTCATTACTTGCGCTCTGCCTTATCTTCAACTTGATATTTAGATACCAGCTTATCAATTGCCAACCGCTTTATCTCTCTCTCCTGTTGACGTTGGGCGTCAGCCAATACTGTCGCGCTAACGTCTTGGAAATCAGGGACATAGATAGGCGTCCGCCGAGTCACTAACACTAAATGCCAACCGTAGTCAGACTTAAGCGGTCCCTGCCATTTGAAAGCATTTGACGGCGCTAAAAGATCTAATGAAAACATTTCTTTTTGGAAGTCTGCGCCAAAATGGCTGCCTATCTCTTCATCATCGCGATTGACATAGTTGCGGTTGTAGAGAAAGCGCTCACCATAAAGACCTGAGTTTTCAAAGGGTACCTGGCCTGCATTGAGATCCTTCAGTAACCTCATCGCTTGGGTTTTACCTTGCTCCCAGGTGAGATTTTTGCCGGAGGCAATAAACACATGGGTGAAAGTTGCTGTAGCAACCTTCGTATAATCCTCTCGACTAGAATCGTAGTAGGCGCGCAGATCAGCTTCAGTGAGGGGTGGTTTTTCGTCATAAAATCCCTGCGCCAAATAATCCATTTTTTGCATTAACCTTCGACGGATAATTTGATCATCTCGCTCTAAATTAAGCGCCAACGCCTCTCTATACAAGACTTCACCCTTCACATAGTTCTCTATCAAGCTCTGACGCTCTATCGCAGGCAGACCTTGAATGGTCTTCAAAGCATCCTCTGGCCTAAACGATTTAGCCTGACGCTGCATAAACTGTGCGAGTAACTGATCATCAATCAGAATGCTATATTGATCGTCGCTGTAATCGTCTGAATTAATTAGTCGCTCGCCACCAAGCAATATCAAACCAATAGTCAAAAATTGAAACAAAGGCTCTTTGACGATCTTGTTGAAAAAAGAATTCATATATCCTAGCTGTAGTTGTTAAGTGTGTAATGACCTATGGGGTATACCAGACAGGAGAACTATAAGCCCGTTCCTGAATAGTCGCTGGTCCGCTATCAATGACTGTTGTCTGCAATGCGATCGAATCGTACAACGAATGTCTCGCTGTTGGAATCTGTAATACTCGAACATAATAAAAAGCACGCTGGTCAGGCTCAAATAGAGGGTCTTTCCACAATACCGACAATTCTGATGCACCAACGGTGTTGGCATGGCGCGCTGTTTTCAAGTTGACTGTATTACCAATCGGCGACAGTTTGCCTTTTTCATCAACAGACCTGCCCTCTGACCAAGCAACGTCATAAACCTTTTCTTGTTGCTCGCCCAACTCGTCAATCCAGCCTTTTATTATTTGGACGCGATCCAAGTTGGCTCCTTGCGGATCTTTCACTGCACGAACCAAAAATTCAGGTCTATCTGTAGCCCTCGCTCGAGTTAAATCCCCACCCATAGGTACGCCATAAGCGTAGCCGGGACCAGCAATATCGTCTGAGTTCGATGCACCCAGTGGAAATCCCCACCCAGCAAACACTTGGAGACGCAAGCGTGGTCCGGTAGTGGCGTAAACTTCCTTACGCTTAAACGCAGCATAGATTTCTTCTCGAGTATTTTCCTTGGCCCACACGGCCGCCAAACCCGCTGCTGACATAGACCATCCATTATTATTAGCATCTCCGATAATTGACTGATCCTTAGTCTCCGGAGTGGAGTCGTTGGCGTATTTTCCCCAAAAATTATCTTCTTCCGCAGAGGATAGGCCGGTGTGCGAATCTGTCGAGCCAATCATCCCAAACTTGTAAGGATTGACACCCACCTTCTCAGCGATCGATAGTCCAGTTTTTAACGCTGAACGCACGTAATCACCCGGTTTTGGCTGGTAATCGGTAGTGTATGCCTGTAAATAATGGCCATAGGTTTCAAAATCAGCAAAATCATCCAAGGGTGAGCCAGGCAAAGACTCGCTATCACCCTTTATTTGCGTGACCTCAACAACCGGCTCATACGCCATTCGGGTTTTTGCATACTGCGCTGTAATTGGATTACCTTCGATGGTTATTTCACCAAACATATAACCTTTGGAGAGGTTCGAATTATGAGGAATAGAAACAAACCGACTGCCGGTGCGCTCGCTTGTAGACCCTAACCAAGCCCAGAGGTCTTGAGGATATTGACTTATGTCTGCTCCATAGGGCAAAAATTGCGATGCTTTATCAGCTCCATCTGGTGTGAACACAACTCTGTGTAAATTAGCGCCAGTCGGTGTTGAGCTCCATTCCCAGCCAATTAAACTGGTAAAAGTTCCAGGCCGATTATGCCGCTCGGCGGCACTGACAATATCATCCCAAACATGCCCTACAATAGAGGAAGTATCTCCATAAGCCACCTCCATTAGCCCACCATTGGGGTCCGCCACTGGATCATAGCCAGACCCGGCGGCTGGTTCTGGCAGACCGTAGGTGAACAGTTGCTCAGCCGCGCCAATAACAATCAAATAATCTGCTATCCCTAGCTGAACCCAGCGCTTTAGATTGCCCCACAACCCCATATCTACCAATTGACTGCGATCTTTGTGAAGCTCAGTAATAACACCGAGGTATTCGGCATGATCTGATACCACCAAGAAATCGAGCGGCGTCTTAATCTGCACCCGCGCGCGATTGGTCGGGTGTATCACGGGCAATCCTCTGGCCCACCTATAAGCAGTGTCCGGAAAAACCGAATCATTATCATTGAGGAAGGCATCAAAGGAATGAGCAGTGTGCAAGTGCGTGTCACCGAAATAGACATTCGTCTTAGTCTCGTCAGCGACTGCACTGGACACTGAAAGCACCATTAGGCCGCTGAAAAATAGTCTGCTATATTTCATATCAGACAACCATCGAGTAACAGACTTTCATCATTGTGACTGGTACCAAATAGGCGAGGTATAAGCACGCTCCTGAATGGTTTTAGGCCCTCTTGGCGGCTCGTCTAGCTCTAAGGCCAAGCTATCCAGCAAACCGTTACGAGGCGTTGGAATTTGAAGTACGCGAGTGTAATAAAAAGCCGGATTCTCAGGGTTAAAATCAGGATCAACCCATAGCACTGCTAACTCCGCTTGACCAATTGTGTTGGTATAACGACCAGAGCTTAAATCCACCGTATTGCCAACATCGGCTAATTCTCCATCGGCATTCAATTCACGATCATCCGACCAAGCGACGTTATACACCTTCTCCTGCTGTCGGCCATCATTATCAACCCATCCCTTAACCACCTGTATGCGATCTAGATTGGCATCAACAGGGCCCTTGACCGCCCTAATCAAAAGACTGGGGGCCTTGCCATCTTTATTAGTAGCGAGTAAATCGCCGCCCATGGGGACGCCGTACTGATTGCCAATGGCGGCGAAATTCTCAGCCATTACGGCATTATCGGGGAACGTCCACCCAGCGAACATCTGCACACGCATACGTGGGCCAGATGTTGCGTAGACTTCTTTGCGCTTAAAGGCGGCATAGAGTCCTTCCCGGGTATTTTCTTCAGCCCACACAGCTGCCACACCGGAAGCTGACATATTCCAACCATTACTACTTATCGGACTTATACCCCATCTATCTTTTGTTTCTGGGGTGGAGTCTTTGGCCATTTTTCCCCAAAAATTGCCCTCTTCTGATGAAGAAAGCCCAGAGTGAGCGTCAGTCGACCCTATCAATCCAAATTTATAGGGATTCACACCAATTTTCTGACCTATCGCCAGGCCTTTTTTAAGCGCTGGTCGAATAAAATCGGCGCTACTTGGAATGTATTTTCCTTGGTCTTTTTGAATATAGTGATCATAGTTTTCAAAATCGGCAAAGGAATCATCAGGAGAAAAATCACTACGCGTTTCGCTATCTCCCTTAATTTGAGTAACCTCAACTATAGGCTCCCACTTAATGCGGCGGCGTGCATAGTCAGCGTCAATGGGTTGGCCGCGCAACGTTGTGTCGTCAAACATATAGCCTTTGGAGATATTGGAGTTATGGGGAATAGCCAAAAATCTAGCACCAGTGCGTTTCTGCGTTTCATCCAGCCACTGCCACAGATCTTCAGGATATTGACTTTGATCCGAGCCATAGGGCAAAAATTGTTTACCTTTATCCGCGCCATCCGGCGTAATCACAATACGGTGTAAATTTACCCCCAATGGAATAGAGCTCCACTCCCAACCCAACAAGCTAGTGAACGTACCAGGATCATTATGGCGCTCTGCTGCATCGACAATATCATGCCAAGCAACGGTAGATGTTTTAGTGGTATCGCCAAAAATAGCGACATCACCAATATTATTATTCGGATCTATAACAGGGTCTCCATGGCCTTCATTTGATGGATTCTTGGGTAAAAATCGACCAAAAAATTGTAGACCTGTGTCATCGTCGATCGCTTGGTTCATAATCCTGAATGCATACCAACGCTTTATATTGCTGTACCAACCAAGATCTTCAGCTTCGAATTTGTCATTGCGAACAGCCCGCATAACACCCAGCATCTCAGCATGATCTGAGACCACTAAGAAATCCAGCGGCGTATTAATCTGAACTCGGGTGCGATTGTAAGGGTGAATAACAGGTTGACCCTTGGCCCAACGATAAGCCGTATCTGGGTCAGCGCTATGGTTGTTATTTAAAAAGGCGTCAAACGAATAAGAGCTGTGAAGGTGAGTGTCGCCAAAATAGACCTGTTTTTTTGCTTCGGCTGCGCTGACCATACTAATAGTCAATCCACAGATTAAAGCTGTTCTTTTTATAATCATTATTTTATTGCCCCTGACTAACATTCGGAAGTTTGCGTCGTGCGGCCTCGAGTAAAACTATACCGATCACTTCAATCACGACCGAGCGAATAGCATCATTTGTTATTCCGTCCAATACTATATGGACCGCGCGCCCAAACAAAATGGCACACAGAAATACCACCGGCACTGCCAACCATTTTGCATTTTCCGGCCGAGATCCATAAAGAGTAAAGGCAGACAAGGATAAAAAGGCTCCACCAAGATCTCCGCGTATAGTACCCATACCATGGCTCTGAATTGCTGTGACTGCAAAAAAGGGTTCCATGATCGTCGGGGAAAAAACGAACGACAACCCACCCAGCAACATCAATAATCCCACTAAAATAGTTAAACCCTGCAATCCCTTTTCCATAGATACTCCTATTGATTTAGCTTTATTATGCCTCTAAGCACTATTTATTAAATTTATCGTGCGTGACGCCTAACACAAACGTCATCGGATTCTTCTAAACAGGCTAGTTATTTTATGGCATTGTCAATGCCACATCAATGATATACGGAATTTACTGCACTCAATCTAAAGCTACTGTAGAGTGCAAAAAAAATCGCTCTAGTAATGTTCCGGATAAACATGCAAATATTCTCAAAAGCTACGGGTGTGTCGGTTGTAGTCGCCAATATGGTCGGCACCGGCGTGTTTACCAGCCTCGGCTTTCAACTGCTGGGCATCCAGTCTTTCTTTGTATTGATGATGCTGTGGTTTGTTGGAGGTTTAACGGCCCTATGCGGCGCGCTAACCTATGCTGAACTCGGAGCAAACTTGCCGCGTTCAGGTGGCGAATATAACTTTCTCGGCCGGCTCTATCATCCCTGTGCAGGTTTTATTTCAGGCTGGGTCTCTGCCACTGTTGGATTTGCAGCGCCGGTGGCCTTGGCCTCTATGACCTTTGGCGCCTATCTGTCAGCCGTATTCCCAGAATTACCTAGAACAGGATCAGCCGTTTGCTTGGTTGTGTTGCTCACCGCCGTGCATTGCCTCTCCCATAGCACCAGCAGTAAAGTACAACAGATTTTTACTGCGTTAAAAGTACTTTTAGTTTTGCTCTTTTGCTTGGTTCTTCTTGTCTGGGGCAATGCTCCACAGGAAATAAATTTAATGCCTCAAGCAGGAGATGAAACGCTGTTGTTCGGAGGGGCTTTTGCTGTGTCTCTAATCTATGTGAACTATGCTTACACTGGATGGAATGCGGTCACCTATGTGACCAGCGAACTAGAAGATCCGCAACGCAATCTACCCATCGTTTTATTGGTGGGAACCTGCACAGTTATGGTCCTCTATTTACTCCTGAACTTCACTTTCTTGAGCTCAGCGCCGATTAATATACTAGAGGGTAAATTAGAGATCGGCGTGATTGCTGCCGAGCATGCTCTTGGTGGCAATGCCGGGAAAATCATGGGGGGTGTTTTAGCCTTGCTGCTTATATCAACAGTCAGCGCTATGACCATGGCCGGTCCCCGCGTATTACAAGTGATCGGCGAGGATTTTAGTCTGTTCAGTAAACTCAGTCATGTCAATAGCAGCGGAATACCAACCACAGCAATTGTCTTTCAATGCCTATTGGCGCTAACCTTTATTATTAGCGCAACATTTGAATCAGTATTGATTTTCTCCAGCTTTGTACTAGGTATCAATACCTTATTTTCTGTCATTGGCGTATTTTTACTGCGCTATAAAAAACTTAATGTTGAAGGGGCATACCGTACTTTTGGCTATCCTGTGGTTCCTTTGATATACCTAGGGGTCACTCTGTGGACTCTTATCTATGTTCTAATTTCACGCCCACAAGAGGGTTTGATTGGATTACTCATGATTCTTGCTGGCGGGCTTATCTATGCAGTCGCCGTAAAAAAAGAGTAAAATTCGACTCGATAATGCCGTTATTTTTTAGATTTTAGCCTTATCACTAATTTGATAATGAGCTTGTATTAAAATAAAGCAGCCGGGATTAGGTGGTATGGCATCACAGATCAAAATTCAAATTTTTAAGCACCCCTATGCTGAGTTTGTAGTAGGCGCATTTGATGGAAAACTCTGTTTATGCGATTTTCGTTACCGCAAAATGCGTAGCGCCGTCGACGCTCGAATTCAAAGCGGTCTTAATGCGACCTTTGTAGAAAAAAATGATCCGTTGCTCGAGGTCACCAGAGAGCAGCTAAACGAATACTTTATGGGCACCCGCAGTAGCTTTGATATTCCCTTACTGCCGGTGGGAACGACATTTCAAAAAGAAGTGTGGCACGCTTTACTACAAATTCCCTATGGCAAAACGACATCATATCTTGGCATGGCTACAGCCATTAACAATCCGAGGGCCATCAGAGCTGTCGGCAGCGCCAATGGGGCTAACGCCTTAGCCATCGTCATTCCCTGCCATCGCGTGATCAATAGCAATGGTGATCTAGGCGGTTTTGGTGGTGGTATACCACTAAAACAGCGCCTACTAAGGCTAGAGCAAAACTTGTTTATTTAATGCTCAGCTTGACAGCAATATCCAAAAATACCTGATGTATGAGCCCTGTTTATTTGAAACCCTTAAGACTATCTTAAGCTGCGTCAATGACTATGTGGAGACCTAAGCTAACTCTCAGAGTACCAACAGTGCAACCACTCACGGGCAAGTCAGCCTTAGCTTTACTAAGGCTATCCCTTGGTCATGCAACTAATAAGAGTAATGCATGTCTTACATACTGTGCTAAAAGATCCTCCCTTTAGAGTATGCAATCCAAACGATTAAATATGAACAACACCTCTAAGATAGTTACAGTCACCGGGTTGACAATGAGCCTAGTTAACATTATTGCCTTTGGATTAACTGTAGAAGCAGTATCCGCATTGACAGCATTTTCATTAATAGGCTGTATTGTTCTGACCCAATAATTCCCTGAGCCAAACTGATTACATGAGTTAGCGCATAAGCTAGCTCGTAATTCCTTTTATTTCCAAGTAATCATCAAAACCAAACTCGCCCCACTCTCTACCATTACCTGACTGTTTGTAACCACCAAAGGGTGCTGCATAATCTTGCGATGCACTATTAACACTTACCATGCCAGCCCGCAATTGACCTGACACTCGCCGAACTCGCTCTTCATTAGAAGTGCTGAAATAGGCCGCCAAACCATAAGGTGTATCATTGGCTATTTCTATTGCTTGCTCCTCGGTGTCAAACGGGATCATAGTCAACACCGGCCCGAATATCTCCTCCCGGGCAATTGCCATTTGATTGTTAACCCCAGCAAAAATCGTCGGCTTTACGAAATAACCTGAATCAAATCCTTCTGGCCTGCCTAAACCTCCAGCAATTAATTTTGCACCTTCTGAAATACCTTTTTCAATTAAGCTCTGCACCTTATCGAACTGCACTCGACTAGACAGCGGCCCTATGTGCCAGCCTTCGCTACTAGGTTGATCAACCAAAACACTCTCAGCTGCCTTCTTCGCAATCTCAACAGCTTGATCATAAACCGAAGACTGGACCAACATTCGTGAAGGTGCGTTACAGGATTGTCCGGTATTACTCATCATATTGATAACACCCTCACTGACAGCGCTCTGGAGATCCGCATCTTCAAAAATAATGTTGGGTGACTTACCACCCAGCTCTTGAGTGACTCTTTTCACCGTTGGAGCTGCAGCTTGCGCCACCAATATTCCAGCTCGAGTAGAGCCTGTGAAAGAAATCATATCGACATCAGGATGACCGGCAATTACAGCACCCACATTGGGTCCATCGCCATTAACCATGTTGTAAACACCCGCGGGAAAACCTGCTTGGTGCATTATTTCGGTGAACAAATAGCCAGATATCGGTGCGATTTCGCTTGGCTTGAGAACCATGGTGCATCCAGTCGCTAGGGCTGGTGCAACCTTGCAACTGATCTGGTTAATTGGCCAATTCCACGGAGTAATAAAACCACAAACGCCTATCGGCTCTTTAATGATTCGTGTATTCCCTACTTGACGCTCAAATTCAAATTGTTTTAACGCTTCCAGGGCTGCATTTATGTGTCCGCGTCCAGTGTCTGCTTGAGCCGCAGTAGCGAAGGAGATAGGTGCTCCCATCTCCACAGAAATAGCCACAGAAATTTCATCATAGCGATCCATGTAGAGTTGCAGGAGTTTTTCCATTAATGCAACTCGCTCGTCAACACTCGTCTGAGAGTAACTTGCAAAAGCGCGTTTAGCTGCAGCAACCGCCAAATTGACATCGGTCGGACCGCCAAGAGAAATCGTTGCAATCATCTCCTCGCTGGCCGGATTTTCAACGTCTAGATCATTTCTATGAGTTGGATCAACCCACTCACCATTAATATAAAATTTGCGTAAATCCTTCATAACCACCTCTTATCAAACGTTTAAACAACTCAATATAAATCCACTGTAAACCACTAAAATCGACTAATCATATACCCTATTGGGGGTCTCTACTTCAAAAGCGCCTCGATCGAGGACAATGTCTGCGGCCCGATCAATCGATGCAACAACTTCCCTTCAGCACTGATAATCAAGGTCTCAGGGAGTATAGTCACAGGTCCAAGCCCCCAAATAGAACGAGGGTCTTCAACAAGACTCGGAAATTCAATACCTAACTTTTCTATTTCACCTAGCAATTTTTCTCCCCGTGATTCATCAAAATTGACGCCCACCACTGTCAGTTTTTCAGGATTATGCGTTGCCAATTCGTTAAGTTCAGGAATTTCTTTTCGGCAAGGTGCACACCAGATAGCCCAATAATTAATCACGACGACCTTTCCAGGGTTTGACAGATTAAGACTTCCACCCTGAACCAAGGAGTAACTAACATCGCTTGAGCAACCCAATAGTAAGCAGGTTGCCAGTAGAATTCTTATTAACATAAAATTTTCTTTCCACATATTGCCAACATCATGGCGAGTAGGTTACCGGTAACTAAAACAACGCATCACCGGCTAAAGGAATTGATTAATACCTATCAGTTGTGTATAGGCGAGGAAACAGATCGTAGTTTACACCATATGTTTTAGTTGGCGTAGCCAGAATACCCACAATCCAATCTATCAAACAATAGACTTCTCGAACTTGTCTTTGGGTTTTACATAATTGGCCTTACAATGAACATAAATTCGCAATCTTATTAAATTTAATGATTACTATTTACCACAACCCTCGATGTTCCAAGTCACGACAGACATTAGATATTTTGCAATCGGCGAACGTCGAATTAAATATCGTCCTCTACCTGGAAACACCTATAGATAAGCCAACTCTCTCGAGTTTATTGGCGAAGCTTAACATGGCACCTAAGGAATTAATTAGGCGCTCAGAGAGTGAATTCAAAGACAACCATTTAGGTGAAAAAGACGTTACTGAAGCCCAATTAATCGACGCTATGATCAAATACCCGAAATTAATCGAGCGGCCAATCGTCGTGTCTGGTGAAAGAGCGGTGATAGGACGACCGCCCGAAAATGTACGGGAGATAATGTAATGGACTCTGGAATAAATACACCCTATGTCTTAGTGCTTTATTACAGCCGCCACGGGCATGTTAAAATGCTAGCAGAACAGATAGCACTCGGGGTTGAAAACGCAGGAGTAGAGGCCAAGCTTCGCACTGTGCCCACAGTGTCAGCTGTCTGTGAAGCGATTGAAGATGATATTCCCGATGAGGGCGATATTTACTGCAGTGAAGATGATCTGGCAAATTGTGCCGGATTACTGATCGGCAGCCCAACTCGATTCGGAAATATGGCAGCACCCTTAAAGTATTTTATTGACGGAACATCAGGTCTTTGGCTGAGCGGCGCGCTAATCAACAAGCCTGCAGGTGCTTTTACCTCAACATCCAGCCTACATGGCGGTCAAGAATCGACCCTATTGTCAATGATTTTGCCCCTATTACACCATGGCATGGTGATTGCTGGGGTGCCCTATTCTGAGCCTGCTCTTTCTAAGACAAAGAGCGGCGGGACGCCCTATGGTGCCAGTCATGTAGAAGCAGACGCTCTGAGTGGCACTGAGATTCAAATAGCTAGAGCTCAGGGTCACCGCATAGCTACCCTGGCAAAAAAGTTAACTTCATAAAATGTACGTTGCGAACCTTAACCTTAGACAATATCAGGGCGCCCATTCTTGAAAGTTGAAGCAATTTTGTCAACCGCACAACTCGCCACCCGTGGAAGTTTTTTCCTTCTACTCATCACGCTGGCGGTGAATCTTTGGCTGAAAAATGCGCCCGGCACTATTTATTTCTTATATCTCCTGCCCCTAGTGATCTTTATCCCTGGGATAATTAGGGGCGAAATACGCACTCTAATCTGGCTAGGCTTTGTGCTCTTGCTATACTTCGCGATAGCGGTCGGTAGAATGAGTAATCCCGAACCCTTATTTCTGGATATTGTAGAGCTAGCGCTGATTGTTATATTATTTAGCTCAGCCTCTGTAACAGCACGTGTAACACAAAAATATAATCTGAGATGACTAATTAGACTTTAAAAGGATCTTCAAATGACCGAGAAAAAACCTGGCCTTTTTAGGCGAGTCTTTAGAATCATTGGCAATATTTTTACCGCCATTAGGAACGTCTTTAGCTTTTTAATCTTTGCGGTTTTTATCCTCGTTATTGGAGGTATGTTTGCTGATAACCTGCAGTCAATTCCTGAGAAAGGCGCACTTTATCTTGCCCCCCAGGGATTTCTTGTTGATCAAAAAACATACATTGATCCATTCAATAAGATTCTTTTCCAAGATGGCCAAGAAAATTCTGAAACGCTGGTTAGAGATGTCGTCGAGGCTTTAGATTCAGCACGCAATGACGACAGGATTACACACTTGGTTCTTGATACGGGTTACATGGCCGGTGGCAGTTTGAGCAAGTTGGAAGAAATTGGCTCGGCGCTGAAACGTTTTGGCGCAGAAAAGACTATTATTGCCATCGGGGATAACTTTACCCAATCACAGTATTTTCTTGCCGCTCACGCCGATGAAATTATGCTCAACCCTCTTGGTGGGGTAATGATAACGGGCTTTGGCTCTTATCGGAGTTACTTTAAAGAAGCCCTCGACAAAATGAAGATAAGGGTGAACATCTTTAGGGCGGGCCAATATAAAAGCGCGGTGGAGCCACTAATGGGTAACAGTATGTCCCCTCAGGTGCGCGAAGAAACGCGCCTGTTACTTGAAGACCTGTGGCAATTTTATGGAACCGAGGTAGAGGGTTTGCGATTCCTTGAATCGGGCGCTATAAATGAATATGCTAATAATTTCCATCTCACTCTGGTGGCGAATGGCGGGGACTCAGCAGCCCTGGCCAAAGAAGCTGGATTAGTTGATGTCATTGCTACTCGAACAGAGATTAAGGAATATTTAAATGCCACTATCCCTGGCTCAGAGGGTCAATTTGATAGTATCGACATGGATAGTTACCTGTCTAATACGCGGCTCAGCGCTAGTCAATATTCTGACAAAGATAACCAAATAGCCGTAGTAGTAGCCAGCGGCACAATTATGGATGGTCAGCAGCCGGAGGGAAGCATTGGCGGAGACACCCTAGCAGAAATTTTCTCGGAACTACGTGAAGATGAGAGCGTGAAGGCAGTTGTACTGCGTATTGATAGCGGTGGTGGTAGCGCTTTTGCCTCGGAAATTATTCGCGACTCCATCAATGCCACTCGTAAAAAAGGCATTCCTGTAGTGGTCTCTATGAGCAGCGTGGCAGCCTCTGGCGGCTATTGGATTGCGGCGGAAACTGACCGCGTCTTAGCTATGTCGACGACCATAACGGGATCAATTGGCGTTTGGGGGGTTATCCCAACTATTGGCCAATCTTTAGCAAAATTGGGTATCTATTCAGATGGCGTTGGCACAACTGATATATCATCTATGATGCAAATTGACCGACCTTTAAGCAAACAAACGAAGGCTATTTTCCAAGCCGGTGTGGATAATATCTACACGCGTTTTATCGACCTTGTCGCTAAGGGTCGTGACTCAACATCTGATAAAGTCCATGAAATCGCACAGGGCCGAGTCTGGACTGGCAACCAAGCATTAGCTAATGGTTTGATTGATGAACTAGGCGATCTTAAGGATGCCATAGAAGTGGCCGCAGAACTTGCTGACCTAGATGACTATCAAATTAACTATCGACGTAAGCAGATGTCGCCAGTGGAAGCCCTGTTAACTGAAATAAACGGCAATATTACTGCCTCTCTGCACCGACTAGGATTGGGATCTACGTTTAAAGCTGGTATTCCTCAAAGTATTCAACATTATGCTAAAAAAATGTTCGGACCCTTGATGATGATCGACAACCTCAATGACCCTAGAGGGCTCTATTTATACTGCGATGACTGCCCCCTGTAGACAAATCGCAATACCCTAACTGCCAGCAGAAAACCCTAAAATTCTAAGGTTTTCTGCCATAAGCTTGGAAGAAACGGCAACTACTTTAGGAAAAACCACAGTCTTTGCTCTATCAGGAGGAGCCAAAACATTTGGGGCCAACATCTCGACTTCATAACGTGGGTAAAATGGGTATTCCTAATTCTATATTACAAAAACCCGTCAAACTAGTGGAAGATGAATTTCAAATAATGTGCACGCACAGGATAATATGCAGCTCTATTCTAAGCCCCATGAGTCGTATCGGGTTGGCCAAAGATATGGCGCTAGGTCATCACGAACACCGGAACGGAAATAGACTTAAAGGCGAACGAACACCTCTAGCAGCGCGCGTAGCAGCCTTAGTTGATGTCTTGCTTAACCCCCTTACTATAAAGAAGAGTAAAGCATTCAGCCTGGGATAGATTATTGGCATGTTAATAAAGAAAAGTAGTTTGACCCAAGTATGGTAGATGCGTTTGATCGACTGAATGCACAAGGCAAAATCGAAAAGCTCATTAAAGATAATCACGCACTGAGACTAGACCTAGATTGATCCAACAAAGCGCTGATGCATATTATTGAAATGCTTATTAATACTTCAATGTTAGGGTCATAAATTGAGAACCACTTTAACAAAAGGCAGCGTCAATCTTCGCTGTTCCTGAAGGGACGCTTTATCTAAGGCCTCCAGCGCTTCCATCATGGCATGACTGCTTCTAGGCAGTCGATTGAGTAAGAAATTAGCCACTTCATCAGACAAATATAACCCGCGGCTATTAGCGCGATACTGTATAAGGCGACGCTGATCTTGGTCTTTGTAGGCTGGTAAATGCAGAGATACACCCGACTGTAGTCTGGACAGTAAATCCATTAACTTTAATCCCAACTGATCGGGACTGCTGTGAGCAGAAATAATGAGGCGACAACCACTATCTCGGCAACGGTTAAATAGGTTAAAAAGAGGTACCTGCCATTCCTCAAGATGTGCGACCAACTGTAAGTCGTCAATGCAGACTATTGGGGCGACTTCGAGGCCTTCGAAAACCTGCTCCGGAGGGTAGTCGCACAATTCCTTTAAGGGTAAATAAATAGCACCCAAATTATGCCCAAGCGCGCTGGTCTGACAGCTCGCCTGAAGAAGATGGGACAGGCCAGAGCCACTGCCACCAGACAGATAGGCAAAACGCCTACCATCATCTTTTAATAAAAAAGTCGCCATATGTTGTGGCGTGCCGTTGGGAGCATAAAAGTTGTCAAAGGTCGCCTGATCATCCAAGGCAACTGGCAAACTAAGCTGTTGAAAATTGTTCATTATTTAATCCAATCGAAAGTAAGCTGCTGATTGTCTATCTCTATGTCGATATTTCGATCGCGAAATCGGCCACTGCGCACTAGAGCATTGCTCAGCAGCTCCAGACCACCTTCAGCCCCCACCGACATGGTAATTTTATTTCCTCTTACTGAAAACAGATCAACCGAGTCTATAACCTCTAACTTTTTTAGCTGATTAAGCACCGATTGGTAGGCGCTATATGAATTAACATTGTAAATTTCCAGTAATAATTCATTAGTGTCTGTACGAGGTATATAACTGAAAGATCGAGTTAGACGGTCGAGTATATTATCAACGGTCGTCTCTAAAAATATTTCATCCCCCTCAGAGCGAAAATCGCCTAACTGTCGACGACCTCCCGCCTGATATAACCAAGACCCCCGAATCTCTCCTGTGGATGTGCGATAAAATCTCAAGGCGATCCAGCCATCTACTTGATATCGCTGGGAAGCCGATGCAAGGTTATCAGGCGCTAGATTCCAAGCTTGCTCTACAGGTAATGCTAATTGGTCCTCTAGATCAAAGGTGGGCAGTATGTAGGGGATTCCGCGGGATTGCATCACTCGATCAAAACGCGCCAAAAAAGCTGCGTCGATAGAGTTTGCGGCACTCTCTGCCGCCAAGTCTTCCCCAATAAAGCCACGCCCAACGATCGGATCATCACGGACCATCCAAACTAAAAATGTCGGCCTGTTTGAGGGCAAAACGGGTAACTGTGCCTGTCGAATCAATAAATCAATCGTCGAGCGCGAGAATTTAACTCTCAGGCCAAAACTCGGACTATCCAACGGGTTATTTATTGGGCTTAAGCTAAGGGGCAAGTCCTCAAAGCTTAACGCGTCGACATAACCATTAGCGTCACTGATAAATGGAGCGAGACGAGCGGATTGAAACGTTTGACTATTACCGGTTAATTTTATGAGTACATTTTGTAATGCATCCCGCACCCCCTGATCTCTCGCAGATGAGCCTTGATCGGTAATAGGCACCAGTGCACTATATAAATCATTAACTTCCGCAGCCGCACAATAGGGGCTGACGAAGAACAATACTAGAACCAAAAGACGCCGCAACATACTTACTCCAATCTAATGTCTCATATTGTACCAGTGGTTAATCAAGATTAGACTCCTATGCTGAGAAATAGACAGAGTAAAATAACATTAATTAAAAAATAGCGCCTGCCTATCAGCCGCGCTAAAATAGCCCTTTTCCAAAGGAACCACCCCATGTCCGAAAAAAGTCAATCTTTGAGCTACAAAGATGCTGGTGTCGATATTGATGCAGGTAATGCTCTGATCGAAAAAATCAAGGGTGCCGCAAAGCGCACTCGCCGTCCCGAAGTAATGGCCGGTCTGGGTGGGTTTGGAGCACTTTTTGAACTGCCCACAGGGTACAAAGAACCTGTGTTGGTTTCTGGTACGGACGGTGTAGGCACCAAGCTTCGGCTAGCGCTAGATCATAACAGGCATGACACTGTTGGTATTGACTTAGTCGCCATGTGTGTTAACGATCTCATTGTGTGCGGCGCAGAGCCTCTATTTTTCCTCGATTATTATGCAACAGGGAAGCTCGACATCGAAACAGCGGCAGCTGTCGTTAATGGTATAGCTGACGGATGTGAACTATCAGGCTGCTCTTTAATTGGCGGTGAAACGGCTGAAATGCCCGGCATGTATGAAGGTCAAGATTATGATCTTGCTGGATTTTGTGTTGGTATTGCTGAAAAATCCAAGCTCATCGACGGCAGCCAAGTTGCGGTAGGTGACACATTGATAGGACTGGCCTCTAGCGGACCTCATTCCAACGGCTACTCTCTGATACGCAAGGTTCTTCAGATCACTAATACAGACCCAGCGAAGACCAAAATTGACGGCAAACTACTGATTGATTTGCTAATGGAGCCCACAAAGATCTATGTGAAATCACTACTTGGTCTAATTGCACAGTCCCCTGTGCACGCCCTGGCCCATATTACTGGCGGTGGTTTATTGGAAAATATTCCTCGTGTACTTCCGGCAAATGCTAAAGCAATAATTGACACAAAATCTTGGGTGCGCCCTTCTGTTTTTGACTGGTTACAACAGGGTGGCAATATTGATGAACATGAGATGCATCGCACGCTTAATTGTGGTGTCGGCATGGTAATCTGTGTACCTTCCTCAACCGCACAGGCAGCATTAGCTATTTTAGCTGCTGGTGGCGAAACTGCCTTTATTCTCGGCACTATTGAGGCTATGCAAGCCGGCGACGAGCAGGTGCAATTATTAGGACTAGCCTAATGAGCGCTGGCCAAAAGCCAAGGCCTCGTATCGTCATCCTTATTTCCGGTAGCGGCTCTAATCTGCAGTCGCTCATCGATGCATGCCTCAATAACAAAATAAAAGCTCAGATAACCGCTGTAATAAGTAATAAGCCTAACGTTAAAGGAGTAGAGCGCGCCACTGCAGCCAATATTCCAACCATTATTATTGATCACCGAGACTTCAACTCTAGACCGGAGTTTGATCTACGCCTTTTAGAGGCCATTAAGAGCTTCTCGCCTGACCTTGTGGTTTTGGCAGGCTTTATGCGCATCCTAACCACTGACTTTGTTAATCAGTTTGAGGGCAAACTTCTCAATATACATCCATCCTTACTCCCTGCTTATCAAGGCCTAGATACCCATCAGCGAGCCATAGCTGCGGGCGACTCAAAAGCGGGGGCTACCGTACACTTTGTTACGCCAGAGTTGGATGGCGGACCACCTATACTCCAGGCAGAAGTGGAGATTATGCCTACCGATAGCGCTCAAGATTTAGCAGCGCGCGTCTTAAAAGTGGAGCATAGAATATACCCAACTGTTGTCCAATGGTTTTGCGACGGCCGTTTAAAGGCAGAAAATGGCAAAGCCTTTTTAGATGGTACCCTTATTGGAAGCAATGGAATATTATTTGATAAAAATAATCAACGCTAATCGATTTTCTCACTCTAAAGCCTAATCGACTTAACTTAAACCCTCTGCAGGCATTAATGAACCGACCAGCAAAACTACAAAAATTGACGCGCGGGATCGGATTAATCACTATTTCATCCGCACTAACATTGCTAAGTCCCGGCGCGACCGCAACACCGTCAAAAAATACTCTAATAGCAAGTTATAGCGCTGAATATAGCGCCAATTACAGTGGATTCGACATAAAAGCACACCACCAACTTCGACGGTTAGATGATGGTTCTTACAGCGAGACATTGGATGCTAAAAGTATCCTTGGTAAGATCAAAGAAAGCGCAAAATTTGTAGTGAACGAACAACAACAAATTATTCCTTATGAATACAATTACAAACGCTCGCTCGTCGGCATCTCACGGGTGGAAAATCAGGTCTTTGACTGGCCCAACAAACAACTAAGGTACGCTAAGAACGACAAGGTCCAACTCGTCGATTTAGAACTGGGTACACTTGATATTGTTACCCACAAGTTACAGTTACGACGTGACCTAAAGCAGGGTAAAACTGTATTTTCCTACCCCGTTATGGCGCGCGACGAGCCAAAACAGTATGATTATGAGATTGTAGCTTCAGAGGTACTAACCACGGCAATTGGGGCTCTGAATACAACTAAGATTCGTAGAATCTACGATAACAGCACTCGTGAAACTGTTATTTGGTTAGCCACTGACTGGGATTTTTTGCTAGTACAGTTAAGTCACACGGAGAAGGGTGACAGCCATCAGCTAAAGATTATTGAAGGACGGGTGAACGATCGTGATATCTTACCCTTAGGATCAACTGAAGAGAAAGAGCCATGACTGAAGGACGAAACACAACCAACAAGAGTAAATCTATTCTTACTCTAGGCACTCTCGCCTCCCTTATAATAGTTGGCGGCGTACTTTACCAAGCTCAAAAAGACCTTCCGAATGACTCAGAACTTCTCTCGATTCCTGAACAGGCAGTTGAGGTCTTCATTGCCCCTCCAATAGTCCCGGAAGCGACGATACCGGAAGCCCTTAATGAGTCCGACAGAGCCAATTTAGAATCAAGTACTCCATCAGACCCCTTACAATCGCTGCTACCAGATTTGGACACCAGTGATGACTTTGTCCGAGAACGCATTTTATTAATGAGCAACAAGCCTGAAATAAATATCTGGCTGTCAGCCGATGACCTCATTCGACGAGCTGCTAGCTACCTCGACGGACTTTCAAGAGGAGTAATACTGGGTAAAATCTTTCCCTTAAGTTCTCCCAAAAGTAGCTTTGCAACCCATAACGACGGAGACGTTATTTGGCTGAATGCCGGTAACTACGACCGCTATAACACCACAATTGCTGTAATCGCGTCACTGGATATGAAGTCAGTGGCACAAATGTTTCATTTTGCTCGTCCATTGCTGGAAAGCGCATTTCTTGAGATGGGGTATAAACCCCGTCAGATGGACGGAATATTATTAACTGCCCTAGATCAGGTTCTAAACACACCTATTATAGCCGAGCCTATTCGCCTAACTCGGGATTCGGTGGCCTATAAATATGCTGATATGTCTCTGGAATCCTTAACTCCTCTGCAAAAGCAACTCATACGCACAGGCCCGGAAAACACCCAAAGGCTGCAGCAACAGGCTCTGGCCCTGAAAAATGCCCTATTGGATCCAAACGGCACTAATTAGTGTTCGGATATTTCAAAGACCTTCTAGGCCTTAGGCAGAGTCACACCAGTTTGTCCCTGATATTTCCCACCTCTATCCGCATATGATGTAGCGCAAACTTCGTCGGATTCAAAAAATAACATTTGGGCAACACCTTCATTGGCATAAATCTTTGCAGGAAGGTTAGTGGTATTAGAAAACTCGAGCGTTACATGCCCTTCCCACTCTGGCTCAAGAGGAGTCACATTAACAATAATGCCACACCGAGCATAGGTCGATTTGCCTAAGCAGATAGTCAAGACCGAGCGTGGAATCCTGAAGTATTCAATGGTTCTTGCAAGCGCAAAAGAGTTAGGCGGAATGATGCAGTAATCGCCGCTAACATCAACAAAGGAATCCTCATCAAAATTCTTTGGATCTACCGTTTTTGAATGGACATTGGTAAAGATTTTAAATTCACTGGCGCAACGGACATCGTATCCATAACTTGAAACACCGTAAGAGATAACCCTCTCCTTTCCGGAATAGCGAACCTGCTCTGGTTCATAAGGCTCAATCATTTTATGCTGCTCGGCCATCCGACGTATCCAGTTGTCTGATTTAATGCTCATGAAGTAACTTCTCTTAGTTAAATTATTGTGTTTGAACCGCAAGCTGGAGGCCGACTTAAAGACGCAAGCGGTATGATACGCATTTACATCTTTTCAGCAAGACCCTACAGACTGTATTAAGCGTTGTTATTCGAACTCTATTTCCGGACCACTATCCGCGGTTACTGAGCCCAAGGCTGTCATCACCGATCTAGCAATCTCTCGGTACTGTTGTCCAATAGGTTGGTCAGGGAAAGCCGCTGTCAAGGGGACTCCTAGATCACCCTGTTCTCTAATTGAAAGATCCAATGGAAGGCTGCCAAGTAAGACAGTGCCGTAGTCAGTCGCCACCCTCTGTCCTCCACCGTCACCAAAAATATGCTCGGCATGGCCACATTCAGTGCACAGATGGACAGCCATATTCTCAACAATACCCAAAACTGGTATTTTCACTTTCAGAAACATCTCAATACCTTTTTGGGCATCAAGCAAAGCAATATCTTGTGGCGTCGTGACAATAATCGCGCCTGCCACCTGAGCCTTTTGCGCCAAAGTGAGTTGGATGTCACCAGTGCCAGGTGGCATATCCACCACTAGCACATCAAGTTCACCCCATTGGGTTTGCTGTAATAATTGTTGCAGCGCGCCAGCTGCCATAGGTCCACGCCATGCCATTGGCGTCTTGTCTGTAACCAAATAGGCCATGGACATAGTCACCACACCATGAGCCTCAATGGGCTTAAAGTACTTTTCATCTGAGGCTTCAGGGCGAGTGTTTTCTGGCACGCCGAGCATCATACCGATACTTGGGCCATAGATATCGGCATCTAAAAGACCCACTCGATAGCCCTCCTGATGCAATGCCAGCGCCAAATTAACCGCTGTTGTTGATTTACCTACACCGCCTTTACCCGATGCAACTGCAATAATATTTCTCACCTGACTTAACACTAAAATACCCCAACCTATAGTTTGTTCAATTAGTTCGACAACTCAGAACCCCTATTTCGCTCATTTGGACATGAAAAGTTGATATAAAATCGTTATACTCACCTCTCTTTCAAGCTGTCGAAAAAGATTCCTAACATGCGGTCAAAACGTCAAATTCTGGTTACCAACGCCTTGCCTTATGCCAATGCCGCATTGCATCTTGGCCATATTTTAGAGTACACCCAAACAGATGTCTGGGTTCGCTTTCAAAAGATGCGCGGCCACGAATGTTACTACGTTTCTGCAGATGATGCTCACGGTACTGCAATTATGCTAAAAGCAGACGAGAAAGGCATTAGCGCCGAAGAACATATTGCGCATATGCGCGCTATCCATGAGGCTGATTTTAAAGATTTTTTGATTGGTGTTGATAATTATCACTCAACCCATTCCGAGGAGAATCGCGAGTTTTCTGAGCTCATTTATAACCGACTCAAGGCGAACGGCCATATTGCTATGCGATCAATTACTCAAGCCTTTGATCCAGAAAAAAATCTCTTTCTGGCAGATCGTTATGTCAAAGGCACCTGTCCCAAATGTAAAGCCGACGACCAATACGGCGACAACTGCGAAGTCTGTGGCGCAACCTATTCGCCTGTCGACCTAATCAACCCCATTTCAGTCATTTCTGGCGCCACCCCGGTTGGCAAAGAATCAGTCCATTACTTTTTTAAATTACCCGAATTTACAGAGTTCTTAAAAGAGTGGATCAGCAGCGGCACGGTTCAAAAAGAAGTCGCTAACAAATTAAGTGAGTGGCTAGACAGTGGATTGCAAGAATGGGACATCAGTCGCGACGCGCCCTATTTTGGTTTTGAAATTCCCGACGCTCCGGGCAAGTACTTTTATGTCTGGCTAGACGCGCCCATTGGCTATATGGCAAGTTTCAAAAACCTCTGTGATCGAGATGGATTAGATTTCGATCACTTTTGGAAAAAAGACAGCCCAACCGAGCTATACCATTTTATCGGCAAAGACATCGTAAATTTCCATGCCTTGTTTTGGCCGGCGATGCTAAAAAGTGCCGAATATCGCACGCCGACGAAAATTTGTGTTCATGGTTTTGTTACCGTTAATGGTAAAAAGATGTCTAAATCGCGGGGCACCTTTATCAATGCGCGCTGCTACTTAGATCACCTAAACCCTGAATATCTGCGTTACTACTACGCCTCTAAATTATCTGGCACGATTGAAGATATTGACCTTAATTTGGAAGACTTTATACAAAAAGTAAATAGTGATTTGGTTGGCAAGGTCGTTAATATCGCCAGTCGCTGCGCCAAATTCATTGCCAATGGCAACAACGGAGTGCTCTCATCGTCTATTGAGAATCCTGAGCTATGGGCACAGGTTAGTGGTGCAGCCGACACAATTGCCAACCACTATGAAAATCGAGATTACGGAAAAGCGATTCGAGAAATTATGACCCAAGCGGATGCGGCTAATGAATACATTGCCGCCAAAGAGCCGTGGAAACTCAATAAAGAAAAAGCGCAGCAACAGACTGTCCAGGATGTTTGTTCACTGGGTATTAACTTGTTTCGCGTATTGCTGACCTACCTAAAGCCCGTGCTTCCTGCAATGACAGAAGCAGGTGAAGTATTTTTAAATGACAACTTAACCTGGGATAGCGTTAAGCATCCGTTAGTTGAGCATAAAATCAACCCGTTTAAGCCGCTTATGCAACGAATCGAAAAAGAGAGGGTCGATGCCATGGTTGAAGCCAGTAAAGAAGATCTTGCCAAGGAAACCGCGACACCTATTAGTGGCCGATTGGCAGATGAACCCTTAGCAGATGAAATTAGCTTTGATGACTTTATTAAAGTCGATTTGCGTGTGGCTCGTATTGTGAGTGCAAACCATGTCGAAGGAGCAGATAAATTACTCCAGCTCAATCTAGATATCGGCGGCGAAATGCGCCAGGTATTTTCAGGTATTAAATCATCCTACGATCCAGCAGATTTAGAGGGGAGACTTACCGTAATGGTGGCCAACTTAGCACCAAGAAAAATGCGTTTTGGCATGTCTGAAGGCATGGTTCTGGCGGCTGCAGATGAACAGGGCATCTATTTATTAGCACCTGATAGCGGCGCCCAACCAGGTCAAAGAGTCACCTAATATCTATTTTCTCATGACTGATATCCAAACTCTATTTGGCGATCAAGTCTTGATGTTATCAGGAATATTAAAAAAGCAGCAGGTGGATGTACTTTAGGTGTTGAATAGCATCACTAGATTCCACCATACTAGTCATCAACCACATCTATTATACTAAGCACATGCAAGAATTCGCTATCATCCTGGTCAGCTCTATTCTGATCAACAATTATGTACTCGTTCAGTTCCTCGGACTCTGTCCTTTTATGGGCGTGTCAAAAAAACTCGAGTCAGCCATCGGTATGTCAGCAGCCACTACCTTTGTATTGACTCTGACCGCCATGGCCAGTTACATCGTCAACGAGTTAGTATTAATGCCTCTAGGCCTTATTTACCTGCGTACTATTGCGTTTATTTTAGTGATCGCGGCAGTGGTTCAATTCACCAAAATGTTTATCGAAAAAACGAGCCCATTACTCTACCGAGTGTTAGGTGTCTTCTTACCCCTAATTACCACTAATTGTGCGGTGCTAGGTGTGGCCCTGCAAAATGCCAGTAAAGACCTCAACTTCATGCAATCGTCGCTTTATGGTTTTGGTGCCGGTGCCGGTTTTTCACTGGTTTTAGTCTTATTCTCGGCTATGCGTGAACGCTTGGCCGCTGCCGACATACCCCAACCTTTTGAAGGGGCTGCCATCGCCATGATTACCGCCGGTTTAATGTCATTGGCGTTCATGGGATTTAGTGGATTAGTGTGAATGATTGATGCCATAGCTCAACAGCCAATGCTTGCCGCCCTCTTTGCCCTAGTGAGCCTAGGAATTGTTTTTGGAGGTCTACTAGGATTCGCCGCTGAAAAATTTAAACTAAAAGGCGACCCGATTATTGAGCAAATCGACAACCTGCTACCTCAAACCCAATGCGGTCAATGTGGCTTTCCAGGCTGTCGCCCGTACGCGCAATCTATTGCTGATGGTGATGCAATCAATAAGTGTCCTCCGGGAGGTCAAGCTACCATCAACGCCATTGCTAATCTGCTTGACGTGCCAGCTCCAGCATTAGACGAAGAGCACGGCGAAGAAGAAGAGATTAAGACCATCGCCTACATTCGTGAAGATGAATGTATTGGTTGTACTAAATGCATACAGGCCTGCCCAGTAGATGCCATATTGGGTGCTGCCAAACTCATGCACACTGTCATTGTCTCCGAATGCACTGGTTGCGACCTCTGCGTTGAACCCTGTCCGGTGGACTGTATCGACATGCTTCCCGTCATCCAAGGCATTGTGCAATGGCACTGGCCCAGCCCAGCTAGTAATATCGACCTTATAGCCACCAGTAAAATGCCGCGTCGAGAGGATGCCGCATGAGCCGCATTTGGGAGATTCCTGGAGGCGTTCATCCACCAGAAAACAAACAGCAATCAATGACTCGCAGTATTGGTCACTTGCCACTTCCAGCGACTCTAGTGATTCCCCTGCACCAACATATAGGCGCGCCAGCAAAAGTTGCTGTCACCGTCGGGCAGACTGTACTCAAGGGTCAAAAACTAACCGACGCGTCTAATTTAAATAATTTGCCGGTACATGCATCAAGCTCAGGAACCGTGATTGCTATCGATGATAAGCCAGTCGCTCACCCTTCAGGCTTGAACGCACTCTGTGTCACTATAGCTACCGACGGTAAAGACCAATGGATCGAGCACGCTGGTATTTCAGATTTCCGACAATGTGATCCCCACAATTTACTTCAGATGATCACAGAGGCCGGCATCGCTGGCATGGGTGGAGCAGGTTTTCCAGCGGCGATAAAACTAAGTCCATCCAATGACAAACCGGTCGACACTTTCATTATTAACGCCACAGAGTGTGAACCCTACATCACAGCAGACGATGCTGCTATGCAAGAAAAAACCCAAGACCTTATTCAGGGAATTGAGATTGTCGGTCATATTTTAAACAATCCGAGCAGAGTTCTAGTGGGTATAGAAAATAACAAGCCTCAGGCTATTGTAGCGCTGAGATCCCATATTAAAGAACGCTCTATTGAGGTGGTTTCCTTTCCCACCAAGTATCCCTCTGGGGGTGAAAAACAGTTAATTTATATACTCACTGGCCGTGAAGTACCCAGTGGTGGTTTGCCTTCTGATCTGGGCATGGTCTGTTTAAATATCGGAACACTCATCGCCATCAAACGAGCCATTATTGACGGTGAACCTCTCATTTCACGAATCACCACTGTCACGGGCGAAGCCTGCGGGGTTAATCGTAATTATGACGTTCTCATTGGCACGCCAATAAGTCATCTTCTGGCCCACAATGAGTTTGACGAAAGAAACTGCAGTCGCCTGATTATGGGCGGTCCGATGATGGGCTTTAGCTTAACCTCTACCGAGGTTCCTGTCGTCAAAACAACCAACTGCATACTGGCGTCCAGTTATTCTGAGATCCCTTCTGATCTACCTGCTCAAGCCTGCATACGTTGCGGCCTATGTGCCGAAGTCTGTCCGGCGTCTCTGCTACCCCAGCAACTGTTCTGGTACGCGCAGGCTAAGGACCAAGAACGCCTAGAGGCACATAACCTGTTCGACTGTATCGAGTGCGGTGCCTGCTCATACGTCTGTCCAAGTAACATTCCATTGGTACAGCACTACAGAAGTAGTAAAGGCGAAATTCGTAAGGCCAATATCGACAAAATCGATTCCGACAACGCGAGACAGCGTTTTGAATTTCGAAAATTACGTCTAGAGCAAGCTGATGAGCAACGCCAAGTTAAGCGCGAAGCGCGACGACTGGCGACCGAACAAGCGCGAGCAACCAATAGTACCGTGCAGTCCGGATCTTCCGCAGCAGATATTATCGCCGCCGCGCAACAGCGAGCCATGACTAAACAATCAACTCCCGAGCAACAAAAAGCCAAGTTCGAACGCGCTTTGTTGGCGGCACAGTCCAGACTGGAAGAGGCCGAAAATAGACTTACAGAGGCCACTGCACATGGCACTGCAGAGCAGCAAGCCAGATGCAGTGCCAGTCTAGAAAGCGCAAGACAAAAGGTCGATCAGACACAAAATCGACTTAAGGAGCTATCTGACTAATGGCCTTTAAACAAATAAGCTCACCCCACGGACACAATCCTCAAAACACTGGCTGGATCATGCAGCTCGTGCTGCTATCTACCGTACCTGGGTTTTTGGCTCTGAGTTATCAATTTGGCTGGGGCAGCTTTATTAACTTGATCGTCGCCGTAGTGACCTCGCTAACTGCCGAAACAGCGATACTTGCTTGCAGAAATAGGCCTATTGCATTTTATCTCAAAGATTACAGCGCCGTTGTCACCGCAGTTCTGCTTGCCTTAGCCCTACCGCCACTAGTGCCTTGGTGGGTTGTGGTGGTGGGGTCTCTATTTTCCATTGTGATAGCCAAGCAACTCTATGGTGGGCTCGGCTACAATCCATTCAATCCAGCTATGGTTGGCTATGTAGTATTACTTATTAGTTTTCCTATTGAGATGACCACCTGGATTACGCCCCTATCTCTGTTGCCAGACGGCGTCAGCCACCCGGGGTTATGGGAATCAATGAGTATCGTTTTTGCAGGCAGCGCCCCAGTTGATGGCGTCACTGGCGCAACACCGCTCGACATCTTCAAACACAGTAGCGGGCTGGTAGTCGACCAAATTTATCAGAATGAAGCCTTATTCAGCCAAGCAAGCTTTGCCGGTGTTGGCTGGGAATGGGTCAATGTTGGATTTTTAATCGGTGGTCTAATCTTACTTAAAACAGGCGTTTTCACCTGGCATGGCCCTCTAGCGATGCTGGGTACCCTGGCATTAATGTCGATCTTATTTTGGGATGGTGGCAGCTCGGAAAGTCCCGGCTCACCGATTATGCATCTGTTTAGCGGCGCATCGATGATGGGCGCATTCTTTATCCTAACCGACCCTGTTTCCTCAGCGGTCAGTAATCGTGGTCGACTTATCTACGGTGCGCTGATTGGGTTGTTAGTTTATGTTATTCGCGCTTGGGGTAATTACCCCGATGCCATAGCTTTCGCGGTACTACTCGCTAACTTTGCCGCGCCCTTTATCGATAACTACACATTGCCACGTACCTATGGTCATACTGACCGGCGCAAGGCGACTGAAAAGCAGGAGGAAAAATGATCATTAAGTCGATTTTTTCCAATAGTATTGCCTTGGCGCTCTTCGCTTTAGCGACCGCATTAGTATTGTCATCGGTAGACAACCTCACTCGCGATAAGATCGACTATGCCGAACGCATGGCAGCCCAGCGGGCGCTGCTAGAAATCGTCCCACCAGAGCGCCACAACAACAACCTACTATTAGATACTCAACCAGTCCCAGAGGCCTTTTGGTCAGTTCTCGGGCTTAATAAAGGCGGTAATGTTCATATCGCCCGCTACAACGGTCAACCCATAGCCGCGATCATCCCCACGGTGACTCCCGACGGTTACAGTGGCGATATAGCCATGATTATTGGCGTTAACAGTGAGGGCAGCATTGCTGGAGTGCGTGTTGTACAGCACAAAGAAACACCGGGCTTGGGCGATAAAATTGACCTCAAGAAGAACAGCTGGATTCTCGACTTTAACGGGAAGTCTCTATCTAATATGGCGTCTTCTGAGTGGGCTGTCAAAAAGGACGGTGGCCAATTTGATCAATTTACCGGCGCTACGATTACACCCAGAGCAGTTATCAATCAGGTTGTAGCTACACTCGTTTATTTTAACCAAGACAGTGAAAGACTATTTACCCAACCCCAAGCAAAAGACGCAGATAATAGTGGGCAGGTCAAAAAATGAGCGAAGTAAACGCAAGTGAAGTCACAAAAAATGGTTTAT
>DGAQ01000017.1:47234-97329 GCA_002382445.1 Porticoccaceae bacterium UBA4026 | reverse complement strand
AACAACCCAGCGCTAGTTCAATTATTGGGGCTCTGTCCTCTGTTAGCGGTCAGTTCAACGGTAGCCAACGCACTGGGCTTAGGCTTGGCCACGATGATGGTGCTAATTGGCTCCAATAGCATAGTGTCTATAATACGTAATCACGTCAACGACGCCGTTCGACTGCCCGTATTTGTGATTATTATTGCCTCCTTTGTTACCTGCGCTGAATTACTAATGAAAGCCTACACCTATGATCTGTTTCAAATATTAGGTATTTTCGTACCGCTCATTGTGACCAATTGCGCCATTTTAGGCCGCGCAGAAGCCTTCGCCAGTAAAAATAATCTGGGCCTTGCTGCTCTCGACGGTTTGATGATGGGAATGGGCTTTTTGTTGGTATTAGTGGCACTAGGCGCCATTAGAGAACTATTAGGTCAAGGGACTTTATTTGTCGACATGCACCTATTGTTCGGGCCGAGTGCCATGAACTGGATTATCCAGCCCTTTGGTCCAAACTACAGTTTTTTAATCATCGTCCTGCCGCCAGGTGCATTCTTAGTCACGGGACTATTAATTGCGCTCAAAAATATTATTGATAACACGCTAAAAGCTCGCGCCGGAAAGTCTCAAGACAAACCTGTCAAAGGCGCAAAGAGAGTGCGAACTACGGGACATATTAGTTAATAAGTTTCGATATCTTTATCAAATAACATATCGATGTCTCGAAAGGCTTTGAACTCTAAATAGTTGTCGCTGGGATCACGAACAAAGAGTGTCACTTGCTCGCCTTTCCGCCCTTCAAAGCGCAGGTAGGGCTTGATCACAAATTCAATTTCTGCGGCTTCCAGTCTAGCGACAAATATTTCATGCTGGGACCAATCTAAAATCACCCCAAAATGAGACGCTGGCACCGCGTGTCCGTCTACAGCATTAGTCGCAGCGGAGGGGTGAGCTGCTGGATCCACTAAATGGGCGACCAGTTGGTGACCGAAGAAATCAAAGTCAATCCAGCGGTCTGACTCACGACCGGTGGAACAGCCTATAAGGTCACAGTAAAAGCGCCGCGCCTGTTCAAGGTCGGTAACAGGAAAAGCGAGATGGAAACGTGGCTGACTGGCGTTACTCATAGTGAATTTTAACTGCCCTTTGGGTTAAATTATCACGCTTGGTCGGTCCCAAGAACAGAACCGACCAAGATAATTTTTCTTGCTGCCTTAATATATTGGTTAGTTAACCCTTAGACCATACGCAAAAGCGCGCAGATCTTATTACCTGAAGGATCGCGCAGATAGGCTAGATACATATCGCCCATATCACCGCCAGCTCGCACACCGGGAGCATCTTCACAGGTAGTGCCTCCATTGGCAACCCCTGCAGCATGCCATGCATCGCCCTGGGCAGTATCGGTGACATTAAAACCAATAGTACTGCCATTACCATGACAGGCTGGTTCACCGTTAATCGGCATACTCAATCCGAAAATACCCGATTCAGTAAAATAAAAGCAGCGACCCTTGGGGTCGATCATGCCAGGCTTAATACCTAGCTCTCCGAGAATAGCATCATAGAATTTCTTTGACTCTTCGATATTGCTTGCACCGACCATAATGTGACTAAACATACTAACTCCTTGTAAAACTTAATTGTAATTAACCCTAACAGGGTTGGCTTTTGATTCTGCGTTCTAGCTGTATAATATAATCTCTCTCTTTTCAGCAGGATAATACGGAGTGAAGCTTTAAAATTCAACTGATGGATAAGGCTTATGGCTCTATCTGTCCCGCACTGACCAATACACTATTGCCTGCCATCCAAACTCCGGTGACCGCGCCATTCCTTTTTTCAGTACGTCCGCAGAGGACACTGGGGCGACCCATTTCAACACCCTGAGAAATGCGCCATCGAAAATCTCCGTCGTCGGCTGAGTCATAATGAGCCAACAGGCCTACCAGTGCGCAGTTTGCACTCCCAGTAGCCGGGTCCTCAGGCACACCATCCAAAGGAGCAAACATACGCGCCTTGATATCAAATTCACCGTCACTCATCACGTACAGATGAATATGAGGCGTTAAACCCTGATTAGCCAGCGTCCTCAGTTGCTCCAAATTTATGCTCGCCCGTTGCAAGGCGGCATGGGTACCTAATTCAACAAATAAAAACTCCAACCCAACCGAGGCCTCTTGGGGCGCGTGTGTATTGATACGAATATCGGACTCATCTAGGTTTAAAATAGTTGCTATAAAAGCGGGAGAGACGACATTACCCAGTTTTAAGGGCTCTGGTGCCTTTAATTCGCAACTGATGTTACCCTGCTGATCTAGGTTAATACTAATCGGCACCAATCCTGCAGCCTCTTCGAATACAACGTTAAGGAGACCATCGATACAGCCAAAAGCTCCCTCTTGGGCCAAAGCAAAAGCTGTTCCAATATTGGGGTGGCCAGCAAAAGGAATCTCGCGTGTTGGAGTAAAAATACGGACTCTGCGGGTCTGACCGAACTGCGGAGGAAAAACAAACGTTGTCTCCGAAAAGTTGAACTCCCGAGCGATCTGCTGCATTTGAAGGTCTGTTAATCCTTCAGCGTCAGGCAGCACGGCTAGAGGATTGCCGCTGAATCGTTGGTTGGTAAAGACATCGCAAATAAAGTATCGGTAAGTCATAGGTACAATTTTCGTCTGAGCAATGAATTAAAGATCACCAGGGCAAGGCGTCTAGGTCTAGGTTGCCGCCACTCAAAATAATGGCCACTCTCTTTCCCTTAAACTGCTCTGGCTGATCCATAATGGCTGCCAAAGGAACGGCCGCGGAGGGCTCTACGACGACCTTTAATCTGGTCCATATAAGTTTCATCGCTTCTACGATACGCGCTTCTGATGAGAGCAAAATATCGTCCACATATTGAGTGATAATCTCAAAATTGCGCACCCCCACCGTGCCACGCAATCCGTCGGCGATGGTGTTGGGAACAAATTCGGTCAATCTGGTCCCTGATCGGAATCCTAACCAAGCATCATTGGCAGCCTCTGGTTCAGCGCCGATCACCTGAGTAATACCTGTCCGAGAAGATTGCTTAACTACAATAGCCGAGCCTCCCAATAGTCCACCACCACCCACTGGGGTCATTAATATATCGGCGGGCTTATCCAGCTGCGCCAAAGTTTCTAGTGTCGCTGTGCCCTGCCCGGCAATAATTAGGTCATCGTCGTAAGGGTGTACTAAGCGGGCTCCCTGCTGCTCTATTAACCGGGCCACCGTCCCTTCTCGCGCGAGCATCGTTGGTTCGCAGTACACCACGATAGCGCCATAGCTAAGCACTGCATCCTTTTTCGCTTGGGGAGCATTTTCTGGCATTACCACCGTACAAGGTATGTTACGCATTGCCGCCGCCCAAGCCAAGGCCGCGCCATGGTTACCTGAAGAATGAGTTATAACTCCATTAGCGAGGACCTCTTTGGTCATAGAGAACACTGCATTGCAGGCACCACGAGCCTTAAAGGCGCCCACTTTTTGCATATTGTCGGCTTTAAAAAATAGCTCGCAAGTGAACAGTTTATTCAGCTGTGTGCTCTGCAGTATCGGTGTACAGTGAATATAAGGCTTTATGCGTTGGTGGGCCTTTTTAATGTCGCCTAGGGTTACGGTCATAGAGCTATTACTTTAATGAAAATATATTGGAGATAGCATAACCTAAAATAGACTTTTGATGATTTATTTAACCTCGTATCAACCCATCTTTATGCCCAGGGTACTCCTTAGAGAATTAGCTAATTCTGGGATCGAGTGTACTCTTTCAGTTTCGACAGTAGGGGGTCTGATCGAGCGTCTCGGTCAAGTATCCGCTAATGACTTGACCGGGATTTACAGCAGCTTAGCCACTCATGAAATGGATTGGAAATTACATTTCCTCAGATGGATGTTCACCTTCAAAAATAGTTAAATTTTTCGCCCAGCATTCGCGGCAATGCGCAGGCGCAGGGCATTAAGTTTAATAAAGCCTTCCGCATCTGCTTGGTTGTACGCTCCACCGTCATCGTCAAAGGTCGCTATATTAGCATCAAATAAACTATCTTTAGACTGTCTGCCCACCACGCTCACATTACCCTTATAAAGTTTAATGCGTACCTCACCGTTGACCACATCCTGACTTTGATCGATCGCTGTCTGCAACATTACTCGCTCTGGAGCCCACCAATAACCGTTATAAATAAGTTTTGCATAACGAGGCATTAGCTCATCTTTGAGATGCGCTACTTCACGATCCAGCGTCAATGACTCGATGGCTCGGTGAGCCTTCATCATCACCGTGCCAGCCGGCGTTTCGTAACAACCACGAGATTTCATTCCCACATAGCGATTCTCAACAATATCTAAACGCCCGATACCATTAGCCCCAGCAACAGCATTAAGGTGCTCAATGACGGTGGCTGGCGACATGGCGATGTCGTCAATTGCGACAATGTCACCTTTTCCATAGGTAATGGTCATGTAAGTTGGTACATCGGGTGCCTGCTCAGGAGAAACCGTCCAGCGCCACATATCATCCTCGGCCTCAGACCAAGGATCTTCGAGATTACCACCTTCATAAGATATATGTAGTAAGTTCGCGTCCATAGAAAAAGGTGACTTTTTACCACGCTTCATTTCCACTGGAATGTTGTGGGTCTCACAGTATTCCATTAACTTGTCGCGGGAATTAAGATCCCATTCGCGCCAAGGAGCAATAACAGTGATACCTGGCTTAAGCGCATAAGCGCCCAACTCGAAACGCACCTGATCATTACCCTTGCCCGTTGCACCATGCGCAATAGCTTCGGCGCCGGTTTGGTTAGCAATTTCAATCAATCTTTTGGCTATCAATGGCCGGGCAATGGAGGTCCCCAGCAAGTACTCACCTTCGTAGATAGCATTGGCTCTAAACATAGGAAATACAAAGTCGCGAGCATATTCTTCGCGGAGATCATCAATATAAATTTCCTTAACCCCGAGAGCCTCGGCCTTTGCCCGAGCAGGTTCAACTTCTTCACCTTGACCAATATCAGCGGTAAAGGTAACCACCTCACATTGATACTCTTCTTGAAGCCACTTAACGATAACCGAGGTATCTAAGCCTCCTGAATAAGCGAGAACAACTTTATTAATTGATGACACTGCATAAACCCTTAACTTGTGAATTAGCCGCGAATTTTACATGAAGCGAGTGAGGGATTCACTCTTTGTCTAACTTTAAGTATATAGCCGATTAATCTTAGCTCGTTCTTGAGGGTCGAACAGTTTATGGCCCTGGTCGGAAAAACGGTTTAGCTCAGTCAGCGAGGGGAAAGTGAAATAACCAGGGGTGCCCCGCTGTGGATAAGATCGCAACGTGGTAGAGTCTGAATAAGATCTAACTGCATTCACAATTTGTTTAACGCCGCCGCCGTAGAGTGATAGAACATTAAATAAGTAGGATGACTGACTCTCTAGGGGAATAGTCGCCACTGAAATAGTATCTCCGGTATCAATGCCTGAGTCCTGAATAAAGTGGAGGGTCGAACCTATATCGGCATCACCATTGAGCATAGCCCTGAATGTTGCCATCACCCCACGATAGTTAGGTAATACACCTGAATGTAAATTGATCACACCATAGCGGGGGATATTAATAATGTCTTGCCCTATAATCAGGCCAAATCGCACTGAGATAATTAAATCGGGTTGACTGACTTTAATACGCTCGATACCCGCCTTACCATTGACCTTATTGTCGATATCAACAAAACCCTGTAATGAACCCCCCGCTGTCTTAGCTAACTGCTCAAAGCTTGCCCGTCCGTCTTGTAATAACTCAAGTTCAAAGCTCTGCAAAGCCATCAAAGGAGAAGGTAATCGATAATCTGAGCCCACTTTTTCAGAGATAAAGATTGATAATTCGTGGCCGCCAAGTTGCCGAACTAAATGACTAAGCGCTAGATGGCTGGGTAAGTCTCTGTTGGCTAGCAAGATGATACGCATAGAAATTCCCTAGGGTAGAGCTCAAATTCGTCTTATTTTGATTCAGTAAGACGTTCTTTGCCACAAAAACTATGAGGCAGTCTCTGTTTGCGGTAACATTCACACCATAACAGTGGAACCCTCTTTGATGGATAAATTATCTCTCATCCTACCTGATGACTGGCATCTGCATCTTCGTGATAACCAGGCTCTTGAAACCACCGTACCTGCCGCTGCACGAGGTTTTGGTCGTGGTATTATCATGCCGAATTTGACCCCCCCAGTAACACATGTTGCTGATGCTGCCGCCTACCGTGAGCGGATTATGGCACAACGACCCGAAGGGTCGACCTGGGAGCCTCTCATGGTCCTCTATCTGACGGATAATACAACAACCGATGAAATTCGCGCGGCCAAAGACTGCGGTTTTATTCATGGCTGTAAATATTACCCCGCAGGGGCCACCACTAACTCGGCCTCTGGTGTTACCGATTTAGATAAAATGCACCCTGTTTTTGAAGCCATGCAGGACGTGGGCATGGTGTTGCAATTGCACGGTGAAGTGACATCCGCAGATATCGACATCTTCGATCGAGAAGCCGTTTTTATTGACCGGCATCTGCGTGGTATGGCCAAAAAATTTCCAGACCTTAGAATAGTTTTGGAGCATATAACAACAGAACAGGGGGTCGATTTTGTGCTCGCGGCTAGCGACAATATCGCCGCCTCAATTACACCTCAGCATTTACTGTATAACCGCAACCACATGCTGGTTGGTGGTATTCGCCCCCACCTTTTTTGCTTGCCAATCTTAAAACGAGATATTCATCAGCAGGCACTCATTAGAGCAGCTACTAGCGGTAGTCATAAGTTTTTTTTAGGCACTGACTCTGCACCCCATGCACAGGGTGAAAAAGAGAGCGCCTGTGGCTGTGCCGGCTGTTTTAGCCATCATGGCGCTATCGAGCTATACGCCGAAGTATTTGACCAAGCCTGCGCCTTGGACAAGCTAGAAGCCTTTGCCAGCACCAATGGTCCTGATTTTTATGGGATGCCGCGTAACTCAGCGACTATTGTGCTGAAGAAACAGTCATGGCAGATTCCTGACAGTCTGTCTTTCGGAGATACTCAGCTGATTCCTTTGGGCGCTGGGACAACTTTAAATTGGAAACTAGTCGAATAATGCAAATCTTAGAAGAAAGCTCTGACACATTTATGGCAAAACGCTTTCGTGGCTTTTTACCCGTAGTCGTTGACGTTGAAACCGGCGGTTTTGATTCGCACAGTAATGCCTTGCTGGAAATAGCGGCGGTTATTTTAGAAATGGACGGCCAGGGTAATTTACAAATTAAAGAAAGCTACAGTAAAAATATCGAACCCTTTCCCGGGTCCATCGTCGAAGAGTCTGCGCTAGAATTTACCGGGATTGATCTCTACGACCCCGAGCGTGAGGCTGAAGAAGAAGGCGAAGCTCTGCGAGAAATTTTCCAACCAATTCGCAGAGAGGTCTCTATTACTGGCTGCGCCCGCGCCGTCATGGTCGCGCATAACGCACACTTTGATCTTGGTTTTGTCAATGCTGCGGTTGATCGTTGCCGTATTAAGCGCAACCCATTTCATCCTTTTTCTTGCTTTGACACCTCTGGTCTAGCTGGGCTTGCCTACGGCCAAACGGTTTTAGCTAAAGCCTGCCAAGCGGCGGGTATCGATTTTAATAACCGTGATGCTCACAGCGCACTCTACGACACTGTTAAAACTGCAGAGTTGTTCTGCAGCATTGTTAATCGCTGGAAAGAATTGGGTGGTTGGCCGTTAAAAGTTTAAAGCTCTGTCTTAACGGCTGCAATAAGTAATATTACAACCAGCCCTATCCGTCGCTCCAAATAAAAAAAGACCCTATCGGCAGTCTTTGTTTCTAAAACCGGATATCTATTCAGCCTTCTTTTCAATCCAAAAATCAGCCTTCTCGATGCCCACAGCCTCGGCATTAAATACTGGGTCAATACCTTCTTTAAGTTGCGCTTCGTAGTCTTTTAGGGCCAATAATGCGGGTCGCTGTAAAATCAAAATAGCCACAATATTCAACCAGGCCATGGCGCCAACGCCAACGTCTCCTAGCGCCCAGGCCAAATCAGCCGATTTAATACCACCGTACATGACCGAGGTGAGTACCAGCCATTTCAGGAATATCATCAACCAGGGGCGGTGCACCGAGCGATTGATGTAAGTCACATTAGTCTCAGCAATGTAGTAGTAGGCCAGAATGGTAGTGAATGCAAAAAAGAATAACGAAACTGCCAATATACTAGCACCAAGTCCGGGCAATATGGTCTCAAAGGCACTTTGCACGTAGATAGGACCCGCCTCAACACCGGCTAGGCCTGTGTAAAGCATCACGCCACCAGGGCCTTGCACATTGTAAAGACCGGTAAGCAAAATCATAAAGGCGGTGGCAGTGCAGACAAACAAAGTGTCGATATAAACTGAGAACGCTTGCACCAAGCCCTGCTTAGCTGGATGAGAAACTTCAGCGGCCGCCGCTGCATGAGGCGCTGTGCCTTGCCCAGCTTCGTTAGAGTAAATACCGCGTTTAACACCCCACTGGATCGCCATGCCAATAATCGCGCCATAGCCGGCATCAAAGCCAAATGCGCTATTAATAATAAGGCTAAACATTGCTGGAATTTTTTCAATATTGACCGCCATCACCACCAATGCAATGAGGATATAACCTATGGCCATCACTGGCACCACGACTTGGGTAAAGCGAGCGATCCGGCGAACGCCGCCGAAGACAATAGCCGCAACGCCGATAGCAATGATTGAGGAGCCGACCACTGGCGAAACACCCCATGCATTTTCCGCCGCAGCAACGATGCTGTTGGCTTGAATACCTGGCAGACAAAACCCAACGGCAATAATTGTACAGACTGCAAATAACCAGGCATACCATTTTTGACCCATGGCTTTTTCAATATAGTACGCTGGACCACCACGGTACATACCGCTTTCATCCTTCTCTTTATAGATTTGCGCCAGTGTAGCTTCTACGTAGGCAGTGGATGCGCCAAGAAAAGCAACTAACCACATCCAAAACACCGCACCAGGACCGCCCATAGCTATGGCGGTGGCCACCCCAGCAATGTTGCCGGTGCCAACCCGGCCGGACAGCGAGATTGCTAGGGCTTGGAACGAAGACACGCCAGACTCAGAACTTTTACCCTGAAACATCAGCTTTATCATATGACGGAAGTGTCGAACTTGAAGAAATCGTGTGCGAATTGAAAAATACAAACCAGTGCCGAGACACAAATAGATCAGCAGTGGACTCCAGATAATACTGTTTAGGTAATTTACAAATTCTTCCACAATGGCTCTCCATTTTCATTATTAGATTGATCAACAATGGTACAGCCCTGTTGACGCGGGACAAAACATTAAATGTCCCCAATACATTTTAGTTACAGACTTTTGATATTAAGCCTTAAAGAAATATCGATATCGAACCGGGTATGTTGTTTTACTCTTCCAGATAAGTTATCAAAAAAGGACTCTTTCATTTCAGACGTTTTTCTTAACTTCATATCAATGTGCCCCAGCACCGTTTCATAGATTGCGCACAACTGGTCCTGTTCATTAACCATAACAGCAACCAGATGAATAAGTTTTTTATTGACTTTGTGCAATCGATACCGGATAAAAACTGACTCACCATAAAAACACTCTTTGATGTATTTGATGTTATCTTCCAGAGTGAAAGAAGAAAACCCTGAATCAAAATAGGCTTTTGAAAACCCCAACTCCTCACTATAAAAGTCCTCTATTGCCTGACCAAAAACTCGGGAGTAATAGAGCACATTCATATGACCATTTTGATCGCACATATCTTGGGTTATAACAACCGGCGCTGAAATATAAGGAAAGGTATTTTGTATAGTCATAAGTTTTTGGGTAATAATGCTATAAGTCTGTGTTTAATATTCAATCAGAAGAAAGAACGCGTAGCTAATTATCGCCTGAGTCGACTAACAATAAAACAGCGGCCTCCATTCTTTTCCTAAACAGTCTCGATTACAAGTCTATCTATCATCAAGTTAGCTATTTAAGGTCCATCAGCGTTAAAATGCCGACCTAAAATTGAGTCGCTAGATCTAAATGGCGCACTCGCCCCCACAACAGGATAAATTCATGACCGACTCATTCAAAGAGAGCGCGCTTAAATATCACACGCATCCATTGCCAGGGAAATTGGAAATTAGGCCCACCAAGCCTCTGGCCAATAAGAGAGACCTTTCACTAGCCTACTCCCCCGGAGTGGCCTATGCTTGTGAGTTAATCAAAGAGAACCCTACAGCGGTCGCCTCAGTGACATCAAGAGGTAATTTGGTCGGTGTTATTACCAATGGCACCGCCGTTTTAGGTCTGGGTAATATTGGTCCACTTGCTTCCAAACCAGTGATGGAAGGGAAGGCGGTACTATTTAAGAAATTCGCCAATATTGACGTTTTCGACATCGAAATAGACGAGACGGATGTCGATAAGTTGGTCGATATCATTGCCTCTTTAGAGCCGACCTTTGGCGGTATTAATCTGGAAGATATAAAGGCACCAGAATGTTTTATGGTGGAAGAGAAACTTCGCAAGAGAATGAAGATCCCCGTTTTCCATGATGACCAACATGGCACGGCTATTGTTGCAGCAGCAGCTATTTATAATGGACTGAAAATTGTCGAAAAGAAATTTGAAGACGTAAAACTTGTCGTATCAGGGGCTGGAGCTGCCAGTATTGCCTGCGTTGATCTGTTAGTAAGCATGGGCTTGCAAAAGAAGAATGTCCGGATGATTGACCGTACTGGCGTTATTTACAAAGGACGCAAAGAGGGGATGAATCCATGGAAAGAAGGCTATGCGATTGAAACTAACGATCGCACCATAGAAGATGCCATTGATGGTGCTGATCTGTTTATGGGTCTTTCTGGCCCAGGCGTACTCAACGGCGACCTTCTAAAAAAAATGGGCGAAAAACCTATTATTTTGGCCATGTCTAATCCCATTCCCGAAATTATGCCTGAAGATGCAATAGCCGCCCGCCCCGACGCCATACTGGCAACCGGTCGCTCTGACTATCCTAACCAGGTGAATAACGTACTCTGCTTTCCGTTCATATTCCGCGGTGCATTAGACTGCGGTGCTTCAACTATTAACGAAGAAATGAAGATGGCTGCGGTAATCGCTATTGCTGATCTTGCAACCATGGAAACCTCAGATGTTGTTGCAGCTGCCTATGCGGATGAAAAGCTTAAATTTGGCCCTGAATATCTTATTCCAAAGGCCTTCGATCCACGTTTGATTGAAGTTGTCCCCATGGCTGTAGTCAAGGCTGCAATGGCTAGCGGTGTAGCTACACGACCAATAGAAGATCTTGAGGCGTACCGCCAAACCTTACATGAGTTTGTCAATCAAGCCGGTTTGTTCATGCAACCAATTATTGAAGTGGCCAAAAAAGCACCTGCCAAAATCGTCTATGCTGAAGGCGAAAATGACGATGTGTTGCTTGCCGTGCAAGCGGTTATTGACGAAAAAATAGCTCGGCCCATTTTAATCGGCGCGCGCCACAAGATAGAAATAACAATTGATCGTCTTGGCTTGCGTATCGACCTCGATAAAGAGGTGGATATAGTCGATCCAGATGATAACGAAAAATATGAAGAATACACAAATCTCTATCACGAGATGGTGGGACGCCAAGGTGTTTCTGTCGCTGCAGCACGCAAAATTATGCGTGACGACAACACTGCTATTGCCGCAGTCATGGTCGCCAACAACGATGCTGATGGTCTTATTTGTGGAAAAGTCGGTCGATTTGATTTCCATCTTAGAGAAATTATGCATTTACTCGGTTCAGGCGATAAAAACCAACTGGTTTCTTCTGCAGCCGTCTTACTAATGCCCGACGGCCCTCTATTTTTAGCTGACACCATGATGAACATCGATCCAACGGCAGAGGAATTAGTTAAGATAACGGAAGCAAGTATCGATCTTGTGGCTCGCTTCGGGGTTGAACCTAAGGTGGCCCTATTGTCACATTCTAATTTTGGCACCTCTAACACTGCATCTGCGAAAAAAGTTCGTGCGGCATCAGAATTATTACGCAACAAATACCCAAACTTACAACTGGATGGAGAGATGCATGTATTAAGTGCTCTGAATCCTATGCTTAGGAATACCGTTTATGCCCAAGCCAATCTGCAAGGCCGCGCCAATCTGTTAGTAATGCCTAACTTAGACTCGGCTAATATTGCCATGGGGCTTATCCGTTCACTAACAGACGCCTTATTAATCGGGCCGTTTATCACGGGATTAAGAAAGCCCGCGCATATTGTGATTCCTTCGGTATCGTCGCGGGGTATTTTCAACATGACTGCGTTAACCGTCGCTGACATACATGCCGGACGCTAGACAGTCCCTAAGCTGCTATTTTTTTTGTAGTGATAGTGCCAGCTGATAAAGCTGCTTCTTGTCGCCGCCAGTAATCTTGGCGGCGATAGATGCGGCCTTAGTCAAAGGCAGTTCTTTCATCAACAGTGCTAATAGCTTCTCTGAATCGGCAGCGGTGGTTTCGACCATTTTTTCTTGACCAGCAACAGCCAAAACGATCTCTCCTCGTTGCTGATTGCTGTCTTCCGTCACCTGCTTTAATAAATCAGTGAGATTTCCATATAAGTAAGTTTCGAAAGTCTTAGTAATTTCACGTGCCATGAAAGCGAGACGCTGAGGTCCAAAAATATCGCTAAAATCTGCAATGGTGTTGGCTATACGATGTGGCGCTTCATAACAGACTATAGTTTCGGTCACGGCCTTTAATGCGTCAATAGCGGTTCTACGCTGACTTGATTTGGAGGGTAGAAAACCAATAAATCGAAATTTATCAGTCGCTAGCCCAGAGACACTCAAAGCGGCTATTACCGCGCTTGCCCCAGGAATAGGTACCACCGAGAATCCATTTAAACGCGCTTCATGCACTAGCCTGTAACCCGGGTCAGAGATCAACGGTGTACCCGCATCGGAAATTAGGGCAATATCATCCCCAGCAGCTAGCCTTTTAAGTATTTTGTCGGTGCTGCGCTTATCACTATGATCGTGGTAAGCAACACTGGCCGTTGTGATCCGAAAATGATCGAGTAATCTTTTGCTGTGACGTGTATCTTCACAAGCAATTAGACTGACAGACTGGAGAGTGGTGACCGCGCGAGGTACCATATCCCCTAGATTACCAATGGGTGTGGCAACAACATACAACGTACCGGATTGATTTGAATTCATGAATAAAAAGTTTCTTCTACAGATTGTTGGTTTAGGTTGTATCTTAGCCTTTATTACCGGCTGTACGCCAACTGCAACGACACAGAGTGGCAAAGTAACCGTTGCTTTTATCGCTGCCACCCAAGATGCTTCTCTTTATGAGCGAGCTGAGGCCCTATTTGCAGGGGCGCAATCAGGCGAAGTCCCCAGCGAAGTTATGCTTCAAGCAGGGATTATGTTTGCTCAAAGTGGTGATCAGCAGAGAAGCTCTGAATCTCTGGCGCTAATAAACACTGATGAACTAACAAATGTCGACTTTATTGACTACACCCTACTCGGCATTGAGCTGAATATACAGTCTAAGTCTCCAGCTGATGCGTTGTTAAAATTGGAAACTCCCCGCTTTATTGCACTTAAATCGACATTTGGAGGGCAAACTAAGCTGCACGTGTTAAGCCTTGAATCAGATATTAATGCCGACATTGGCAATATAGAATCAAGCCTTGCGGCCTCTATAGAGTTAGCTCAACTACTGAACAAAAAGAATGATGTGATTAATGTACACAACAAGATTTGGCGACAACTATCTGCGCAGCCTTATAATTTTTTACAACGATGTTTTGCTGGATCTGAATCTGTGCTCGGACTCTGGTGCAACTTAGCTGCGGACACCCGTCTTTTCCAAAATAATTACACCGGCCAGCTAAACCAGTTTAATCAGTGGAAGATTACTAATTTTGCTCATCCCGCAGCTCGAACACCGCCGTCGTGGTTCGATCAAAATCGCAAGAATGTAACCCCCTCATCGCAGGTAGCTCTTTTGTTACCACTTCAAGATGACTACAGAATTCCCAGTCAAACATTTCTCGATGGTTTTATGGCTGCCTATTACCAACTGTTTGAACAAAGCAACACGGAACCTCCCAATCTAAGACTCCACGACACATCGAATCAAACAATGCAGCAAGCCTATGAAAACGCTATCGCCGAAGGCGCCGATATGGTTATAGGAGGCTTGAGGGAATCAGAGGCTGAAAGCCTCATGCAATTGCCACTAATACCGGTTCCAACCATTAGCTTAAATCAGCTAGATCGCACTGAGACTCAGCAACCAGCAAACCTCGTTCAGTTTGGTAATTCGCCGAAGGATGAGATGATTCAAATCGCTGATCTGGCATGGCGAAAAGGTCATCGCAATGCTCTAGTGATAGCGCCAGACAATAATTGGGGAGTTCAGGCAACAAGCTCTTTTGATGCTTATTGGAAGCAAAAGGGCGGTCGACTCTTAGGCAAGGTTAGCTATTCCACAACAGTGAAGGATTTTACCCAGTTTCTTAAACCATCATTGCAGATTGATCAGAGTGAAGAGCGCGGCGCTCAACTTAAGCGCTTTGTTAATAGTAGCCTAATTTACACTCCCAGACGCCGCCAGGATATCGACTTCGTTGTGGCCTTGGGGTACCCGTTAAATGCTAGGCAAATCAAACCGGCGCTGGAATTTTTGTATGCGGCTGACTTACCTGTTTACTCTATTTCAAAAATCTACAATGGTGTTGAGCAAGCTGGCCTTGACCGGGACCTATCTGGAATTCAGTTTACTGCTATGCCGTGGACTCTGCCGGGGCAGCTACCCAATGAATTGGTGTCCGATGAGACAATGCACACTGCCTATAGACAACTTTATGCGCTCGGGTACGACGCATTTTTAGTCCATCGGAACCTCGATAATTTAGGTTCAGTAGAGCAACCACCTGTTTTTGGATCGATGGGGATTCTGTCATTAAGCCGAGGAGTTATAACGCGGACGGGACGGTGGGGACAGTTTCAACAGGGAAAAGTAACCGAGGTCACTCCCTAAAGAATTTACTCAAAGGAATGGGTATAAATATGCCAGGATACAATAATGTTACTAGCGATCTAGGAAAAATTACACTATCGTCACTCAAGGGCGCCGAAGCCGAACAAATAGCCTTAGAGTATTTAGTCGAGAAAGGACTTGTGCTTCTAACACGCAACTTTAGTACTCGCAGGGGCGAAATTGATCTCGTTATGAATGATGGGGATCATTTAGTGTTTGTTGAAGTACGATTTCGTCAATCTTCTACCTTTGGTAGTGCTGAAGAGTCGATTACTAAAAAAAAGTGTCTGCGTCTAACAGCCGCTGCACTCGGGTACATGCAGGTTAATGAATTATCTAATCACGTCCAAGCAAGGTTTGATGCAGTGACGGTTAAACCGGATAAAAATAGGTCGCCGGGCTATAGTGTAAACTGGATCAAAAATATCTTGGCAGACTGAACTGGCGCCAAAATTCGGCCTCAAAACATCACTAAAGACGATAATAGATGCAAGGCAGTGAGCAAAAATAATGGATCAAAAAATATTTAGTCACTTCCAAAATGTCATTGAAACAACGATGATTGTTGGTGATACATGTTCAGACGCTATTGCCAATTCCGCAAAGGCTATAACCACAGCACTACTTAATGGCCATAGTATTTTTAGTTGTGGCGAAAAATCAGGTAGCCTTTTGGCCCAATTACTGACAGACCATCTATCACTGGGCTTTGAAATTGAGCGACCCGCTTTTCCCGCGCTAAACATGAATAAAATGTGTGCAGAAACAACCACTCAAAATCGTTTTGCTAATGTGATTGAAACTCATGCTAAGACCTCTGATGTGCTAGTGATTATTAGCGCAGGTGACGATAGTCCATCTCTCATTAAAGCTGTAGAATCTGCCATTGGAAAAGGTATGGTGGTAGTGCTATTGTCCGCAGCAAACGATGATCAATTGTCTGCCAGTATCGGCTATAATGATGTTAATATTGAGGCTGGGGAATTCGCCGGCCAGTTAGTGGCTCAGGCTCAATTTCAAACAATACAATGCCTTGGCGCGTTGATTGAAAATAGAATTTTTGGAGGCTCATAAATGCATCGCTTGGTCGCAGTTCTAACTCTTTTTAGTATTTTATCTGGATGTACCGCTTTCGTTAATACGGTGACCGACGAGCCTATCCGACCAGATGCAACCGGTAAAAGTATCGGCACGGATTTCGATGACAGTAAGATGGAAACCTTTATTGGCGTCAACATTATAAAAGCTGATCCAGCGCTAGCTAATGCTCATGTGAATGTGACCGTATATAACGGGTTGGTACTCATTACCGGAGAAGCGCCAAGTGCGGAAATGAAAGCCCTTGCAGGTGATACTGCGCGTGATTACCACGGACAGCGCAAAGTGTATAACGAACTGCAACTAAGAGGTAAAACCTCCGTCGTATCAAGAACTAATGATTCAATCATCAGTGGAAAAATTAAAACCAAGTTGGCCTTCACAAAAGGGATTGATTTTTCTGACATGAAAGTCGTTACTGAGGATAGTGTGGTCTACCTGCTTGGGACTCTCTACGAAGACATGGGCGATATAGCCGCAGAAGTTGCCCGCAATACTCGAGGCGTGAGAAAGGTCGTTAAATGCTTTGAGTATGTTGAAAAACCAAAACTCACCGAGCCAACAGAATTCGAAAACTAGACTAACTCAATAGCCATCGCTGTGGCCTCTCCTCCGCCAATACATAAGCTAGCGATGCCCTTCTTGCCACCCCTAAGTTGCAGCGCATGAATCAAAGTGACTAGAATTCGTGCACCACTGGCCCCAATTGGATGGCCCAGTGCGCAAGCACCACCATGAACATTAAGCTTTTCGTGAGAAATGCCTAACTCCTCCATTGCGGCCATAGCCACCACGGCAAAAGCTTCGTTAATTTCCCATAGATCCACCTGATCTACAGACCAGCCCACTCGCTTTAAAGTATTTTTGACCGCGGTTACAGGGGCGGTGGTAAACCATTCAGGTGCTTGAGAAAATTCATCATAGCCATGAATCAAAGCAATAGGCTGGTACCCTCTTGCCTGGGCTTCATCTGCCATCATTAGGGTCAACGCCGCAGCTCCATCCGAAATAGAACTAGCATTTGCCGCCGTGACGGTACCATCTTTTTGAAACGCAGGTTTAAGTTGAGGAATTTTACTAGGTCTCGCATTACCCGGTTGCTCATCAGTATCGACAACAATCTCACCGCGACGACTGGAAATGGTGACAGGCACAATTTCAGACTTAAAAAATCCCTGATCAATAGCCGCATTGGCTCGACGTAAAGATTCAATAGCAAAGGCATCTTGCATCTCACGAGTGAATTGATATTTGGCCGCGCAACTCTCTGCAAACTGTCCCATCGCAAGGCCCTGATAGGCGTCCTGTAATCCGTCGTACTGCATGTGATCTAACATCTCGGCATGGCCAAAGCGATAGCCTTGACGGCCCTGGGGAATAAGATATGGGGCTCGACTCATGCTTTCCATGCCGCCGGCAACAATAATGTCGGCTTGGCCTGAACGCAACGTATTACCCGCTACCATGACTGATTTCATGGCCGAACCACAGACTTTATTTATCGTGGTGCACGAGGTAGACTGAGCTAAGCCAGCCGCGAGAGCGGCCTGTCGCGCCGGCGCTTGCCCCTGCCCTGCAGTCAGTACAGAGCCCATTAACACTTCATTGATTTTAGAGGGATCAACGCCGCACCGTTCAATCGCCGCGCCAATTGCGATACCACCAAGGTCAGGAGCTGACAACGAAGACAAGGCCCCCATCATGCCACCAATTGGAGTGCGGGCAGCCGATAATATAGCAATAGGTTTTGACATACTGAATTCCTTAGCAGAGACGACTGTATATGAGTTATTTCACCACTCTTAGCGAGGGCTTCGGCCTAATTGACTTATCTTTGGCATCAGAGCGTGTAACCATTTTTGGGGCAGGGGGTCGCGGCTCAGTACTACCCTCTTGCTCGAACACCATGCCCTCACCATTTTCTAGGGCATAAATCCCAAAAATACCGGCAATAGGAACATAAATATCTACAGGTACACCATTAAACCGTGCAGAGAATTGGACAGTGTCGCCATCTAAACTTAAATTGGTGACGGCCCTCGGAGCGATATTCAATACAATTTGCCCATCCTTAACAAACTCTTGCGGCACTTGAACCATAGGATGATGCGCATCAACAATAATGTGAGGCGTACAGTCATTATCGACTATCCAGTTAAAGAAGGCTCGCAAAAGGTAAGGTCGATTAGAGCGCATTTTATCTCTGCCGATTAGTCGCGAATTTCTCGTTCTAAATCTGTCAAACTCTCCTGAAAGGATGGACGTTCAAATAAACGATCCATATAGTCAAGAAGTGGTTTTATTTGACGGTTACTTGGCAGAGCGATACCCAATTCTGGCAGACGCCAAAGCATAGGTGCCAAGCAACAGTCTACCAATGTGAATTCTTCGCTCATAAAATACGGGACTTCTTCGAAAATACTGGCGATTGTCATCAATGATTCTCGGAATTCTTTGCGTGCCGCTTCGGCCGCTTTACTGTCTGGATTAGCAGTAATGTTATCGACTAGACCACACCAATCACGCTCAATACGATATATCCAAAGCCGGCTCTCAGCTCTGGCAACTGGATACACTGGCAACAGCGGTGGATGAGGAAAACGTTCGTCCAAATACTCCATCACCACTTTTGATTCGTAAAGAGCCAGATCGCGGTCAACAAGAGTAGGAAGTGTTCCATAAGGGTTAGCCTCAAGGATCTCTTCAGTCACCGATTTTGGGTCAATATCTTCGATATCAACCGTTACACCCTTTTCCGCGAGAACAATTCGCACACGATGACTGTATTGACTTGTAGGGTCTGAAAATAATGTCATTGAAGATCGACGCACATCTACCTCTCATTTTATGATTATTAGTTAACTGAGGAATGACTTATTCCTCGCTGAAGTGGCAAATAAAGGGCTATCTGCCACCTAAAAAAAAGCGACAAAGACTAGTGGATGCCCTTCCAATATTCTCGATTTAACAGTATTACTGGAACCATCAACAACAATAAAAATAACAATACCATTTTACCGATGTGTTTACGTTGTTCCGCCATAGGCTCCGCAATATAGGCCAGAAAATTAACCAAATCAAAAACGGCTACATCATATTCCTCAGGCGACAGGCTACCGGCTTTAGTAATGTCGTAACCACCACAGGGATTATCCAAAATATCTTCACCGGTGAGCAAATCACGCTTAATGCCGCCATTGGCAGCTAGAGTAGAACCTGGAACGCATTCAGGCAACCCTTGCAGGTCAAGAAGCGCATGAGGCATACCGACATCTTTATAGACTTTGTTGTTTACACCAAGCGGACGAGATGGATCTGCGTAAAAGTGGCGCAGGTAAGTATACACCCACTCTGGCGATCGAGATCTTGCCACCAGTGTTAAATCAGGTGGAGTAGCGCCAAACCATTCCTTAGCCTTATCCGACGGCATGGAAACTTTCATTAGCTCACCAATTTTTTGACCGGTGAAAATCATATTGTCGAGCATCATTTGATGAGGGATATTTAGATCATCGGCAACACGCTCCCATCGAGAGTACTTAAACGAGTGGCAACCCATACAGTAATTCACCGCTAATTGAGCACCGCGTTGAAGAGAGGCGTCATTAGTAAGTTGGGATTCAAATGGATCACAGTCGATAGTGCCGCACGATTTTCCTTCAGCGCCAACCGCCTTAATAGGTATGACAACCATAGCCGCAACCACCAAGACTGCCCCTAGGGTCTTCCACGCGCCAATACCGCCATCCATAGTGATACGGTCAGGCTCTGGCCTAGTGCTTTCAATTCGAGTCCAGAAATAGATACCAATAAAGTAAGAGAAATACAAGATTGTACATATCTGCGTAAGGACTGTGCGTGCAGCGGTAGGCGCTTTGACACCAAGATAGCCAAGAATAATAAACACCGCCGCTAGGGTCAGCAGAGCTACTCGACTGAAATTACCCTTATATCGAATAGAGCGCACGGGGCTTCGATCCAACCACGGCAGAACGAACAGGATAGCTATAGCTGCGGCCATAACAATAAAGCCACCCAGCTTGTCAGGCACTGCGCGCAACATTGAGTAATAGGGTGTGAAATACCAAACTGGCGCAATGTGCTCTGGGGTCTTTAAATTATTGGCTATCTCAAAATTAGCATACTCTAAGAAAAAGCCACCCATCTCAGGCATGAAAAAGAGGATCGAGCAAAATACAAAGAGGAACACCACAATGGGGACTAAATCATGGATAACAAAATAAGGGAAGAACGGGACGCCATCAATGGGGTTACCACTTTCATCTTTATATTTCTTGATGCTGACACCGTCAGGGTTATTAGACCCTACGTCATGCAGAGCAATAATGTGCATCACGACAAGAGCTAAAAGTATGATCGGAATAGCGACCACGTGCAGTGACATAAATCGGTTTAGGGTGATCCCAGAAATTAGATAATCACCACGAATCCACTGAACTAGGTCTTCACCCACCACTGGAATTGCGCCAAACAAAGAGATAATGACCTGCGCACCCCAATAGGACATTTGCCCCCAAGGTAACACATAGCCCAAGAACGCTTCGGCCATCAACGCGACATAAATAGTCATGCCAAAGATCCATACGAGCTCGCGAGGCGCCTTGTAGGATCCATACATAAGACCACGGAACATGTGCATGTAAACCACAATAAAAAAGGCAGACGCACCGGTGCTGTGTGCATAGCGAATAACCCAGCCAAGCTCTACATCACGCATGATGTATTCGACAGATGCAAAAGCTTGCTCTGCTGAGCCCTGATAACTCATTAACAGCCAAATGCCGGTGATAAGCTGAATCACCAACACGACCATTGCTAGTACACCAAAGTAATACCAAAAATTAAAGTTTTTAGGTGCGTAATACTCGGACATATGCTTTTGCCACGCCTCTTTGAGCGTCGGCATTCTGGAATCTAACCAAGCTGCAAAACCTTTTTCTTCACTCATAAATAAGCACTCTCCGTGTCAATACCAATAACAACAACACTATCTGACTCATAACTATGAGGTGGGACCTCTAAATTTTTAGGTGCTGGAACACCCGCAAAGACGCGCCCGGAAAGGTCAAACTTAGAACCGTGACAGGGACAGAAGAATCCGCCTAACCAGGAATCACCACCCAGGTCAGCCGCACCGACATCAGGGCGATATAAAGGCGCACAACCGAGGTGTGTGCAAAGTCCAACCAAAATTAAATACTCTTCTTTTCCGGCCAATGTGCGGGCACTGCCGTTAACATAACCAGGTTGTGATGCCTCCGCAGAATCGACATCTCTTAAAATATCACTATCAATAGCATCAATCGCCGCAAGAGATTCTGCAGTTCGCCGAACGATATAAACCGGCTTGCCTCTCCATTCAACAACCATCCGCCCGCCAACCTCAAGCTTTGAGAGATTAACCTTTACCGGCGCTCCAGCAGCCTTAGCTTTAGCGCTAGGCTGCCAAGAGGCTACAAAAGGTACGGCCGCGCCTACAACTCCAGCCCCTCCGATTACAGAGGTCGCTCCCAACAAAAACTTTCGGCGGCCCTCATTCACAACGTCACCATTCATGGCGATCCCCCAGATAGAGATAGATTATTGATTAGAAAAATCAGAAAATAGACACTCAAATTTTCACGCGGTATTGTAAATCAAATCAGTTTCTTACGCAACCGACACCAGATGAAATTAACTCTAAGTAATTGATTTTATTAGACAAAAAAAAGCCCGACCAATAGGTCGGGCTTTTCAATAAGACATTTAATTAACGCTTAGAAAACTGCGGGCGCTTACGAGCTTTATGCAAGCCAACTTTCTTACGCTCCACCTGTCTCGCGTCTCGGGTCAAGAATCCTGCTTTGCGCAGTGGTGAGCGCAAATTTTCATCATAGCTAACCAACGCTCGAGCAATACCGTGACGGATTGCGCCAGCCTGCCCAAAGTTACCGCCGCCAGCAACCGTAATGTTGAGATCAAACTTCTCAACCATATCAACCACTTCAAAAGGCTGACGGATAATCATCCGGGCCACTTCACGACCAAAGTAAACTTCAATGCTTCGGTCATTAATTTTAATATTACCGCTTCCAGAGGTCATGAAAACGCGTGCCGCTGAAGTCTTTCGACGTCCAGTGCCATAAAACTGAGTATCTGCCATAATCGCTTTCCGTTACAGGTCGAGTGTTTGAGGCTGCTGTGCAGTATGCGGGTGATCCGCCCCTGCATAGACCTTCAATTTTCTAAACATTTCTCGGCCCAGTGGGCCGCGGGGCAACATGCCCTTAACTGCTGACTGAATGGCACGCTCAGGCGCCTTCTCCATCAACTGCTCAAAAGTAATATCTTTAATTCCACCGGGATACCCAGTATGAGAATAATAAATTTTACCCTTAGCCTTGTTACCAGTAACGCCGATCTTTTCAGCGTTCACAATGACAATATAATCCCCAGTATCAACATGGGGGGTAAATTCCGGCTTATGCTTGCCACGAAGGCGTGAAGCAACTTCGGTCGCCAAGCGGCCTAAGGTTTTCCCGTCCGCGTCAACTACAAACCAATCGCGCTGTACTGTTTCTGCTTTTGCACTAAATGTTTTCATCTTTTCCTACCTGGATTTGGGACATCCCCCAAAAGGGTGCGAATTGTAATGATCAGAGTGCCCTAATACAAGGCCTGTTTGTCGTAAAGTTTAACTTTTTTATCTTAGGACCTAGGGGCAATGAGGTCGAGCTAAATATTCATGGCTTTGCATCTCTAATAATCGACTCTGAGTTCTCTCAAATTCAAAGGCTAAACGGGTGCCAGAATAGAGGTTTGGCAGGCTTTCGGCAGCCGATATCGCGACTTTCACATTGCGATCATAAAACTCATCGACCAGATTAATAAATCGTCGTGCCGCTTCATTATTGCGATCCCCCATCATTGGGATATTCGTTATAATCACTGCATGGAACTCTCTGGCAATATCGATATAGTCGTTTTGGCTACGAGGCCCCTCACAAAGAGAGGCGAATTGAAACCAAACAATGTCTTCTGAAAGTTTGACTACTGGTATTGATCTACCTTCAACTTCTAAATCAACAGCCAGTTTAATTTCACCCTCGACCGGGACTAATCGATTAAAAATTGCCTCTATATCGGCATCAGCCTCATTTCCGAGAGGACTACAATAAAGCGGCGCTTTCTCGAGCGCCCGAAGACGGTAGTCTGTATCTCCACCGATATTAATCACCTCACAGTGTTTTTTAAGTAGGTCAATAGCCGGTAAAAAGCGTCGCCTTTGAAGTCCATCCCGATAAAGCAAGTCAGGCACTATATTTGAAGTCGTAACCAAACATACCTGAAGACGAAATAACTCATCCAACAATCCAGCAAGAATCATCGCATCTGCAATGTCGCTGACAAAAAACTCATCGAAACAAATGATGCAGGTCTCATCTGCAATTCTTCCAGCGACTTTTCGGAGAGGGTTAATCTCCCCCTCTAAGGACCTTAAGTCTTGATGAATCCTCCGCATAAAGCGATGGAAGTGGACCCGCATCTTGTTACCAAATGGAAGGCTTTCATAGAAAGTATCCATGAGGTAGGTCTTTCCTCGACCCACACCTCCCCAGACATACAAACCTTTAGGTGATTGTAATGGACTCTGAAACAATCGTCTTACCGCACTGCGCACCATACCCTCACATGAGAGCTTCTGCTTTAGCAGTAACCGCTGGTAAAGATCTTCAAACGCAGTCACCGCCAGATCTTGGGAGGGGTCGGCAATGAATCCCTCTTGGTTTAGGTCGATTTGATAGAGCTCTCTCGGGGATGGCATTATTTGGACGTCCATGGTTAAGATTTAACTTTAACGAGCAAAGTAATTCGTTACAACCAAAATTCCCAAACGCCATAAATTTAAAATCTACGTTATAATATGAATGGGCTTAAAGTAAATAGAGGTTGCACCTGAGGTGACTAGCCTCTAATGTTCTTTCCAGCTTAAGTGAAGTTTAATTTAATAGAGGTTTTAAAGTTGGCAATATTGACCACATTTATTATCGTCGCCATCGCCTTTCTGGCTGGAGCGGGCGCAACTTTTTTCTATCTTCGCCATATTGAAGACGAGGGTTCAGTTAATGGTGATTTACAAAGAAAGCTGGAAAAAAGCGACCAAAAATTGAAGCGATATCAGCAAGAAGTGTCTGAGCATTTTATAACCGTATCTCATCTAACCACTAATGTGGCGCAAAGTTATCGTCAAATTCATGAGCATTTGGCAACCAGTGCAATTCGGCTCGCGAGTCCAGAAATAGGAAGGCAACTACTTAAATCCGGCGGATCATCCTTGTCGCTGGTCGACGCAGATGGTAACCCTCTGGTTAGCGCTGAAGACATTGAAGCACCACGGGACTATGCTCCGAAAGTACCGGGAGGGGTTCTCAGCGAAGCCTATGGCTTAGTTGATGACGAAGTGGTTGATTTTACTGAGGACTTAGACGCATCAGATGAAGAAGATAAAGACCCCACTGAAAGAATAAACTGAACAACTGGCAACACTTAAAATAAACGCCAGAGGACAAGCAAGGAGGTTTGTTTTGGAGCTCTTTTTAGGTGCCAACTCTACTATTTCCGCTTTGAAATTACTCCCGAGTAATTGTTCGCTGTGCCTACAACCTGTCAGTTCCCAAGAACATTGCCTATGCGGGCTCTGCATAAGCAAACTTCCCTGGCTGAGAACTCAATGCCGTCAATGTGCCAATCCTTTGAAAAGCAATAATCTTTGCCCAGAGTGTCAGCAAAAGCCTCCTCCTTATAGACGCTGTGTTGCCGCGTTTGAGTATCAAAAAGACACAATTGATAAGTTGATCATGGACATTAAAACTAATCCACACAGCCCCGAAACTGCCCAGTTATCAAGTTTATTATCTGAGGTTATCACTCTAGCCTACCAAGATTCACCCATGCCAACCATCATGATTCCAGTTCCCCTTCACTGGCGAAAACTACTTATGCGGGGCTTTAACCAAAGTTCTAATATCGCGTCTATTTTATCCCGCAAGCTAAAAAATACTGTAATTCTTGAGAATATTTGTATTCGCCACGCCTCATCATCGCCCCAGCACTTAAAATCAAGAAAGAAACGAATACAGGGTATGGGCAACGCATTTAGAATGCACAAGAACATTGACTACAGGTCCGACAACAAAAATGATCGCACATGTAATCCGATTTTCGAGCAGTCTGTCGCTATCGTTGACGATGTGGTTACCAGCGGCGCTACTGCCGAATCACTGGCCTGGACACTAATTAAAGCGGGTGCTAAACATGTTGATATTTGGTGTATTGCTAGAACGGGCTGGCATAATCGGTTCGACTGACGGAAAATGGCGCAATGAATTCTGAAATGATCATTTTATCGACTAAAGTTTGGCAAAACATTGTTGCTGAGGCGCGAGCGACGGCAAATTCTGAGCCTGTCCTACAGAGCTATTTAAAATCTACAATTATTGACCATAGCAACTTAGGTAGCGCACTTGGCTTTCATCTATCAAACAAGTTAGCTAGTGTTTTGTTTCCAGCAGAGATGCTTAGAGATATTATGGACGACGCGTTTAAAGACTCCGCTATTGTCGATCAGGCTGCAAGAGATATACAGGCTACCGTGGATCGAGATTCTGCCTGTAACTTATATAGCTCACCTTTTTTGTACTTTAAGGGCTTCCTGTCACTGCAAGCATATCGTGTAGCGCACCGACTGTGGAATCAGGATAGAAAGTCCCTCGCTCTATTGCTCCAACATAGAATTTCAATGACCTTCGCGGTAGATATTCACCCAGGGGCAAAAATCGGCAGTGGACTAATGATTGATCACGCGACAGGTTTGGTCATTGGGGAGACAGCTGTGGTTGAAGACTCTGTATCGATTATGCAATCAGTCACTTTGGGCGGCACCGGAAAGGAAACTGGGGATCGCCACCCAAAGATTCGTAGGGGCGTACTCATAGGTCCTGGCGCTAAAATCTTAGGCAACATTGAAGTGGGAGAAGGGGCTATGGTGGCTGCAGCTAGCGTGGTGCTTAAGGACGTTTGCGCTCGTGATATTGTTGCTGGCGTGCCCGCTAAACGGGTAGGTCGGGTTAATTCCGACCATCCCTCGAAGGTAATGGATCATTACTTTAAGTTCGACTAACCTGCGCAGAGGCTTAACTTACTCAGCATCGTAACCAACTAAAAGGCATGACCTGATCAATTGATTTAAGCTCCAAGTCACTCATCAATAGTCGATCCAGACCAAGAGCCACCCCCGCACAAGCCGGCAGGCCAGAGTGCATTGCATCTAACAGCTTGGTATCAATATTTGATACTGGCTTACCTGTTGCTTGGCGAGCCGCATTATCTAGGTCAAATCGGCGGCGTTGCTCTACTGGGTCACAAAGTTCAAAGTACCCGTTAGCGATTTCTACGCCATTTAAAAATCCTTCGAATCGCCTACTGACTTTATTCCCTCGCTCGGCAGTGGTAATGGCAGCTAGCGCAGCCTGACAAGCAGGGTAGTCGTAAACAAAAACTAACCCCTTAGGCAATTGGGGTTCAACTTTAAGGCTAAATATTAAATCCAAGCAGTTGGCTCGAGTTTCTCCAGCCCAACTCAGAGAACCTATTCCAGCGGCTAAGTCTTGCAAGTCACTCAAACCAGCTTGATGGGGATCAATGCCAAACTCATTGTGAAAACAATCTGCATAACTAATCTTTGTTACCTTGAGATCTGATGCTCCCTCTCTATCCATCAACTGAGAAACTAAATCAGCTAACTCAAACATTAATTGGTGTTCGTCCCATCCACATCGATACCATTCAAGCAAGGTGAACTCTGGATTATGCCGATTGCCAATCTCACCGTCGCGGAAAGCTTTTCCTAAATAATAGATATCACCACTGTCTGAGGCCAATAACCGTTTCATGAAATATTCGGGAGAAGTTTGCAGGTAGGCTAGCGATCCAGACAGCGTGGCGCAAATACTATCAATATTGACATCAGTTACCCCAGACTTGGAAAGTAGGGGTACATCGACTTCCATCACTGAGTGACGAGAGAAGAAATTGCGTATCAGCGACATCACCTGGGCACGCCGACGGAGCGCCACGAGACTAGCTCCTGGCTGCCAATCACTGATCATAAATGCTCTTTAATTTAGCGACAATGATCAATTTTCATTATTTGACACGTCCTTGATATTCACCCGTTCTGGTGTCCACCTTAACAATATCACCTTGATCTAAGAATAGTGGCACCTTAACTACCGCACCAGTAGCTAGCCTAGCGGGCTTGCTCCCACCCTGTGCAGTGTCGCCGCGCAGACCGGGGTCGGTCTCAATAATTTCCAGCTCCACATGATTTGGCGGTGTAACCGAAAGTGGTGACCCATTATATAAGGTGACTGCGCAAATGTCTTGCTCGCTCAACCATATCAGCGCATCAGCCACGGCACTCTCGGTCGCTTGATGTTGCTCAAATGTATCGGGCTCCATGAAACACCAAAAGTCTCCATCGCTATAGAGATACTGCATGTCCATCTCGACAACATCGGCACCTTCCAAAGACTCTCCTGACTTAAACGTTTTATCTAACACACGCCCAGTTTTTAGATTGCGCAGCTTAACGCGATTAAACGCCTGCCCCTTGCCGGGTTTAACAAATTCGTTCTCAAGAATTGAGCATGGATCATTGTCCAGCATTACCTTAAGTCCTGAGCGAAATTCGTTAGTAGAATAATTAGCCATGATTGTTGAGTCCGAAAATTTACCAAGAGTGCATGATAACCGAAGTACTCGATTATTTAATTAGTTTTGCAGGTCAAGAGATCATTTAGCGCTCCTAAATCAATCTAACGCGCGAATGTCTCTGTCACTGTATCCAAGTAAATATAAAATACCGTCCAACCCAACATTGGAAATTGCCTGTTTGGCTGAAGCTTTTACCAGCGGTTTAGCTCTAAACGCTATCCCTAAGCCAGCAATTTTTAGCATTGGCAGATCATTGGCACCATCACCAACTGCGATAACTTGCTCAAGATTTAAGCCTTGCTCTTGAGCTATCTCTCTCAGTATTTCAGCTTTGCGTTGACCGTCAATGATATCGCCAACCACCTTCCCGGTAACTTTCCCATCGACAATATCAAGCTCGTTAGCATAAACTTGGTCAACGCCTAAAATGGACTGTAAATGACGTCCAAAAAAAGTAAAGCCACCTGAAATAATTGCCGTAGTGAAACCCAGTTTCTTGAGGGTTTTAAGTAAATGTTCTGCCCCTTCATTTAAAACTAACCGCTCAGCAACAGACTGAAGTACATCCGAGTTTAGTCCCTGCAACAACGCCATTCGTTGTGTAAAGCTAGCTTTGAAGTCTACCTCCCCGCGCATCGCCGCCTCAGTAATGGCTGCCACCTGGTCTCCCACTCCCGCCTCTATAGCGAGTTGGTCAATGACCTCAGCATCGATTAATGTCGAGTCCATGTCAAAAACCACCAACTTGCGGCTACGGCGAAAGATATTATCTTCTTGGCACGCAATATCGATATTGTAATGTACCGCTAACTCGAGCAATGAATTACGAAAACCCTCTTTATCTGCGGGTTCACCTCGAGCAGATAACTCAATGCAGGCCCGACCAAGTGGGTCACTTTGATAGAGCCCCAATCGGCCAGATAAACGCACTATCTTGTCGATATTGAGCCCTTGCTGACTTGTGACCTCAGTCACAGCGGCTAAATGAGAGGCCTCAATATTTCGCGCGAGCAATGTCACGATATATCGTTGCTTACCCTGTTGATCTACCCAATTATGATAACGCTCGTGAGAGATGGATAGAACTCCGACCTGCAAATCCATGGTTTTAAGCGTCAAAGAAACTTCTTCAACTACCCGTGAAGTTAGAGTATCTGACGGAACTGCCACAAGAATACCCATATTTAGCTGATCATGAATCACTGCCTGACCAATATCCAAAAGGGTGCTGTCAAACAGCGACAACGCCTTGGTTACCGCACTGGTAACCCCAGGCCTATCTTTTCCAGACACATTAATTAATAAAACTTCTTTCACAGGTAGAGACCCCAATGGAGTTTAGGCTCCCATTATATAAAACTTAGGAGAATAGGATAGAATGCAAATCACTTATCTTACCAAGGATCTAAGAATGCGTCGTCAATATTCGATGGCCACAAAATTGCCGGCAATAATGGCTTCTGCCTGTTTATTGTTTGGCTTTTTAAGTTGGGCGGCTATCGTATCTCAAACTTCAACATTGGCCCAGCAAGCGGTTGAAGATAAAAGTACGGCAACTCTTAACCAACTTGCCGAGCTTGTGCGCGCGCCCCTATTTAGCAATGATACCGTTGGGTTACAGTTCGCCCTGCGCAAAGCAACGATGGATCAATCTATTTTTAGCGCAAGCTTATATGATGTGGAAGACAATCTGATCGCACAAAGCACCCAGGCTAAAGAGTTGTCAACGAGCTTGACGCAGTTTAGACAGGATATTACCCTCGAAGACACCCAGGCCGGCACGCTACTGATATCAGTTATCAGCCAACCCATCTATGGAAAATACTCAAATATCTTTTTGATATGGGCTTTCATCTGGCTCCTATTTAGCATCGGCTGCACCTACGCTTGCTACCAATTTGCTGAACAATTAGCGCGGCGATTACGGGCATTAACCAATCGACTGCCTGGCAGTAGCGATCCAATGATCGACGAAATCCTTGAGTTAGAAACGAGAATACAACCGCTGCTTACGACATCTGGGCAGTTTTCTAAAGATACTGAAAATGGCTATTATTGCTCACTTGTTACTGCCACGATTAAAAATCGGCAAAGCTTAAATGACCACCTTAACCACGAAAATCTCGAATTGCTATTTGAAAACATAGATCACTGTATTGACCGTACCCTTGAACTTTATGGGGCAAAGCGCATAGAGGGCAGTAAAAGTCGAGTCTTTTTTTATATTCGCTCCACTGAGTGTTCTAAGCAGCATTTGCTTGTCTGCCTAATGGCCGTTTATTCATTACAAAAACTCCTGGATCGCCTGTCAGTTAAATTGGGCATTGATCTGGAAATTAACTGGACAGTTTGCAGCGACAACCTATCCCCACTTCCAGTACTTCGCTACCACGAGAAGATGTCAGAGCTAAAACATAGATCAAAATCGATTAGCGAAAGAATAGATAAAGGTGTCATAGCGCTCTATGTCTCTGAATATGATATAGAACAGCTAGCAACTATTGCTCGATTTAACCCTTTTGAGGAAAACTGCTATATTTTCCATGGCTTTCCTGAACAGCGACAAGTCTTACTTGAGAAGCAAATTTTACACCTGGCCTCAGTATGCCTATAACCATTGACCGCGCCGGCGCTAGCTGTAGTAGTTCTCGTTGATAATCACACCCCATACCGCTAAAAATAATATGAGCGATATAAGAACAGCTGCAGAGCCAACGTCTTTTGCCCGACCAGACAACTCATGAAATTCCAGACTAATTCGATCTACAACCACCTCAATTCCGGTGTTAAGCAATTCAACAATCAACACCATTAACACCGTTCCTACTAACAATATTAATTGCAAATAATCAGTAGCCACATAGAGCGCCAGAGGCAGTAAAATCACCGAAGCCAGCATTTCGCACCGGAATGCTTCCTGGGTTCGTAAAGCAGAATCTATGCCCTGAATCGAATGTTTTGTCGTTAGTACTAGGCGCCGATAAAGAAGCCCTAAAATACCTTTTGTAAGCATTAAATTTTATCCCTATACATCTAAATGTTGGTTCATATCAAAGCTAGGGGGGCCCTTAAGACGCGCGCCGACTATTCTTGCTGGCACCCCAACGACCGTTACATGGGGAGGGACGGATTCGATGACCAAACTCCCCGCGCCCACTTTAACGCCGTTCCCAATCTTTACGTTGCCAATAATTTTTGCTCCAGCTGCAATCATAACGCCACTACCCACCTGAGGATGACGATCACCGTTCCCTCGACCGCTGCCGCCCAGCGTAACTGAATGCAAAATAGAAACGTTATCCCCAATAACGGCCGTCTCTCCGACGACCAAACCGGTTGCATGGTCAATCATGATTCCAGACCCCATGCGAGCCCCAGGATGAATATCTACAGCAAATATTTCGGCCACTTGATTTTGCAAAAAAAGCGCCAGGGCTACCCGACCATTGCACCAGTACCAATGAGAAATCCTATACAACTGCATCGCCTGAAAGCCCTTGAAATAGAGTAGCGGCATCAGGTGTTTGTCACATGCGGGATCTCGCTCAACGTTCGCTATGATATCCAAGCGTGCACTATCTCCGATGCCAGAATCAGCTGTAAGTGCATCAAGAATAAGTTTTTCTATGGTGGTAAAGGGTATCCCTGAGCCGCTCAGTTGGTTAGCTAGATTGTAGCTAAGAGAAGAATCAAGATCTGAATGGTCAAGAATAGTTCGCTGATAAAACTCGGATAATAATGGCTCTTCGGCAATTGATAACTTTGCTTCTTCGGTAATAAGTAACCAAATCGGTTTATCAGATGTCATGAGTAAATTACCTATAGATTGTCTTCGCCTGAGACCCTTACAAATCGGCGAATGATCTCATCAAGGTATTTTAACACGGTATCAAGACTAACTAATTCCAAATTGTCTAATAATTGCTGCCTTATAATATCGCCGGTGAGTTGCTGCGCAAAGCTATTCGCTATAGGACCGTAACTAATATGCCAGGGCTCAGGGGATACCCCTCCACGGTCAATGGCGTAGGGCCGATAAAACCCTTTGGACTGCTGTTGCCCCTTAATAAGGACACTGTTTAACCATTCATGCATGGGCGCGAAAATCCCCTCGCCCTCGCACTCACTCACAGTCAGCTGAATCTGGTAACCCTCGGGCATGGCATTAGCATCATAAACATCAAAATCACTACCCCAATGATGACGTGATGTACCAGGCAGTGCTGACCAGCGCAGTACAGCCTGAATCTGTTGCCACGGATCGAGTTCGATTAAGTTAATTGGACCGCCCAACTCATCCATAACGGGCCTGACGCCCAGTAACTTTTCGTTCCAAATCAGCATTTGTCTCTCAAATGAACGAAATCCGCTGCAAATACATAGGTCAAAACCTTGCTTTTCCGCTTCGTCTTTTAAGGTCATAAAGGGTTTAAGCGCCTTTTTATGAACCAAAACACTTTTTTGAGTCAGTAAATTTTGACTACCAGCAACATCCACCAAATGCCGATGGGTGCGGCCTGTCAAAATATCAGCAGCAACTTCCTCTAGCTCAGCCATATTAGTATTGGACCTTAATTATCAATTCGTGGAATGCTGAGTTTATACCTCTACGAGGACAAATAATTAAAATCTGACTCAAAATCGACCGATTAGTAATACCCCCTTTCATTGTCAGCAGTTAACCTTTGCCTAAATAAAGACTTTTACCCAAAGGCGCTATACGGCATGATGCGAGAAATACACCACAAACAATAAAGATTATGCTTAAACAAGATGTTTTTCTTTGTAATTTAGACGATCTTGACGAACAAGAAGCCATCGAACTGAGTATTGACCAGCGGCCCCTATTTGCCGTGCGCCAGAATGATAATCTTTATGCCTATTGGAACAACTGCCCACATGCAGGTGTCCCCCTGAACTGGATGCCGGGAAAATTTCTCGATTTAGACAAAACTTTTATCCAATGTTCAGCTCACGGAGCGATATTTGGAATTGATACTGGTAAATGTGTTGCCGGACCCTGTGTAGGTGACCACCTAAGTCGCGTTGCATTAAAGCAAAAAGACAATAATTTCTATGTGGCCGCAGACCAACACTTACCCAACCCACCGATTAATCTTCGCGCTCAAGCATTGGCAGATCTTGAAGACAATTAATCTGCCTATGCAATACGATTTCTTTCGAACTTATCTTAGTTCCCCACGCCATCACCTCAACACCTGCGGATATTGCTAACGCCAGTGTCTGTGCATAGACTGGATCTATCTCTGCAGCGACCTCGACTCGCTCAACATTCGTTAGCTGAACACAGAAAAATAAGATAGCCCGATGTCCATCTTCAACCATTGAGATCAATTCACGAAGGTGTTTAGCCCCGCGACTGGTTACTGAATCAGGGAAGGTTGCAAGCCCTTTACCCATATCCATAGTCACATTCTTAACCTCTAGATAACAATCTCGAAGTCTGCCGGTACTATCCTTGAGTAAAAAATCAATGCGGCTTTTCTCTTCCCCGTAGGGTACTTCGCCTTTTACTTGGTCATAGCCCGTTAATTCTTCGATGAACTGACTGTCTATCGCCTGACGCACTAAATGGTTAGCGCGTATAGTATTCACCCCTGCTAAATTCCCATGGGTAGTGGTTACTATCTCTAAGGTTCCAGGTAATTTTCGTTTAGGGTTGTCAGACAGCGAATACCAGCAAGGTGCCCCCTCAACCTGACAATGTTTCATTGACCCAGTGTTGGGACAGTGCACCGTGACAAGATTACTCTGAAGATCAAGGACATCAGCAAAAAACCTCTTGTAGCGTTTTACAAAAGTGGCTGGAAATAAAATTGGGAGTGTTTGCATTAATTCTAGGCTCAATTCTCGGATTCGGTCACACTTTAGTCATAAGATAGGGGTAAAGTATCGATAATTAAAATGTTATTGCAACCATGGTCTACTATTACTTAGTTCCAATAAGCGGTTTTTAATAAAAAACATCCTTAAAAGGAAAGTTTTCCTTGATAAATGGCGTAAATTTCTCTATAAACGCGGCTCGCGATTTTAGGTCAATTTCAACTGCGGATTTAATTCATGGCTACGGCAAAAGCAAAAGTTAATACAAAGAACACTACTAAGTCTAAGGTACAAGCTCCGGGATCGGTAACGCTCCACGGATTGAACTCCTATGTAGAGAAGAAAAACGAAGAATTTATGAATCATAATCAGCGCGAACACTTCAAGCTTATTTTGATGGCGTGGCGCAATGAATTGATGGAAGAAGTAGACCGCACGGTGACCCACATGAAGAACGAAGCAGCCAGCTTTCCTGATCCGACTGATCGTGCCACGCAGGAAGAAGAGTTTAGTCTAGAGCTTAGGACTAGAGATAGAGAGCGCAAGCTTATTAAGAAGATCGATAAGACGTTGATCCGAGTGAAAGAAAACGACTATGGTTTCTGTGATCAGTGTGGTATTGAGATAGGTATTCGTAGACTAGAAGCACGACCAACCGCGGACCTTTGCGTTGACTGTAAAACTCTTGATGAAATTAAAGAAAAACAGCTAACTGGGAATTGATACTGGGCGGTCTGGTGCTTAGTGCAAGCCCTGCTATACTCAGACTAGTAGGTTTAGGCTATGTCACCAGAGATAATCACCGGTCGCTTCGCACCCTCCCCCACTGGACCACTCCATTTTGGATCATTATCCTGTGCTCTAGCTAGCTATTTAGAGATGAAAAAGCTTGGTGGGCACTGGCTGGTTCGCATGGAAGATATAGACCCACCTCGTGAAATAAAGGGTGCGAGCAGCCAAATTTTGAATCAGTTAGAAGCGCACGGATTATGCTGGGACGGTAAAGTACTATTTCAAAGCACTCGGTTGGATGCTTACCAAGACTCATTAAATATTCTTAAAGAAAAAAATCTCGCCTATCATTGCGAATGTTCTCGTCAGCGTGTCAACGCACTACGGGGTATTTATGATAACCACTGTCGACGGTCTAATCTCTCTTCGACAGACAATGCTACCCGCTTGCGTTTGAATCAACCTAATCATCTAATCGAATTCGTTGACCAAATTGTTGGACAATATACTCAGTCATTAACTCATGATGTCGGCGATTTTGTGATTCGGCGAAGGGATAATTTGTTTTCTTATCAGTTAGCGGTCACCATTGATGATCAATACCAAAAGGTTACTCACGTGATGCGTGGTTCAGACCTGTTAGATTCCACGCCACGACAAATTTATTTACAACGTTGTTTGGGATTCACTCAGCCTCAATATGCTCATTTGCCCGTGGCTATCAGTCCCTTAGGCCAAAAACTGAGCAAACAAAATCTCGCCTCTGCCCTAGTACCAGGTGAGGAGACGCTTAATATTTGGGCTGCATTAAATTGGCTAAATCAATCACCCCCCAACGACTTAAAAATAGGGTCAGTGAGTGAGATTCTAACCTGGGCTATTTCCCACTGGGACTCCACCAGCGTTAAGCGCTCTTTAACAATGCCGGCGCCAGAAGGATTTTAATCTTGTCATCTCTGTTTATCGCTATGACTAGTTTGCTTTACCAAGCCACCTTGCATAACATCACCAGTTCTGCCACTTTCGGACACAAATTTTAGAATGCATTGCTTATGTTTAATTATCGATTAGTCGCGACACTACTTTTGCTTTCCATTGTGGTGTTTCCACTTGCCACTCAATGGGCATTGGAACTTGGCGGCAGCTGGTTTAGACCTTTTTTGGTATGGGCATTACTGATTTTTACCACCTACATATTACAGCGCGATCGGACCACTGATGAACAGTAATATAGGTATTTTTACCCTTTTAGTAATGATTACAGCCTGCGTTCTGTCTCGGGCCGTAGCGTCTAATACTAATCGCGTAAGTCAAAATATAATACTATCTTTGGCGTTGCTTGCCAGTACTGGCGTATTACTAGCAACCGGAGCTATAGAAATGACTGGACGCTATGGTTATAGCGCAATTTTTGCGTTATTTGCGTTCACTTTAGTGTTTATCATTGCTCCGTTGATTTTGTTTCCAATCCGACGTCTCAGTAAATTGGTTAGATTCGCCACCTCAGTGGACTTCTTGACCTTTAGGTATCGCGGTAAAAACGTTGCTATTTGGGCCTGTAGCGTAACAATTTTGTCGGTCATTCCGCTGCTAGTTGCGCAGCTATTGTCCATCGAATCAGTGGTCACTTTTATCTTTGGTGCAGATAAAAAAATGTTTGGCATTCTGGTAGTACTCGGAATAATTAGCCTCATATCATGGAAATCTATGCAAGCTGGAGAGAGTAATCCTCTTAGATGGGTACTAGCTGCAGCCGGCCTTTTATTGCTCTGCGCGATAGGCTTATCAGCATGGGTCGTCACAGACGCGGTCTTTGGTGGCGTCAGTGAAATAAATCAGTGGGCTATTGATAGCAACCAACAAAATATTATTAAAAGGTTTAATTCATCCTATAGCCTATTTATTGTATTTCTCGCCGCTAGCCTTTCTTACCCAATAAATTTTAATATATTGATCTCCGAAGACATCTCGGACCGTCAAGCGAGCATGTCATCCTGGGTTTATCCTCTGTTAGTATTGCTAGTTTGTATCCCTGTAATTCCACTGTTATGGAGTGGCCTAGAGCTTCAACCCTCCTCTTCCCTGCAACAGTATCTATACAGCATGCCAATGATGGTAGGCCATCCTCTTATTTCAAGCCTAGGCGCCGCCAGCATCCTCCTACTTGGCATCGCTTTGTGCAGTGGCTTAACCATTTTGTCAGCAAAGATGGTTCTTAACAGTGTCGTATTGCCCGATAAGAATCTCTATCAACAAAAAAACCTGACCAATTGGATCAATCGGCGCACCTTTATAGTGTCGGTCAGTCTGGTTATTTTCACCATCGCACTTAGTCTAAATATCAAGAGTCGCAGCATTACCGATTTATATTTAGTCGGCTTTGCCGGCCTGGCACAGTTAATGCCAGGCATCATTGCCGCAATGTATTTACCCAAAATGTCTCGCCGCGCATTCATCGCAGGGCTTGCTGGCGGCATGCTAGTCTGGCTGATCACTTTGGCATTTCCTGTGCTATTTGGCGATTGGAGTTGGTATATACCTCTGCTTGATAAAACACTGCTTTTTGGTATGCAGGCATGGGAAGTCTGGTCAATTGAAGCACTCCTGCTGAACATAACACTTTGCACCCTTTTTACTCTTTTTGGAAAAATGGATGAGCAGCAAAAAACCTTTGCTTCCATTTGTATGGCAGACAATGTCTATATTCCTATTCGCGTTGAAATTACCCAAAAAAGCGTTGCAGAACTAACCGAAAGATTAGGTTTATCCTTGGGCGACGAAGCCCAGGTCGAAATGGAGTCAGCGCTAAAATTATTAGGGTTTGATAAGAAGGAGATTAGGCCTGCCTCCTTGCGGCAATTACGTGACGCCATTAATGCGTCTTTGAATTTACGCTTTGGCATTCTCGCCGCTGAACGAATTATGAATAACTCGCTCCCAAGGGCGATTTCTAATCACTCAGACCCTGAGGATATGTATCTTCTAGAGTCAGTCCTTGCTGTCCATGGTGCCCAACTTACCGGCATCGCAAATGAACTGAATAAGCTCAGGGTACATCATAGAGAAGTGCTTGATAAGTTACCCATAGGTATTATTTCTCTCGATCAAAATGGCGAGATTTTGAAATGGAATACTGCCATATCAAAATACACAGATATTGATAAGGACTCTGCTCTAGGAAGTTCAATTACAGATTTTCCTGAACCCTGGAAATCTCAAATTAGAGATTTTCTAGTGAGTGATGACAATGCTAGAGACAATATTCGCCTAGAAAACAGCGACGGTGTTAGGTGGTTTAGCTTCCAAAAATCAATCGAAGATTCACTTGAGGCCGGTAATAACGACATTATTTTGCTAATAGAAGAGCAGACTAAAGCTGTATTGCTGACGCAAAAGTCGATCGACAATGAAAGACTCGCATCTATTGGACGCTTAGCGGCGGGTGTGGCCCATGAAATAGGCAATCCCGTTACTGGCATAGCGTGCCTCGCACAGAACTTAAAACATGAAACTGAACCCAGCCAAATCCTTGAATCTGCTCAACATATTTTATCCCAGACTGATCGTATTAATCGGATCGTAGAGTCTTTAATCAATTTTTCCAAAGGTGATAAATCAAAAGAAGGTCTATTCTCTCCTATTAACTTACGGAAAGTCGCCGAGGAGGCTATCCAACTTTTAACCCTTGGAGATGTCGAATCTAAGATCATCTTCCGAGCTGACATTAACCCCGATATGGAAGTTTTAGGCGATTATCACCAATTAGTCCAAATATTCCTTAATTTGCTGAGTAATAGCCGCGATGCCTCGCCAACCAATAGCCAGGTTACAATTTTGGCCGAGCGAGACCTTGAGAACATTAGAGTTACCGTTAATGATTCTGGAACAGGCATAGAACAAGGGCTTCAATCAAAGTTATATGAGCCATTCTTAACGACCAAGGAACCAGGGCAAGGGACAGGACTAGGCTTATGGATTGTGTTTCAACTAGTTAAAGGCCTTGGAGCTGATATATCAATATCAAGCCCAGCCGAAAATAGCACCTGCGGTACAACAGTTGCCCTAAGGTTCACCGCTTACTCTTCTAAAGCGATTGAGGAGTCCATATGACACGTCTTAGCAAGAAAATCTTGGTGGTTGAAGATGAAGCTATTATTCGTAGTTCATTGACTAAACTACTGGAAAGGCACGACTATGAAGTTTGCGAGGCAGTCAGTGTCAAAGCTGCGGTGAATACATTTAACCTTAACGAGTTTGACTTAATTATTAGCGACCTTAGACTGCCAGGGGGTTCTGGCGCGGAGCTTATAAGTCTAGCCGGCCCTGTTCCTGTTCTTATTATGACTAGCTATGCAAGTCTGCGTTCTGCTGTTGATATTATGCGACAGGGGGCGGTAGATTACATTTCCAAACCCTTTGATCATGAGGAATTGATGCACTCAGTCAATCGCATAACCAGTGATCATCAACAAAGAGAACTGACGAGTATTGATGACTACCAACCTTTACTCGGCAATAGCCCTGATATTATTCATATTCTTAAGACAATTCATAAGACGGCTCCTACTAGGGCACCAGTCCTTATTTTAGGCGCCAGTGGTTGTGGAAAAAGGACTATTGCCAGGACCATTCACAATATTGGTGGCTCAGCAGATAAACCTTTTATCACCATTGACTGCGCCACCATTACTGAAGCTCAACTCAAACAAACTCATGGTTTGGCGGAAGAAGGTAAAATTGGTAGCTTGTTCCTGAGTAATATTGGCGAACTACCTATGATTTTTCAGAAGGCTGTTTGCAACTTAGTTAAAGACAAATCATTGCGCTGCCTTATCTCAGCACAGACTGATTTAAAAGACCGTTGTGAGAAAGGTGAATTCCGTGAAGACCTTTTCTTCGCGATCACCGTCGTGACTATCCAAATGCCTGCACTACGGGATCATAAATCTGACATCCCTCAACTTACTGAATCTTTTCTGAGCAGTTTTTCAGCGGAACTTGGCATTCAGGTGGCTCTTTCGCCTGAGAGTATGAGCGCGCTAATAAATTACGATTGGCCTGGGAATGTTCAAGAACTTAAAAATGTACTCTATCAGGCGGCTATATTACTTGACCCTGAAACCCTTATTTCTCCATCAATGCTGCGCTTAGTCTCAGAAAATAAAATCGAAGCGAAAGAGCTAACCGAAAGTAGTCTCACTACGCCTTTCGCTGCGCAGTTGTCTTTGGAGGATTATTTCACTAACTTTGTATTAAATAATCAGGTGCTTATGAGCGAAACAGATCTCGCTAAAAAGTTGGGTATTAGCCGAAAGAGTCTTTGGCAACGCCGTAGAAAATTAGGTATTAGCAGAAACAAAACTTAACAGACTACCTGATTTTTGAAGGCTAAATTTTAAGTTTGTCTTGAATTTATGATCATTAAAGACCTGTAAAAAATAAATATTTCAGTAATTACTTGATGTAAATCCATTTTTACTTAAAATGGGGCCTGCCAGGTTAAATATCTGGATAACAATAACAATAAATAATAAAAATAGAAGTTGATTGCGAGGGTTCGAAAGGCTCAGGCCTTAAAGCTCATTGAAAGGGAATGTCGCGAGACATTCCCTTTTTACTATCTGATCAATCACTTAGGAAGCAGACTAGATACGCCCTCTTGGCAATAATTCGCGTCTATCTTGTCACCATCTGCTAAACTCTTGTTTCAAATTGACCCCTTGGTAATACATAGATGCTTGAACGCATTATTAAGTTTTTTGATAAAAAACTGTCTAAGTCTGAGTTTTCAGATCGAACTATCTCCGACGCCGGACAGTATGGGCTAACGCCTAAAATGATTAGCCACAATGCCCATCAAGTGGTGGATACACTGCAAAAAGCTGGATTTGATGCCTATGTCGTTGGCGGTTCTGTGCGCGATCTTTTGTTAGGATTAAAACCAAAAGATTTTGATGTCGCCACCAATGCAGAACCAACAGAGGTCAAAGCACTCTTTCGACGCTCTAGGATCATCGGTAGACGATTTCAGATTGTCCATGTGCAATTCAGTCGCGAACTAATCGAGGTCACAACCTTTCGCTCAAATCAAAACGACGATGTTAAAGCATCGAAAAAGAACGCACCCCTTCGCCAGCAAAGCAAGAGCGGTATGTTAACCCGCGATAACCTGTTTGGCTCAATCACCGATGATGCAGAGCGCAGAGACCTTACAGTCAACGCGCTTTACTACGACCCCAGTGATAATACTATCCACGATTTCACTGGCGGACTGCAGGATATAGACAGTCGTACGATACGAATGATTGGCGATCCCGCAACACGCTTTAGAGAAGATCCAGTCCGCCTTCTTCGTGTAGCAAGATTTACCGCAAAGCTAGGATTCAGTATCGAACCGCGTACCGCTAAACCTATGAGCAAGCTCGCTGCCGACCTTGCTCATGTCTCGCCACCCCGGTTTTTTGACGAAACACTCAAACTATTTATGAGTGGCAACGGCGCTTCGACCTACAAGCTACTGCGCGAACACCAGCTTTTCGATCAATTGGTGCCGCAAGTTGCGCATTTAATCAAAGATGCAAGTAATAATGCTGCTCGATTAATAGAACAAGCATTTATTAATACCGACATTCGCATTAGCTCGAACCAAAGAGTTACCCCAGCATTTATATATGCCGCTCTATTGTGGCCAGCCGTTGAAAAACTCGCCGCACAATATACTGATCGAGGTAATTCTGGCACTTACGCCCTGAGCAAAGCCTCAGGTGAGGTGATCGCTAAGCAAATTACAGTGACTGCTATTCCTCGACGTTTTACTATGCCGATGCGAGAAATATGGGACTTGCAGTTGCAACTGCCACGCCGCGGCGGACATCGCGCCAAACGCTTAGCTGAAAATCCGCGCTTTCGCGCTGCCTACGACTTTATTTTATTGCGTGAGCAAGCTGGAGAAGATTTAGCCGGGCTCGGTGACTGGTGGACGCAATATCAGGAATCTGACGAGGAACAGAAACTCAAAATGTCCGAGCTACTAAGTAATACCGGCAACAAGAGACGTCGTAGCAGAGGTCCGCGACATAAAAAGGAGCCTCAAGGCTAATGCAACCCGTCTATATTGGTTTAGGTAGCAACCTTGGTGGAGTAATGGGCGAACCAGTGGAACAACTCGAGCAAGCCCTCAAAGCCCTAGCAAGTCATCGTCAAATAACACTAGTGAGCCTTTCTTCTAACTTCAAAACTAAAGCTATAGGTCCTGGGACCCAACCTGACTACATTAATGCAGTAGCGCTTATAGAGACTCAGCTTGAACCCCTCGCCCTGCTAGACTGCTTACAATTCATCGAGCAGCAACATGAGCGAGAACGAGCTGTTCGCTGGGGAGCGAGAACCCTTGATCTAGACATTCTGATGTACGGCAATCTAACAATGGATACACCAAGACTGACTATTCCCCACCCCAGAATTGCAGAACGCGCCTTTGTCTTGGTGCCTCTGCTAGATCTTAACCCTAATTTATCGCTCCCTGATGATCAAAGTATCGCCAAACTCTTGGCAAACTGTCCCGAGCAAGGTATCTTTAGACTATAAGTTTTTACCCTAAGAGCAACCGAGGTTCACCGTGGAAGAGAGTCTATTTAAGAATCTAGATATAGAAATTTCGGATGCATCGCTACCTGGTTATATTGCCGTTGAAGGGCCTATCGGAGTTGGGAAAACCACCTTGGCAAAACGCTTGGCCGCTTCATTTAATTACGAAACATTACTTGAAGAGGCAGAGACAAATCCATTTCTCGAGCGGTTTTATAGAGACCGTCGCACCCATGCTCTGTCGGTGCAATTACACTTTTTATTTCAAAGACTGCAAAAACTACAGGCGCTGCGCCAAGGCGATATCTTTCAGCAAGTTCGTGTGTCAGATTTCTTAATCGAAAAAGACCCATTATTTGCTAGAGTGACCTTAGATGACGATGAATATCGACTTTATCAAACCGTTTACGATAATATCATTACTGACCTGCCAAAACCCGATCTAGTCATTTACTTACAAGCGCCTACCGCCACCCTTTACGAGCGCCTTCAGACTCGCGGGAATGCCATTGAAAAACCCATTGAGCAGTCCTATTTACAACAACTAAATGATGCCTATACACAATTTTTTTACCACTATGATGATACTCCCCTATTAATTGTTAATACTTCCGCAATTAATTTGGCGAAGGGCGAAGATGACTACCAAAATCTAGTGAGATATATATTACAAACCAAATCGGGCCGGCACTACTACAATCCGCATTCATTGGAAGGGAAACTCGCCTTGTCATCCTAGTGGAAACTAAGTACTGTTGCCGGCCTAACCAAGCCAGAGGAGCTAGTCCGTAATGAAAACGATCTCCATAAGTAGTTTAAATGGAATGAAAATCAGTGGTGAAAAGTTCGCCGCCATTACCGCTTACGACTATACCTTTTCACGACTAATCGAAAATTCAAGCATTGAAGTGTCACTGGTAGGCGATTCATTAGGTAATGTCATCCAAGGGAGGGACAGTACCCTCCCTGTTACCGTTGATGAAATGGCCTATCACACCGCAGCGGTGAAACGAGGTAATAATCGATCTCTACTTATCGCCGACATGCCTTTTATGTCATATTCCACAGAGGTGAAAGCGCTGGATAACGCCGCGATACTAATGCAGGCCGGTGCTCAGATGGTTAAAGTAGAAGGCGGGGAATGGCTTGCCGATACAGTTTACTTGTTAAGCGAACGAGGGATTCCAGTTTGCGGTCATCTGGGTCTAACGCCTCAGTCCGTCCATAAGTTGGGTGGCTATAAAGTACAGGGTAAAGAAGACGAAGCTGCCGCTCAGATGATCGAAGAAGCGCAAATACTCGAGGAAGCCGGTGCTGACCTTATTGTTGTTGAATGCGTGCCATCCAAACTTGGCAGCCAGTTATCTGCGGCGCTCTCCATTCCAGTAATAGGCATAGGTGCGGGGCCAGATACCGACGGTCAGGTGCTCGTACTGCATGACATGCTGGGTATTTCTCAGAGACTCCCACGCTTTACCAAAAACTTTCTTGAAGGCAATAATAGTATTCAAGAAGCAATCACCGCTTATGGTGATGAGGTAAGAAATGGAACCTTTCCCTCAAAGGAACATTGCTTTAAATAATAAGGATCTTCAATATGAGTCAGAGTAATTCAATCTATGATTTCAGCGTCGACAATAGTGCTGGAGAGAGCAAAAACCTAGAAGACTATCGCGGCAAGGTATTACTGATCGTTAACACGGCCAGCAAATGTGGCTTTACGCCACAATATGCGGGTTTGCAGGCGCTTCATGACAAATATCATGAGAGAGGCTTAGTGATAATTGCCATGCCCTGCAACCAATTTGGCGCCCAGGAGCCAGGCAGTGACGATACCATTCAAGAGTTTTGCCAACTTAACTACGGTCTGAGTTTCCCGGTGATGGCAAAAGTTGATGTCAATGGACGCCAGCAACACCCTCTTTATCGTTATCTAACTAAAGAAGCTGGAGGTTTAATAACCGACAGTATTAAATGGAATTTCACCAAATTTTTAGTATGCCGCGAAGGTAATGTCACCGAACGTTTTGCACCGATTACCAAGCCCGAAGCGATTGAGACACAGATTGAAAATTTGCTTTAGAAAACCCAAGTTCAAGACTAAAAGTTCGTAAAAGCCTACTCGTCTGGTTTGTCTAATTTCGCGAAATAGGCTTTTGCCGCAACATTGACCTTGGGTGACAAGTAAAGCGCAGAGATCATGGTAGGAATTGCCATAGTTGCGTAGGTAGCCAAGATCAGACCGTTGACTATATCCATAGAAACCACCGCACCACCCACAAGCAAGGCTAGATAAATAGGGGAATACCAATACTGGCGTTTCGATCCAAACAAAAAACCCATGCATTTCACCCCATAGAACCACATGGTGACCATTGTACTGAAACTAAGAAGACCCACCATGACCAACAATAGGTACATACCCGTCACGGGAAAGACCTGCTCAATCGCTTTGGCCGTTAGTGTCACACCCTGAACGCCTGCGTCGGTCTCCCAGACACCGGTGAGCAAAATAATTAAAGCAGTGCAGGTGCAGACCAACAGGGTATCAATCACCGGCCCAACCATCGCAACGATTCCTTCACGAATAGGCTCAGTTGTCTTGGCTGCACCATGAGCCAGTGATTCAGTGCCAATGCCCGCCTCATTGGAAAATGCGCCACGACGGACACCAATCAAAATAACTGCCCCTATAGAACCTCCAGCTGCGGCCTCACCGGTAAAGGCGTCAGTGACAATTAATAAAAGCGTTGCCGGAATATCACCAGCAAAGGTATACAAGACAGATACCGTCATAAATAGATACAAAAGTACCATTGAGGGCACGAGCCGCACGGTCAGACGACCAATGCGCTCAATACGGCCAACAATCACTAAACTGACCAAAATTGCCACCATCGAACTAGCGACAAGGTCAAACGTAAAGTGTTCGTCAGGGCTCGCCCAGCCAGCTGGAATTGCAACGACATCGCGTAATAATTGGATAAATTGATTAGCTTGAAAAATAGGCAGTGCACCAATCAGACAGGCTGCAGCAAACAATGCCGCCAATGGGTACCAGCGCTTACCCATCCCTTCCATGATCACGTACATTGGACCACCCTGTAAGATTCCAGCGGAATCTTTACCGCGATACATAACCGCAAGCGAGGCGGTATAAAACTTTGTTGCTACACCCACAATCGCGGTTACCCACATCCAAAAAACAGCCCCTGGACCGCCAATACTAATAGCGATAGCAACCCCAGCAATATTACCTAACCCCAAGGTACCTGACAGGGCTGTGGAAAGAGCCTGTGAATGAGGAATGTGACCAGGATCTTTAGGGTCACTAAACTTGCCGCGTAACAGGTCAATCGCATGACCGAAGTAACGGTAGGGTTGAAACCGCGAAGACACCATAAAAAATAGGCCACCTCCGACAAGCAACACCACCAATGGCGTGCTCCACATCATGTCGGCCCATGCGTTAAAAAAATCTTCTAGCTGCTGTAGAGTGACCATAAGCACGAATTTAGCTCATTCATTTGCGCGATTGTTATTGGGAGTTAGCTTTACGTAATCGGTTTTACGTACAAGACCAAACTATGACCTACTATATGAAATCCGTTTTCTAGGGCAATCGACTCTTGCCTCTTTTGGATCTCAGGATCGTGAAACTCGACAACTTTACCCGTTTCTGTACAGACCATATGATCATGGCTATCACCCTTATCAAGCTCATAAATGGCAGGGCCACTATCGAAATTATGCCGTGTAATAAGACCAGCCGCCTCGAACTGAGTTAACACTCGATATACTGTCGCAATGCCTACATCTTCCTGAGCATCGCGCAAAGTTTGGTAGATGTCCTCGGCGGTCATATGCCAATCAGGGCAGTCCTCTAAAATCTGTAAGATTTTTATTCGAGGCAAGGTAACCTTGAGCCCAACCTTTTTTAGTTCCTGATCTTTTTGATTCATGTTTGCTCTTCTTTATAGTGCCCTAATTGGTTATTATCACCCTTACCGACACTAACTGGAAGCCCGTCAATGCGAAAACTTACCCTCAGCCTAATCTTATTGTCTGCACTTAGCTCTGGCTGCAGTTGGATTAAATTTCCTGGCGTGCACAAGGTCGACATTCAGCAAGGTAATATTCTCGACCAAGATATGGTTGATAAGCTGTTGCCAGGTATGACTAAGTCACAGGTCAGGTTTGTTTTAGGTACCCCTCTAATTTCAGACACCTTTAATCAAGCTCGTTGGGATTATATTTACCGCAGGGTGTCTGCAGCTGGAGAGAAAACCGAAGAGAACGTGACCGTTTATTTTGACAATGAAGATAAACTCGATCGCATTACTGGCGACTACGCGCCAACTTCAACATCGACCCAAGCTGACCCATCATCCAGCTGAATCCCAAGATTAGCGGAAAACTAAGGGGCAAAATCAGGTTTTCGATTAACCGGTAATGTTAATCGAAACTGACTTACTTTTAGCCTGCTCGGCTCGACGACGCCGAATTTCTTTTGGGTCTAACAATAGTGGTCGATAGATCTCCACCCTATCTGACGCTTTGAGTTCGTAGACGTCGGCACTGGCGAGTCCTTTCGCCCCCAACACCTGCGAAAATATGCCTACTTTACTGGTCGCTAGATCGATTTCAGGAAATTTGGCTACAACACCCGATTGGCGTATGGCCTCCATTGCTGTGGTGCCCTTGGAGACCAAAATCTTATACAAAACCTGCCTGTCAGGCAATGCATAGGCGACTTCGACGGTAATCATGGTGGTATTTTCAGTTATTTTTAGCACCATAAACCTGTTCAGCTCGTTGACACAGTGAATCTACCAAACTATTCGCAACACCCGAAAAAAGGCTAGATACCGCTAAAGTTAAACCCTTACTTTTAAACTCAAAGTTCAGGTCGAGCTCGACCTTACAAGCATTTTCTGTCAAGGCAGTGAATGTCCAAAGACCGAGAAAAATGTTGAAAGGCCCCTCTTCTAAGGTCATAGTAATTTCATTCGGGGCCTTCAGTAAATTTTTTGTCACCAGACTAAGACCCACCCCAGACTTCTTTAAATTAAGACGAGCCAGCATAACCTCATCGGTATGCTCTAGCACCTCAACTGAACGGCAACCTTCCATAAACAACGGATAGCTTGGTACGTCGTTAACCAAATCGTACATTGCACGATCAGAGTACGTTAATAACGCCGAGCGCTTAATTCTGGCCAAAACAAATCACCTTTGCTCAAAAAAATTTATCGTACACACCCATCACAAATACTACCGCAATAGCAACCGGAGCAATGTACCTTATGGTCACCTGCCACAAAGCTAGCACCTCTTTAGATGTACCCTCCATCTCAAAGTTAATCACATCCTTTTTAAGCACATAACCAACAAATAGGGTAATCAGCAAGCCACTTATTGGCAGCATAATATTAGCCGTAAGGAAATCCAGAAAATCAAAGAAAGTAAATCCGGCAATCTTGTAGTCAGCCCAAATGTTAAACGAAAAAACACTCCCTAAGCCCAACACCCAGGCAGTCCCGGCAATGACTATATTCGCTCGAGCTCGCCCTATGTTTTTTGCTTCCATCAACCAAGCAACGCAGGGCTCCAGTAGAGAGATAGCCGAGCTCCATGCTGCGATGGATACCAAGACAAAGAAAATGGCTCCTATTAAAAGACCTCCAGGCATGCTCCCAAAGGCTACCGGTAAACTAATAAACATCAGGCCTGGACCTTCGGTAGGTTCTATTCCAGGCGTTGCAAAGACAATTGAGAAAATAATAAGTCCAGAGATAATAGCCACCGAACTGTCGAACAGAGCAACAATTAAAATGGTCTTACCAATATTGGCATTCTGTGGCATGTAAGCGCCATAGGCCATAATCGCACCCATACCGATACTTAGCGTAAAGAAAGCTTGGCCCATGGCCTCTAGAACGCCACGCCAAGTCAGTGCGTCAAAGTCAAAACTGAACAGAAAGCTCACCGCAGCGCTAAAATTTCCCTTTAAAATACTAAAAACTAACAGCAACAGAAGCATTAAAAACAACAATGGCATCAAGGTCTCAACCGCTATCCCAAGACCTTTTTTAACACCCCCAACGACTACGACCACGCAAAGAACCATAAAGATAGATTGCCACATGATTAATCGACTAGGGTCAGATAATAGCTCTGAAAATTTGACGCTGGCTGCAGCACCATTAATCCCCTGTAGATCCCCAGAGGAGATCAAGAAGATGTAATCTAAAGCCCAACCGGCAATAACAGAATAGAATGACAAAATGAGCATACCCGCTAGCACACCAAGCCACCCGACAACTTGCCATCGACTATCAGCGCCACTGTCGGTAACCGCTTCACGCATAGAGTTAATTGGGCTCTGACGACCATGGCGACCAATTAAAACCTCTGCCATCATCACGGGAACACCGATCAATAATATGCAGCCGAGATAAGTTAGCACAAATGCTCCACCGCCGTTACTGCCGGCAACATAGGGAAATTTCCACATATTGCCAAGTCCAACTGCAGATCCGGTCGCAGCCATAATAAACGTCCAGCGGCTAGCCCAAGCGCCATGCATTCCTTTTTGCTGCAATCCCATAAGACTATCTCCATTAAGCCAGTCGAAATTGTACTCACTCACCACCAACTAACCTAATCATTGACTGATCTATTTGGTGTTTAGGATCAATTAACAATAATTCATGACAAAAGACAGGCGCAACGTATAATTGCAGCATGACTAAAAAGAAGCCCAAGCAACAATCAAACACCATCGCGCTGAACAGAAAAGTGAAGCATGACTACTTTATCGAAGAGAAATTCGAGGCCGGCCTAGTGCTCCTCGGCTGGGAAGTTAAAAGCCTGCGCGAAAGCAAAGTTAATCTCACCGACACCTATGTGTTTATTAAGAACGGTGAGGCTTGGTTAATCGGCACCAACATAACACCTCTGTTATCTGCGTCTACTCACTATGTAACAGACGCCAAACGAACCCGCAAGTTATTGCTGAATCATCGGGAACTGCAAAAACTTGAAGAAGGCGTCAATCAAAAAGGTCACACCGCTGTCTGCACTGCACTGTATTGGAAGAACCACCTAATTAAATGTGAGATTGCACTCGCCAAGGGCAAGGCCACCTATGATAAACGCATGGATGACAAGGAGCGGGATTGGGATCGTCAGAAACAGCGTCTGATGCGCCACTCCGGGTAGCAATTGCAAGATCGCTCAATAAGCCTCACATTAGTGAACGCTAAAAAGCTTTTAGGAGGCAATAATCGACAAACAATCCCAATTAGTCACTGCTGTGACCGGCGGCCCCTCTCTTATACTTGAGGGTGTTAGGTTGTTATGGCGGCCAGATATACGCTGGCTGGTTGTTATTCCTCTTCTGATTAATATTGTACTTTTTGTGTCTGCCACCGGTTTTGCCGCGCAGTGGCTACAGAGTTGGATCGCCTCAATCAGCTCGTCTATTCCAGAATGGTTGCAGTGGCTAGCGTGGATGATTTGGTTTTTATTTGCGGTCTTAGCCCTAGCGATTTATGGCTTTACCTTCACTATTTTAGCCAACCTTATTGGCTCGCCGTTTTATGGCGTGATTGCCCAGCGAATAGTAACCACAGAAACTAACGGCGAACAGAGCAGTGTCACAGAGAATAAAAGCCTTTTTACAGCTGCTTGGCAGAGTGTGATCAGAGAGGTGCAGTTGATTGGTTATTTTTTGCCAAGAACATTGGGGGTCGGCATTGTTACCTTAATACTGAGTTTTATTCCGGTCGTTAATCTTTTCGCGCCAATCGTTGCTGCTAGCTGGGCGGCTTGGTGTCTATGTTTACAGTATTTGGATTATGCCGCAGATAGCGATGGTGTTAATTTTTTAGATGTGCGCAGAAAGGTTAGCGCTCATAGATTGAAGTCAATGGGATTTGGGTT
>DGAQ01000017.1:1409-47026 GCA_002382445.1 Porticoccaceae bacterium UBA4026 | reverse complement strand
GCGTCGGTAGTCGCTGGCAGCTTGCTGTGGTGCCGCCAGCACCGTGGTCAAACCAACAGTTAGTCTGCTTTTACTGTTTCTCCGTCGGGCTCAGTTTGCTCATTAACCTGCTTTTCTACCATGTCAGCCTGAACCTGCGCGGCTTTGGTTACTGGTTTTTTAGACGCAAATTTTTGTCTGCTTGGGAGGGCTTGCACTAAACTTTCCTCTGGCATAGTGCAGGCTAGTTTCATACCGAGCAGTTTTTCGATGGGTTCCAATAAAAATGCATCGTCTTCGCAGGCAAAGCTTATTGAGGTGCCTGTTTTACCTGCACGGCCAGTTCGTCCTATGCGATGAACATAGTCTTCCGGCTCTTCTGGAAGCGTATAGTTAATAACATGACTAATTCCGTCGACATGAATACCACGCCCTGCGACATCTGTGGCTACCATCACCTTTAAAGAACCCGATTTGAATGAGTCCAAAGTTTTCATTCTGCGATTTTGAGGCACATCCCCAGACAATAAACCTGTTTTGAAACCCTGTTTAACCAGTTTCTCTTCGAGTCTGCGGCAGATATCTCTACGATTTGCAAAAACAATGACGTTATCGACATCATCCTTAGATAAGATATTGCTTAGCAGTGTGAATTTTTCTGCCGCCGTTGTGATATAGACTTTCTGATCAACAGTGTCAGTAGCAATACGTTCAGCGCCAACCTCAACCGTAACCGGGTTGTCAGTCCAATTGTTAGATAAGCGCAGTACCTCGGGCGTAAAAGTCGCGGAGAATAAAAGTGACTGTCGGTCTTCGCGCTTTGGCGTCAAACCCACTAAGCGGCGAACCTGGGGAATGAATCCCATGTCTAACATACGGTCAGCTTCATCGATAACTAGCACTTCTACTTGGTCAAGATAGACATCGCGGTTATTAGCAAAATCTAACAATCGACCGGGCGTGCCGACCAAAATATCGCAGTGATGCTTTTGCATTTTTTGTAGTTGCTTGCCGTAATCCATGCCGCCAACCAGGGTGTGAGCCTTTAACTTGGTGTGCTTTAAAAGTTGGGTAGCATCATCGCCGATCTGAATAGCCAACTCTCTTGTCGGCGCAAGTATTAACGCCCGCGCTTCACCCATAAAGCGATCACCTTCAATCGGATGATTAAGTAAGTCGGTGATAATTTTAAGCAAAAACGCGGCTGTTTTACCGGTACCCGTTTGAGCTTTACCAACAATATCATGGCCATTTAATGTATGGGGCAACGACGCCGCTTGGATAGGCGTGCAATATTCAAAACCTGCATCTTGAATACCCCGCATCAACTCTAGCGGCAAGTCAAAATCATGGAATCGAGCCTTACCCTGCTCAGGTGAAACCTTAAACTGCGAAAGATCCCACGGCTTACTGCTACTGCCTCGAGTTCGATTGGCTGGTTTCTTGTTCTGCTCACCGGCAGGTGTTTCTACTTTATTTTCAATCAAGGTAATTTACACATTAGTTTACACATTAGTTTATCGGCTAATCTATAATTGAGCCTCTCGCGGTCGCGGAGTGTATCAGAATTGTTATTTACCCGCTGATAATAAATATCAGCGCTCTTCGGCATTCCGGTGAGTACCGCATTAAGTCAAAGGGTAAATTTAACTTTCCTTGAATTGCTCATTCAAGGAAGATGGTGACCTACATAAAAAAAGATATCTCGATGTCCAGTCAAGACCCCCAATCAGCAGAATCTCGGCCAAGATTTATCGATAATGCGCGATCACTGTTGCGCCTGGCTGCCCCGCTAATAATGGGTCAGATTGCTGTTATGGGAATGACTGTTACCGATATCTATATGGCGGGTCAGGTGGATGCGGACACCCTAGCGGCACTACAACTAGGTGGCAGTATCTGGTCGATGATTAATTTAATAGTGATCGGCATTATGATCGCCAATAGTCCTATTGTTGGAAGTTTCTGGGGTGCGGGAAAACTCGGGGAGATACGCTTTCAGTTCCAACAGGTTCTATGGCTGGCAGTGCCGTTGGGCCTAGTAATAATAGGCGCAGTTTTGTTGGGCATCCACTTTGTCGGCCAGCTAGATATCAGCGACAATGTGTATCGCATAACCACTGGCTATCTGTACCCCTTTCTCATCACTGGCTTAATGTTTCCTGCCTTTTTCGCATTTCGCACGACCTTCGAGGGAATTGGTGATACTAGACCAGTACTTGTATTTAACAGCGCGGCTTTTCTTTTAAACGGCATCCTTGATTATGCCTTAGTCTTTGGTAAATTCGGCCTGCCTGCCTTAGGTGGCATAGGCGCAGGTTGGGCAACGATGGTCGTCATGGCCTTTTTAGTCACCTGTATGGCTATTTATGCTCAACGCTCAACAAGCATGAAAAGTCTCAATCTCTACCATGAATTTGCCGCACCCAACCTTAAAAGTATGGCTGATACTCTGCGACTGGGAATCCCTATTGCGCTGAATATTGCAGCAGAATTTAGCTTTTTTGCCGTTATTCCGTTTATGATCGCTCACTTAGGTTCAGAAATGTTGGCGGCTCACGCTATCGCCATCAATATCGACTCACTCGCTTTTATGGTGCCACTAGGGATTGCCCAAGCACTGACTATTAAAATTTCTCATGCGCAAGGAAGGGGCAATCCTCGCGAAGCGAGAATGATCTGTTTAGTGGGGTTCAAATTGGTATTAATACTTGCTCTTATCACAAGCTCTTTAAAGATTTTGCTGCGTAACGACATAGCCTCACTTTTCACACCGGACCCTAGCGTACAAATTATTGCCGCCAACTTGTTTTTCTTTGCTGCCACACTGGGGATGGTTGACTGCCTACAAATGGCCGGTAGTGGTGCATTGCGGGGCTATAAAGACGCGAAAATACCCCTTGTCATACAGGTCATCGCCTTTTGGGTCATTGCTTTCCCTATCGCTTACAGTGTTGCTTTAACCGACGTTTGGGGCCCCCCTTTAGGGGTCTATGGATTTTGGATGGGCACAGTGATTGCGGCAAGTATCGCCGCCATCTGCTTAATTTATCGGTGGAACCTAGTTTCAAAGCGCGAAATACAGAAATTTAATGAGTCGCCAGTAAACAACCCAGCGTGACGCGTTCAAGATTGTTGTAATCGACTTGCGTCGCTACGGCAGTAAATCCCGCATTAGCGAATAAATTTCGCACTGCATTTCCCTGTTGATAACCATGTTCCACCAAAAGCCAGCCATTAGAATGCAAGTACCTCGGGCTTTGTTCAATCACTATTCTCAAGTCATCTAAGCCATCTTGGCCAGAAACCAGCGCCGAGACCGGTTCAAAACGAAGATCTCCTTGGGAAAGGTGGGGATCATTAATTTCAATGTAGGGAGGGTTGCTAATAATTAAATGGTATTGTGGCGAGGCACTAAATCCTGGTACCTGACTAAACCAATCACTCTGATAGATACTTACGTTATCCAGTTGACAGTGCTGGCGATTAATCTCCGCCAAATTCACCGCTGCAATCTGAGAATCTACCGCCGTCAGTTGCCAATCCGTGCGCTCACTAGCTAATGCTAGGGCTATGGCGCCCGTGCCCGTGCCTAGATCCAAAACGCGACAGACTTTAGGTAAATCTAACCCTAAGGCAATCTCAACTAATAACTCAGTTTCAGGTCGCGGAATTAAAGTGTCTGCCGAGACCTTTAAGTTTAATGTCCAAAAGCCCTGACAACCAATAATGAAGGCAATCGGCTCGCCGGTCAGTCGCCGCGCAAAAAGAGCTTCGAACGTTTTAACTTGAATTGCTTCGGGCCGATGATCAGGCCAAGTTTTAAGCCAAGTTCGATCTACATCCAAGGCAAAACAAAGTAATAACTCAGTGTCCAATACAGCAGTGTCGCTCATACTTTGCAACTGGTCGCTGTTTTGTAAAAGTTCTGTAACAGAATTTATAGAAGACATCGAATAACCATTACTGAGCCAGTTGCGCTAACTGTTCTGCCTGGAATTCATTAACCAGAGGCTCGATAATCTCACCAAGAGAGCCTTCCATAACTTCATTTAGCTTATATAAAGTAAGGTTTATACGATGGTCCGTGACTCTACCCTGAGGAAAGTTATAGGTTCGAATTCGCTCTGAACGATCACCGCTGCCGACCAAACTTTTACGCTGATCTGACTGCTCTTGAGCAGTCGCCTCATCCTGTGCTGCGGTTAATCGAGCCTGCAGCACGGACATCGCTTTAGCTCGGTTTTTATGCTGTGAACGCTCATCCTGACACTCCACCACCATCCCTGTTGGTAAGTGTGTTAAGCGGATTGCCGAGTCGGTTTTGTTAACATGCTGACCACCAGAGCCAGAGGCTCGGAAGGTATCAACACGCAGGTCACCCTTATTGATCTCAATAGCATCCTTCTCATCTGCTTCCGCCATAATCGCGACCGTGCAGGCTGAGGTGTGTATTCGACCCTGAGACTCTGTGTCTGGCACCCTCTGAACGCGGTGGGCTCCAGATTCAAACTTAAGTTTGGAGTAGACACCCTGACCAACCACTCTAACAATAATTTCTTTATAGCCGCCATGGTCACCCTGATTCTCGCTGATCACTTCAATCTTCCAGCGATTAGATTCAGCGAATTTGCTATACATGCGAAATAAATCGCCAGAAAAAATAGCAGCCTCATCACCGCCAGTGCCAGCTCTAATTTCTAAAAAGACATTTTTACCGTCATTGGGGTCCTTAGGTAATAGCTGGCGCTGTAACTCTAGTTCTAGTAATTCCAACTGTGCTTCGCCGTCACGCATCTCTTCATTTGCCATTTCTCGAATATCGGGATCAGCATCTTTGAGAAAGCTCTTAGCGTCACTGATATCGGAAAGAACCTGCTGAAAACCAAGGTAGGTTTTTACCACAGGTTCAAGCTCAGCATACTCTTTAGACAGCTCTCTATACTTATCTTGATTTGCAATAGTTTCAGCATCGCTTAACAGTGCAGCAACTTCTTCATGCCGCTCAGCAAGTAGATCTAGCTTAGATAAAATTGACGCTTTCATACAGTTTTAAAGCCCAGGTTGAAATTAATTGATCAAGAGTCGTTGATGACGTCTCAATGTTTTTTCTTGGTTAAATCAAATAACTCGTTGGTCGTATGAATGGCATCTTCTCGACCCTCCTCACCCGCTTGCTTAAGTCGTTTGGTGGGTTTGTGTAGTAATTTATTAGTCAAATTGCGCGCCAAAGTAGTAATCACTTGAACTGAATCCTGGCCTCGCTTTAGTGAGCCAAGCGCTTTTTCGACCTCGTCGTCTCTAATAGTTTCAACACTACTACGAAAGGCCCGGATCGTATCGACCACCGCCAATGCGCGATTCTGTCTCGACCAGCTTTCCACCTCTTCATCGATAATATTTTGAGCCATATCGGCAGCAGAACTTCTCGCACGAATATTATCCTGAACCACCTCCTCTAAATCGTCCACCGTATAAAGGTAAACATCTGAAAGCTCTTCAACTTCAGGCTCTATATCTCTTGGTACCGCTATATCAACCAGAAACATCGGTTTATGTTTGCGTTTTTTAAGGGCTGACTCCACCGCACCTTTGCCTAATATAGGTAACTGACTCGCAGTGGAAGAAATAATAATATCTGCTTTGGGTAAAAAGTCATGAATGTCAGACAATAAAATAACATCGGCTGAATAATCTTCGCCCAGTTGTTTGGCTCGACTTAATGTTCTGTTGGCAACTGTCATATGCCCAATATTCCTTTCTTTAAGATGTTTTGCCACAAGATCGATGGTTTCTCCAGCACCGATGAGCAAAGCATGGGCATCACTGAGATTAGTAAATATTTGAGCGGCCAAACTTACCGAGGCATAGGCTACAGAAACTGGGTTTTTCCCGATGGCAGTTTCAGACCGCACGCGTTTTGCAGCGGAAAACGCCTGTTGAAACGCCTGATTAAGAAATGTCGCTACAGTTCCCGCTTCTCGACCAACGGCATAGGCCGACTTGATCTGCCCGAATATTTGCGGCTCACCAAGCACAAGTGAGTCCAGTCCACTAGCGACACGCATCATATGACTTATTGCTTGCTCTCCTCTATGGCAGTAATAGCGTTCTTGGAGTTGATTTAACTCCACATTCTTAGTGGTTGCCAGCCAATTTAGTAGCTGACCATCGCTGACATCTCCCTGTATATAAACCTCAGTGCGATTACAGGTCGACAAGAGTGCTATTTCCTGCACGTCCAATTCAGAACGGGCATTTTGCAAGGACGACACCACTATTTCAGGGGCGAACGCAATCTGGCCGCGGAGATCCACAGATGCCGATTTATGATTAATACCGAAAGCCAAAAGACCCATAGCCGTCAGAAAATATCCAATTTTTGCAAAAGTAAGCCTTCTTAATGCCGATTGTAGTTATCTTTGCGAGACGCTAATTTTACACGACTATCTCGTTGGATAGGCATTTATAGAACAATGTTTTATCGACAACAGGTTAAATTGAAGAAAATTTTACGCTTATAATTGTCTTAGACGCCGTTATCTAAGAGAATGGCAGAATGAATCATATATCTAGAGCAGTCTTAATTTTACTCTCCTGGGTGCTGGCGAGCTGTGTCGCTTCGCCTCAGGATGCTGGTGACCAAGCAACGACTATCACCATAGAGCCGAAGCAAACTCAACTTAATTCAGTCGAACAGTTAATCAAACCTATTGCCATTGATACTCTCTACGACCTTTTAGTCGGAGACGTTGCTCTAGGCCGTAACCAATTTGATATAGCACTTGATAATTATAGCCGCCAGGCACGACTAACCACCGACCATGAGGTGATCGCTCTAGCCTATAGAATTGCCGAACATGTGCGCAATCAATCTGTGCTGATGGAAATGGCTCTGCTATGGGTAGAACAGGCACCGAACGACCCCGAAGCGCATCGAGCTGCGCTAGCGGCTTATTTAACTCAAGGTAATGTCCAAGCTGCGCTGATACATGGTAGTTGGCTGTATCAAAACCACGATGATCTGGATTCCCTTTTACTAGTAATGACTGCCGACTTTGACTCGCCAGCTCAGATAGATCTTCTAATTAATTCAGTAAAAATACTGCCTTTTAGTGAGAAAAAATATCCCTACATAAATCTTCTGACCGCCGTACTGGAACAAAAACATGGTCGACTTGAGCAATCAGAATTTGATCTTAGAGAATTCTTAGACATAGTACCGGACGATCAGCGCGGCCTACTATTACTATCTCAACTACTCCATCAACAAAATCGCAGCGCCGAAAGCATCCAGTTATTGAGCGATGCCTTAGAAAGGCATCCCACAAACAGAAAGTTACGTCTGCAATATGCCCGCTTTTTGACCACTAATACGCCCAGTGAAGCAATCACACAATTCGAAATTTTACGTACCTATAATCCTAAAGACCAGGAAGTTAACTTTTTGCTGGGCTTAACGCAACTTAGCGGTGGTAACGTGAAAGCTGCTGAGGACTTATTTAAACAAGCATCTGCCGAACCAAGCTTGCGATCCGATGCTCAGTATCATTTGGGAACCATCTCTGAGAAAAACGGAGATCTCGTCGCGGCAATGAGTCATTACACTCAGGTTCGTTTCGGTCGAAACTACATTGCCGCAGCATCGCGTTCAAGCGCACTTTTGGCGCAGCATAAAAGCATGAGTCAAGCGCAGAAGTATCTTCAACGCATGCGCTTAAACCAACCCAGCCAAGCGGTGACACTATTCCAGATCGAATCTAACTTGCTACTTAAGGCACAAAGCCCATCTCAAGCTTTGGTCGTCCTATCCGCTGGCCTCGATGATTTCCCTAATGATCCACAACTCCTTTACGCCCGCTCAATGGTGGCTGAGCAGCAAGATAATTTTGAATTAGCCGAGCAGGACTTGCGTGCGATATTAGCTAAAGATCAAAATAATGCCACAGTGCTAAATGCTCTGGGTTACACGATGATTTTGCATACCGAACGCTATGAAGAAGCCTTTGAATTGATCACTAAAGCGTACCAATTAGAGCCTAAAGATCCTTCAATTATTGACAGTATGGGCTGGGCGTTATTTAAACTAGGTAAAACGGAGCAGGCCTTAGACTATCTTAAGCAAGCCTTTGAGATCATGCCTGATCCTGAGATTGCAGCTCATTTGGGTGAAGTTCATTGGGTCCTAGATAACCGCCAAGCCGCTTCCACGGTCTGGCAACAGGGTCTGCAATCGGCACCAGGCCATAAAGGCATAATTAATACCATGCTGCGCCTCAGACCTGAGATGATTGAGCAATGATCGCAGTCTTTAGCTTGTGGAATTCACTAGGACGAAGGCTTTGTATGTTATTATTTGTCACTGGTTGCTCCACCATTCCAAACATCGACCCCAGTATAGAGTCCGCAACATCAACATGGCAAGGCCACCACCTGAAAACCGAGAAAATCGTCAGCTGGCAAATTAAAGGTAAGTTAGGTTTTAAATCTCCGACCCAAGGTGGTAGCGTCAGTATCGATTGGCTGCAAAGTGAAGAGCAATATCAAATTTCCATGCTTGGCCCCTTTGCCGCGAGTCGTGCAACCATCAAAGGCAATAATCTGCGCGCGCAAATGCAACACGGCAAGGAACAGTATACTGATACTCCGCAAGCGCTAGCTCTGCAATTGACAGGATTATCGATACCCGTGAATGAACTTGCTTGGTGGGTAAAGGGTATACCCTCGCCGAATCAGGCCGCAGTAAACGACCTAAGGCTAACATCGGCAGGAACTGCAGCAGGATTCGAGCAAAATGGCTGGCAACTCAGCTTTCCCCGATACCAAGACACCGACCAGGGCAACCTACCAGGAAAAATAATCGCTCAACGAGGGCAACAAAGCTTTACAATAGTCGTCTCAAACTGGCGTTTCCCAAGAAATTAACACAAGAGCCAAAATAATAACCGTGAAAACCCTGTCGACTCTGACCTTATCTTCACCGGCAAAAATCAATTTGTTTTTACGAATCACTGGCCAGCGTCCAGACGGCTATCATAATCTTCAAACACTATTTCAACTGCTTGACTTCGGTGACACGCTGAGCTTTACCTCTAATTGTTCAGGTAAAATTACTCTAGATTCCAAAATAGACAATATTCCCACAAAAGATAATTTAATTTTTCAGGCGGCGCTTATATTGCAAGAGTATGCCAAGGGTAAGAATGGTTGCACTATTTCTCTGAATAAAAAATTACCCATAGGTGCAGGCTTGGGCGGCGGTAGCAGTAATGCAGCAACTTCACTCGTTGGCTTAAATTCCCTTTGGGAATGCGGCCTCTCCATAAATAAGCTGGCAGAATTAGGCCGACAATTAGGCGCCGACGTACCCGTTTTTGTCCACGGTGAAAGCGCCTTTGGTGAAGGAATTGGCGATATACTAACGCCAATAGATTTGCCTGAGCGCTGGTTTTTAGTGGTAACACCCGATTGTCATGTGCCCACTGCTGAAATATTTTCAAATCCTCAATTGACAAGGAACTCTTCACCGATCAAAATACGCGCCCTCTCGGGGGAGCAGTACAGGAATGACTGCCAAAGTGTAGTTTTGAAACTCTATCCAGCAGTTCAACAGGTGCTAAAATGGATGGAAAACTTTGCTGCACCGTTGATGACAGGAACTGGTGCTAGCGTCTTTTGTAGCTTTGACAACCAACTAGAGGCCGATGAGGTTCTCAGCCAGGTGCCAAAGCAATGGAAAGCATTTGTAGCCAAGAGCGTAAATCGCTCTCCACTGCATCAACAAATGAGACAATTTTTTACTGGGGCGTGGCCAAGCGGTTAAGGCAACGGGTTTTGATCCCGTCATCGGAGGTTCGATCCCTCCCGCCCCAGCCATTTCAAACTATCACGAGCAATAGGGATACTGACGTGGCTAGACTAATGGTGTTTACTGGAAACGCAAATCCGGAATTAGGGAATGAAATTGCCCGATCGCTTGGAATGACTCCAAGTAATGCACTAGTTGGGCTTTTCTCTGATGGGGAAATTAACATTGAAATTCGCGACAATGTTCGTGGAAATGATGTATTTATCGTGCAACCTATATGCGCGCCGCCCAACAGGAATCTGATGGAGTTGGTGTTAATGATTGATGCGCTACGGCGCTCATCAGCTGGCCGTATCACCGCAGTGGTACCTTACTTCGGCTATGCTCGCCAAGATCGTCGTGTACGATCGGTACGTGTTCCTATTAGCGCTAAAGTGGTGGCTGATATGCTTTCAAACGCAGGTGTGGACCACGTACTCACTGTGGACCTGCACGCCGAGCAAATACAGGGTTTCTTTAACTGTACGGTTGACAATATTTATGGCGCTCCGGTTCTACTCGACCATATTGAACGTCAAAATTATCCAAATTTACAGGTTGTATCTCCTGATATTGGTGGTGTTGTTAGAGCTCGCGCTGTTGCCAAACAGCTAGGTTGCGATTTAGCTATTATCGACAAACGACGCCCCTCGGCTAACGAAAGTGAGGTTATGAATCTGATTGGTGAGGTAGCCGATCGCACCTGCGTACTGGTTGACGACATGGTCGACACTGCCGGCACTTTGTGCAAGGCAGCACAGGCACTTAAGGAAAAAGGCGCGAGTAAAGTTGTTGCCTATGCAACACATGCGGTCTTATCCGGTGCTGCAATTGATAATATTAGAAATTCAGAACTCGACGAGTTGGTTGTCACTAACACTGTGCCTCTCAGCGAAGAGGCAAAGCAATGCTCTAAGATTCGCGTTCTTCCGATCGGTCCCTTACTGGCTGAGTCGATACGCCGTATTAGCAATAAAGAATCTATCAGTGCCATGTTTTTATAATAGGGCTTGATGCAATCGCCTCATGAAGAGGCTTATAAACTCCATTACAGGTCTGGTCGCGGTCTGCAATGGCACTACTTTGGAGACTATTATGTCTACTGATTTTACTTTACACGCGAAAGGTCGCGAGGATACAGGGAAAGGTGCGAGCCGCCGCCTGCGTCGTCTGGCCGGAGAAATACCTGCAATTGTCTATGGCGGAAAGAAAGATCCCGTCATGCTAACTCTATTGCATAAAGATGTAGCCAAGGCACTAGAAAATGAAGCCTTTTACTCACACATCGTTTCATTGGATGTCGATGGCTCATCTGAAGATGTTATTTTAAAAGATGTCCAGCGTCATCCAGCGAAGAAACTTATTCTGCATTTAGATTTTTTGCGTGTTAGCAAGATGACTAAATTACACACCAAAGTTCCTTTACACTTCATCAATGAAGATGTCAGTGTTGGTGTAAAAACTGGTGGCGGCATTGTTGCCCACACCATGACCGAGCTTGACATTATGTGTCTGCCAAAAGATCTACCTGAATATATCGAAGTTGATATGTCAGATGTTGAACTTGGCCAGATCGTACACATCTCAAATATTAAACTACCTAAGGGTGTTGAGAGTGTTGCGTTGAGCCACGGTTCTGACCATGACTTGTCAGTTGCCACGATTAACAAGCCTAAAGCAGCTCCGGTCGAAGGTGAAGTTGCTCCGGCAGCTTCAATTGATAATACCGAAAGCGGTGATGACAGTAATGAGGGTGCAAGCGAAGAGTAATCTTCAGTTTGCCTCACCATGAGGCCCTGACATTGGATACACCCGTTGAGTTAATTGTAGGGCTGGGAAACCCCGGCCCTACCTATGAGCGAACGCGTCACAATGCCGGGGCTGACTTGGTTTTGGCTTTTGCCCAGTCGCTTAATACTGAGCTAAAATTAGAGTCAAAATTCTTTGGTGATACTGCAAAAGTCATGCTGGATGGACACTCTCTAAGGCTTCTAATTCCAAGTACTTTTATGAATCACAGTGGTCAGTCAGTGGCTGCACTGGCGCGATTCTATCAAATTCCTTGCGAGCGTATTCTAATTGTTCATGATGAGTTAGACCTGCCGCCTGGCAGTGCACGCTTTAAGAAGGCTGGCGGCCACGGCGGCCACAATGGACTTCGCGATGCGATTCAATGCCTTGGAAATAAAAGTGATTTTGCGCGCCTTAGAATAGGTATAGGTCACCCGGGAAATGCCAAGCAAGTCGTAGACTATGTGTTAAAGAAGGCCTCTCCTAAGGATCAAGAACTCATTAGTAATAGTATGGTCGACGCCATTCGATCTTTACCCCTGGCCGTAGCCGGTCAATGGGAAAGAGCAATGAACGATCTTCACTCAGCTAATTAGACGGCATCCAAGTTTCATCAAGCACTCAAAATAAGCACAAGGATTTTAGTATGGGTTTTAACTGCGGCATTGTCGGCCTACCCAACGTTGGTAAATCGACCCTATTTAACGCACTAACCAAGGCGGGTATCAGTGCGGAAAATTTTCCGTTTTGCACTATTGAGCCTAATACTGGGGTGGTACCAATCCCAGACCCAAGGCAAGATAAAATTGCTGCCATCGTCAATCCAGAGCGAGTAATCCCGACCACTATGGAATTTGTGGATATCGCTGGATTAGTGGCCGGAGCATCAAAAGGAGAGGGTCTGGGTAATAAGTTTCTTGCCAATATCCGTGAAACTGATGCTCTCGCCCACGTTGTACGTTGTTTCGAAGACGAAAATGTCATTCACGTTGACGGTAAAATAAGTCCACCTGACGACATCGATGTTATTAACACCGAACTCGCCCTAGCAGACCTTGAGAGCGTTGAAAAAGCACTATTAAGAGTTGCCAAAGCGGCTAAGGGAAAAGACAAAGACTCGCTTGCGCTGCAACAACTCCTAGAAAAAATTCTGCCGCATCTCAACGAGGCAAAACCGATCCGCTCTTTCGGCTTAAATAACGACGAGCTAAAGTTACTTAAACCTTTGAGTTTGCTGACGTTAAAGCCAACAATGTATATTGCTAATGTTGACGAAGAAGGCTTTGAAAATAACCCTCACCTTGATGCTGTTAGAGTTATAGCCGAGCGAGAAGGCGCCGTTGTAGTCCCTATCTGCAATAAGCTAGAGGCCGAGATTGGTGAGCTTGAAGATGATGAACGAGATGAGTTTCTTGAAGAACTGGGCATGGAAGAACCTGGCCTGAATCGCGTGATTCGTGCCGGGTACAGTCTATTAGGTCTGCAAACCTATTTCACCGCAGGTGTTAAAGAAGTGCGCGCATGGACTATTCCTGTGGGCGCTACTGCACCCAATGCTGCGGGTAAAATTCACACCGACTTTGAAAAAGGCTTTATTCGCGCCGAAATCGTTGGCTACGATGATTACATTGCCGGCAACGGCGAACAGGGTGCTAAAGATTCCGGGAAATGGCGTCTTGAGGGGAAAGATTATATCGTCAAAGATGGCGATGTAATCCATTTTCGATTTAATGTTTAATCGCATGACAGCCCTTCCGTGAATCAACTCTCAGGCCGATGGAAACTTGGCCTATTGTTGGCCGCAAGCACGTCAGTAATGTGGGGCATACTGCCCATTATGTTGTCGGGAATACTCAACACGCTAGATCCTATTACCACTACTTTCTTTAGATTTTCTGTCGCGACGGCACTCATCACTCCCTATCTAATTGTTCGGCGAAAGCTCGTTAATCGCCATAAAATCACCTCGCTCAATTTGGTCATGCGACTTTTGTGTGCCGGATTACTTCTCACTATTAACTATGGCCTTTATATACTGGGTCTTGAAAAAACCTCCCCCGAAACATCTCAAGTAATGATGCAAATGTCGCCAGTACTGCTTTTATTAGCCGGTGTTTGGGTATTTAAAGAGCAGTTTTCTCCACTACAATGGTGCGGTTTTATTATCTTTATCAGCGGACTAATGATGTTTTTTAGCCCACGATTTAGCGATGTTTTTATCTCACTTAGCGACTACGGCACCGGATTGCTAATGCTCATGGGCGCGGCTGTAAGTTGGGTGGGTTACGCAATTATTCAAAAAATATTGCTGCGGGAATTTAACGCTGAAGAAACCATGTTGGTGTTCTACTGGATCGGCGCACTTGTCTTTTTCCCTTTTTCAAATTTTGATACCTTAGATCAATTAACCTCACTTCAGTGGTTGCTGTTACTTCTCTGTGGTTTTAATACTCTTATCGCTTATGGCTGTTTCTCAGAAGCGATGGCACATGTAGAGGCCTCACGAGTTAGCGCAGTGATTGCGATGACACCACTGGTCACTGTCTCAATTGTCCAACTGATCCCAATACCTGGAATTATTGTAGAGCCTCTCTTTCTCGTTTCTCTGATCGGGGCTCTCTGCGTTGTCCTCGGTTCAATTATCACCGCAACCTGTAAAATACGACCTTAGCTTTACAATTTAACCCTAGTCCACACGCTCTATAGATAGGGTCTCTTAGTGTCGCTAATATTTATTTACAAAATCTCAAAAATAGTTAGTATGTTAGCCAATAAAAATAACTAAAAATTAGCGGCTAACAGCGAGTGATAGCTATGAACCCTGACTTTCATCCATTAGTTTTTCCTAGTGAGTGCCCTGCAGCATACAGGCCCCTGGACAATGAACCTCAGTTTATTGCCGATAAGCATCTATCATTAGAGTACCCAGACACAGTTTTCTCTCTGCATGATCTTGGCTACTGCGCAGAAGACATAGCTGCCTGTGAATCGTCGTTTGGTTACTGTAATGCTTTCCGAATTCTGTCTGATGAAGGCGTTGCCCTGATGAGGGAAATTTGCGAACGCATTTACGAAAATCGCAACTCCAGTGCGGGTACAGGCGCTAACCGACTAGGCAGCTATGCGCGTGGTGCAGGTTACCGATCTAAGTTTATTCGCGATTTTTGCGACAGCCCAGAGCTTGCCGCGCATTTATCAGCGATTGCCAATGTCACTCTAGGCCGCCACTCGGTACCGGCTGTCGCTTGCGGCATTAACTACGCGCCCGATGACATCACTAAAGCCGTAGATAATTGGCATGTAGACTCAGTGAGCTACGATATTGTGATGATGTTATCTGACCCTAACCGGATAAAAGGTGGTGAGTTCCAGATTTTTAATGGCACCAAACAGGAAGGAAGAGAGATATTAGGCATTAATGGTGAGGAAGGTATAGATACTCAGTTGCCTGAAAATAGAGTTATTACCCTACCCTTTCCCTCTGCCGGTTATGGTTTTTTACAGCAAGGTAATATGATCTTTCACCGCGCCTGTCGACTTCAAGAGAAAGCTGATCGGATTACCATAATTCCCTCCTTTGAGGTCCTGCCTAGCAGTTCCATGGACGCAACCAATTCAATTAATATGTCCGGCTGGGATGATCCTGGTATTCAACAGGAATTGGCGCGACATGAGATTTGGCGTGCATCAGCACGCCTCGATAAGTTATTAGATGAAGTAAAACTCAACGACGACCCATTAAAGCTTGCTGCCAATATCAACGATGCCATTAGTAAACTGTTGGCGTTCAAAAACAACCTAGAAGAGCATCATGGATGAGTAATTTATCTAACCTTGAGGGCCAAGCAGTTTTAGTGACTGGAGCGGCAGGCTGTATTGGTGCTTGGACAATAAAATTACTGACCGAGATAGGTGCTGTGCCGGTGGTCTTTGATCTCACTGATAATCGACAGCGCCTAGAGCTTATTATGGATGATTCCCAATCAGTCACCTGGGAGTTAGGCGACATTACCGATTTTGACAGGCTACAGGCGGTAGCTGACAAGTATAATGTAGAAGCCATTATTCACCTGGCCGCACTGCAAGTGCCCTTTTGCAAAGCTGACCCTGTTGGCAGTACTAAAATCAATGTCATTGGCAGCACACATATTCTAGAGTTAGCGCGCCAAAGAGGGATTACTCGTTTAAGTTATGCCAGCTCCATCGCAGCCCAAGCGATGGGCGATAATGACTGGTTAGCCACCCTGTATGGCGCACATAAAGTCTGCACCGAACAAATGTCTGCCGTTTATTGGCAGGATTGGGGAGTACCCAGCGTCGGTATCCGCCCCGCAATTATTTATGGTCCTGGACGAGACCAAGGTATGAGCTCGGCACCAACCGTGGCTATGTTGGCAGCTGCTGTGGGCGATGCCTATCAAATTCCTTTCTCGGGTAACATCAGTTATGTGCATGTTGAAGATGCGGCATTACGATTTGTTACCGCCGCCTCCAAATCTTATGGTGGAGCCTACGTTTTTGATCTTGATGGCACACCCGCAGACATTGTGCAGGTAATAAATCTCATAGAGTCTGAGCAAAAGGGTGCGGCAATAAGCTATACCGGCAATGCCATGCCTTTCCCTGCAGAGCCTGACAACTTAAAGCTGAACCAATTTTTAGATATTCCTGGTTGTCGATCTATGGCTCAAGGCGTAGCAGACACCATGTTAGTGTTTGAACAGGCGAAACATCGAGGTGTCGATCTTAAAAAATTACTCGACGCCACTATTAGGAGAAACCCTTGAAGCTTGTTCGTTTTGGGGAAAAGGGAGCTGAAAAGCCTGGCGTAATTGATGCTACAGGTGAAATTAGAGATCTCAGTAATTATATCAATGACTGGTCATACAAAACATTGAATCACGAGACTCTTAACGATTTAAAGAACCGCGATCTAACTGAGTTTCCTACTGTTTCACCCAATACGCGCCTAGGTGCCCCCATCGACCGGGTCGGTAAAATTATTGGCTGTGCCCTCACCTATGGAAAACACGCAGCAGAAGCAGGAATAGAGCCCCCCGAAGAGCCCATGTTTATGCTCACAGCGCCTAGCGCAATTAATGGCCCGTATGATGAGGTTATGATACCTCGCGATGGAACCCAACTCGACTGGGAAGTCGAATTAGCCGTGGTTTTTTGTAAGTCTGGCAGTTACATCCCAATTGAAGAGGCCATGGACTATGTCGCAGGATTCTGCGTTGGAAATGATGTTTCAGAGCGTGTTTTCCAATTGCAGCGTGGCACTCAGTGGACTAAAGGAAAAAGTGCTGACACATTAAAGCCGCTTGGCCCATGGTTAGTAACAACTGATGAAGCCGGGGACCCCAATAATTTATCAATTGCATTAAAGGTCAATGGCACTGTCAGGCAAAAGAGCAATACCTCAGACATGATCTATAGTATCGCTGAATTGATTTCGGTGATCTCTCGCTATGTTAGTTGGCAGCCTGGCGATGTGATGATGACAGGTACACCACCAGGGGTTGGCTATGGAATGAAGCCGCAGGTTTATCTAAAACCCGGTGATGTCATGTCAGCAAGTATCGAAAACCTTGGCACGCAACGTAATCAAATTGTGGCCTACACAGAGAAGTCACCAAACCAATGAACAGACAGCGAATTGTTGTCGTCACCGGGGGGTCTCAAAATATCGGACTGGCCATTGCTGAACGATTTTTGCAACAAGACACCCATGTTATTAGTGCTGATCTGAACCCACCACAGAATTCGTCGTTAGAATTTGTAAAAACCGATGTCTCAAGCGAGGCAAGTGTTATCGCGCTGATGAATTATATCGAAGATCAGTTCGGCCATCTTGATGTGTTAGTGAACAACGCGGGTATTTGCATTGAAACGACCATTCAAGACACCACAGTAGCTGAGTGGGACGCTGTCATGGGTGTCAATATCAAGGGTACTTTTTTGACCACCAAACACGCCCTCACATTGATGACTAATAAAAGCGCAACTGACCCCACTATAGTCAACGTTAGCTCTATCGAGGGTTTGGGCGCCAACCCACTTCATAGTGTCTATGCCGCCTCTAAAGCCGCTGTGGCAGGATTTACTCATAACACCGCCCTAGAATATGGACCGAAGGGTATTCGCTGTAATGCAGTGGCCCCAGGTTGGATTAACACACCTTTCAACGAACAGCTATTAGCGCAGTATCCAGACCGCGCGGCAGTTGACGCTGAGATTAAATCTCTGCATCCCGTGGGTCGCCTGGGACTGCCCCAAGATGTCGCCAACACCGTATTTTGGTTAGCTAGTCCAGAATCCGAGTTTGTGACCGGCCAAGAAATAGTCGTTGACGGTGGTCGACTGGCCAAACTGCCGCTACCCAAACTGTGAGAATTTATGGCTAACCTGACTAATAATCAACACGCCGACGCCCCCGGCGCACCACGAGATCTTGACAAAAAACTCGTCCTTATTACCGGTGGAGCGAGCGGTGTCGGACTTGAATGCGCAAAACAGTTTTCCCAGCGAGGCGCCCAACTGTTACTAATCGGTCGCGATAATGAAAAGCTGAAAAATGCCCGTGCCTTATTAGAAAGCCAGTTCAATGCGACTGTTAACTGTTTTGCTGGGGATGTTCGTCAGTCAAGTTTTGCCAATGCCGCCGTGGCCTATGCTAATAATGTCTTGGGTTGCCCAGTGGACGTGTTAGTGAACAACGCCGGCACAATCGTTAGAGCCGATGCCTGTCATACAGATGATCAACAGTGGCAGGACGTTATCGATATCAACCTCAACGGCGTATTTTACTTTAGCCGCGCGGTGGCCAATCAGATGAGCGCAGGCGGCGCCATTATTAACGTTTCATCAACCTGCGGGCGCGTCGGCGCTGCCGGTCTGGCTGCTTACTGTGCCAGCAAAGGAGCGGTAAATATGCTCACCAAAACTATGGCATTAGAGCTGGCCGCACAAAAAATTAATGTTAATGCTGTGGCTCCTGGTGCCATCAATTCCCCCATGCTATTTTCTAACCACACTGATGGAACAACCGCAGAGGCTGTTGTAAAACGCAACGTCGACGCCATACCCATAGGGGCCGTGGCCGAACCCCAAGAAGTCGCCCGCGCGGTCGTGTTTTTAGCCTGTGAAAAACACATTACCGGCGAGATTATGGTTCTAGATGGTGGATATACCGCTTGATGCTTTGCATGACCAGCATGTCGGTTTAGTTATTTGAGGTAGTGAAGTGAAAATTTCAAAAATTGTAGTTTATCAGCATGATTTACCTGTGAAAAATGGGCCTTACAGAATGGCCAATGCAGAGGTTTTCAGTTTAGATACCACATTGGTCAAACTTGAAACTTCCTGTGGCCTAGTGGGATGGGGTGAAACCTGCCCGGTTGGCCCAACCTATGCGCCAAGCCACGCTTCCGGAGCCAGGGCTGCACTTATACAAATGGCACCAGGTTTAATAGGCCAAGATCCAATGCAGCCCGTTTTGATGCATCGACATATGGACTCCTTGTTAAATGGCCATAATTACGCCAAGGCCGCCATCGATATTGCTGTCTATGACTTGATCGGCAAGAAAACAGGTCGGCGGGTTGCGGATATTCTCGGTGGCCCCTGTACCGAATCCGTTCCTTCGTACTACGCTACCGGTGTTGGCCTACCCGATGAGATTAGTAGAATCGCCGCTGAAAAAGCAGCCGAGGGCTATCCACGCCTACAGATCAAAATTGGTGGGCGTCCTGTGGAAACCGATATAGAAGTCATTCGAAAAGTGTGGGAAACAGTAGGCAATAATATGCGTATTGCGGTGGATGGCAATCGGGGCCTCACCAGTCGAGATGCACTGCGCTTGAGTCGTGAATGCGCCGATATCCCTTTTATACTAGAACAGCCCTGCGACACAGTGGAAGAAATAACCGGCATACGGAATCAACTTCATCATGCTGTTTATCTTGATGAGAGCGCAGTGAGTCTCAATATGGTTATTAGCGTCATCGGAGCAGGCTTAGTCGATGGTTTTGGTATGAAAATTACTCGCATTGGGGGCTTGCAACCCATGGCAGTCTTTAGAGATATATGCGAGGCCCGCAACCTTCACCACACCTCAGATGATTCTTGGGGCGGCGATATTATTGCCGCGGCCTGTGTTCATTTGGGGGCAACAGTAAAACCAAAATTGTTTGAAGGTTCCTGGCTGGCACAGCCCTATATAGAAGATCATTATGACAGTGCCAATGGCGTCAAAATTATTGGCGGTCATATTGCCCTACCCAGTGGACCCGGTTTAGGTGTAATTCCTGACGAGGGAATATTTACTAACGAAGTGGCAGTTTTTAGTTAAGGTTGGCCATTGCCATAAACTCGGCCACGATAGGATCGGCTAAGGTTTTTTTAAAACAACATAAGCCTAAATCAAAGGGTGGGATATTGGTCCCAGGTAAAAGCTCTATACGGTCTTTAACCGGGCTATTCTCGACCACAACAACCGGAGAGAGACCAATGCCGCACCCTAAAGCCACCATACTGACTAATGCCTCTTGGCCAGATACCTGGGCATAGACATTGGGTCGACCCACATACTTTTGCCTAAACCATTGCTCAAACCGCTTTCTCGCCACACCGTGCTCTGGCAATATAATGGGTAGGTTAGCCCAATCAATACTCTCTGCCTGCAGGGCTGTTTTAACCGCGCAGCTAATAGCCGGTGCGGTAATCGCCAAAGGTACTGTGGCTATGGTCTGAAAATGCATGCTAGCAGCAATATCGTCAGGCCGAGCCGCAATAGCTAAATCTACCTTTTGATTCTTAACCTGATCGATACCATCAGCCGCATCGCCCGTATCCAAGTTGATATCAATATTGGGATGAGTCCGTCTAAATTTTTCTAACAACGCTGGAAGATAAGAATAAGAGGCTGTCACCGAGCAGTAAATATTAAGCGAGCCGGATAACTCTTTTTGAGACTGATTGAGAGACTGCTTTAATGTTTCATATTGGGCTAACTGTTGATCGGCATAGGCCAACAACTTTTTTCCCTCACCGGTTAACAAAACTGATCGATTATCACGAATCAGTAATTGACTGCCGAGCTCCTGCTCAAGGCGCTGAATCGAACGGCTCAACGTTGACGGGCTAATATGATAAGCCGCAGCAGTTCTGCCGAAGTGCAACGAATTGCTCAAATGTTGAAACATTGTTAATGATCGAATATCCATCACCACAGCTTAACGCGATGACGCTGTTATTGCAAAAAACGCAACATTATGATGAATATATATCGTTTTAAGCAACAACAATAAGTAGGTACACTACGCGGCCAAATCAAACCGCGTATCCCACCGCTAACCGGTGGACGGAGACCAATAATGGCTAACTATTTTAATACTCTCAGCCTCAGCAACAAACTAAGCCAGCTGGGCAAATGTCGCTTCATGGATCGTGAAGAATTTACCGATGGCTGCAACCTCATCAAAGACTGGAATATTGTCATTATTGGCTGTGGTGCTCAGGGCCTCAATCAAGGTCTTAATATGCGCGACTCCGGCTTAAATATCTCCTATGCTTTGCGAGAGCAGGCGATTTCTGAGAAGCGTCAGTCATACTTATGGGCGTCAGAAAACGGTTTCACCGTTGGCACCGCAGAGGAATTGGTTCCTGCCGCTGATTTAGTATTAAACCTAACGCCTGATAAACAGCACACAGCGGCGGTTACCGCGGTAATGCCTCTAATGAAGCAAGGCGCAACATTAGCCTATTCCCACGGCTTTAACATTGTTGAAGAAGGTATGCAGATTCGTCCTGATCTCACTGTGATTATGGTAGCACCCAAGTGCCCAGGCACAGAAGTACGAGAAGAGTACAAGCGGGGCTTTGGCGTACCCACTCTGATCGCTGTTCACCCCGAAAATGATCCACAGGGAAATGGTCACGCCATTGCTAAAGCTTATGCCTCCGGTACTGGTGGCGACCGAGCCGGTGTTCTGGAATCATCTTTCATTGCGGAGGTTAAGTCTGACCTTATGGGAGAACAAACAATTCTATGCGGCATGTTGCAGACTGGTGCTATTTTAGGCCATCAACAACTCCTTAATCTTGGTGTTGATGCTGCCTATGCCCGTAAGCTGATCCAGTACGGCTGGGAAGTGGTCACTGAAGGTCTGAAACATGGAGGTATCACCAACATGATGGACCGCCTGACTAATCCAGCCAAGATTAGAGCTTTTGACATGTCTGAAGAACTAAAAGTCACGCTGCGTCCATTGTTCCAAAAGCATATGGACGACATTATGGAAGGTGAATTCTCGCGCACTATGATGGTCGACTGGCATAACGATGACGCCAACCTTTTAAAGTGGCGTGCCCAGACCGCTGAAACCAGCTTCGAACAAGCGGCTGATTGTGATATCGCAATTACCGAGCAAGAATTCTATGACAAGGGTATTTATCTGGTCGCCATGATCAAAGCGGGTGTTGAGCTGGCCTTTGAGACTATGGTTGCCTCTGGAATTATTGAGGAGTCCGCCTATTATGAGTCACTGCATGAAACGCCATTAATCGCTAACTGTATTGCTCGCAACAAGCTTTATGAAATGAACGTAGTGATCTCTGATACCGCAGAATACGGCAACTACCTCTTTACCCACGCTGCTGTGCCATTATTGCAGGATCATGCTAGTTCATTAACCCTAGAAGACTTAGGTGGTGGGTTAACGAGTACCTCTAATGCCGTGGATAATATTCGACTGATTGAAGTCAATGATGCCATTCGCGACCATGATGTGGAGCTCATTGGTCACGAACTGCGCGGCTATATGACAGATATGAAACGTATTGTGGAATCAGCTAACGCTTGATTTAGAGTGCCCGCTCGAGCGAGAGGGCACTAACACCGACTGAACTAATTAGACGATTAAACCCCGTCTAATTAGATTTTTCTTCGTCAGTTAACAACGTCTTTACTAAAGAAATAACCATAAGAACCATAACCACTGAAAACGGTAAAGCCCCAATTATCATCACCGATCGCAGTGCAGCCATTCCCCCTGCGGATAATAGCACCCCAATCAAGAGGGCAAATATCACCCCCAAAATCACCACATGCTTGGTATGTTTTTGAGTTTGGTTACCGCCAGACGCAAGAGTATTAATAATCAATATCCCCGAGTCTGCTGAGGTGACCAAAAAGGTCAAAAGTAAAATCACTATCACAACTGAAAGAGCAACCGCGAGCACTGGCGACAAAATTAAATTAATCGTTTTGAATAACTGGGCAGAAATGTTCGCATTAACAATGGTCCCTTGGGCGACACCTGATAATTCAAGATCAATGGCCGTAGCGCCAACAAAGGCAAACCAAACCAGACAAATCAAAGAAGGAATAATCATCGCCCCAACAACATACTCACGAATCGTTCGTCCACGCGACACACGAGCCAAGAAGAGCCCTACAAAGGGTGCAAAGGCTATCCACCAGGCCCAATAGAAAATAGTCCAAACGCCCTGCCAATCCTGCAGCGCGGCAGAGGATCCAACGCCGCTATCAGTCCACACTGTAGTCGACATCGCTGGCAATGCGATCAGATAATCCCAAATAGCGTAGGCAAACGTTTGTAAAGCAAAGAAGGTTGCGCCAAACAAAACAAAGAATGCAATCAAAAAGACAGACAGTCCCATATTGATGTTCGACAACCACTTGATCCCTTTGTTCAAGCCAGACATTGCAGACAAGCAAGAGGCGCTAATAATAAGAGTTAGGCCAAATAGCTGAGCCAATAACGTCGGCTTACCACCCTCGCCCACTAGCCATTGCGCACCGCTTATATTAAATAAGCCAGACGCAAACTGCGACACACCATAACCAATGGTCACGCTGAGGCCGACGATAGTCGCTAAAATAGCCACTATATCCACCACATTTCCTGCAGTACCTGACATGGCTCGGCCAAAAAGAGGTTGCAGTGCACTGCGAATTGTCAGCGGTAAACCGCGGTTGTGAGAGAAATAACCTAAAGAAATACCGACCACGCCATAACAGGCCCAGGGGGTAAAACCATAGTGCAGCATCGCCCACTTATAGGCATTGCGAACATTATCTTCATCTAGACCCGTGGTGATACCCTTAATAGTGTCGGGGTTGTTAGCAAAATGAAAGATTGGCTCAGCTGTTGAATAGGTCAACATACCGATACCAATCCCCGCACCAAACATCATTGACAGCCAGGTAAACATTGAAAATTCAGGTTTTTCATCGGGCTTACCCAATTTAACGTGGGCCGTGCGAGGCCATATACCCAAGGCTAAACAGACGACGGTATAAAAAGCAGTGACATAAATATACCAGCCACCAAAACTCGTAGTCGACCAGTTCTGCGCAGTCAGCAACACTTCTCCGGCAGCAGAGGGTGATAACCCCACCCACACAATAAGTGCTCCGATCAGTAGCTTTGGCACCATAGCCACAACCCGATTAAAACCCTCGTAAAACCCAGATTTTTCGGTGCTAATAGCAACAGCTACCTCATTATTATTTGACTCCAACTGATTCAAATTTTAATCTCCCTTTTAATCGCTTACGGTGACTTTTGTCGCCTTTATAATTTTTTGTACAGCCTAACCGCGCTATAAAAGATAACCCTCTGCGTCAAATGTCGGGATCGCCAAGCAAAACTGAAGGTCCATCCTATTGTAGTGGTGAAGAGAGCGCAACGAATTCTAATAAAAAGGTGCTGTAGAGACTTGACTAGAGGCGACGGCAAGTGTAACTTCTCGCCTCCCGAACAATAGGTCGACCTGACCCGTTAAAATCGATGGCTACGTAGCTCAGTTGGTTAGAGCACAGCATTCATAATGCTGGGGTCGGTGGTTCAAATCCACCCGTAGCTACCATATAAATCAATGACTTAGCTATTTTTTCAGAAATACCCTTATACACTGCACTGCAAATTATCCTATTATCAATACTAGCTTTAGTCAGTTTTTGCCTTCGGCCGCTTGCTTGTTTCTTGCGTATCAAATGCCAAATCCAGAAGGAATTAATAGGCCGGGGGGGCTTTTGTATCCTTGTAACTGTTACTGTTCCCGTAGGTATACATTAGAGGGGGATTTGGATTTTGGGTTGAAGGGTTTTGGAAGGTGGCCGTTGGGGTGTCCGTGTGTATATAGATGTAGCCGGACTTTTGGCTGTAAAAAGCCCCGTGAGGTTTACTATGCTGATTCTAAAACTAATGCGTTGTTTCTCAATCAACAAAATATTATACTCAATAAAAGAAATTGCATATAGTTAAATAATAATGCTGCATTCTTTGAGTTCGTTACACCATGTTTTGAATTCAAGAGTGAGTTTCGTTACATAGTGACTGTTTAGGAGTGTTTCAGTGTTAAATAATATAAATCGCTACAGCTTAATATTACTAGTCATGTTCGCTTCAGGCTGCAGTCTCTTTAACGACGCATACCAAGTTGAATCCCGTAAGATAATTGATTATCTTTTGGCAGATATGCCACTACCTCCAGATGCTGACATTCAAAAAGAACCTACGGTTATTCTTGGCACGGGAACTGGCATAGCAGGCAGGATTGTTTTAATGTCGAATGTTAGCCCTGCGAGTAATCTGGTTTTTTATGGCAATGCTACACAAGGGTCGGGGTGGAAATTAGTGTCGTCCACCGTCGCAGAGGAGATTGTTTTGGTTTACACCAAAGAGGGCCGTCACGCAACAATCGAAATCTTGCGCCGTGGTGGTATTGGGAAGTTTTTTAGCGGCGAAAATAATAGTCAAATTACTATTTCGGTCGTTCATCCCGGTGCTATTCAAGAACAGAACCCATATTTAGCACTTGATAAAACCCGGATGGAATTTGAGGGTGCGCTTGCTGATCGTGAAACCCCGTAAAAATATAATGTTAAGATAAGGGAGCTACGGCTCCCTTTTTTATGCATTAAATTAATATTATGAAAAAAAGATAAAGGTCGTTTAAAGGAAAAGAATGACAAGACAACAAATAGCATATGCTCACTGCTATTAAGCATATCTTGTCGTGCGCTATTCCGCAGAATGTTATTACCTTCGCATGAATTTAATTGGTGATTGCATTAGTGATGTAGGACAAAAATTCTGGGTTACTCCAGTCTAAGGGCTCTAAAGTTAGATGGTAATTATCACCAGTTCGAATAGAGCTTGATCCCATCTTGGTGTAAAGGCTATTGCGCACAACCACTAAATCCAACTCAGGAAAAATGTAGATATTATTTTTGCTTGCTCCTGCTGAATAGAAATATCCACCTGATGGACTCACCCACCATTGCAGTGCGTAATATTGATTGTCGGTCCCTTCAGGCACGGTTGTTGATTCCTTAACCCATGCTTCAGAAACAATTTGTTCTTGCATCCACCGTCCATTGCGAGCATATAGAAGTCCAAAACGAGCGAAATCTCTAGTTGTTGTGTCGATACAGCAATAGGTCATGGCATGGCCTAATTCATCTGTCCACCAATCAGCATTCATGCCAATTTTTGAAAACAGATGTACATCGGCGTAATCGAGAACACTTTGTCCAGTCGCCGTCTCTAGAATACCGGCAAGGAGCATAGAGTCAGTATTTTGGTATACCCAATTATCGGTTCTAGGTGTTGTTTCTGGAACTCTGTCCAAAGCATAGGCCAGTTGGTCGCCGTTGATTCCACCTCCGTAAATGTTAGCATCGCCATCAGTAGCTTTTTTAAGACCAGTACGCATCTCTAAAATAGCTCTTATGCTAATGTCGCTCTTATCAGTGTTTACCCATGGAGGGAGATAGTCTTCAGCAGGCACATCAATGGACTCTATAAGATCTTGATCTATCGCGATGCCAATCAACGCGCTGGCGAACGATTTTCCAGTTGACCAGCTGGTTGCTAGGCTATCTTGAGACTTTTCATTGGCATAGCGTTCTCCAACGATTACGCCATGACGAATAATGACCACGCCCTGTGTATTTCGGGTACTTTTAAATGCATAATCTAAGGCTTCCTTAATTCCTGATTCAGACATATTCACATCGGCGGGGGCATATATCTCCCAGCTAAGGTCAGGATATGTATTAGCGTCCGGCGGAGCATCCCCTGTTGGTACAGGAGCATCTTCAGCAACCGATGAAGAGCCTGAACCGCCACAGGATGCCAGCGTTAAAACACACAACAATAGGTAAATTTTTCTCATATTAGTCTCCGGTACTAATAATACCAGCTCTATGCGAATCCATAAACCCAGCCCCTAGGATTCCTTTTTTTAGTCTACTTTGAAAATAGAACTCTCGAGCGACGAATAATATTACTTGGCTTTTAAAAATCAAGCGCGTTAATATTTAGATTACCTAGGAATCTATACTATGAAAGCACACGGCCTCAACCCTCGTATTCGCAAGTCCCCCTATTTTCAATCAACCCTAAAATATGGGGCCACTGAATTCCATCCCTATAACGGTATGTGGATGCCCGTTGGCTATGACACGCCGATTAACGAATATTGGAACACGGTCGAACGTGCCGGTCTTTGGGATGTTGGGGTGCAGCGCTGTATTGAAATATCCGGGCCTGATGCCGAACGCTTTATGTCCATGCTGACACCTCGTGACATCAGCAATATCAAGGTTGGACAATGCCGTTACATTGTTATGACCAATCAGGAGGGTGGCGTACTTAATGATCCAGTAATGATGCGTATGGCAGAGGATAAATTTTGGCTTTCAACTGCCGACAGTGACATGTATCTGTGGACCAAAGGCGTTGCCTGCTATTCCGGTCACGATGTAATCATCGAGACGCCAGCGGTATATCCTTTGCAAATTCAGGGACCTCGATCTCATCTAATTGTTTCTGCACTATTTGGTGACGACGTGTTGGACCTTAAATACTACGACTGGATGAAGGCTGACATTCACGGTATTGATGTGATTATTTCCCGCACCGGTTATAGCTCTGAAATTGGCTTTGAAATCTACATACTAGGTTACGAACGCGGTGATGAGCTCTATGAAACTATTATGCAAGCAGGTAAACCCTTTGAACTCTCACCGGGTTCCCCTAACCGCATTCGTCGTATCGAGGGTGGAGTACTGGACTATGGTTCTGATATTTTGGTCGATAACAACCCCCTTGAGTTATCTATGGAGCGTCTGATCGACTTTAATAAACCAGACTTTATTGGTAAAACGGCGTTGCAAAAGATACGTGATGAGGGGGTTACACGGAAGATGGTAGGCGTCTTTATGGATGGCGAAATTTTCCAGAAGAACAACGAACACCGTTGGACAGTCTTCGACGGCGCGCAGAAGGTGGGCCAAGTTACTTCGGCTGTATATTCACCGAGACTGGAGCGCAATATCGGTTTTGCATTACTGGATATAGCCTATGAAAAAATTGGCACAGAATTAGTTGTAGAAACACCCGAGGGTCGTCGTCATTTAAACGTTACTTCTCTTCCCTTTATCGATCCAGAAAAGAAAATACCACGACAGTCTTTGAGAGCTTAAAAATAAAGCTACTGCTTGTTAATCTCCAAACCAACCAAAAAAATGTCATGCAGACTGGTTCGGAAAGTGGAATGCCAGGCTCGGCATTAAAAGCAATAATCGCTAGCCGAAGGCTCTCCTAATCTATTTTGGATCTACTCCTTGATCTTAGCGTCGGTCAGCTGTGCTACGGCAGACAGCGTGGTTTGAGCGGCATTTAGGCCCAACCTAAAGTCTTTGTCACTAAAGCTTGTCCAGACATCGAGCGGCGTATGCCAGGTTGGATTCCACCCAGCACCTGTATGCGCTCCACGCTCATTTTCCCGCAGACTGATAGAGGGAACAATATTCATAAACGGCGTAGAATCTGTATTGGTCATGTGAGGACCAACTGTCGCCGGGTAATCTGTGTTGTAGGTATCCGCCGCGGCCTTGAATAAAAAGGCTAACCTCATGGACTGCTCCGCAAGGTCAGAATTAGACTGAAACTCAATGTTCACATCAGCCTCTGGTCGCTGCTCGGCACTAACCGTCCCATCAGCACGGGGTGCACCATGATCCCACAGCATCATGTCATGCTGAATCATGCCTAACCATCGAGGTTCGGGATAACTACCTGAGCCCACTGGATTCTCGATACCCTGTAAATGCTGGCGTTGCTCCACATAGGCTCTGGACCCATTCAATCCAGTTTCTTCATTATTCCAAAGGGCAAAGCGAATTGAGCGCTTAGTACTTACATCAGGGGAGCTGAATATGCGTGCTAACTCTATCACTAACGCAGTGCCTGAACCGTCATCATTGACTGCCTCATTCACTCCATGACCGTCCAGGTGAGCACCGACTATATACATTTCTTGCGGATGGGTAGTACCGATTTTAGTGCAATAGACTTGCTGCCGCTCCCCATCAATCGGCTGCTCAGCATTAATCGCCTGAATTCGCTGATAAGGCTGAGCCGCCAAATCGCGATTGACGCCAGTTTCTGCACGATAACCATAAACCGATGCGCCGCCAGGGCCGCTGCCATTGCGGCCTACAGCCCCACCGGTTGAGGTCTGAAGTTGTACTGGGTCATTAACCACTGGCTTGCGGGTTCTCGATGCTATTGGCTCAGAACTAAAGGAATAGGTTATTCGCTCTACATTGTCACAACCAACCTCCTGTAACCGTTGCTCTATCCAATCGATTGCACTGCGATTACGCGTCGTACCTTGGCGACGATCGCCAAATTGAGTTAGGCCTTTAAGTGTGGTTTTATAACTGTCCAGCGTTAACCGATCAACTAAGCTCTTGATCGGATCGGCACTTGCAACGGCACTGAAAATCGTGCTGTTGGCAACTAACCCAAGCACAGCGCAGCCCAGAAAAGGCCATGCAAAAATACCTTTGGTTCTACCCAAAGAACCAATAACACGATCATTTAAGTCCGACATAACAATAACTCCATTTTAAGTCTCAATTTGGCCGATAAATCCAGTGTAAGCCGTTAGCCTAGCAATGCAAAATCGTGAGCCCAGCAACAACCTCAGATGATCATGCTTTCAACCACAGTTAGTTTTGTTTATTCTTGCACAGGCGATTAAAAAACATTTCGCATGCTGTAATGTAACAAAAATTATTATTAGACTCTAAACAAAGATTACCCAACTTTTAAGTTGTGGCCCAACCAAACTCAGGATAGGTGTGTTTTATGAATCGTCTGCTCTTTACTCTTATAATGTTTTTTAGTTTTTCTAATATTGCCTATGGGGATGAAATAGCGCTCGATGAGTTGATTAAAAAAGAAGGGTTCATTAATTTTTATTTAGACGAAGACCAGGGAAAAATCTTTTTAGCCATTAACAAGCTTGATGAAGACTTTTTGTATCTAAGCGCACTTACATCAGGTATTGGGTCTAATGATATCGGGTTAGACCGCGGCCAGTTAGGCGATACCCGAGTCGTGGCATTCAGAAAAAGTGGTAATAAAGTATTTTTGGTCCACAAAAACATGGCTTTTCGCGCCTCCTCTGACAATGCTGATGAGGTGCAATCAATACAAGATGCTTTTGCAGAGTCTATTCTATGGGGCTTTGATATATTGCAACAAGAGGGCAATAGCCTAATTGTTGAGGCGACGAAGTTTTACTTACAAGATACTCATGGCGTAGCACAGCGGTTAAGCAGCCTCGATCAAGGTACCTATACACCCGATTTAAGCCGATCAGGCTTGCACTTTCCAATGGTTAAAAATTTCCCGCAAAACACTGAGGTAGAAGCGACTATCACCCTCACCGGAAAAGCCACGGGCGCCTATATTAAGTCAGTGGTACCTAGCCCTAATTCAATCACAGTGCGTCAACGACACTCTTTTGTGCAACTGCCTGATGATCAATACACTCCTAGATTATTTGATCCTCGATCTGGCTTTAATAGGGTCACGTTTATGGATTTTTCAACACCTATCGCCGAGCCTATCGAAAAGCGTTATATCACCCGTCACAGGTTAATCAAAAAAGATCCTATCTCAGCACTCTCTGAGGCTGTAGAGCCGATTGTTTATTACCTTGATCCTGGCACGCCCGAACCGATCAAGTCCGCCTTGCTCGAAGGGGGAAACTGGTGGAATCAAGCTTTTGAAGCAGCCGGATTTAAAAATGCATTTCGTGTTGAGATCGCTCCGCAAGGCATGGACTTTCTTGATGTTCGCTACAACGTTATTCAATGGGTACATCGCTCAACCCGCGGCTGGTCTTATGGCGCTAGCGTGAGAGATCCTAGAACTGGTGAAATAGTAAAAGGTCATGTATCACTAGGGTCATTGCGTGTCAGGCAGGATTACCTGATTTCCCAAGGTCTTTTGCAGCCTTTTGAAGAAGGCAACACAGCTGATAAGCGAATGCTCGAACTAGCTGTGGCACGACTAAAACAATTATCTGCGCATGAAATTGGGCACACCATCGGGCTAGCGCATAATTTCGCGTCCTCAGTTGTTGGCAGAGCCTCGGTTATGGATTATCCCTACCCTCTTGTTAATCAAGATGCTAAAGGACATATTAGCTTAAACAGCGCCTATGACGATAAGATCGGCGCCTGGGATAAGCGTGCCATCAGTTATGGTTATAGCTACCCAACTGAGGGCATCGACGAAGCTTCGTATTTAGAAAAATCATTGCAGGATACCTATGCCGACGGTTATGAGTTTATTACAGATGCCGATGCTAGAGATTCCAGCGGGGTACACCCTCGATCGCACCTCTGGGACAATGGCGGTTCAGCGTCCGGTGAGCTCAAACGAATGCTTGCTCTGCGCGAATCTAAGATGGCTAGCTTTAATCTAAATGCAATACCCACTGGCCAGCCCGAAGCCACCCTAGAAGAAGTCTTGGTACCACTCTACCTAATGCATCGCTATCAACTAGAAGCCACCGCCAAACTTATTGGCGGCATGGACTATAGCTACAAAATCAAAGGTGACAACCAACCGGGCCAAAGCTGGGTTCCCGCAGCTATTCAACAACACTCTTTGGATGCCTTACTTTTAGCTATAGAGCCTGACCAATTAGAGGTGCCAGAACATATTTTGGCATTAATTCCTCCGCGGCCTTTCGGTTATCCACGCAATAGAGAGACTTTCGTTTCACGAATGGGTCCTATATTTGACCCTATAGCACCCGCAGAAAATGTTGTAGATGTCGTTTTTAAATTCCTACTTGAAGGGGGTCGAGCTAATCGTGTTTATATACAGCAACTTCAAGATGAGAGCCTGTTTGGGTTGAATGAACTACTGCAACAAGTTAGTGGTGCAGTTTTTTCTGGCAAATCCCTCAGAGGCATATCCGCCGAAATAAAGATGATGACCCAAGCTAAACTAGTCGACCATTTAATTATGTTAGCCAATAACCAACAGATTTCAAATTCGGTGCGCGCAACAGTAAGAGCTCATTTAAAAGCGCTTAAAAATGGCGGCAAAAGCACAGGTTCCCGTGGATTAGTGGGTCAAGGAAGAATAAAGTCCATATCTGGCATGAATGCGCAATATCTAGTCGATAAAATCGAGGCTTTCATCAACTTACCAATGGAAATAACGCCTCAAAAAACCGTCAAAGTGCCGGATGGATCACCGATAGGAATGGACAATATGACCTGTGACTTTGAGTATTAGCGTCTAAATTACGGCTCAAGAAGACAGCCTAAGTACAAACAGTCACAGGGTCATAGTAGGCAATTTTCCCATTTATGAAATTTCCGCCTATACTGATAGCTTGATAGTTTGCATTTTTACTCACTCTTTAAACAGGAAGGTTTTATTATGGGACTCATTAAAAAAATATCGATAGTTTTCATCACGGCATTTTCTACATTTACTTTCGCTGGCGATCGCGCTGAATTGATCGAATTAGATAAACAATGGGGTAATGCTGGCGGACCCGCTGGCTTTGTTTCAGAAGATGTCATCGCAATAGGTCCAAACGGCATTGTAGGTATTAGTGAAATGCTCGATCAGGCGTCTGCGACTCCCACGGATGAAGTCTACACAGTCAGTGGTTATCAAATTAAATTTTTGAGGGAAGATGTCGCTGTCATGGTGCATTCTGCAGCTGGCTCAGACCCTCACTCGAGTATGCATGTTTTTCAAAAGCAGGGTGATAAATGGCTTGTAGTTGCCAACGCCTCTGTCCCTTTAGTCGAGTAATAGATAGGGCCAAGGTAGTCTTTTCTAAGCCCTGCTTAGGCCCAGAATTTTGCTACTTCAATATTACCAACTTAAGAAATTAATCGCTGTCTTCTGAGTTTCCGAAGCCGCACATTAATAGAATTGAGGAAAGCCTTAACAACTAAGGCTCTGTTTTAGCTGAACTGATCATCTACAGTATTGCGCGCAGACTAATAGTGACACCAATGGCCAACAATGCCGTGATGGCTATCCGACGATACAGTCGCCCACCGAAGCGCTGGAAGAGATAAAACCCTAGCTTATCTCCCAAAATCATAGCGGGAAATGCCAATAGCAGATACCAAAATGACTGCTCCGAGATAAACCCTGCCACACCGAATGACACTAAAGCGACTGCCGCCGAGACTAAAAAGAAGGTGATCAACAGGGCTCGACTTCGCTCAGGTTCGGGCTCAGTGAGCATGGCGTAGATAATCATCGGTGGACCTGGAATTGCCAGCGCCCCATTCATCAATCCAGAGATCAGACCGGTGATCTTGGTCATTAGAGGGCTCACTCTGTAAGTGGAAGGCTTGTATGACATCAGCACCAAACAGGCAACAATGACGGCGGCTCCAGCCCAGATCTGGAACTGTTGAAGGGAGATAATGCTCAACAACAACGTCCCAAGGACGGTTCCAATCACAGCCATCACTACTAGAGGTAGCATTGGCCTTAGCGGCACCACTCCCCAGTAGGTCCGGACACCCAATAAATTACTGCATAAAGTCAAAGCGGCGCTAAGAACAACTGCGTCAGTGGGCGATAACAATAAAGAGAAGACCGGCACTGCTGTCAGCGCAAAGCCAAAGCCCGTGAACGAACGCAATAGCGAGGCGAAGATAACCACAGCCCATATAAACATAAGCTGTAACAAGCCAATTTCCAAGACAATATCCATCATCGACGTAATTTCAAACATAATTAGTGTGGCCACTTTTGCGTGACTGACTTTAGGACCCTAGTCGCGCCCCTAGGTTGAGGGCGACATTACAACAGAAAAAGACAACTCTCGGTATCCGAAAGTTGCCTCTTGTTATCTCAATCAATAATGCTAGAACTTAAGACTGATCAGCACCCTTCAGAGCATACCAACCGATATATATATAACAGACCATCGGCACGATGAAACTCAATTGGATGCCTATACTGTCAGCAACAACACCCTGAATCAGGGGTACCAAAGCGCCGCCAACAATGCCCTGGCATACAAGACCTGAACCCTTACTGGTCATAGCACCCAAACCCTTAACAGCTAAGGTGAAAATAGTTGGGAACATAATAGAGTTAAAGAACCCCACCGCCAAAATAGAATACATGGCTATATTTCCAGACGTATTCATGCTGACAATTATCATGACAATCGCGATCAAGGCATTCACAGCAAGGTATTTTGTGGAAGGTATAAAGTTCATGAGCGCAGCGCCCACCAAGCGACCAACCATAGCTGCCCCCCAGTACCAGACCACCATTTCGCCAGCCTCTGCTATCTCCATCCCCGCAATAGAACTTTCAGCAAAATAATTGACCAAAAAACTGCCTATGGATACTTCTCCTCCGACATACATAAAGATCGCAAGTGCACCAAGTACTAGCGGACGATGATTCCAAACACTGTCACCTGAAACATCATCATTGGTTTCAACATGAGCGAGTTTTGGTAACTTAATACCTCTGAACAACAGAGCCGCAGCAACCAGTACTGCAGCAATCATTAGGTAAGGCATCTGCACCGCAGACGCATCTGCGGCAACGACACCCAAAATCAGCATAGAGCCTAGGAACGGCCCTACGGTAGTTCCCAAAGAATTGGCCGCCTGAGCCAAGTTAAGACGACTTGCCGCGGTTTTCTCTGGTCCCAAGGCTGCAACGTAAGGATTAGCCGCCACCTGTAGAATAGTAATACCACTCGCCAGCACAAAGAACGCAAACAAAAATAGAGCATAAATATGAAGGTCTGCTGAGGGATAAAAAAGTATGCAACCGAAAGCGGTGGTTAGCAGTCCAATGACAATACCCATCTGAAAGCCTACCCTGTCAATTAGCCTGCCCGCAAACGGTGACACGATGAAGTAAGCGCCAAAGAAACAAAACTGCACTAACATCGCTTGAGTGTAGTTAAGATCAAATGACTCTTTCAAAAACGGAATTAAAATATCATTGAGAACCGTGATAAAACCCCAGAAGAAGAACAGGCATGTCATTGCAATAAACGCGAACGTTTGAGTTTCTTGTTGCTGGCCGCCGGCCACCGTTGTTGCCGATCTATTTAAGTTTGAGCCCGCCATCTGTACCCCCTAAAAATGTATTATTGTTTATTGGAATTTTTCACCTCTGGAGCATAAGTGGGCATAGAAATTCATGCAACAGATATGTCTTAGAGAAAGCCTGTTTGGTCGCAACAATGAGTTACTTGGTCGTCTTTAGGGTTAAAGGCTGACGTATGCGTCCGAGTAAATTACTCAGAACCTAGAGTATATGAAAGCTAAAAAGCTTTGAAGTAATACCAGAGGTGATTAAGATACTGGCTGCTCAAGCGTTAAATACTTTACCCACCCTGCACAGGAACAACTGAGCGATGGAGTTATACCTAGCAGTACTAGTGTTCGCCGCAACGGCCAGTATTACCCCTGGACCCAACAATATAATGATTATGGCATCGGGGGTTAATTTTGGAATTAAAAAAAGCCTACCCCATCTGCTAGGTATCTGTTTAGGCTTCCCAATTATGGTCATTGCAATAGGGCTTGGGTTTGGCCTGGTCTTTCAGGCATATCCCCTACTTCACGAGCTTATTAAGGTAATCGGGGTTATCTATTTACTGTATCTTGCTTGGCTGATTGCGTCATCAAAACCTTCGGTAATTAATGCCGACGTATCAAAGCCACTAAGATTTCAACAAGCGGTATTATTTCAGTGGGTGAACCCTAAGGCATGGGTTATGGCGACTGGTGCAATCTCCGCTTACACCTCGAGTGGTGACGCTATGCTAGGGCAGATATTGTTTATCGCCTTTGCGTTTTCCGTCACCGCAGGCATATCAGTAGGTACTTGGTTGATATTCGGAGTCGGCCTAAAACGTTATTTAGATGACCCTCTGCACTACCGTGCCTTTAATATTGCAATGGCAATACTACTGGTCAGTTCTATGTCGCCAGTCATTGCTACCCTGATAAAACAATATTTAATCTAGGTTGTGGCTAGCCAGTCAGCCTCAAGAGTAAGGTTTAGATGTCATCTCCGGTTGACTCCAATCAAGTGAGCACTTTATATTGTCTACATACAAATTCAGATTCACAACGTCTTAACAGCATCATCGGATGTAAATCACTTAAAAGGAGCTTTAATAATGTCATCCAATTCTTTGCAAGCCTGCGTTGATATTTTAACGTCACCTCGAGAAACTTTTGATGCCCTTAAAAATAAGAAAGGCTGGTCATGGGCTCCTTTTGGACTAGTAATAGCCTCTACCGTCGCTCTATTTCTTTACTATTTCACAGCTGTAGATTTTGAATGGATGATTGATCAGATGCTCGAGCAAATGGCCTCGCAAAAAAATATGTCGAGTGACGAACTGCAGGCCACCCAAGATTATATGACCAAGACTTCAATGACTTGGAGTTCAACTCTCGGTGGTGCAATTGGCATTATCGTGATCAATGCGATTATGGCAGTCTACTTTTATTTGACAACCAAAGTCTCAAGCCCCAACGAACTGACCTATGGTGCCTGGTATGGCTTTAGTTGGTGGGTGAGTATGCCTATAGTTGTGTCATACTTCCTTGGCGCCCTAGTAATTGCGTTTTCCAATGAAGGTATGGTGTCACTGGAAGATCTTTCGCCGACTAGCCTGAGATTTTTAGCTGAGTCATCCAGCGTTTGGTATAGCTTTGCGGGCAGTCTCAACCTGTTTAGCCTTTGGAGTATTGCATTGGGTACCATTGGACTGAGCTCTTGGCTAAATATACCTTCCAAAAAAACTTTCATGATTGCCGTAGCTCCTTCGCTGGTGATCTATGCTATCTGGGCTATTTATATCGGCTTTTCAGGATAAATTAAATATTCTAATGTTGTGAATACTGAATCTAAATTGCGTGTCATAACGTCTTAACGCTACAAAATATAGTAATAACTTTAGTCAGGGGAAATAACGGCTCTATGAAAAAGAATTTGATTATTGTTGGAGTGGTAATCGCTCTGGTGGCTATCGCTTATTTCAAACAAAGTGGCAGTTCTGCTGAGGTATCGGTGAATGTAGAGCTGGCAAAAATTGAAGAGATTAAAAGTTCAATTTTGGCCTCTGGCACCCTTATCTATAAAGAGCAAATAGAACTGCGCTCAGAGGTGATTGGACGTGTCAGTGAAATGCTCGTGCAAGAAGGCGATACCGTTAGTAAAAATCAGGTACTAATGCGACTTGATCCGCGCACTTTTAATGCCGATGTTGAGCAGCAAGAAGCCTATGTAAGGCTTCAAACCATCGCCATTGAGCGGCAAAAACAAGAGCTTAAGAACATCTCCTCGACATGGAAAAGAAATCTCAACCTTTACGAGCGAAAGATGATTGGTCAGGATGCCTTCGAGTTACTCGACAACCAGTATGCCCTAGCAAAGATTGACCTACGCTCTCGACAAGAATCCTTAACTCAAGCTCAGGCGACCTTAGATAAAGCGATGGACCGCCTCGAAAAAACCGTGTTTCGATCCCCTATCGACGGGATTGCTACTTCGGTGGATATAAAACTTGGGGAAACTGCCATCAGTGGTACCACTAACATAGCCGGATCTAACCTTATTACTGTTGCTGACCCCTCCTCTATTTTAGTCGAAGTGTTAGTCGATGAGGCCGATATAGCCAATATCGAGATAGATCAAGACGCTGATGTTTTTGCCGTGGCCTATCCTGACCAGGCGTTAAAAGGCAGCGTACAGAGTATAGCAACCTCGGCAAAACGGTCTAGCTACCGGCAAGGGCTCAGTTTTACGGTAAAAATTCTACTTAATACTGCGGAAGAGGACATTGATGTCCGCCCGGGTATGAGCTGCAGAGCAGAAATTTTTACAAAAATTAAAGGTAAAACCATTGCTGTCCCTATTGAATCAATCGTATTCGAGGATGCCGACAATGAATCCTCAGACGTCGACGCAGAGCGAGACTCCGAATCTATAACCATTGGCGCCTCGAACAGCCTAAGCTCGACGAGCCACGTTTTCTTGCTGGTTGATGGCAAAGCAGTCAAACGAGATGTTGAGTTAGGCATCTCCAATGACCGTTTACAGGAAATAACCTCGGGACTGGCGGTGGATGACAAAGTCATTATCGGGCCAGCCAGAGCACTGAGTAAACTTAAAGAAGGCGAGTCGGTCAAAGAAATCGAGAAAAAGGCTGCCTAATGTCTAAGCAAACTATTATTGAGTTAAGGAACATTGCTAAACACTACATGATGGGTAGTGAGGGTTTTTACGCCCTAGAGGGCATTGACCTGGACATATATTTGAATGATTATATCGCCATTGTCGGCTCTTCGGGGTCAGGAAAATCAACCTTAATGAATCTGCTTGGTTGTCTTGATTACCCAACTGCTGGAGAATACAAACTCAAGGGCACTGACGTGGCAACGCTTAATGAAACCGCCCTAGCCGGTATTCGCAATCGAGAAATTGGATTTATTTTTCAAAATTTTAACTTACTACCTAGAGCAACAGCGTTACAAAACGTGATGCAACCGCTAATCTATAGAGGCATAGCCGTCGCTGAACGTAAGCGACGAGCCCAAGATGCATTGGAAATGGTCAGTTTGCAAGACCGTATGGCCCATGTACCTAACCAACTGTCTGGCGGTCAACGACAACGCGTTGCTATTGCTAGAGCGCTAGTGACTGAGCCTGCAATTTTATTAGCGGACGAACCTACCGGCAACCTAGACTCCTCAACTACCACCGAAATAATGGCTCTATTTGACAAATTACATGGCAATGGGCAAACACTGATTGTCGTCACCCACGAACATGAAATTGCAGAACGTTGCCATAGAGTAATTACCCTGAAAGATGGTCATCTAATGTCTGACCATATCAATCAAGTGTCGGCTAAACTGTCCTCTTCAGAAGCGGTTGCCCATGTCTAACTTAAAGTTCAAAATTATTGAAGGGACACGTTCCGCTGCGCATTCTATTTTTGCCCATGGTTTTCGGAGCTTTTTAACTACCTTAGGCATTATTATCGGTGTCGCCTCAGTCATTGCAGTGGTCTCTGTTGTCCAAGGTTTTAGCGCCAACATAACCCAGCAATTTGACGGTATGGGCACCAATGTAATCAACATCGAATCTTATACACCACGAGAAGAAAGACTTCAGGGAGTTCGGGCTAAACTAACCTACGATGATTATCTTGAAATAAAATATAGGGTGCCCGGCATTAGTAATGTCACCCCCACGGTTAGAATGTGGGGCTCTAATGCGCTAATTACCTATAGAGGGCAATCGTCTAGCTCGATGATAGTCGGCACAGCGTCGACTTATCAAAAATTAAATACTGTTTATCCTGAACGTGGCCGATTTTTTAACCTTAGCGACGACAACAGTCGTCGGCGTGTCGCTGTGCTAGGTCCATCTATAATATCTAAGCTAGACATCAAAGGGGACCCTATCGGGCAGCATGTTGGTGTATCGGGTGAGTGGTTTAAAGTCATTGGCATTGCTGAAAAGCGCGGAAAATTATTTGGTTTTGACCAAGATGACTTCATTTTACTGCCATTTAGTACCACCAAGGCACTCTTAGGCGGGGCACAAGAACCTGATATCACGATTAGCCTTCAAATTAACGAGCCGTCACAGTTAGAGCAAGTAAAACAGCACATTAAGAATTTATTACGCCGCAATCACAGGCTCAGTAAAGATGCTGCCGATGATTTTGAGATCGCTACAGCTGATCAAATGCTCGACACCTTTGATGCTATTGTGGGCAGTACCACTCTGGTTTTGGGTGGAATCGTCGGGATCTCATTACTGGTCGGCGGCATTGGTATTATGAATATTATGTTGGTATCAGTCACCGAACGTACTCGAGAGATCGGCATTCAAAAAGCCTTGGGTGCGACGCGATTTGATATTTTGCTACAGTTTTTAATCGAGGCTGTTTTCCTCTGTCTTCTCGGCGGTCTAATAGGTCTGATATTAGGTTTCGGTGCCGGATCTTTAATTAGTACTTTAACCGGCTTACCAGCGGCAACAGTTCCCGCCTGGGCCATTATTTTATCCTTTGGCTTTAGTGCAGGAATTGGTTTGATTTTCGGTATTATTCCAGCTGCGAAGGCCGCCAATCTTGATCCTATTGATGCCCTTCGGTATGAGTAATACCACGCCAACCATAATGGTATAGTGCTTTTATACGGTTTACTATGACGCCGCTAATGATTGAAAAAAAACAAATCACAAAACATGTTGTTGGAGTACGTAATTGTCCCTTTTAGAAGCTATTATCCTTGGTATTGTTCAAGGGCTCACTGAATTCTTGCCGGTCAGCAGTAGTGGTCACTTAGAATTGGGTAAAGCGATCCTCGGCGATACCAGCCTGCCCCAAGAAAGCATGATGTTTACAGTGGTAGTGCACTTCGCGACAGCGCTAGCTACTCTGGTTGTTTACAAAAGTGAAGTCAAGCGTATCGCCTTAGGCCTTTGGCAACGAAAGAATAATGACGAATTTAGGTTTTCAGTCAAAATATTACTCAGTATGATTCCGGCCGCCGTCATTGGTGTCTTGTTCGCTGATGAAATAGAAAACCTTTTTGATCGACAAATCTTGTTAGTTGGTCTTATGCTTTGGGTTACAGGTTTGTTGCTTATGATTGCGGACCGATCAAAAAATACTAGCAAGGATGTCAGTTTTTTTCACGCCGCTATCATCGGCGTGTCCCAAGCGATTGCTATCCTTCCCGGCATCTCTCGTTCTGGCGCGACTATTTCCACCTCCGTGCTATTAGGTGTTGATCGCAGCAAAGCAGCGAGCTTTTCCTTCTTAATGGTAGTGCCCTTGATACTGGGTAAAATTGCGAAAGATCTAATGGATGGAGGTATCCACATAAATGAAGATCAGTTAGGCGTGCTTATTGCTGGATTTATTGCTGCATTTCTCACCGGAATGCTCGCCTGTCAATGGATGATAAAGCTAGTTCGTAACGCCCAGCTAGTCTACTTTTCTTACTATTGCTTTGTCGTCGGCACATTGGCAATCACCTACCAGGTCTTATAATTATTTAGTGAGCCGGCTTGATACTCGGCGGCTAGGGTAAGCCCAATAACTTGTGAGTTTGTAAACTCAAACTCCAACGAGGATGAGATAGGCAATATTCAACTGTCGTTTCGAGATTATTATTTTCTTGGTCATCAAACATAGGTTGTAAGAAGAAGTGGTTGAATTTTAGGTGCACAAAATCAGAGGGATGATGCCCTTGTTGGGGGTAGACTAATTTAATCTCGTCACCTTCCTCGACCAGTAATGTCGAGCCCGACTTAGGACTAACACAAACCCAATCGACTCCCTTGGGCACAGGTAAGGTACCATTGGTTTCAATCGCCACCTCCATACCCTCAGCATGAAAAGCCTCAATTAGATCGGTATCTAGCTGCAATAATGGTTCACCACCAGTACAGACAACGTAAGGGTGAGTTTGATCTGAAATACTCTGGGGCCAATATGATTTTACCTGTGCCACCAGTGACGTTGTCGACGTAAAACTGCCACCCCCATCGCCATTGGTTCCAACAAAGTCTGTATCACAAAACTGGCATATCGCATTGGCTCGATGTTTCTCCTGCCCACTCCAAAGGTTACACCCTGAAAAGCGACAAAATATAGCTGGCCTACCCGCATGGGCACCCTCGCCTTGCAGAGAGTAAAAAATTTCCTTTACCGCATAAGTCATTATATTAATCCGAAGCTAGTTACTTTTATAAATGATCTAGAGCAGTATTTGAGAGTACAAAACATCCTAGCGGCATAGATCACCTTATTTTAGTCGCTAATTATAACCGCGAAAACGATAGACGTATAAAAGAATGACGATAAAAGGTAGCGCCCATAGTAACGCAGTCAAGAGTAAAAAAGGGGCCTGTGGAGTAATGATCGAATTGGTTCGTTAAAGCCGCTGGTGAACCACACCAGAACATCCTTGTTCCTTGGCTTAATCTTTCCTGTTATATCGCTTCTTGCATGAGAGTGTAATATTTTTAATTTTGGCAATTGTATAACTACGTCACATATTGAATAAATAATTACGATCACCGCAGACTATGAAAGTCATTAAATACATACCATTTACGCTGCTATAAAGGCTTGGATTCTGTCGCCGTAGAATACGTTTTTGTCGTCAATTTAGAAGCCTATTTATATTTTTGAGAACACAATGCGCAAAAATTAGACAACGAACATTTAGAGTAAAAACTATGTCACTAGACCATGGAATTGATACCGCTGTAGTGCCCGTCACTACTGTAGCTGCGAATGATCCGCCCAAGTCGTTTGGCTTTGGCACACAAATTCGTAAATCACCGTATTTTGATGCCACTGTGCGCTGGGGCGCTACCGCGTTTTCAGTATATAACCACATGTATATTCCTCGCGATTTTGGTGATCCGGAGCAAAACTTTTGGAACTTAGTAACCGCGGCGACACTCAGTGATGTGGCGGTAGAGCGTCAGGTAGAGATAACCGGGCCTGATGCCGCCGCCTTTGTGCAGTTTTTAACACCGCGCAATCTGTCTACCTGTGCCGTGGGCCAGTGCAAGTATGTGCTCATTACCAATGCGGATGGCGGCGTGCTTAACGACCCTATCTTACTGCGGTTGGCTGAGAACCACTTTTGGTTGTCTCTGGCTGACAGCGATATTTTGTTGTGGGCCCAGGGTTTGGCGGTTAATTCGGGTTTAGATGTAAAGGTGTGTGAGCCCGACGTGTCGCCACTGCAGTTGCAGGGCCCTCGGTCGCGTGAAATTATGCAGTCGGTGTTTGGGGATAAGATCAATGACCTTCGCTATTATTGGTTTGTAGAATTTGAGCTAGAGGGTATACCGCTAATTATTTCACGTACGGGCTGGTCCAGTGAATTGGGCTATGAGATCTACCTGCGTGATGGCAGTCGCGGCGATGAGTTATGGGAACGCCTAATGGCCGCTGGTGAGGCGTATGGCCTGCAGCCGGGGCACACCTCAACCATAAGGCGCATTGAAGCAGGTATGCTGTCTTACCATGCCGATATGGACAGTCACACTAACCCCTATGAATTGGGCTTAGGTCGCTTAGTTGATTTAGACATGGATGCTGATTTTGTCGGTAAGGCTGCATTAAAAGAGATTGCCGCGGCCGGGGTTCAGCGCAGGCAAGTAGGACTATTGATTGGCGGCGAGCCTATCACCGGATCTAATAATGAGTTCTGGCCTATTATGCATGGGGGCGAGCAGGTGGGGGTGGTCACCTCTGCAGTTTACTCGCCGCGTCTTGATGCCAACATAGCCCTAGCCATGGTGAGTATCGAATACAGCGAACTGGGTACCGAAACTGAGATAGTCACCCCAATGGCACGTCGCAGTGCTAAAGTTGTTGAAAAACCGTTTTATGACCCCAAAAAGAGCTTAGCTGCGCTAAAGAGCGCCTAACTAAAGATCATAGGTGTGCTGATGAACCACGACCAATACCCAGAGGCTTACCTGAAGCAGATACTCACCGATGTTAAAACCATCGCCTTGGTCGGTGCTAGCGCCAAACCTGCACGCGACAGCTATCAAACGATGGTGGCTTTACTCGAAGCCGGTTATGAGGTGTACCCTGTAAACCCTTTCGAGGCGGGTAATAGTATTTTAGGTCAGCGCTGTTACGCTGCACTGACCGACATTCCCCATAGCATTGACATGGTGGATATCTTTCGTTCATCAGATGCTGCGCTGGCTATCACCGAGGATGCAATCGCAATTGGAGCGAAAGTGGTGTGGATGCAACTCGAGGTTATTAACGTTGAGGCGCGCGATAAAGCGGTTAAAGTTGGTCTTAAGGTTGTCATGAACCGCTGTCCGAAGCTAGAATTAGAGAAACCCTACTGGACAAATGTTCTGTCCTAAGATTACTAAAACGGTAACCCGATGACTGCGACAAAAGATATTTTACTTAGCGAACTCAATAATCAAGGTGTTTTACGACTAACCCTGTGTGACGAAAAGCGCCGTAATGCACTGTCCGAAACAATGCTTAAAACTCTAGGTGAAGCGCTAGGTGAGGCGGCTAACAACCCCGACGTGAGAGTCGTCGTATTAGCCGCACTAGGTCCAGCTTTTTGTGCCGGCCATGATCTAAAGGAGATTAGTGCCAAGCGCAGCGCAGCAGACGGTGGGCAGGCTTATTTTACTGCCCTGTTTTCTAGCTGCGCTAATGTAATGCAAGCCATCGTCAATAATCCTAAACCAGTCATCGCAGAAATAGCGGGCGTTGCAACCGCGGCAGGCTGCCAATTGGTCGCTAGTTGCGACCTGGCTGTTGCCGCCGACACTGCAAAATTTGCTACCCCAGGGGTTAATATCGGTCTGTTTTGCTCTACGCCAATGGTTGCCCTATCGCGCAATGTATCGAACAAGCACGCTATGGAAATGTTGCTCACGGGTGATATGATCAGCGCAACTAGAGCCGAGCAAATTGGCTTAATTAATCGAACCGTAGAACCGACTCAGTTGACCGAAGAGACGATGGCGATTGCGGCGAAGATTGCTAGCAAGTCCACCATGACGGTGGCAATGGGCAAAACTGCATTTTATCAGCAACAACCTATGGAGCTTAACAGCGCATACGCCTATACCTCTCAGATTATGGTGGACAATATGCTCAAGCTTGACGCTAAAGAAGGCGTTTCCGCTTTCATCGAAAAACGCAGCCCAAAATGGCAAGACAGGTAGCCTAACAATGTCCAGTATTTACGATCAGAATCTCGGCCGTAATCAGGCCAACTTCCAGCCTCTGACACCACTAACCTTTTTGGAGCGGGCTGCTGCGGTGTTCCCTGAGAACATCGCAGTGATTCATGGTAATGCTCAAATTAACTACCGCCAGTTTTACTCGCGTTGCCGCCAGCTTGCCTCTGCTCTTACCGCGCAGGGCGTTCGCCGCGGTGATACCGTGTCAGTCATGCTGGCTAATACGCCAGCTATGCTTGAAGCTCACTACGCGGTGCCTATGTGCGGGGCAGTGTTGCATTCTATGAACACTCGGCTAGATGCCCGCGTTATTGCGATGCAGCTAGATCATGCCGAATGCAAAGTACTCATTACCGATCTGGCTTTCTCTGACACCATTAAGGATGCACTCAAGCTATGCAGTGTAAAACCACTCACCATTGATTATGATGATCCTGAATTTTCTCAAACCGGTCAACCTCTAGGTGAATTTGATTACGAGAAGATTCTCGCCCAAGGCGATCCCAATTTTACTTGGCTGATGCCCAATGATGAGTGGGATGCCATTAGCGTCAACTATACTTCAGGGACTACCGGCGACCCCAAAGGCGTTGTCTATCATCATCGTGGCGCCTCCCTGTTAGCTCAAAGCAGTATCATTACCACCTCTCTTGCGAAGCACAGTGTTTATCTCTGGACCTTGCCCATGTTTCACTGCAATGGGTGGTGTTTTCCTTGGGCTATGACAGCGGTCAGTGGCACTCAAGTGTGTTTGCGAGAAGTGCGTGCCGATGCTATCTGGGCCGCCTTAAAGCAACATCAGGTCACTCTTTTATGCGGTGCACCGGTGGTTATGTCGACGATGT
>DGAQ01000017.1:0-1262 GCA_002382445.1 Porticoccaceae bacterium UBA4026 | reverse complement strand
GTTATGTCGACGATGTTAGCCACAGACCCGATTGACCGCCCTGAATTGCCAGATATTGTGAATTTCTTTACCGCTGCCGCACCCCCTCCTGAAAAAGTATTGGCCAATATGCGTGATGCTGGATTTAATGTCACCCATCTCTACGGCCTTACCGAAGTATACGGTCCTGCAGTCGTCAATGACTGGCATAAGCAGTGGGACCAGCTTCCCGGTCCTGAGCAAGCTAGCTTAAAATCTCGACAGGGTGTGCGCTATCATGCCCTTGAAAATCTCGACGTTCTAGATCCTAAAACCATGCTGCCAGTACCTCGAGACAGTGAAACTCTAGGAGAGGTAATGTTTAGGGGCAATGTAGTAATGAAGGGTTATTTGAAAAATAAAGAGGCCAATGATCAATCCTTTGAGGGAGGGTGGTTTCATTCAGGCGATTTGGCCGTTGTGCATCCCGACGGTTATATCCAGCTTAAAGATCGCTCAAAGGACATTATTATCTCGGGCGGTGAAAATATCTCATCCATTGAGATAGAAGAGGTACTTTATAAATACAATGATGTGGTCACCGCAGCCGTAGTAGCAATGCCGGATAAAAAGTGGGGTGAGACACCCTGCGCCTTTGTCGAACTCGATCCTAACAGCCAATCCACAGAAGCAGATCTTAAAGACTGGTGCCGAAAACACTTAGCAGGATTTAAAGTCCCCGGTCATTTCGTTTTTGAAGTCATACCAAAAACCTCCACAGGTAAAGTGCAAAAATTTGCACTCCGGCAACGTGCAAAAGAGATGATGGACAGTCGATGACCTCTTGTAGACTATTGTTGAGATAAGCTTTAGAGTAATGGCCGAGTAAATTAGGATGAGTCCATGAAGCAAGAATCATACACGCCAGCAGAGATCTCTATCCAGTTGCGCAACAAAAAGCACGAACTGACCGACAGTCTGGGCAGGGATTGGTACGACAACCATCCGTTCAAGACAGCTTGGTTTAACGCGATGTCTATTACTTTTCCACTCGGCGAACAATCATTCATCGATAGTGTGCGTCACTATGCAGTCAAGATTACTGATCCCAAACTACAGAGGGAAATTCGACATTTTTGCGGTCAAGAAGGCATTCATAGACGTGAGCACGAACTCTACAATGAGACCTTGTGCAAAGAGCGTAACTATAGTCTTGATTACCTCGAAGGGCGTATAGCTCGTAAAATCAAAGAATCTAGTACTAAACTTCGCCCCATTCAGCGCCTAGCGGTGACAGCCGCACT